>NZ_CABTWO010000005.1 GCF_902488535.1 uncultured Mobiluncus sp.
AACATGAGGAAACCGCAAGCCAGGAACACGAATACTCTTGAATCAAAATAGGAAACTTTTGCCGGTTGAGCGACTTTTTCTTCGCCACCTGTGGGTTTGAATGTTAGCAGCAAAACGACAACACCTAAAAGCATGACCAGGGGCATCACCAGCAAGGGAGTCATGAAACCTCCTATAGCTGCAAGGCTGCCGCCCAATAAGGCTCCAAGAATAGACGAGAATCCTTGTGCAGCGCCCAAGACTCCCACACCTTTTACCCTTTGCGTCTCGCTGTAGGTATGAGTCACAACGTAGGTTTGCGCTGCTGGGGATACTGATGCGATGGCACCGCCGTACAGCACGCCCCTAGTTATGACTACTCCTAGAATCAACGCTATGCCGGTGAGCAGACCCTTAAATCCTAGCCACACCACCATAGCGAATCCGCTTAGAGCCAGGATTCCAGCAAGCATGCCAATAAGCAAGATGCGCCGAGATCCCCATCGCAACGAGATCCGTCCCCACCTGGTGGAGGTAAGAGAGAACATGATGGCTGCTAACGAAATGGTGGCGCCAATGTGCCATTCCTTCAACCCGATTTCGCGCGATAGCGGAGCCAGAATTGGATTAAGGATCATCTGCCCCATATATGCCAGTAACACCGTCAAAAACAGGGGAAACAGTCCCGTTATTTTTGATTCGACTTTCTCGTTTCGTTCATTAGTGGCGCACATGAAAACATCCTTTCCAAAGTGAGCTGCCAATCAAGCTGAAACAATACTAGAACAATGTTCTAGTATTGTCAATTTTCTAGTATTGTCGAGGTCGAGGGTATGCTGTTTTCGTGGGAAATAAAGACAAGCGGGTAAACACGGGTAGACGCGCCTGGCTGACACAGGAAAAGATCATGTACGCCGCAATGGAACTGACCCGAGAGTGCGGTCTAGAAAAATGGTCGATTCGCGACCTTGCGCAGCGTCTGGGAGTAGTTCCCTCTGTCATCTACCACCATTACCAGAACCGTGACGCCATTACCGCTTCTGTAATCGGCGAAATCACTAGCAGCATCGAGCTACCGGACGAGCAGCTGGAATGGAAAGATTGGTTCATCTCCCTAGCAGGCAATGTCAGGCCCGTCTTTCTTGAATTCCCCGGAGTCACCGACAAACTGATGTATGGACATATTGACGCCGCGTTGGTACCAATCTTGGAGGTGGCTTACGAAAAACTACAGGACGCTGGTTTTAGCCAGTACATTCACATCGCATACACAATTATCATCAACACGATGCTGTGGAGCATTACTGCTCGCAACTTGCGCAGCCCAACCAAGCAGGAACAGCGCCACGACCTAGGTCAAATGATTACCCGGCTTCAGCCCCTAGCTGCCAGTTCCACAACGCTGGCCGACATGATCCAGGGCTACTTAATTCCGCTAGCCAACCCGAAAAACGAAGACCGCATGAGCCAGGAATACTTTGAAATCATCATAGAAGTCGTACTAGCCGGTTTAGAGATAGAGATCTTGCCTCGCGAAAAACGCGTAACGAATCTGTGAGCAAGAGATCTCACCAATACGCATAAGAAATTGCCCAAAATCGCAAGGCATACAGCTAAGAGCAGAGCCTTTTCAGTCTCTCCCAATATTTCCCGCGATTTTCCAATGAATACAAGAAAATCCACCACGTCCAGAGCTTTCCTAACAACTGGTACGGCTATGTCGAGTACGGCAGCGCCAACGAACAAGCAATCGCCCTGCAACGTTCCGGATTCTGCCGAGAATCAGCAACTTACATCCCGAAAAATAACGCAAACTATCTGCGAATCGATGAACGAGGAAGCCTCCATATCGACTTCTGGCTTACCTCTTCGACGAACGTCAACGTGATGAAAGAGGCCGACGAAAACTTCCACTATTGGCTTCCTCGCGCTTATGAAGCTGGGCAAGCTGATCTCGACGCGCAGAAATGAGAATACCCGTCCAATCCGCTATCCCCGCAGTAGCCATACCACCCGGGGTTCCATCGACAAGAAAAAGCTCTACCGCTTTACCACACGCCATCACAACCACGCCCTTCGTTCACACGCACCTAACCATAAGAATAACCGAGAAAAAACAGGTCACCTCTCAATATGGGGATCCAACAGAAAGAAAACACCGTGGGTGAGCCAATGGATCTGGTTGATTGTTAATGTAATACTGCAGGAGATTTTGGGATCTCAAATCTTCTACGAGTGCTGTGGTAAAGTAGAAGGTGCAGAAGGTGGGAACAAGGTCTCCCATCATGTCTTTAGAGGGTCTAGCGGACGAAAGCGCTGCTAGGCTCTCTTCTCAATTCGTTGCCGGTCTACGGGTCATTACAGCGCTTACTTGGGAGATACCTGTTAGCCAATCTGCCACCACGGGGTTGATAGAAGCGACAAGATCGAAAGCTTCTTGAATCTGGGCTTTCACGTCCACGTTTAGCAATGGTTCAACATGGGATACACGATTGCGAAGTCGGTGTAGATGAGCTACCCGCCAAAATGTTACTTCTCCGTTTGCGTCGTCTAGGCGCGGAAACGCGTAACGTAATGCCTCATTCCATAATCGTGCCCGATTGATATTAGCGCGAAGCCTGGGATTAGCTGCTGGTAAGTGGTTCGGAAGCAGGTCTCGCCACATACCAAACATGATCTGGGCTAGTACATCATCGTGGGTAACATCTTGACCATAACGGTGATGCTCTATGGGCCTACTCGCGGCTTGGGCTTTAGCTCTTCGTAGCGCATCTTTACGCTTAGCAGCGCTCAAGGACCGCAACGGCGCGGCAGGTTCTTGTAGCAGCCAACTGTCTGTTCCTGGGATTTGCGCTTTGTTCCAGGCTTGCAGCTGATGGTCAATAGCGTTACGCAAAATAACTTCAGTGTTTCCGAGCACGGTTTGCACGGCTGCAGTTAATCCACCATGCCATCGGTACAGGTTCAGCGCCGCCTTGCGATTACCGTTACATTGTTCCAGGTAAGGATACATGCGGGCAGCAGAAAGCCTCTCGATGACTACTTGGCGCCAATCATTCACACCTCCGATTATCCCATGAGCCAACACGAGTTTGAAAAGAGGTAAACACACTATGGCTGGCTCGTCTTTTGGTTTGAAGATTGGCCCAGAGGGTGAGTGGAAGTTTAAGTGAATCGCCCAAGTGGAGCCAAAGACCTCGCATTTAATAGGGGGTAAGATTGCCGCGAATTGGCTGTTGGGCAGGGGTTTTGCTGGTTTTCAGGACGCTTGCGCCTCTCCTATGGTGTAGCTCGACAGTCTGGCCAGAGCGGTTCCACTTTCCCCTGGTGCGTGGGAGCTGGCGGCAGGAATCTGGTTCGGCGTTTGTGTTGATGAGTTCAAGGCGAGGGACGCATGAGTGTCTGAGATTATCCAGTTAGAGTTAGCATCTTCTCTCCCCGCGCTCTTATAAACGGTCATGAACACGCTTGTTCGATTCTGGCTAGAGTGACCGAGAGCACTTCGAAGACGCCAGCGGAAAACATGCACAGACCGACCTGCCAATAAACCGACGACCCCCCAGGATTTTAGTTCTCCACAATACGTGGCAAGCGTGGTTCGGTGACCCCTTCTATACGCTACTTTATGAAATCGGGGCTTACTGACTTATGGTTTCCAGTAGACTTCTGGTAGACGCATCTGCTTGCCACTACTCACCGCCCCAAGGATAGAGTGAAGACATTTGTGATAGCGGTCGCTCGAATTCTTCAAGCCCAAGAATTGAGCCACTCTAAGTTTGGTCAAACAGTTTACGGAGATTTGACATGATCCAGGTTGAAGCTAATGAATCTTTGCGGAATGTTGCAAAGGACTCGCTGAAGGGAATAAAGCTACTGAACGATTCAGTATTCTTCGGAATTAACGGCAGCGGGAAGACGACTGTATGTGAAGCGCTGAGTCGAGCCACTCTCAGTGCTCAGAAAGTAGGCTTGAGTGAGCCGATTCGTGTCTACGCTTTTAACGATCAATGGCGAAAAGATAGAGTTGGAGACTTTGTTGAAGGCGGCTCCGCTCCAGGCGTGACCACCGTCGCCTTGGGCGATGGGGCGAGCGACCGAGAAAAAGAGATTAAATCAGCCGAAGCAGCGTGGGAATCAGCTAAAAACAATGTTAAGGCAAAACAACAGCAAGAAGATGATACCAAAAAGAACCTAGAGAAAATCGTTGACAGAGTTGCGAACGGTGTTCGAAAAAACCTCGAAAAAGATTGTCCAAGCCTAGATGGGCGGCATTTTCAGAGACCGCAGATACGCGCCTTGCTCGATACAGAAGAGAACGAGGTTTTATCCCCAAATGAGGTTCAAGATAACATCGACATAGCAAACTCGGATGATCCTGGTTACCTTATTCCTTTGCCAACTCTCCCGAACGGCTGGGTCTTTTCCGATGAGCTCTGGCAGCAGACCACCGAAAAAATATCAACTACTCAGACGTTCACCATGGTTATAAACGATTGGGTTCGTGAAGGCTTGAATAAGCATAAGGCCGGGGACTCATGCCAGTTTTGCGGTGGGGTTGTGTCAGAACAGCGACTAAGAAGCCTTGAAGATGCCATTCGCTTTACTGAAGAGGAAGCGCCCGTTCTGGTAAAAAACCAACTAGTCGAATGCCAGGATGCCATTTCTGCGCTGGAGAACTTTCAGAGAAACTTAGAAGCAATTCGCCTCGATACCTCAATTTACTGCGCTGCTTTACCCATGATGCAGAGCGATGTCGTCCTTGAAACGCGGCGGGTGTTGGATGAATTAAACCGTTCAAAGAATTTGCTTGATGAACGTGTGAAAAACCCACATGACTCGATTGAAGGAGAGAAGCCGGAAATCGATTTTTCTGAGCTTAAAGATAAGTACACGCACCTTCAGGCTACCTATGCTGAGGCAATGGACAAGATAACCAAGCACGCCACCAACAGAGATTCTGCGATTTCACGTCTGAAGAAGCACTGCTGCGCCGCAGACGGGGCAAGTTGGAGCGTAGCCAAGAAGGAGTATAAAGATGCCACTGATGCGAAACAAGCGGCAGATAGAGTAGAAAAAGATACCAAGAAACACCTCGACGACCTAAAGAGACAAGTTTCGACTACTTCTGCTACTGCTAAATTTCTTGATGAAAACTTGTGCATGATCATGGGTAACCGAGATTTGCGAGTCACCGAAGGAAACACTGGGGAGGGGTATCGAAATACCCGCAGGGGTGAGAAAGCCCAGAGCATGTCGGAAGGCGAGAAGAAGTTGGTTTCATTGCTCTACTTCTGTGCAGAGTTTCTGGCGGAGGATCGCAAACAATCACTGAAAAATAGCGTGGTGCTCTTCGATGACTTGGGGTCAGAGCTAGACGAGGCAAGACTCATATCAGTCGACAGATTCATCTCCGGGCACTTCCAGAACCGAAAACCTGCCTCGCTGGTTTACTTCACACACAGTCACACTTATATGAAAATTTTACAATCTCGTCTTGCCGACAAGGCTGTTCCCAAGAAAGATGACAAGAAGCCCACGGCTATATTTTACGAGGTTTACAAGGATACCTTCAATTGCGTGGAGCAATCCACCCGTTGCCGACAGTGGGATAACGAGGCTGTGGGCCTGACTAACGACTACTGGCTTTCATTCTATATGGTGCTGCAAGCTTTTAAGAAAATACAAGAAGACGCGCCACCAGAGTTAGGAACCGGGAATTTGTGCCGAAAGGTGCTAGAGGGGTTCACTGAGTTCCGGGCACCTAACAGCGATAACTTTGGCTCCCGAATCGATACTATCGCCGCCCAGACCAATATTCCGATTTCGCCTGCCTTGTCAAAAATCGTTAACAATTTGTCTCATACCGACTTGAATAGACAGGGCGGTGCTCTGTCGAGGAATGAAGTTGAGTTTGCCGTGATTCAAACACTTAACTTTCTTAAAACCGTTGACCCCAACCATTTTGACGCGCTACTGATCAAATTCATAGGCAAAGAGAGAGCGAAAAAGCTTAAATCGGATATATCGAAGCGCATCGGATACACAGTCAGAGGCGACCTGTAGGCCTGTTCCACGTCACCTAGCCCACCTCATTCGAGGGGATCTTTTGCCTTAGAATCGGCGTCTAACTAGGGCAACCGCGAACTCGCCAAACGCAGCCGAGATTTAGACCCTAGGCGCGTACTCGCTAAACGCAACCCAGCCTTATCAAATCCGACGTCTAAGTGGAGCGGGCGACGGGAATCGAACCCGCGTAATCAGCTTGGAAGGCTGGAGCTCTACCATTGAGCTACGCCCGCGTGCGTTAAGAGCATAGCGGGTTTGGCCGTTTTCCTCCAAGTCGGAACTTCGGTTAAGATGGTATGTACCTTTCCGGGGTGTAGCGCAGCTTGGTAGCGCGCCTGCTTTGGGAGCAGGATGTCGCAGGTTCAAATCCTGTCACCCCGACGAGCGAGCCCGAGACGAAAACTTGTTTTCAGTCTCGAGGCGAGCGAGGAGGGGTATGCAAGGCGAGCGGAGCGAGGCCTTGCAAATCCCCCGACGAAATGGTGTTGAGTGGTGGGGGCAAGGCGAGCTCAGCGAGTCCTTGCAAATCCCCCGACAAATGCTCTGGTAAAACCCTGTTTCGGACAACAGGGTTTTACCAGCAAAATAGTAAATCTACTCTCAAAACTACTCTCATTACCTGAAAAATTAACAGCAATTTTCCTACATGGAGTGAGTGCATGGGTGGCGTTTTTTGGAGGGTAGTCACAGCTCCATTTCGCGCACTTTCTGCTCGTGACCGGCGACGTGTGCACGTGACGGCATCGTGCATTTCCTGCTGCTCTGGTCCGAGCGAGGAGGGGTATGCAAGGCTAGATCAGCAAATCCGTAGCTTTGCCCTAAATCCCCTCGGGCCGCGGCAAAATAAACCATCCGGCTCTAGGCACACATTCCAAGTTGACCGTCCCGTATCCCAAGTGTTCCCCATCGGCAATGGGAGCCAGCCCCTCCATCTCTAAGCTGACTTGGCGAGCCTCGTGAAAAGTCACCCCGGGAGCGCCGGCGAACTTTCCCCTCTTGGCAGCCAATAGAGGGCGCAGTACCTTTCGCCGGGGCATCGAGCTCAACGTCGCAATGGAGAAAACCCCGTCGTAGCTGGAGGCTTGCGGAGCCACCACCACGCCTCCGCCGTAGCACTTTCCGTTAGCCACGGCGCACAAAGTCAAGTGGTCTTCGCCCCAAACCACCCCGTCGAGACTGAGACGAACCGGGCGGGGATGGAACTTCGCCAGAATAATGAACAGGGACAAAATATAGCGCAGTGACCCGTGTGGCCAGCGCATTTCCTGGGTTTTATCCGCCACCATTTGGTCAAACCCCACGCAGGTTATGGTAGACCACCAACGCTGGCGCTCTTTGCCGCGCAAATCGGTAAAAGTCGCCAGTCCCAAATCGGTTTGGCTAACGAAACCATCCGCGATGATGCCCGCAGATTTACGCGGATTCAGCGGAATCCCATAGTGGCGGGCGTGATCGTTGCCAGAACCTGCCGGAATAATCCCCAAAGGCTTGTCAGAACCAACCTGCTCCTGCAAGACCAGCGAAAGAATCCCGTCTCCACCGGAAACAACAATGGCGTCCACCGTGGAATCTGCCGCGGCCCGGCGAGCCGATTCCCGGGCTTGTGCCGCAGTATCACTTGGAAAATCGACAATCTCCAGACCGCGTTGCTCCAGTACTTTCCGGGCTATCCGAGCAGTTTTGCGGGCGTGGCCTTTGGCGGAGGCCGGGTTCAAAATGAATGCAATACGGCGGATGTCACGAGTTTCTTGGCGATAGTGACCCTTTGAGGGTGCGGTTTTGGGGTCGTCCAGTTGCGCGCTGTCCGAAGGCCGGTAGGTCGGTTGCGCGCTGTCAGTGGTCAGGTCGCCAGGAAGTTGGTTGACCGTGTTCTCGCTGTGCGGAGGCTGGTTTTCTGACATGGCTTACTTCTAATCCGGCGTCATTAGTGGAAAATCACGGTACGGTTGCCGTTCATCAACACGCGGTGCTCGGCGTGCCACTTCACAGCTTGAGCCAAGACTCGACGTTCCACGTCCTGCCCCTGTTTTCGCATATCGATGGCGGTAAACGTGTGATCCACTCGGGAAACGTCCTGCTCAATGATAGGACCTTCATCCAAATCCGCCGTGACATAGTGCGCGGTAGCCCCAATGAGTTTCACGCCCCGATCGTGGGCTTGGTCATACGGTTTTGCGCCCTTGAACGATGGCAGGAAAGAGTGGTGAATGTTGATGATGCGCCCGCTCATCTGCCGGCACAGTTTGTCGGAAAGAATCTGCATATAGCGCGCCAGCACCACCAGTTCGACCTTTTCCGCGGCGACCAGGTCCAGCAGTTGCCGTTCCGCTTCGGGTTTATTGTCTTTCGTCACTGGCACCAAAATAAACGGCACCTGATAGAACGTCGCGATGGGAGCCAAATCTGGGTGGTTTCCCACGACCGCTTTCACATCAATCGGAATCGAGTGATCGCGTACGCGATAGAGCAGGTCAGACAGGCAATGTCCCTCTTTGGAAACCATAATGACGGTGCGCAGCGCCCGCCCAATCTGGTCCAAATCCCAAGCCATCTTAAAATCGGCAGCTAAAGCCTCCACCCGGGCGTTAATATCGTGAACGCTGGGAACATCCATCTCAACTCGCATAAAGAACAGTCCGGTATCGCTGTCTGCGAACTGGGCTGACTGGATGATATTGCCCCCCGCGCCGGCTACCATGCCAGATACAGCGTGGACGATTCCGGGTCGGTCGGGGCAGGAGAGCGTGAGCACCAGTTTTATGGTTTCGTTCGACTTCGTTTCAGTCATGGTTCTTAGCATACCCGGTTCATCTCTCACCAGGAACCAGGGCTCTTTGGCGGCTACAAATAGTTTTTTCGTACGTAAGAAACCGATTTCTCAATGCGTAAAGTGTGTCGATAGTAGCATGAGTTTGTGAGTTCTTTTGGTGATCTTCCTCAGGGTTCGGTTTCTGCTGGTTATCAGCCTGGTTCGATGCCTAGTCCGGGTTCGGATGGTGTGGCGCAGCCTCGTAGGAGTCGGTTGTTGGTGGCCGCGATTCTGGCTTTGTCTTTGCTGGTGGTTGCGGGTGTGGTGGTTTTGTTGTTTGTTTTGGGTGCCTCGCGGTCTCATTCCGAGCCGAGTTTGGCTAATGGTTTGAAGGTGAGTTTGAACAAGTTGGTGGTGATTCAGGTCGAGGGTGACGATGAGGGTGTGGCTGTGTCGCGTCCTTATTCGGTGTTTTTGCCGGAGGACAGGCTCGCGGTTTTTGCTCCGGTGGGGGAAAAGGTTTATTTCAATGTGGTTCGGAAGGCGACTGGTGGTGAGGTTTCGCCTGGTGAGTCGAAGGTGTCGTGGCCTGTGGGTTCTGATGGTAAGGGTGGTTCTTTGCCGGCTTGTGGGGCGGGTCAGCGTTATGCGTTAGAGAATGATGTGATGGCGTGTGCTGATGTGGCTGTTCCTCAGGCGGCTGGTAAGGATGAGGGTTTTGGGCAGGTGCTTTATAGTGGTAAGGATTTGAAAATAATCGCCGCTCCCAGCATAGATAACGCGAAGGCGCTTTCTGGTTTTTCTCCGGAGGGGAAGTTGTTGTGGTCTAAAGAGCTTGCTACTCCCGGGCAGGTGAGTCTTGATGGCTCGAACATTATTGTCACCAGTTTTGAGGGTTCGAAGGTTTCTATTGAGGGTTACGGTGGCGTGGAGGAAAGCCAGAAACCCACTGAGCCGCCGAACCTGGTCGAAGCCGCGAAAGGGCCGGACAAAGACGCCATCAAAGCCTTCGACTACAGGAATAACTTTGCGCTAGGTTGGGTCAATCCGGGTAATGACGATTGCGCTGGATACAATGACGACGGCAGCCCTGTGTTTAAGAAGATTCCAGATGAGAATGATGGCTGCTGGCTCACCATGGTTGAAGGAGAATCCCAAGAAGTAGTAGACGCTCGTTATGGGGAGACACCCTGGCTCTTATTTGACGTTTCCCATTCTTCACTCCAGCCGAATTATGAGGATGTCAATTCAGACGGGTTCTTGGATTTATTAGTGAAGGGTTTTACCCCCGATTGGGTCGAGGGTTTCGTCTACATTTTCGATCCCGCCGACCCGGAACACCCATATGTTGCACCCGTAGGATTTAATTGGAGTGCGGTTTCTCATCCTGAATATAGGGGTGAAGGTTTGTTCGAAGTCGAGGAAAGTATCGAATCCGGAGATGGTGAGTTCGAGCCGTGTGTTATGTTGCGCTTCCGGGTTGAAAATAATACGAATGGCGTGCCTCACGTGGTCGACTATGAAGAAGTCGATGACGATGCAACAGACGAAGAGGGATGCCTGTAGCTCGGCGTGAATCCGGTAAAAACGCTCAGCGCGGAAAATGACGATTCAGCTGTCCTAGACAGTAACGCGCGTCAGTTCCAGGGCGGAGACTGGCGAAAAATCTGCCCGGCTGGGGGCGTTCGTATCCGCAATCGCCGCCGTGATGGCCGCAATCTGCGCGCCGTTGTCGGTGCAGAACTTCAGCGGGGGAATCCGCAGGGTAACGCCAGCATGCGCGCATTCCTCCGTCAGCCATTCACGCAGCCGAGAATTAGCGGAATATCCGCCGCCCACCACCAGGGTTTTTGCCTCGAAATCGGCGAGCGCCCGCATAGTCTTGCTCACCAGAGAGTCGTTTACGGATTCCGAGAACCCCCGGCAAATGTCCGCTACCGGCAACCATGGTTTGCCCTCGCGCGCGGGGGCAAAATCCGCGGTAAAGTTCGGGCGTCCGCTGACTTCCGGGGCGGCTTCGAGCTGGCTGACGTAGCGCGCTACCGCGGTTTTCAGCCCGGAGAATGAAAAATCATAGGGGTGGGTTTTAGCGTATTTTGCCCCGGCCAGCCCGCGCGGAAAGTCAATCGCACCCAGCCTGCCTTCGCGGGCCAGGCGGTCCACGTGTGGCCCTCCCGGATAGGGCAGTCCCAGCACCCGTCCGACCTTGTCAAAAGCTTCCCCAGAAGCGTCGTCCAGGGTGCCGCCCAGTTCCCTGATTCCACCCTCAGCCGCAAAATCGGTGATGAGCAGCAGGTTCGTGTGTCCGCCGCTGACAACCAGACCCACCGCCGGCAGTTCCAGCTCGCCGTTGACCAGCTGGTCCACCGCCAGGTGTCCGATGACGTGATTCACCCCGTAAAGCGGCTTACCAGTAGCGACGGCTAGTGCCTTTGCTCCGGCGATTCCTACCGCCAGCGAACCAATCAATCCCGGACCAGCGGATACGCCAATCTGGTCAATGTCTGCGAGCTTCACGCCCGCCTCATCCAAAGCCTTGGTCACCACGGGCAAAAACGACTCCAAATGCGCACGCGAAGCAATCTCTGGAATAATCCCGCCATAGCGGGCATATTCATCCATCGAGGTAGCGACCACATTAGCCAACAGCTGGGTTTTCCCCGCTACAATGGCCGCTCCCGTTTCGTCGCAGGTAGATTCGATTCCTAAAGTCAGTCTTGCACCGTTTAACACGCGTATATTTTAGTTGGTTTTTCCCGGGGTCTAAATTTCCGCATAGCGTCGGCATAAGATAGCCCGGTGTCGGCTGCCCAAACGCGTGGCAATCAAAGTCAAATCCTCGCCATCTTTGGTGGGTTTTCCCAGCAGTTTTCGGCGCAGCTGGGCGGGGGAGACATCGGCTCCGCGTTTCTTAATTTCCAAAGACCTGATTGGTCGCGCCTTTAGCCCAGCGCGAATCTTTTTTTCGTCCAAAGGCAGGACTTCCAGAACCTTGAACCAGCCACCTAATTTCGTGTCAGCTAACTCTGGGGCAGAATCCCTGGTCAGATAGGCGATTTTATTTGATACCGTTTTTGTGTATGTTTGTTTTGCAACCTGAGCCAGTAGTCCCGCCCGGATAATCGCATCGTCGGGTTCAAAAATCCATTCCCCCAGTTCGTCTTCGGTCGCAATAGTCTCGCTTAACTGGGCAGGTGCGTTGCACGGGGCAGCAGTGTCATCGTGCAGCGCAGTCACAATTTTGCCGTGTTTATCCATCAACAGAGCGGAACGCCCCTTTTGACGAATCAAGTCACCCAACCAGATTCCCGCCTCCACAAGCTCGCCTCCCACAGAAATCCACTGGGTTTCGCACTGGGCCGGCAGGGCTTGATAGTTGATTCCAGGGGCAACCTTTACGCCGAGATTCCCATGTGGGATCTCGTCTCGCCAAGCGAGAATACGGGAGAGCGGGGGGTTCCACGACTCCGGCTGGAGTCGCCTGCCGGAGGAGTCACGCCGGGCTGGGTCCGTGAAAGCGCCATCAACCCCCTCAGCACGCAACTGCTCCCAATCCAGCTCCAAAATATCTGCCTGCGTAACCCGGGCTTCGGGATAGGCACGCAGGTTCATCAGCGCTACCGCCGCGGTGGCTTCATCGAGTTCAAATGCCGTGACCAGCATCCCCAAGCCGGCCAACGCCAGGGACTCTGTCCCTAACCCGCAACCCAAATCAGCGACCTTGTGACAACCGGCGTCACGAAAACGTCCGGCGTGCACGGCAGCCACCGGCAAACGCGTGGCTTGCTCCAAACCGTCTCGGGTGAACAGCATGCCTTGCGCGAAATCCCCGAATTTGACCTGCGCCGCCTCGCGCAGCTCCAGCTGGGTCAAAATGGCTGCCACCAGCTCCGGCGCGACACCGCGTTTTCGTAAGCCGGCGCTCAATTTGTCCGCGAGTGCCGGCGTGTAGGGTCCTAGGGTTCCCAAGGATTCCAGCAACTGGAACCCTTCTTTACTCAATACTGGCACCAGAGATTTTTCAGCCATAGTTCAATCTTAAGGGCGAGCATAGCCAAAGAGGGAACCTCTCGGGACGGCGGCAAAAAAGGGCGATACGAAAGTGACTTAGCACTCGGGTTGCGAGAGTGCTAAATGCGACATAAAATACAAAGCGACTGGCAGGGTGCCACCCGCGACGGCGCCCGGTTGGTGAAATATCATCAGAAACTTAGAGAAAGGGCAATCGCAGTGTCGGTTTGCATTAAACCTTTAGAAGATCGGGTTGTTATCAAACAGCTGGAAGCGGAAACGGTTACCGCTTCGGGGCTGGTCATCCCGGATATGGCAAAAGAAAAGCCGCAGGAAGGCACCGTCGTGGCGGTAGGCCCCGGTCGTGTTGACGACAAGGGTGTGCGTGTGCCGATGGACGTCAAGGAAGGCGACAAGGTCATTTACGCCAAGTACGGCGGCACCGAAGTCAAGTACCAGGGTGAGGAATACGTTATTCTCTCTGCCCGCGACTTGCTCGCTGTGGTCGAGTAATCGAGACACGCTTTGAAAAGGCCGGACATATGTCCGGTCTTTTCTGTTAAGTTATAACGTCTCTCCTCCCGGCACATTCCAGCGCCGCAACGCCGAAACCACAGGAATATGAAGGGCTACACCGATATCCCCAGCGAGCCCGGTTGTCACAGTACGCCGATCTCTTGACGGGTTTCCGGACCACCACTACGCTGGAAGCTATGACTAGGAAATTAGCATTAGTTCGTCGCCCCAGCCCCAAAATGGCTGATGGGATTGTGACACACATTGAAAAATCTGCCGTCTCTTATGATCTGGGTTTGCGCCAGTGGGAAGGCTACGTCAAGGCACTCAATGATAATGGGTGGGAAACCGTCGAGGTTGAGCCCGCTCCTGATTGCCCCGATTCGGTATTCATTGAGGATCCTGTATTTGTTTATGGGGATCTCGCCATCATCACTCGCTCCGGAGCTCCGGAGCGCCGTGCTGAAGTTGCGGGAGTCGAGAAGGCGGTTCGGGATGCCGGATACCGCGTGGTTTACATCAAGGAACCCGGCACCGTGGACGGGGGAGATATCCTGAAGTTTGACGGTAAAGTCTGGGTCGGGCAAACTCCCGGTGGCCGCACCAACGAAGAAGGGGTGCGCCAGCTTGCCGAGTACTTGAAGGAATTCGACGCGGAAGTCATCCCTGTGGAAATGACTAAGGTGCTCCACCTCAAGAGCGGTGTCACCGCCTTGTACGACGGCACTGTAGTCGGCTACAAACCGCTGGTGGACGACCCGACCGTGTGGGACAAGTTCATGGAAGTTCCTGAAGAGCCCGGTTCGCACGTCGTTTTGCTTGAGGATAACAAGATTCTGATGTCCGCCGCCGCTCCCAAGTCCAAGGAACTCTTTGAGAGCATGGGTTACGAAGTGGTCGCGGTAGACATCGGCGAGTATGAGAAGCTCGAAGGTTGCGTGACCTGCCTCTCCGTGCGTCTGCGCGGTCATGTGGGCTAGCGGGCAAACTGGATTTTCGCCACAATCCGGCGCGTCTGAAAGATAGTGTTTTGGCGCGTCGGGCAGGCGATTCGGTTTAAGTTTATATAGACATTTTGGGGGCTGAGCCACTGGCTCAGCCCCCAAAATATATGCAATTTCTAGCGGCGGATTTGCCCCCGCCCGGGTTCTACAGGTCTATGCGGATTTAGCCTCCCGTTCCTTCCAGTAAGCGGCGCGTTCCTCCTCAGTCATGCCGCCCCAGATGCCATAAGGTTCATGGGCATTCAGGGCGTAACTGCGGCACTGTTCCAATACCGGGCAAGTCGCGCAAATCGCTTTGGCCTGCGCGGCACGCCGCCGCCGGGTTCCCCCGCGTTCACCGTCTGGATGGAAGAAAGCCGCCGTCCCTAAATCCTTGCAGGCAGCTTCATCCTGCCATTCCCAAGATTCAATAGTCGGAGCGGGGAGATACGTTACATTACTCATTTTCTTCCTTTCCCTCGCGGTGTTTTCTTACCCTTCAAGACTAGGGGGTGGACCGGCAATCCAGCGTCCTACCACAGGACGATTTGGGCTCGCCGAACCGTCCTTCAGTAGTAGTGAACCAAACTCTGAACCCAATCCGAGCGAATCACCGGCAAACCCAACTTGAACTGCGATTGCCACCCCGTCAGCACTGTTAGCGCGAGAGCGTTAGAATAAACATCAACATTAAAAGATTTATTCCCAGGTATCTAAGGAAGGCATATGAGCGAAATCACGAATCCCTTGCAAGACCTTGAAAACGGTGTTGAACCGCGATTTTTAACTGGTTTGACCTATGACGACGTGCTGTTATTGCCTGAGGTTACTGATGTGATTCCCGCTGAAGTGGATACCTCCACTCGCTTTTCCAAAGAAATCAAGCTGCATATTCCGCTGATTTCTGCCGCTATGGACACTGTGACTGAATCACGGATGGCGATTGCTATGGCACGTCAGGGCGGCATGGGGATTTTGCACCGTAACCTTTCCATCGAAAGCCAAGCCCAACAGGTGCGCCAAGTGAAACGTTCCGAGTCAGGCATGGTGACTGATCCCGTCACTATCGGCCCTAACGCCACCATTGAACAGCTCGACGAACTGTGCGCCAAGTATCGGGTGTCGGGCTTGCCGGTCGTGACTGATGACTACGAATTGCTGGGAATCATCACCAATCGCGACTTGCGCTTCGTGCCCGCCTCCCAGTGGAGTACCAAGACAGTGCGGGAATGCATGACGCCGATGCCTCTGATCACCGGGCGCACCGGTATTTCTCGTGAAGAAGCGATGAAGCTGCTGGCGGAAAATCGCATCGAGAAACTGCCTTTGATTGATGAAAACGGCAAGTTGACCGGCCTCATTACGGTCAAAGACTTTGTCAAGACCGAGCAGTTCCCGCACGCTACCAAAGATTCCCAAGGTCGTTTGGTGGTCGGTGCCGCTATCGGTTACTGGGGCGACGCGTGGGAACGCGCCCAAGCCCTGGCAGAAGCAGGCGTGGATGCCCTGATTGTAGATACCGCTAACGGCGGGGCCAAGCTGGCTCTAGAGATGATTTCGCGAATCAAGAATGATTCTGGGTTCTCCGGGGTGCAGGTTGTGGGTGGAAACGTTGCCACCAGAGAGGGCGCACAAGCCCTGATTGATGCGGGCGTTGACGGGGTCAAGGTCGGTGTCGGCCCGGGGTCTATTTGTACCACTCGCGTGGTGGCTGGGGTGGGGGTGCCCCAGATTACTGCCATTATGATGGCTGCCGAAGCATGTGCCCGCGCGGATGTGCCGCTCATCGCCGACGGCGGTTTGCAGTATTCCGGCGATATCGCCAAAGCCTTGGTCGCCGGTGCTCAGACGGTGATGCTGGGTTCCCTGTTGGCTGGCTGTGAGGAATCCCCAGGTGAACTGGTGTTTATGAACGGCAAACAGTGGAAGCACTACCGCGGGATGGGTTCGCTCGGGGCCATGAGTTCGCGGGGCCGCAAGTCCTACTCCAAGGACCGTTATTTCCAGGCCGATGTGTCCAGTGACGACAAGATTGTTCCCGAGGGCATTGAGGGCCAGGTTCCCTACCAAGGTACCCTCGGCTCGGTGGTGTATCAGCTGGTGGGAGGGCTGCACCAGTCGATGTTCTATACCGGGGCACATACCATTGAGGAGCTGCGCCATCGGGGTCGTTTTGTGCGTATCACCCAGGCAGGATTGCGGGAATCACACCCTCATGATGTTGAAGTCACTGTGGAAGCCCCGAACTATCAACGTCACTGAGGCCAAAGATTTTCGCCTCTAGGGTGTGTGAGAGACTTTGGTTATGAACGAAATGAACCATATGAATACCCCCTGGCTTCATCAGGAAGTCTTGGGATTCGACACAGAAACGACCGGTGTCTTTACGTCCCGCGACCGTATCGCCACGGTGTCGTTAATCCGCAGGACAAACGGTGAGGACGCGCCGCTTTACTGGGTTATTAATCCGGGCGTTCCCATGCCTCCCGCTGCCGGTCGGGTTAACGGTTTGACTGATGAATATTTGCAGGCTAACGGGGTTGATCCGCGAGTTGGCCTCGAGGAAGTTGCGGGTATTCTCGCGGAAACTATGCTGCGGGGAGTGCCCGTCGTCGGTTTCAACGTCACCTTCGATTTTGCGATTCTGGAAGCGGAACTGAAACGTCACGGTTTGCAAACGTTGCGCCAACGCTTGGAGGGGCAGTTAGAGCCGATTGTCGATCCCTTGGTGCTGGACCGAATCTTGGATCGCTATCGAAAAGGGAAACGTAACTTGGCCTCCGTATGCACCGCCTACGATTTGCCGTTACGTGACGATTTCCACAACGCTCAAGCCGATGTTGCCGCGACTTTGGATTTGCTCTATGCCATGTCTGAGCGATTCCCGGAATTGCTGGAAATGGGCCCCGGGGAAATTATGCGGTTCCAAGCGGAGGGCCATAGTCAATGGGCTCAGAGTTTCAACGAGTTCATGGCGGCGCGAAAACCGGACTTTCACCCGGTATCCTTGCGCTGGCCGCAGTTTTAACGCCCTTTGAGGGATACGTCAGGTTTAAGAGTAAGGGAGAATAATCAGTGAAATCGACCGAAAGGTCTGAACAGGCAGTGCGACCGGTGGTTAACTTCGTGGCTGCGGGTAAGGGCCGTTTTTTTGATATCTTCATGACCTTGTTTGTAGCGCTGCTGCTCATCTCGAACATCTCCGCCACTAAGCTCATCGGCGGGCCGTGGGGATTGATTTTTGATGGGGGAGCCGTCATGTTCCCCTTCACCTACATCCTGGGAGACATTCTCTCGGAAGTCTATGGATTTCGTGGAGCTCGCCGAGCGGTGCTGACTGGGTTTGGGATTTCTATCTTGGCTTCGGCCCTGTTTTTCCTGGTTGCCAAGGCGCCGCCGGCCAGCGGAGACTTCATCACGCCCGCTTTTTCTCAAGTTTTCGGGTTCGTTCCACGCATCGTGACGGCTTCCCTGGTGGGGTATGTGCTGGGGCAGCTGTTAAATGCCCTGGTGCTGGTGCGGATTAAAGGCCGTACCGGAGAGCGTTTCCTCTGGATTCGCATGATTGCCTCGACCCTGGTCGGGGAGCTGGTAGACACCCTCGCGTTTTGCACCATCGCTTTTGCCGGGTTGATTTCGGGGTCGGAATTTTTCAACTACGTGCTGACCGGTTACGTATACAAGTGCGCGTTGGAAATCATCATGTCGCCGCTCAGCATTCAGGTCATCGGGTGGGTGAAACGCGGCGAAAAAAATTATGTACCGATTGATACAGAATTGCCCGTCGCACAGTCTCAGGGCCAAAATAATGGACCAATAGGTACAGAAGCCGCTTCGATGGAACTTTCTTAACCTGGAGTGATGCTTTAGTGAGTGAAAACTTTGAGGTCGTGGCTCGTCTAGGCCAGTTGGGGCGAGCCGGGGTTATTCACACACCCCACGGAGACATTCCCACCCCCGCTTTTATACCGGTCGGTACAAAAGCGACGGTGAAGGCGCTTATCCCTGAGATGGTTCGGGACCTGGGTGCGGCGGCGGTGCTAGCTAACGCTTACCATCTCTATCTGCAACCCGGTCCGGAACTTGTAGACAAAGCCGGGGGCCTGGGGGCTTTTATGCACTGGGATGGCCCAACTTTCACCGATTCCGGCGGTTTCCAAGTCCTCAGTTTGGGTGCGGGATATAAGAAAGTCCTCAGCCAGGAATTCGCCGCCTCAGCTCGGGAACGCAGCGCTTCGCGCGAACACGGCAACCACGAACGTTCCGGGGACAAACGCAAACTTTTGGAACAGGCCGAAGAAGCCGCGGAACTAGCTCCACCCGATAAACGCCAAGCTCACCCCGGTTTAGCGCGGGTTGATGATGACGGTGTTAATTTTCGTTCACACCTGGATGGGTCCAAACATCGGTTTACCCCGGAAATCTCGATGCAGATTCAGCACCACTTGGGTGCCGATATTATTTTCGCTTTCGATGAGCTGACTTCCCTGTTGCATTCCTACGACTACCAGGTAGTTTCCCTGGAGCGCACACGGCGATGGGCGGAACGCTGCCTGGCGGAACACGAACGGCTCACCATAGAGCGTGCCGACAAGCCTTATCAGATGCTTTTCGGAGTTATCCAAGGTGCGCAATGGGAGGATTTACGCCGGAAAGCGGCACACGACCTCGGGGAAATGGAAATCTCGGGGCGCCGCTTTGACGGATTTGGTATCGGAGGGGCCCTGGAAAAGGAAAATCTCGGCGTGATTTGCTCCTGGGTGTGCCAAGAACTGCCTGAGGACCGCCCCCGTCACCTGTTGGGGATTTCAGAACCAGAAGATTTCTTTGCCGGCATCGAAAACGGAGCCGACACTTTCGACTGCGTATCGCCGTCTCGCGTAGCCCGTACCGGAGCGGCGTATTTACCCACCGGCAGGACGAATATGGCGCGGGCAGCATTCCGAGAGGACTTTGGCCCTCTCCAAGAGGGCTGCGGCTGCTACACCTGCACAAACTACACTCGCGCTTATCTTCACCACCTGCTGAAAGCCAAGGAAATGCTGGCTTCGACACTGCTGACCATCCACAACGAGTACTACACCGTCCACCTAGTAGACAGTATCCGTCAGGCTATTATCGCAGGTGATGAGGCATATCGAGACTTTAAACAACAGACTTTAAGCAGGCTGGGACGGGAATGACCGTTGTGGTATGAGAATGGCGGGAAAACGTGTACCCGGTAATGCAAGAGACTCTCGCTGGAGCGCATTTTGGTAGGCTAAATCTATGAATGAAGAAGTTCAGATTGGGCGCGGCAAACGGGGGCGTCGAGCCTACTCTTTTGATGAAATCGCGGTAGTGCCCTCTCGCCGCACGCGAGATCCTCGTGACGTGTCACTGGCCTGGCAATTTGACGCTTATTATATGAAAGTTCCGGTCATGGGGGCACCGATGGATTCGGTGATGAGTCCCCAGAATGCCATCGCCCTGGGAAAGATGGGCGGAATCGGGGTCTTGGACCTGGAAGGGCTGTGGACCCGGTATGCTGACCCCCTGCCCTTGTACGAAGAACTGGCTGAACTTGACGAAGTCGGAGCCAAAGCTACCGCCAAGCTGCAGGAAATTTACACCGAACCCATTAAGCCGGAACTAATGCGGGCCAGGTTAGAGGAAATTAAAGCCGCTGACGTCATCGTGGCCGGTGCGATGAGCCCGGCCGGCACTCAAAAACTATGGGACTACGTGGCGGATTCAGAGCTGGATCTGTTCGTGGTGCGCGGTTCCACAGTGTCCGCAGACCATGTGTCTTCCCAGGTTGAACCCCTGAATCTCAAACAATTTGTGCATCAGTTGGATATTCCGGTCATTGTCGGGGGCGTGGCCACCTATACCGGAGCGCTGCACCTGATGCGTACCGGCGCGGCCGGGGTGCTGGTGGGATTCGGCGGGGGAGCCGCTTCTACGACACGCCGCACCATGGGGATCCATGTGCCGATGGCGACGGCGGTAGCGGATGTAGCGGCGGCACGGCGGGATTTCTTGGATGAATCCGGCGGCAGGTATGTCCACGTTATCGCAGATGGGGGCATTGGTTTTGCGGGCGACGTGGTGAAAGCCATCGCTTGCGGAGCTGATGCCGTGATGCTGGGAAGCGCTTTGGCCAGGGCTTACGAGGCACCCGGACACGGCTGGCACTGGGGCAGCGAGGCACACCACTCGACATTACCGCGCGGTTCTCGGGTCAAAGTCGGCACCGTCGGCACCCTGGAACAGGTGATGTTCGGTCCTGCCGACAACGCCGAAGGAACCCTCAACATGATGGGAGCCCTGCGTCGAACCATGGCCACAACCGGTTACACCGATGTTAAGGAACTCCAGCGAGTCGAAGTGGTCACCAGCTATTGAGCACCTCCCGCGTAGTCCCAAAAAAGCCAGGTAAACCCCAGTTTGCAGCGCTACAAACCGCTGCGGGTCGCCGCGCGAATCGCGTGGTACTGGGGCTGTTTTGGCTCATGACCCTCGGCCTGATTACGGTGTTTGTTGCGGCAGGTGAGATTCTGGACATTTACCTGCACCCCGAGTGGTCCTTTCCTGCCACTATCCATTGGGTTAGCGCGATTGCAGGTATCGCTCTGGTGTTTGGGGCAAACTTTTCGTTGTCGCGGCGCTCGACCCGCTCACAGATACGTGAAGAAAATCACGTCCGAAAGACTCTTTTGGCACAGAGTTTTCGAGCTGGACCCGCGCGGATGAATCAGGAAAGCGCGGGAAAAGTCGTGGCGTTGGCAACCGAGTCAGCCGAAAAGTTTACTCGGTATCGTCAAGGGTTTTTGCCGCAGGTCCAAGGGTCTTTCAGCGCGCCGGTGCTGATAGTGGCGGCGATGGGGATTTTTGTTCACCCCTTCCTGGCGCTGTTGTTGGCGCTGTGCCTGCCTCTGGCAGTGGGGACGGTGTGGCTGTTCAAAAAGCTCTTTCGGCGTTCCTCCGCGAAATCCGCTCGGGCACGGGCGGCTTTGGCGGCAAACTACCTGGAAGTATTGCAGGGACTCACAACCCTGCAGCTGCTGGGGGCGGCAGACCGGATGGGGGACAAACTAGAGACAGTAGGCGAAGAGAATCGGCGAGCCACCATGAGCCTGCTGCGTTCCAATCAAGTCATTATTTTTGTACTCGACACAGTGTTTTCGCTGTTCGTCATCACGTCCGTGGCCGCCCTGTCAATGTTCCTGGTTTCTATCGGTGAGATGACTCTGGGAAAAGTGGTGACGGCGCTGGGCTTGGCGATGTTGCTGCTGGAGCCGATTGACCACTTCGGAGGGTTTTTCTATATAGCGATGGGCGGCCGGGGAGCCGGAAGGGCCATCTTAGGATTCATGCACTCGCGAGACAGACATTCGGCTGCCAGATGCGAGGACATGTCCGCGATTCGTCCCGGTGCTGCTGAGGTTGCGGATGAGGACGTTCCGGCGGTGGAAGATGCTGAGACGCCCGCGGTATATCTGGAAAATGTGGGGGTATGTTACGGGAGTCATCAGGTCTTGCAAGGGGTGAATCTCAGGGTGTCTTCCGGCGAACGCGTAGCGATTGTGGGGGATTCTGGACAGGGGAAAACCACCTTATTGAACGTGATGAAAGGATTTTTGACCCCAAGTGAGGGCCGGGTTGAGGTCGACGCTAAAACCGCGGACTTGGCACAACACTCAGCGTTGGTCAGCCAAAATACCTGGCTGTTTACCGGCACCGTGCGGGAAAACCTCCAGATGGCAGCCCCGCAGGCATCTGATACCGAATTATGGGATGTTTTGCGTGCGGCGTATCTTGACGCCGAAATCCAACAGATGCCGCTGGGGCTGGACACTGTCGTGGGCGAAAATGGGATAGGCCTTTCGAGCGGACAGAAACAGCGTCTCAGCCTGGCACGAGCCATCGCGAGTGGTCGAAAAATTTTGTTGTTGGATGAAGCGACTTCCCAAGTTGATCTGAATTCTGAGCGAAACATCTTGGAGGCCCTCCAAGCCCTGGGGCGTGACTATACGCTCATCATGGTGTCACACCGCGGGGCTTTGACTGCGCTGGCAGATCGCGTTTTGCGGGTCGAGTGCGGAAAGCTGGTGGAACGGTGACACCTTCGAGCAATGTACCCGACTCAAAGAACACGGCACCTTCTCGCTCGACGGTGGGCCGGGGCTGTTCCTCGTCCGCAGTTACTCCCTCTGAGCCAGCCGCGGCGGGGCTGCGGACAGTCGTCCGCTGGTTGTTGTCCTCGACTCGCCCCGTGTTGGGGCCGGTAGCTGCCTCCACCCTCGCCAGGCTGGTCGATCAAATTCTGGGCATAGTCCTGTTCACCATCCCTGCAGTGTTGGTGGTGAACCTGGTGATGAGCGAACTGGACTGCGGTTGTGTCCGTGGTGTGTCAGCCAACTTGGGGGGACTGCTGACGGTGATGGTGGGGACCGCGCTTCTGAAAGGTTTGGCTCGCTACCTGGAGCAATACTGGGGTCATCTGGTGGCCTTCAAGGCTCTGGAACTGTTGCGGACCCAAGCGTATCGCGCCATTTATCCCCAAGCTCCCGCCATAGTGACCAATAATCACAGCGGAGACCTCTTGGCGCGGCTCACGAAAGATATAGATCGTATCGAAGTATTCTTTGCCCACGCTTTCGCTCCGGCGATGACCGCCTTCCTGGTTCCCGGTATTGTTACTGCGGCGACGTTTGCGGTGGCACCTTGGCAGCTGGGAGTAGCCGTGACTGGAATTTTCATCGTAGGACTTTTGATACCTTGGTATGGTATATATTCTGGACACATGGCCGCGCGCAATAAACTTGCAGCTCGCGGTCGTGTCGCCGCAGACGTCACGGATTCGCTGGGAGGTTTGGCGGAAGTCGTGGGATACGGCCTGAGCGAAGCGCGTCTCGCCGGCAGTGACAGGTTAGGCGAAGAACTGGTTCGAGCCAGCCTGCGTGAGACCAACAAATCAGCTTTCCGTGGCGCGTTTCTCTCCGCGTGGCGAATGGCTGCGGTCCTGATTCTGCTGGCGGTGGGCGGCGCGCTCTACCGGTCAGGCACTTTCGAAATGGCCGCCTGGATAGCGATACTCTTTGCGGTTCTGCGCTGCTGGGAGGGGTTTAAAGCCGTAGTGGACTTCGGAACTGAACTGAATACCTCCCTGGCAGCGGCGCGACGTGTCTACCAGCTGACCCACGCCGGACTGGAGTTACCTGAGGGGTTGGAAAACGTGCGGCACGCCACGCCTTTGGCGGTGGAACTTAGCAATGTCGGCTTTCGCTATCCCGAACCGACAAACGCGGCCCCACAGATTAGCGCGACACCGGGGACTATTGAACAAATCAACCTCAAGTTAGCGCCGGGCTCGTGGACCGCCCTAGTGGGGGCGACAGGTGGCGGAAAGTCAACCCTGGCACGACTCCTGCTGCGTTTTTACGATCCCGAAGCGGGAACGGTCCTCCTGGACGGGCGCGATCTGCGCGAATATCGCCTTGCGTCCCTGCGCAAAGCAGTGTCTTTAGTCAGCGCCGAGTCAACGATTTTCGATATGACCGTTGCCGAAAACTTACGTCTGGCCTGTCCGCAAGCCAGTGAAAGCCAACTGTGGTGGGCTTTGGCAATGGTGGGAATGGACGCGGAAGTGAAAGCGATGCCGGGGGGACTGCAGCACCGTGTGGCCTCGCGAGGGGCGGCCCTCAGCGGGGGACAACGACAGCGGCTATCCCTGGCTCGTGCCCTGCTGCGTCAATCCCCAATCCTTATTTTGGACGAGCATACAGCCCACCTGCCTGCACCTTTAGCTACCCGCATCAACGACAATCTGCGCAGTCTGACACCGCGCCCCACTGTCTTGGAAATTACGCACAACCTAGATCAGATCGCCCGAGCCGATTGGGTGGCGGTGCTGGATCTGGGGCACATTGTGGAACAGGGTAAACCCGAGGAGCTCCTGGCTAACCCAGAATCAGCGCTGTGCCGCCTGCGGGGCCAATAAAAGCTGAGACAGCACGCTCAGATTTGCCGTCCACTCCCGGCTGGCAGGGGTGGAAAAATTATTGGACTGACAAACCGGGGCAATTTTGAGAGTTTATTTAACTTAATTTTTGAACAATTTGCCTATAGGAGGGCGGAATATCATCGATTTCTTAAGCTATCGTGAAAGAACTCTGAAAAAATCCAGATAATTTCCGGTGTATGCTAGGGAGTGTCGGTGTCCTTCGCTGACCATGTCAACGTCAACTCAACGCAGAGCAGGAAACAACATGAAAAAAACACAACGATTTAAGCGGCTCGCCATAACCCTTACCGGGGCAGTGGCGCTCGTCGGAGCCAGCCTGGTAGGCGTGTCCGGACTGACACCCCAGGCTAGTGCTTCCGAAAGCACTTACTTGATTGGCACCGGTATCTCGGATGTGACCGGCGCTATTGCGGAAAACGGCGCCTTCGGCTACGCCTCGCACCAAGAGATGAAAGGCCTGCAGCAACGTGTGTATGCTCATGCTTTTATCGTCGCTGATCAGGTTACCGGCAAGCGCGTGGTTTATGTCAGCGTCGATACCGGCGGCATTTTCAACGCGGTGCGGGTACGGGTTTTGGACAAACTGAAGGCAATGTATCCCGGTCTGTACGATGAGGGCAACGTGATGATTGGCATCACCCACTCGCACGTGTCGCCGGCAGGAACCTCCACCGATAAACTCTATGAAATCGCCGCGGAGGATAAGACTATGCACGGGTTCAGCCAACAGGTTTTGGATATCACCGTGGACGGCATCGTCAACGCAATTTCGAAGGCGCACAACAACCTCGAGCCTGGAACCATCGAGATGAAGCGCACTAACGTCCACGGCATCACCCGGAACCGCTCTCTGGCGGCGTACCTGCAAAACGATGACGTCAGCAAATACGACGACTCGGTAGAAACGACGATGGACCAACTGGAGTTCACTTCTGCAGCTGGTGAGAAACTCGGCGTATTCAACTGGTTCTCAACTCACGCCACGTCCTTCCCGATGCACTGGGACCTGTATTCCGCCGACTCGAAAGGCTACGCGGAATACCTGTATGAACAGAAGTTTGGGACTGACCCGAATCAGGACAAAACCTTCGTGGCAGCGTTCCCTGCTTCAGGTACGGGAGACATGGTTCCCGTGGCGGGCAACTCGTCCTCCACCCCGGATTTCATGGGCACCCCTGATGATTACTACAACGCTGAAAAGCATGGTCAGGAACAGTTCGATGCATCTTGGCGGCTGTGGAATAGCCCGGGCGACACAGTTAAAGGTGCCGTTGACTATCGGGGACGTTACGTCCAGTTTAAGAACTATGTCGTCAAAGCGGCTTACACGGAAGGCGCCGGGGACCAGAAACTGTGCGTCCCGGCTCGTGGCTATTCCTTTGCCGCGGGCGGAGAAAACGGCCCCTCGGGAATTCCTGGAATCTATGAAGGTATGACCAGGGACAATTTCTCGGTTCGCGATGTCATCAACAAGGTCGATCAATCCAGCTTGGGCGGTTTGGTGCGTTTCGCCTTTGCCTCGATTTCTTGGACGGGCAATGATCCCTGCCAGGCGGAGAAGCCGGTTTTGCTCCCAGATGGCAAGTGGGGCTGGGCTTCGACCGTGGAGCCGGTACAGTTGTTGCGTATCGGCAACGTGGCTATCGTCGGGGTTCCGACTGAGACGGGCACTATGGGCGTGCGCCACCTGCGGGAATCTGTGGAACGGATTTTGGCACCGCTCGGCGTAGAGAAGGTCATCTTTTCCGGAGCTGCGAACGATTACGCCGGTTACGTTTCCACTCGTGAAGAGTACGCTGCCCAACATTACGAGGGCGCTTCCACCGAGTTTGGTCCTTATGAGCTGTCCGCCCTGCAGCAAGAGGTGGATGGCTTGGCGCAATCCATGGTCGACGGCACTGCGGTCAGCAACGATGCATGGCCCAATGTCAGCACGCGAGGCAAAATCAATCGTCCCGGTGTCGTGCTGGACGACAAGCCTTGGCGTCAAAAGTTCGGACAGGTGCTGGTTCAGCCCCTCGAACAGTACCAACCGGGAGATACGGCAAAAGCCGTGTTCCGTGGGGCACACCCCAAGAACAACCTGCGCGTGGGCGGGACCTTCCTCAAGGTGCAGCGTCAGGCCGAGGATGGAACCTGGCAAGATTACTTGACGGACCGTGACTGGGACACCAGTTACCGCTGGGAACGCGAGGGCGCCAGCTATTCTCGCACCACGGTAGAGTGGCGGATTCGCCAGGGCACCCCGGCCGGAACCTATCGGTTGGTGCAGGACGGCGACTGGAAGAACGGTTGGAATCACCGGATTATTCCTTACGAGGGTATATCTAACCCGTTCACCGTGAACTAGGACTAACGAAAAATTACTCCCCCTAGTCCGGGCAGCTGGTTTCCGCCGGCTGCCCGGACTTTGTATTTTCGTCAATCCGGCGAATCGACAAAGTTGGTGGTGCAACCCGGAGGCGCCGGGAGGGTTAAGCCTCCGAACTGGGCCAGTGCCGCAGGGAATCTGGCAGGTGTGGGCGGGACTTGACCGGCAGACGTGATACCACGTTCAGGTAAGACTCCTGAACCAGCACTTTCAACAGTTCCAGGTCGACTTCCGCGCCGGGATACACGCTGATCCAGTGGTCTTTGTTCATATGCCAGCCGGGAGTGATTTCCGCATAGCGCTGGGTCAGTGCCAGGCCGTCCTCCGGCAACACGGCCAAGTTCACTACCGGGGTACCGTGGACCTCCACCATCACCACGAACCACTTCCCACACACTTTTACGGCCTCCCACTGCGGGGAATACACCCAAAGCTCAGTCTCGGGCAGCTCCAGTGCCACTGCCTGAGCCTGGTCCCACAATTCCTCGGCTTTCATACGTCCCCCTGTGGCTGGCTGTCTGACTTCTAACTGACGTGCCCAGATGTTTGTCTGGCAGAATGTTCACTCTAAACTGTAGCGTTTTCACAGGTTTTATGGGTCTCTCTGGCTGGTTGGCGAGTTGTTCCAGAGGCACAACCGGGTGTCGCTAGGAACCGGCTGTCGCAGTAATACCTATTGACAAACGATATAAAAGTATCGATAATCGATATATGAAGTTTTCTCGAATTTACGTAATTCTGTCGCAAGTTTCCTTGATTGCAGCTCTTCCAGGGGTGTTGCTGCTCCAGTTATTTTGCGTATTAGCGGCATGGGAAACGGGGGAGGAATTCCCCGAGGTTCGCCACCTGGTCGTACCATATGCGCTGGCAGCCGTAGCGGCGCTTATTTGTGTGCAGGTACTGATTGTGGCGTTGATTATGCTGGTAAGGGCAGTTAGCAAAGGAGCTTTTTTTACTGCTAAAACCATGAAATGGATCAATTTAGCGCGTCTCATGGTTGCTATCGGTCCCGGTATCGTCGCGCTAACCGGTGGGCACATGAGCATTTTTGCACCGGCAACCAGACCAGAGCCGCCTCTTTTATTCCTCGGCGGAATAGTTTTGGGAGTGGGGCTATTTTCCCTGGTTAGCCTGGCTAAGAGTATTTTTCAAGCCGCGCTGGACGATGCGGCAGAATTAGCGGAGGTCATCTAAGTGATTACGGTAAATCTGTCGGTGTTGCTGGCCCAGCGAGGTATGTCGGTTCAGGACTTTGCGCAGGCTGTGGACATCACGGCGGCGAATGTCTCGATACTGAAAAATGGTCACGCCAAGGCAATCCGCTTCTCTACACTGGAAAAAATCTGCCGAGTTTTGGAGTGCCAGCCGGGAGACATTTTGAGCTACACTCCGCAGGGGGATAATCCGTCCTAAACTTTTGACTTTCTGAAACTCAGGCAAAAGCTCACTTTGTTTGAGTCCAGAGAAAAAACTGGATAGAGTGGAATCCGCGTTGAACCGGTCCGGACTGTTGAGCCCGGATATCGCCGGGGAGCTTCGGAAAGAACGGTTGTGTGCCGTGCATGCGACTCACTAGACTCCGACGGGAAGGCCCGTTACAGCCATATTGAGCGGCTCACTGGGCCAACTCAATAGTCTGGTTGCACCAATTGGTCGGCACCCAGACTTTTGCGGGACCACGTGAGCAAGCGAGGTGGTACCGCGCCCACCGACAGAGTGTCGCAGGCGTCCTCGTGAATGAACGATTCGCGATAAGGACGAAAATGAGCGAGAAAAAACGCGGGTTCTACCCCAAACACCGGGATACTTCCCTGGACGCCAGCCCGAATTTTCCCAGCCAAGAAACCGAAACCCTGGCGTTTTGGGCTAAAGATCATACTTTCCAGGCTTCTGTGGATGCCCGTCAGGCCGGCCAGGACGGTAGCAACGAGTTCGTGTTCTACGATGGTCCGCCCTTTGCCAATGGCTTGCCGCACTATGGCCACCTGTTGACCGGCTACGTGAAAGACATCGTGGGGCGTTACCAGACCATGCGCGGCCACCGCGTAGAGCGGCGCTTCGGGTGGGACACTCACGGCTTGCCCGCCGAACTGGAGGCGGAACGCATTCTCGGCATCGAGGACAAGGAACAAATCGAAGGCCCGGACGGAATGGGGATTGAGGCCTTCAACCAGGCCTGTCGCGAATCGGTACTGAAATATACCAAAGAGTGGGAAGAATATGTGACGCGCCAGGCGCGCTGGGTCGACTTCGAAAACGACTACAAGACCCTCGACTCCACCTTTATGGAATCGGTCATTTGGGCGTTCAAGACCCTGTACGACAAGGGGCTCATCTACGAAGGCTTTAAGGTGCTGCCTTACTGCTGGCACGACGGCACACCCCTGTCGAACCACGAACTTAAGATGGACGACGACATCTACCAAAACCGCACCGACCAGACCGTCACGGTGGGAATGCGTCTGCGTGACACCGACGAGATGGTGCTGATTTGGACCACGACCCCGTGGACGTTGCCCAGCAACCTTGCGGTCGCCGTCGGGGAGGACATCGACTACGTGCGGGTCACGCCGACCCAGGGGGAGTTGCAGGGACAAACCGTAATCCTGGCCCAGGCGCGCTTGGCGGCTTACGAAAAGGAACTTGGGGAAAACCCGCAGGTATCCGCTCCTTTCAAAGGCTCTGAACTGGTTGGCCTGGAGTACTATCCCATTTTTGATTACTTTGAAGATGCCAAAGCTGCCGCCATCGCCGATGGTACGGCAGACCAGCCGGGACACGTGGGACCGGGATCGAAAGCCTGGACCATCATCAGTGCCGACTTCGTGTCCACCGAGGACGGCACCGGGCTGGTGCACCTCGCCCCGGCCTTTGGCGAGGACGATATGAACGTTTGCGCTACCCAGCAAATCGGGGTGGTCATGCCGGTAGACGGAAACGGAGTCATCACCGCGGAAGTTCCAGATTACGCGGGAAAGAACGTTTTTGAGGCAAACCGCTACATCATCGCCGACCTGCGCGACGAAACCGGCCCGGTGGCGGCCCGTGAGGCGCGCCAGCGTCCCTACCTGGTGAAGGTCGCCTCTTACGAGCACTCCTACCCGCACTGCTGGCGTTGCCGCCAACCGCTCATCTACAAGGCAGTGTCCTCGTGGTTTGTCCGCGTTACTGAGTTCCGTGACCGCATGGTGGAGTTGAATCAGCAAATCACCTGGACGCCGGAACATACCAAGAACGGTATCTTTGGCAACTGGCTCGCAGGGGCGCGCGACTGGTCGATTTCGCGCAACCGTTTCTGGGGTTCCCCGATTCCGGTATGGAAGTCGGACAATCCCGCCTATCCGCGCATTGACGTCTACGGCTCTTTTGCGGAACTGGAACGGGACTTTGGGGTCAAGATCGATAACCTCCACCGGCCGTTCATTGATGGGTTGACCCGCCCGAATCCCGATGATCCCAGCGGAAAATCCACGATGCGTCGTGTCCCGGAAGTGTTGGACTGCTGGTTTGAATCCGGGTCTATGCCCTACGCCCAGGTCCACTATCCCTTTGAAAATCGGGAATGGTTCGAGACACATTACCCCGGCGACTTCATCGTGGAGTACATCGGCCAGACCCGTGGTTGGTTCTATACCTTGCACGTATTGGCGACCGCGCTGTTTGACCGGCCGGCGTTTTTGAACTGTATCTCGCACGGTATCGTTCTGGGTGATGACGGGCGCAAGATGAGTAAATCGCTGCGCAACTACCCGGACGTTAACGAAGTTTTCGACAAGTACGGTGCGGACGCGATGCGTTGGTTCCTGATGAGTTCTCCGGTGGTCAGCGGGGGCAACCTGATCGTGACCGATAAAGGTATTCGCGACACGGTGCGGCAAACGATTCTGCCGGTGTGGAACGCCTACTACTTCTTTACGCTCTATGCCGGCACCTGTCAGCAGGGCGCGGGCTACGAGGCGAAGCCCGTGGACGTGGATGATGCCGCGAGCGTCAACGCGCTGCCTATGATGGACCGCTACTTGCTGTCCGCCGCGCGCCAGCTGTTCGCCGAAATGCGCGATGACCTGGATAACTTCCACATTCCGGAGGCTTGCGAACACGTTCGCCAGTTCACCGAGGTGTTGAACAACTGGTACATTCGCATTTCTCGCCAGCGTTTCTGGGACGAGGATCCTGCCGCCTTTGACGTGCTCTACACCGTGTTAGAGGCGCTGATGCGGGCGATGGCTCCGCTGCTGCCTCTGATTGCAGAAGAAGTCTGGCGGGGGCTGACCGGTGGTCGTTCCGTACATCTGATGGACTACCCAAACTGGGACGATGCTGTGTACGATGGTGCGCTAGTGGACGCTATGAACGAGGTGCGCGACGTCGTTTCGTGTGCCCACGCCTTGCGCAAGGGCGCTAACCTGCGGGTGCGTTTGCCGCTGAGCCGCCTCCAGGTGGTAGCCGCGGATCCGGAGGCTCTGCGTGACTACACGACGCTCATTGCCTCCGAGGTCAACGTCAAGTCCGTGGAGGTGCTCGGTGTTGCCGAGTCCGGATTGCAATCAAGCCAGGAATTGACGCTCAACCCCAAGGCTTTTGCCCCCGAGGTGCGCAAACTCACTTCTGCGTTGTTCCAGGCGCAAAAGTCCGGTCAGTGGCGCTTGGACGGTGACGCTGTGGTGTTCGATGGGGTGGAACTCGGTGGACAGCCGGTGCGCCTCACGGGTGAACAGTTCGGGTTGGTGACAAAGGTTGCAGCCGAGCCGGGAACCGTTGCCGATGTGCTGGATAGCTGCACTTTTGTGGTGCTGGACACCGAAGTGACCGAGGAACTGGAAGCGGAAGGCTACGCCCGCGATGCGATTCGTGCGGTGCAAGACGCTCGCAAGAACGCGGTCCTGGACGTGGCTGACCGGATTGACCTGACGCTGGGCGTGCCCGCCGATCACCTCGAATGGGTGAAGACTCATGAGCAGCTCATCGCCGGAGAAACCCTGGCCGTATCCGTGAAGGTCAACCCTTCGAGCGGCAAAGAACTGGAAATCAATGTGACCAAGCACGTTTAGAAATCTGTTCAGAAAATTTCATAGCGAAGGGCGATAATCTTCCGGATTACCGCCCTTCGACCTTTTTACGATTCATTTTCCCTCGTGGCGTCTTGTCCCTTAGGTTAATGTGGGGGAGCGCGGCAACAAGACTGAAATAATACTGAGATGGGTACTGCGGTAAGCTCTACCGACAGTGAGAGGTTCACCGCTCTTTCCGTCTATACTCCAAACGCCACGAAGTTAAGTGTTTGTAAAAAACGCTGAGAATCTGATAGAAATGGATGTAAGAGGAGCCTCATCTAGGTGGAGGCCGGAGTCAGAGGAATTCCGGCATTCTGTCTAAAATCCCGAGAGAACGAGGCGAAAACACGCGAAAGTGGCGGAGAGATGCGCAAACTTTTTATACTTTATGGCCCGCAGGGGGCCGGCAAAACGACGTTTGTGCAGGAAAATAAGCTCGAAGAGTTTTCCGTCAGCGCTGATGAAGTGCGCCGTATGTTTTCCCGCTATGTTCCCGCTCTCGATGGCGACAAGGTCTTAATCGCCGGGGAGCATTTGCAGCGTTTGACCCGCCGCATTGTGCAAGAACAAGCTGATAACTTGATGTTTTTGGGCTCTCCGGTCATCATCGATGCGGTCAATGCCTCACCCCGCTCACGTTCGCAGTGGGAAGCGCTGGCGGATTCGCACGGCTACGACGTCTTAGCGGTGGACTTTACCCAGGTTAGTCGGGAAGAATTGCTGTCCCGTAACCTCAAACGCGGGGGAGACCGGATTCCCGATATTGAGTCATTCTTGGATCGCTTCGATTCCGTTCCGCCGCCGCAGACCATTACTCCGGCACAGATGTTGGATTGTTTTAAAACTTGTCAGGTTGACCTGGGCAATCGGCCGGTGCGAGTGGTTGGCGATGTGCAGTCCTGCGGGGGCGCCTTAGAACAGGCAGTGGCAGAACTGGGCACTCCGGATGCCAAGTGGATTTTTGTGGGCGACCTGTTTGACCGCGGTCCAGATGCCGGAAAAGTCTGGAAAATCCTGCGCTCCGTAGACAACGTGGTGATCACCGGAAACCACGAGAAATCCCTTCTGAACGCCTTGAAAGGACGAGGCACCAAGAGCGCCACCGAGGAATCTGTGAAACAGTTACTGACCGCTGGCGCGACCCGCCAACAACTCGAAGACTGGTATCGTTCCACCGTGCCGTTCTATGACTTCCGAGTCGGGGGGACGCCCGCCACACCCTCAGTTTCCGATACTCCGGGAACGAAATCTGGAGCGGAGAAACGCCCGGGGGCTCGCGAATATTTTGTATCCCACGGCGGGGTATATCCCGAAACCATCCGAGAAATCCGCCGCACCGGCTACTGCGATTTACCTGATGATTACTTTATTTTTGGGGTGGGTACGCGCGCCAACACCTACCGGAGGCGCTACGAGTTCAAAAACTTCCCTGAAATGGGGAACCATGAAATCGTCCAACTGCACGGGCATCGCAACGAAAGTCGGGAAAACTTTGTGAACCCCGGGGTGATTGACCTCGAATCCGGGGTGGAAAAGGACGGTTGGCTCTCGGTTTACGCTATCGATGGCGTTACCGGTGAGGGCCAGATTCACAAGTACCGCGAGCCGCGGGACTGATGACCGCAACCACGCTGGTGATTCCAGTCAGAAGCCCAGGAAACGTTTATTTCGCGCCGTTTACGTGGTCAGGATGGGAACCGGTGCGGCCCGCCTCACCACGATCCAAACTGTCGAGAGCCGCTCGCGCAGGCGCATCAAGTGCAAACTCCAGCACGGCAAAGTTCTCCCGCATCCGCTCAACATGATTCGACTTTGGGATGACCACGTCGCCGCGCTCTAGAGCCCAACGCAACACGACTTGCGCTGGGTTCCGCCCCAGGCGTTTGGCGGTCTCAATCAAAACCGGGGTGTCAAAGAACCGGCCTCGTGCCAGGGGAGACCACGCCTCAATGAGCCCGCCATGTGCTCTGGTGAATTCCCTAACCGCGTTATTGGCAAACCACGGGTGTGCCTCGACCTGGTTGACCTGCGGAAAAATCCCCGTTTCAGTCAGCAGTCGCTGCAGATGTGAAACTTCAAAGTTCGACACCCCCACGTGACGGGCTCGCCCATCCGCCACGAACTCTTGCAACACCCGCCACAAACCGGGATAGTCCCCACCGTAAGCCTCGGGCATCGGCCAGTGAATGAGGAACAAATCCACGTAATCGGTTTGCAGGCGCTGCAATGACTCGGCAAAAGTGCGGCGGGCCACATCGGGCTCGTGATGGGGATTGTTCAGTTTAGTGGTTAAGAAGAACTCGCTGCGCGCGATTCCCGATGCCCGCAGGGCCGCGCCAACTTGCGCTTCGTTTCCATACATTTGGGCGGTATCAATGTGGCGATACCCCACTTCCACCGCGTTCTCCACGATTTCTTGGGCATTTTCGGGAGCAATTTTATAGGTGCCGAAACCCAGTTGAGGGATTCTCGCAACCGGAGAACCTGACTCGTCGTCCCCGAGGGGAAGCAGTGGAACCCCAAAACTGTCCACCACGGCTTGTGACTGTGTCATTTTCCCTCCATTCTGGCGGTGGTGCCGTCCGAGAAACGAAACACGATTACTCTACGGATTTCACCTTATAAATCATCAGCCCGCCAATCACAAACATCACGGCCATAGCGCTGAACAAGACCGTGTAGCCAATGGAATAGCTGGCGATGAGGACAATTACCGGAACTCCAAATATGGGGGCTAACACCTGCGGGAGGGTCGCAGAAACGTTGAAAACACCGAGGTCACGACCGGAATCGTCGGTGGGAGGAAGGACTCGGGTGGTGATTGCAAAGCTCACCGCGATGAAAATACCGTGGCCAATCCCAATAAAGATCGCAGCGAGAATCGTCCAGGTCCAAGTTTGCAAGAACGCAAGGATGAGGCTGCCAATCGCCATGGTGACTGAGGAAATGAAGATGAGCCGTCGGTACTTCATCAGATAGTCGGCGACAAAACCGATGATGAAGGCGCTAACCATGGTCAGCACCGCGTAGATTGTGGACAAAATCAGCACGCCGGTGGTTGGATTCGGGTAATGCAACACATCTTCGAGGTAATAGAGCAGGTAAAGCGTTATCGTCATGAACGGTGTGAACATTAGGAGGCGGGAGAGCCAAGTCCAGATGAAATCCGGGTATTTGCGCGGCGGAATCCAGAATCGCTGGAAAAACTTTGTGATGGTGACGGGGTCTCGGCGGGCACCGAGGAAACGGTCGTTGGAGTTCCACAAGTAGGGAGTCACACAGATGGTCAGTAGCAACACTAAGACAACGTAGGCAGCCACTATGCCCATGTAGTTGTGGATTAGATTCGTACACAGGGTCGCCAAGCCGACTCCTAACAAAGCTCCCAGGTTCTGGCCGGCTCCCAACCAGCCGCCCATTTCGCCGCGGTACTCAATTCTGACAGAATCGTTCGGAATGGCGTTGGTAGCGATGAACGCGGCGTTTAGCGCCGCCTGGGTCAAAACCCACGTTCCCGCCAAAGACGCGGGACACCACGACAAAGTCAAGCCTGCGAGCGCGAAAACTCCGCATAAAACCCCGCCCAAGACCCAAGGCGCCCGACGTCCGTATTTTGAGTAAGTCCGGTCAGACAGTGCTCCGAAAATGGGAGCGGCAATCATCGCCATAAATGCCCCGCATCCGGTAACTACGGAAAGCACAATTTCCTTTTGGTCGTAAGCTATCATCGAGGCTTGCAAGCCGATGAGCAGCTGAATGGGGGCAAATAAACAGGCATAAATGCCGACCTGAGTCAGCAGAAGGGCGAATTTCCACCTGGTCGTGGGGATTTCCAGCGGTTCAATGGTCTCCTTCTTGGCATGAAAAATGCCGGGATTCCAGGAACGCGGCCACCGACGTGGTCCTTGCGTAGCGGGGGTCAGATCCGGAGAGTTCACGCGTTAAGCCTAACGTTAAAACAGCTAATTTCTGAGTGAGTTCGGTCATTGTGGGGGTAAAGTTGGCAAATTTTTCAGGGTCAGGAGGTAGAAACTCACGGACGCGAGCTGCGAAATGATGGAAACGGCAACCATCGCGGGGATATTGACGTCATAGAGGGCTCCTATCAGCCAAGACCCGAGGAACCAGGCGATTCCGAAGCCGGTTTCGAAAACGCCGAACCCGGTGGCGCGACGATTCTTGGGCATAATTTTGGCTACCGCAGCTTTCATGATGCTTTCCTGTGCGCCCATCCCCAGCCCCCACAGAACAATGCCAATGCTGATGAGCCAAGGGTTTCCGCTCAGGAATACGAATGCTGAAAACGGTGCCGTCAGAAGGGTTGAGACAATGAGCGCCCGCAAGCCAATACGGTCGAACCAGGTTCCAAAAATGAGCGCTGCGATGGCGTCGACCACCATCGCCCCCGCGTAGAGCAGCGCTAATGCCGCTTTCGGGAATGCCGCAGTTTTCGCGGCATGCAGAGTAACCAGCGTGAAGTCCGCGAAACCGAAAGCGAACAAGCAGATAGCGGCCATATAGAGGGCAAAAGCTCGGTTGAAACGAAAACCGGGGGTGACAGCGGAAATGGATGGTAACGCGCTTGTGGGGGCGTCGTTCGTAGAGGTGCCGACGGAAGGGGTGTCGTCGGTCGGGGCGGGCGCACAAGGTTCTCGGGGCGGGTCAGTCGGGGCGTGGGCGTTTTCCGGTGGGGTAGCGGCCTGGTCAAAATTTTCGGGGTGAGGATAGAAGTGCCAGGCTAGCACGGTGAACGCGATGGTGATGAGCGCGGGAATACCCAAGGTGAGAAAGCCGAGGCGGTAAGTTCCGAACAGGTCTTGCGTGCCGATAATCAGACCAACGAGGAACAGCAGCAGAGGACCCAGGAATGCGCCGAGTTGGTCGAGGAATTCCTGCAGCGCGAAGCCTTTACCAGTACCGATTTCGTCCGCTGCGAAGCTGACCAAGGTGTTTTTCGCGGGTTTCTTAATGGCTTTGCCCACGCGTTCCAAAACCACCAGGCTGCAGGCAAAAATCCAGCCGTTGTCGGGGACGAGCGCGAGAGCAGGAATGGCCAGCACCTGGATGGTGTAGCCGAAAATAATCAAACCCCAGTAGTGCTTGGTCTTGTCTGCCCAAAAGCCTGAGAGCAGACGCAACGAGTAGCCGCACAGTTCCCCGAAACCCGAGACAAAACCGATGGCTGCTGCCGATGCCCCGGTCAGGTTCAGATACTCACCCAAAACCGAGCGAGCGCCCTCGTGAGTCATATCCGAGAACATGGACACGATACCCATGAGGACAATAAACGTGAACACTCCGCGCGAAATAGTCCGCGACCAGCGAGGATTGTTTTGTTGCTCCGAATCCGAGGACACCACGGTTTCTATGCTAGTAGTTCAGGGGTAATCACGCCCATAGGTTAGACGGGCGTTCAGGGTATAGGTTTCAAAATAGAGTCAGCAGGTAGCCATCGATTAGGGCGATGGCAAAGTACATGATAAACGCTCTGATGAAAGCGGAGATGTGCTTTCGTGGGTCCTGGTAGAGAGCGGGTTGGGGGAGCTTTGAGAATCTGATGCGCGGGGTGTGTCGCCACCACAGCAAATCAATCACAATGAGGTCGAAAACGTTCAAGGTTTGTCCGAGAATCAGCAGGGAGAGGAAATTATGCGTAAAGTTGCGCTGGTGGATAAATATCCCGAAAACGAATAATATGACTAGGAAAAGGAGAAAATTGGCGGTAAATGTAAGGAAAGGATTCTTTTCCTGGAACCGGTGTTGGTATTCCGGGATAGTACGAATCCGGCTTTGCACTGCATCTGGGTAAGAGCTGTAGTTCTGTAAGTTTTTAGCATCAGTTCCAGTTCCTAAAATGCAGAGCATGAACAATACCGCGCACAAAACGGCCGTTTCTATAAACAACATACGATTTACTCACAATCAATTTACGGCTTGTCGGGTAGTTGTTTGCGTCTTACACTCACTTGGAGCTAGTTTTGGGTTTCGATGACTGCCTTTCCAGTAATACTAAACACTCCACATGCGAGGTGTGTGGGAACATGTCTACCAGTTTGGCTGCGGTAATCCGGTAGGAACGCATTCGGCGCAGATCCTCCACCAGGGTTTCCTGGAAGCAGGAGGAATAGATGAGGTGGGGGATACCGGAGTGTTCCAGCCAAGAGGACAATTCAGACCCGAGCCCGCGCCGCGGCGGGTTCACCACCACCAAATCTGGCGGTATAAGTTTTTGATTAGTAGCCCACTTCGTCGCATCGACGGTGATGAAATGCGGCCTAGCCACAGCGTCACCGCGGTAGCTCGCAACGGTGTTCTCAACTCCCTGCCCCACCGGGCTAGCCGCAGTCACACCCGCCATTTCTGCCACGGCCTTCTTCGCGCCATCAATAGCCGGCCCCACGACTTCCACGCCCGTCACCTGCGCAACCCCGGCGGAACTCAGCGCAAAGGCAAATCCGCCCACTCCGCAATACAAATCCCAAGCGGTTTCCGGCTGGAGTTCGCGTGCCCAAGTGGCAGCTTGTGTATACATAGCCTGAGATGCGGCGGTATTCGTCTGGAAAAACGCCCCCGGCGCCAGCCATAAATCCGTGCCGATACCGGGCATATGTATATATTTTTCTTCGGAAAGGATGATTTCCTCCCGGCCTTCAATGACGGTGGTGTGTTCGGGCTGAATGTTTACCGAAAACACCCGCAGGTGGGGCAACTCGGCCTGAAGCTCGGACCAGGTATTTTCAATCCGATGTAGGGCAGCTTTCGAACGCAACACCAGACGCACCATCAACTCGCCCGCAGGATTGGCACTGACCAGCACGTATTTCACTTCACCCTTAGCGGTAGCGATGTTATAGGGGCGGGCACCGAGGCGCTGCAGCCAAGCCCGAATGGGAGCGAAAGCGGCGCGAATTGCCGGTACATACAGCGGACACGACTGTAAATCGACGCCAGCGGGATGATCCTTAGTGGGGGCCAGTCCGAGCACAATCGACTTCTTGGAACCCGAAACCACCATTTTTGCCTTATTGCGAAATTCTTTCTGGGGACTGCTGTAGGTTGGCAGCCAGTCGAAATGTGACTTTGCAGCGGGTGGCTGAGCGGGAATTCGCCGTGAGGAGGGACGGTCCAGAGAGGCCAAAGCTCGGCGTGAGGCCCGTTCCTTATCCCGCACCTGCTGGTTGTAGGGCACCCCCATGAGGGGACACGACCGGCAGACCCGCGCCTCAAAGTATTCGCAAAACATGTCTTCAAGTCTAAGGCCAAGCCCGGCAGGTGGCATTAAGCTGAAACACATGAGTGATGAAGTGAAACTGTTGCCGGGACTGAAACTACGTGAGATTACTTTGCAAGTGCCGCTGGACCACCTCAATCCAGCCGCGGGAATGATAGAAATATTCGCACGAGTCGTCACCGGTAAGGACGGGGAAAAGCGACCCTACCTGCTGTTCCTACAAGGCGGACCCGGACATGAGGCGGCTCGGCCTGCGTTGTACCCCTCGCCGCAGCCGACCTGGCTGCCCCGCGCCCTTGAGGACTATCAGGTCGTTATGCTCGATCAGCGCGGTACCGGGCGATCCACCCCGGTTTCGGCGGATCCGGATTTCGGCCCACTGGCAGGGCTAACCCCATCGGAGCAGGCGGAGTACCTGACGCACTTGCGTGCCGATGAGATTGTTCGAGACGCTGAAGCCCTGCGCGATTACCTGGGCGGAAAACGCTGGACGCTGCTGGGGCAGTCGTTCGGGGGTTTCACTTCCGTGCGCTATCTCAGCTCCCATCCCGAAGGGCTGTCTGGAGCTATCCTGACCGGCGGACTGACGGCCGTGGGGCATCCTATTGAAGATGTTTACGCCGAAACTTGGCGGATCATGATGGATAAATCCGAAACCTATTATCGCCAGTTCCCCGAGGATCGGGACCGGGTGCGCCAGGTTTATAACCTGGCCCGGGAGGGGAAGATTATTACTCCCAACGGCGACAAGGTCGGTGCGGATCGTTGGCGTACCGTAGGGATTGTCTTGGGTGCACAAGGTGGGGGCATGAAGTTGCATGAACTGCTGGAAAATGATCCGTTCTCGCCGGCATTTCGCCATGATTTAGCTGCGATGCTGCCATTTGAGGGGCGCAATCCGCTCTATGCCATTCTGCACGAGTCTTGTTACGCGGACGGAGTGGCAACACGCTGGGCGGCTAGCCGCACTATGCCGAGGGAAGTGAAACGTGACGGGACGCTGTTCGCGGGAGAGCATCTGCCTCGTGAACTATTCGATGAATCGTTTGAACTGCGGCCTTTGCGTGAAGCTGCCGACATACTGGCCAATTATGAATGGACGCAACTCTATTCGACTGAACGCCTGGCCAGCGCAGACGTACCGGTTGCGGCGGCGGCCTACTATGAAGATGCCTACGTGCCGTTGAAGTTCTCGACCGAAACCGCTGGCATCTTAAAAGATTGCCGTCTGTGGGTCACCAGTGAATATGAACACAACGGTTTGCGTCAAGACGCGCGGGTACTGGATAGGCTAATCGGGCTGCTCAAAGGCCAGATTTTGCAGTAAATTAATATACAGCAAAGGGTATTATTTTTTCGCGGAGCACTTAGAGCACAACCCTGTCAGCTCCACCGTGTGGCTCAAAGCGGAGAACCCCATTTCCCGGCCCATTTCGTTCAGGGTTTCCTCCAGCCCTTTCAGATGGAACTCCTCGGTCTTTCCGCAGCTCCGACACACCAGGTGGTGATGATGTTCGGAACTCTCGCACTCTCGATACAGAGTAGTGCCATCGGCGGACTTGACTGTGTCCAAGACGCCGTCTTCCGCCAGCGCCGCGAGATTGCGGTAAACAGTCGCCAATCCTACGGGGGTGCCGTTTAGCTGGAGTTTTGTAAAGATGTCAGCTGCTGATTGAAAATCAGTCATTCCTCTGACCGCGGAAAGTACCGCTTCTAATTGTCGCGTTTTGCGCTGCCGAGCGGAGCTTTGGGGTGTCGATTTACCTGTGGTCACTGGTAGTTTCCCTCCCGTTTTCGCGCTCCTAACCTAACATTGTGTCTCGTTTTGACAGCGTTTTCCAGTTACGTGATAATGAGAACGATTCGCAATAAGAACAAAACCCGTGAGGGAAAGGAAAATATGAAGTTGAAAACAGTTGGCGCCCTGTTCGGCGCCGCCGCACTAGCCGTCAGTATGTCCGCCTGCTCGACCGCAAACGATACCCAAATGAAAGACGCAGCGGGAGACGCTGCTGCGACCAAACCGACGGTGTACGCCTCTACTGACGTATGGGCTTCCGTGGCAAAAGCCGTGGTGGGGGATAACGCGGACGTGATTACGTCTATCGATCAGCCGAACCTGGATCCGCATTCTTATGAAGCCAGCGTGAAAGATAAGAAACTGGTGAACCAAGCCTCCGTGGTAATCGTGAACGGCGGGGGCTACGACGATTGGGCGCTGCAGCTGGCCAAGTCAGCGGATAAAAAACCGACCGTGCTCAATGCCGTGGAGCTGGCTGGCATCGATTGCGGTGATGCCGAGGGGCATGAGCACGAGGACGGACATGAGCACGAGGATGCGCATGAACATGAGGATGCGCACGAACATGAGGATGGGCATGAACATGAGCACGAGCACGAGGGTGAGGAAGCTCACGAACACGAGCACGAAGGACACCATCACCACCATCATCACCATTGCTCCGTCAATGAGCACGTGTTCTACGATTTGCACGCGGTGAGTGAAGTTGCCAAGGCGGTCGCTAACACGATGAGCCAAACTGACGGCAAACACGCCGCAGATTACCAGGACGCCGCAAAAGCATTCCAAGGCAAGTTGGATGAATTGGAATCGCAGGCAGAAGACATTAAGGCGCGGGGCGAAAAGCATTCACTGGCGACCGAGCCTTTGGCGAACTACCTGTTGGAGGACGCCGGTATCCATGATCTGACTCCCGAAGAATACGTAGAACAGTCCGAAACGGAATCCGGGCCCAGTGTGAAGACGCAGGCTGACACCAAGGCCCTGATTACGGAGGGGAAAGTTGATGTGCTGCTGGTTAACTCGCAGACCGAAGACCCGGTGTCCCAGGCGCTGCAGGATGCCGCGAAAGCAAAGGGCATTCCGGTGGTGAAGCTGACAGAGACATTGGCGGGGGCCAGCGACTATGTTAGCTGGATTGCAGCTGCCTTAGACCAGATAGATAAGGCTTTGAAATAATACAGGATTATGGTATTGAACTGTCCGGGCTTCAGAATAGAGCGCAGCTCCTGGAGCCCGGACGACATCCGTTAAGGTAGATGAAACCAGGAAGTGAACCGGGGGACTGGGGAAGGAAAGGTCACATGAGCGAAGAACCGCTGTTGGAGATGCGGGATCTGGCATTGAAATATGGCACACGGCAGGTATTTTCCGGCTTGAACCTGCGGGTCGAACCGGGACAAGTCGTGGGAATCTTGGGACAAAACGGAGCCGGGAAAACGACCTTGCTAAAGTCGGTGCTCGGTGACGTGAAACCTGCCGCCGGAACCATTTTTCGGCGAGATTCGGCAACAATTTCTTACCTTCCGCAACACGGACGTTTCCCGAAATCTGTGCAGATTCGCGGGCGAGACGTGGTGTACCTAGGGCTTGACGGAGCGAAACTGGGGTTCTGGAGTTCGACCGGGGCGCGGGACAAAGTCGAGCGGGCGATAGACCTGGTCGGCGCACAGAGCTACGCGGACGCGCCGATTAGCGGACTGTCTGGGGGAGAGCTGCAACGCTTACGTATCGCGGCAGCCATTGTGCAACGACCCGATTTGCTGCTGGTCGACGAACCGCTGGCGTCTCTCGATCTCAAGCACCAAACCGACATTGTAAAAATTTTTGGCAATCTGGCGGCGCAGGGCACCGCAATCCTGCTGGTGACTCACGAGTTAAACCCCGTGGAAAAACTGCTGGATACCGTGGTGTATATCGCCCTCGGACGGGCCGCGGTCGGTTCGGTGTCAGAGGTCATGTCCAGCGAAACATTGTCCGCTTTATATGGTGAGGAAGTCCGTGTCGTCAACTTGGGCGGAACGTATTTCGTGGTGGGGGCGCAAAGCGGGACCGAATCCGGCTTCGTGGAGGAAGCCCTGCACGGTCACCATCACGCCAGCCATTTTGAATCAGCCGAGTCACCGCACAATCCAAAGGAGGCGGGCCACTAATGGATGCCATCATCAACTTCCAGGATTTTTGGCAACTGGTACCGTTGGTTAGGGAATCACTGGTAGCGGCGGCAATCCTGGCTGTCGTTTCAGGGATTCTAAGCCCGCTGGTACAGCTGCGGGACGCGGCTTTTGCGGTTCACGGAACGTCCGAACTGTCTTTTGCCGGAGCTTCGGTGGCGCTATTTCTCGGAGCCAGCGTCACCGGCGGAGCCATCGCGGGGTCCATCGTGGCGGCGCTATTGATGTCCGCGACCTACACTCGGCGCTGGGGCACGAATGCCCTCATTGGCGTGCTGCTGCCGTTCGGCTTGGGCATCGGGGTGCTGTTCCTGGCGCTTTACAAAGGGCGTTCCGCCAATAAATTCGGCCTGTTGACGGGTCAGATTGTGTCCGTGGATGAAAACCAGCTGGCGGTGTTTGCCGTGGTCGGAGCGATGGTTTTGGTTGCTATAGCCCTGTTTGGGCGTCGACTGTATTACGCTGCGGTCGATCCGGTGGTGGCGCTGTCCAAAGGGGTTTCCCCACGAGCGATGAACCTATGGTTCATGCTTATCCTCGGTTTGGTCGTGGCGCTAGCGGTGCAGATGGTGGGGGCGCTGCTGGTATTGTCGCTACTGATTACTCCCGGAGCGGCGGCCGCGCGGGTTTCCGCTAGCCCCTTGAAGCAACACGTCCTGGCGATTGTCTTTGCGCTTATCGCAGCGGAAGGTGGCATCTTATTGTCGCTGGGCCCCGGCCTTCCCATCAGCCCTTATATCACCACGATTTCTTTCCTGATATTCCTGATTTGCTGGGCGATTGGTGCCTTGCGCAACCAAACCAACTGGGCGGCTCGTCGTGCATAAACATTATCAAAGAACCTATTGAAAGGAATTACGCGGCAGTGAGGACCGGAGTGTAATCCGGGGCAACGGTCGCGACAGCCACGGAGGCATCACGGAAAGCCTGCACCTGGGCTTGCGCCCAAGCTTGGGAGGGATGCTTGCCTTCTTGAACCAGCTGCATTTGGTGAATCCAGAACTGGCCTTCCTGCACGCGCTTGCCCCACACCTCGGTTTCGGCCTTTTGGCGTTCCAGCTTGGCTTTGTGGGCTTCCTGCAGGTGGTTCTTGGCTTCACGAGCCTTTGCTTCGGCTTCGAGTTCGCGATGTTTGCGGGCGGCTTCGAGCGCTTCACGGGCCTTTTCTTCGGCCTTGCGCTGTTCGATGCGATCCTTGGCTTCCTTCTCGATCTTAGCCTTGCGTTCTTCGGCTTCCTTGCGTTCCAGCTCGGCTTCCTTGGCGTGCATCTTGTTTGCGTTATCAGCGGCTTGTATAGCCTTAGATTGCAGCGCCCGAGCCTGTTCCTCATCACCGGCGGCAGCGGCGGCACGAGCCTGGGAGGCATAGCTCAAAGCCTGGGATTCGTAGGCGCCAGCCATCGTGGAAGCGTGCCGGGCATTGACAGCGGAAGACCCCACCTTACTAAAAGCATTAATAGCGTTGCCGTCACGATTAGCCTTCTCTTTAGCGGCGTCGTTTTTCTTCTGGATTTCCCTGGCAATCAGCTGTTCACGGTCAAAACGATCCAGGGCGTTTAAAAGGTTTTGGCCACTTTGGGTAAGGGTTCCGTGTGCTTTGGCAAAAGAGCGGATGGCAGCGCGTTGCTGCATTCCGGGAGTGAGGTAGTTCCTCATCCCGAGCATAGACGTGCCTAGTACGACGCTCATTTTGCCCTCCGTGGCTCTAGCGTTTGTGCCGCCTTCCTGGCGACAGCCTTCATATCGACAATTGGTTTATGAATTTTAGGAAATCATGGATTTTGTGAGGTTTATCACACAGGTTTCTTTAGTAAAAGAATCGTCAAAAGTGGAGGTTTACGGGGGATATTGCCAGTTTACGTGCCTTGGTAGGACGGGGTAGGAGGCGCGCAGAATCGCACTGGGCGGCGAATTTTTACGAACAGTCGGCGTGTCGGATGATTCGAACTAATGTTCGATATAGGGTTTTCCACAGATGAGTCGAAAAGGGACTTTTCCACAGGTAAAAAACCTTTCGATTTTTCGCTTCCGGGGTGGGGCGTAAGTTCATCTTGAGAGCTTCGGAGAGGAGCTCAACAATGACACCCGAACTATTGGAGCGGCGGAGAGCCGCGCAGATGAAAGGAATACACAATGGCAAAAGACGAGCGCGCGAAAGCGCTGCAAACTGCGCTTGGTCAGATTGATAAGCAGTTTGGTAAAGGTTCCGTGATGCGGCTGGGCGACTCAGCCGTGAACACGAATGTTTCGGTCATTCCGACAGGGTCAGTAGCCCTGGACGTGGCTTTGGGGATTGGGGGACTCCCGCGGGGCCGCATTATTGAGATTTACGGTCCAGAATCTTCCGGCAAGACCACCGTGGCTTTGCACGCGGTGGCGAACGCTCAGAAACAGGGCGGGAACGCGGCTTTCATCGATGCGGAGCACGCTCTCGATCCGGTTTACGCACAGAAACTCGGCGTTGATATTGACAATCTGCTGGTCAGCCAACCCGACACTGGGGAACAGGCGCTAGAGATTGCGGATATGCTGATTCGCTCCGGCGGCCTGGACATCATCGTTATTGACTCGGTCGCGGCTCTGGTGCCGAAGGCTGAAATCGAAGGGGACATGGGGGATTCCCACGTGGGTTTGCAGGCCCGGTTGATGAGCCAAGCGCTGCGAAAAATTACCGGCGCGTTATCCGCCACCGGCACCACCGCAATCTTTATTAACCAGCTGCGCGAAAAGATTGGGGTGTTCTTTGGCTCGCCTGAAACCACTACCGGCGGGAAAGCATTGAAGTTCTACGCTTCTGTGCGTATCGACGTGCGCCGGATTGAGACACTGAAAGAAAATGGGGACGCTATCGGTAACCGGACTCGTGCCAAGGTCGTTAAGAATAAGATGGCGCCGCCTTTCCGCCAGGCAGAATTCGACATCATGTATGGTCAGGGCATTTCCCGAGAAGGTGGCCTGATTGACCTTGGTGTGGAAGCGGGTATCGTGACGAAATCAGGCTCTTGGTTTACCTACGGCGAACTGCAGCTGGGGCAAGGCAAAGAGAACGTGCGGAAGTTCTTGGTGGATAATCCTGAGCTCAGCGCCGAAATCGAAGATAAGATTCTCATCGCTCTGGGCGTGCGTGAGGATCCGAATGCGGTAGCGCATCCAGAGACCGGCGAGGGCAAGAAACTCGCTGTCGTGATGGATGACGACTCCGCAGATGGGGGTGCGTCCGTCAAGAAGGTTCAAAAAGCCTCATGAGTTTGCGGATAGTGGATGCGGCGGCGGATGCCGCCGCGGAAGCTGGTTTATCTCTGCTGGATCGGCGGGCTGTTACCGAATCTCAGATGCGCGACTACCTGGCCGAAAAGGGATTCGGTGACGAGGCCATCGATGACGTGGTGGCGGCTTTCGCTGCCCGTGGCTGGCTGAACGACCGCGACTACACCGTGGAGTTCTTGCGTCAGCGCTGCCAGCGCCCCGGGATGTCCCGAGCCAAGTTGGCAGCGGATATGGAAAAGCGTGGGTTGGATGCCCAGTCTATATCCGCGGGCATAGCGGCTCTGGATGCTGAGAATCCAGACTGGGAAACGGAAAACGCCCGAACCCTGTTAGAGAGCAAACTTGCGGCGGCGCGCCGGGGCTTGGATCTGAGTAATTTCGAGGATTGTCGGAAGCTGAAAGCCAAGCTGTGGCGCTATGTAGCGACACGCGGGTTTTCCTCAGCTCTGGCCACCACCGTAGTCAATACCGTGATGGATGAACTGAAATCGGAGAGTCAAAGCTAGCGAGGGGATGAATCGTGAAGGGACGAAACGATGGGTGACGCCGTATCGGCTGATGAATTAGCCGCAAGGGCTCTGGGGAAACTCACCGAACAGGGACAATCGCTTTCCTGCGCGGAGTCGCTGACCGGGGGTCTGCTGGCGGATGCTTTTGTCAGAATCCCCGGAGCCTCCCAAACATTTCGCGGCGGAGTCGTGACGTATACCGATGCGGTGAAAACTGCGGTGCTGGGAGTGAGTCCACAGCTGCTGCTAACAAACACCGCCTATGATCCCCAGGTTGCGGTACAGATGAGCACCGCGGTACGAAGGTTATTTCGCTCGGATTATGCGCTGTCTACCACCGGAGTTGCGGGTCCAGGCCCGGATGAAGGCGTGGCGCCGGGGAGGGGGTATGTCTGTCTGGCCACTCCGCAAGGCACGGAAGTGCGGGAGGTCGACCGACCAGGCACTCGCGCAGAAGTTCGCGCGGCGTTTGTGCGGGCGGCTTTGGAATTGCTGGTGTCTCACCTTGGTTGAACATCCCGGACGCGGCGCGCAGTCGCGGCAGTCGGCGAAAGTGACGGCATCAGCGGCATGACATAAAATGAGCCGGTGATGGAAACTCCGCGAACTTACCTGGTGAAAACGCTTGGCTGCCAGATGAACGAACATGACTCGGAACGCATGGCTGGCTTGCTTGACGCTGCCGGCTGGGTGCCGGTTGAGGAGGTTCCGCAAAAAGCTGCGCGCGCTACCAACGCCGGAGATGGCGGGGCTGACCTGGTGGTTTTGAATACCTGTTCGGTGCGTGAGGCTGCAGGGACAAAACTCTACGGCAATTTGGGACAACTGGCAGACGTGAAACGAAACCGTCCCGGAATGATGATTGCCGTGGGAGGATGCTTCGCCCAGCAGGAAGGCGCGAAAATCCTTGACCGGGCTCCGTGGGTGGACGCAGTCTTCGGGACGCATAATATCGACGCTCTTCCGGTGCTGCTGAAGCGTGCCGAACACAACCAAGAGGCCGCGGTGGAAATCGAGGAGAGCCTGAAAGTGTTCCCCTCCGTTCTGCCGGCGCATCGCCAATCTCCGGCTTCAGCCTGGGTATCTATCTCGGTGGGATGCAACAACACCTGCACTTTTTGTATTGTGCCTTCCCTGCGGGGTCGGGAACGGGACCGGAATCCTGCAGACATCCTGGCGGAAGTGCAGGCGGTAGTGGATGCGGGAGCCGTGGAAGTGACCTTGCTGGGGCAAAACGTGAACAGCTACGGAATGAGCTTCGGAAGGCGCGGCGCTTTTGCCGATTTGCTGCGAGATGTTGGAAAAACGCCGGGGCTGGAACGCCTACGTTTCACTTCGCCCCATCCCGCGGCCTTTACCGAGGACGTCATCGCCGCCATGGCGCAGACCCCGACGGTGATGCCTTCTCTGCATTTTCCGTTGCAATCCGGTTCGGACCGGATTTTGCGGCAAATGCGACGTTCCTACCGGTCTGAACGATTTTTAAGGATTCTCGAGCAGGTCAGGACCGCTATCCCCGAAGCCGCCATCACCACCGATGTCATCGTTGGATTTCCCGGCGAAACTGAAGCTGACTTCCAAGACACTCTCGATGTTTTGCGCGAAGCTCGGTTCCAAGCTGCGTTTACGTTCATTTACTCCCGTCGTCCCGGTACTCCCGCCGCCGACCGAGACGACCAGGTGGACCCGGAAATAGTGGCGCAGCGCTACCAAAGACTCTTGGAACTGCAAGAAAAAATCACCTTGGAGGAAAACGAAAAGCTAGAGGGGCAGACGGTGGAAGTCTTGGTCACCGCGGGTGGTCGGAAAGACGAAGCCACCGCGCGAATGAGCGGACGCGCCCGGGACAATCGTTTGGTTCATTTTGCGGTTCCCCAAGGCGTTAAGGTCCGTCCCGGGGATTTTGTGACGGTCGGTGTGACCCATGGCGCGCCGCACCACCTCGTGGCGGATTCCGCCCTCACTCCGGGTGGTGTATTCACCCTTCGCCCCACTCGCGCCGGTGACCTGTGGGAAGCGGCACACCTCGAAAAGCCTCGCGGCACCCTCTTGGGAATGCCCGGACGTAAGCCGGGACCAACGAGTTAGGGACCAAACCGTGATTGTTGCGATTGTGGGGCCGACCGCTACGGGGAAAAGCAACCTGGGGCTGGACTTCGCACAGCGAGTGTCCCGCGACCCGGAGCTAAAAGCTAGGTTTCCGGGCGGGGTAGAGATTATTAGCGCGGACGCTTTCCAGCTCTATCGGGGTATGGACGTGGGTACGGCAAAAACCCCGGAATCCCAACGCCACGGGATTCCGCACCATCAGATAGACGTGCTGTGGCCTGATGCAGAAGCCTCGGTGGCGGCATATCAAAAATATGCCCGCTCTGACGTGACGGCGATTGCAGCACGTGGAGCTTTACCCCTGGTAGTGGGGGGTAGCGGGCTGTACGTGCGGGCGCTGTTGGATGTGCTGGAGTTTCCTCCCACTGACCCCGCGGTTCGCGCTCGGTGGGAGGCGCAGGCGGAGCAACTCGGAGCGCCACAACTGCACGAAATCTTGCAGCGTAAAGACCCGAAAGCAGCCGAAACCATCGAGCCGCTCAATGCGCGTCGCCTGGTCAGAGCCTTGGAAGTGATGGAAATTACCGGGCGCCCATTCTCCGCGACTTTGCCGCGCGGGGAATACTGGCAGCCCGACACCCACGTCTTTTATCTGACGCGAAACCTTGATGAACTGGACGAACGCATCAATGCGCGATCGCACGAAATGTTTAGCCAAGGACTGCTCGAGGAAACGGCACGACTTGCTGCAGACCGGGCTCACCCTCTGGGGATTACCGCGCAAAAGGCCACCGGATACAGCCAAGCTCTGGCGGTGCTACGCGGTGAGATGACGGTGGACGATGGTATCGCGGCCACCGCTTTGGCGACCCGACAGCTGTCCCGGCGACAAATCAAGTGGTTCCGCCGCGACAAACGGGCAACAGAAGTCGCCTGGAGTCACATGAACTTAGAGGAACAGGGTCGGAGATTTTTTGCGCAGGCTCGCAGCCAGATTCTGGGTCACTGACATCCCCGTCACGATTTCCGTGTCTAGCTGGCGTTCACTCAGGCCTTCGCCCACGGAAACCAGGTAATCAAAACGCAGGTAGGGTTGGGTTCGCATCCCCAGAACAGAAGTCACGCCCAAGGCATTGAACGTATTTAACTCATTGATGGCATCGAACAAGTTTTCGGCAGGGAACGGCTGTCCCAGCTCAACCAGCAGAGACGTGGACAGCCAGGTGTCTTCCCCGAATAGCCGCAAAACCATCAAGTCGTCCGAATCGCGCAGGCGCAGCACCGTCCCGTCACGGTATACTCGCAGGTCTAGGCGCGCTGCCGCTTGGGCAACCGACTCTACGCTGACCGGTGCGGTGAGAGAATTATCCGAAAACCCCGGAACAATCTGGACGATGTGCTGTTTGGGCAGCAGGTCATGGTGGGAAAAGTCCGTTTCTGCATCCAGTTCGCAGGGAAAATCGGCTTCCACACCAGAAAAGAAACGGTCAGTCATAATCAAAGCCAGCAGCAGATGGGCTTCCAGCTGCTGGTCACCCATACCCACAGTGACTTGGACATTCGTCTGAGCACAGAGATGATAGTGATTGCCGTGCAGATAAGTCACCACTCGTGGACCGACAGCCTCGCGATTGTGGTGCAGGACGTAGGGCAGTAGTCGGGGGCGTTCGTGAATGGAAACCGTGGCGCGCCAGACCGAGCGCACGCGCAAGACCCCCGTCACCAAGTCAATGTAACTGGTGGCGGTTGTGCCAGGCACCATTACTGTGCGCCTAGAGTCATAAACGTCCACAACATAGCTGCGAGAAGCGCCATCGAGGGCTTCGCAGATGCGTTCTAGTGTCACCACCCGCGGACGTTGAGCGGTCAACTGCGGCATAATTTAATGTTACGGGGCAGGCTCGTGCTTTGGGCGAAAACGGGGAGCCGAATAATTTAGACACCCCTAACGCCGCAGTTCGCAAGGGAATCTGTCGTTTTGTCGGTGACGCTCGGGGGGAGGCTGCAAGCCCGCGGCGCGGGTTCCTTTGCCGGAGACTTTCGGGGTGCCTCAGGCGGCGCTCCGGCGCAGCTGCAGCACCCGAAATCCTTTCGAGGAGGCGATTTTTTCCCCGGCCCAACCGTGCTCGTTTAGATATGCCAGGAATGGATCAGAGCCGAGGTTGCGTCCCATCACCAGGTAGGCGACCCCATCTGGCTTTAAACGAGTTCGCCAGGCCTCCCACATTGCGTGCAGGGCAGTTTTGCCCACGCGCACCGGCGGGTTGGACCAGATAACATCCACGGAGTTGGGACCCAGGGCAGCAAAAGCGTCGGCTTCGCTCAGGGCTTGGATATTGTGCAATCCGTTCGCTGCCGCGTTTGCCCTGGTTAGCTCGATAGCGCGAGTGTTTACATCCACGGCGTAAACCTGTGCGGAGGGACGCTCGGCGGCTAAAGTTAGCGCCAACGGTCCCCATCCGCAGCCCACATCGACGAAAACTCCTGAACCACCCAGCTCCTGAGTGGAAGGCAGAGGGGGCACCTTACGCAGTAACACCTCAGTGCCCTTGTCCAAACCGTGACCGGAAAAAACCCCGTGAGCAGTCGTGACGCGAAAATCACGACCGGCTAAGGAAACGGTTAGCTCCCGAGTGGATCCCTCGGAATGGGGAGTGGCTGCGAAATAGTGCTCGCCGGCAGGCTGCAAACTCAACTGGTCTCCTAACTTGTCTCAAAAAAGTTTAGCGACCACGTGGCTGATTAACGAAGTGAGCACGCTGACAATCAGCCCCAGCAGGAACGCTCCCAAAACGCTGTGTGTAAAGAAAAATAGGCAAACGCCCGCGCCCAGGGCGGAAAGTACGAACTCAATCATCCACTCCAGTAGCTGCGGAATATGCAGGCGCAACGCCACGGCTTGTGCCGCCTCGTCCAAAATGACTAAAACGACCGTGACCAGCAATGACAGACCGAGGTAGGGCCAAAAATCTTCAAAGATAATCGCAATCTCTTGAGGACCCCAGCCGGAGAGCAGCAGCACACACAGGGTAGGAATCATCAGCACCAGCAGGTTTCCCAGCAGCCGTGCCGCGATGTTGGCGATTTCCACAGGGGAGCGCGGGTCGGTAGGCTTCGCGGGATGGTTCGCGGAAGCGCGGGGTTCCGAGGGCTGCGAAATCCGTTGTGTGTGGCCGGGAATGACGGAGTTTTGCGCCGTTTCAGAGGGGTGGTCCGCAGAAGCGGGGCCGGGCGGGTTCGCGTTTTTTTCCTGTTTCGTCTCTGGGGACGATGCCGGGGCGCTAAAGGTCGGAGCACCGGGCTGGGGATAGACTGTTTCGTCCCCGGTCGTCTCCGTGGTCGCTGACGATGCGCTGACTTCAGCAGCGGGATCTGTCGGAGCTTCTATCTCAGCAGGCTGCGAGGGGTTCGCGGCGGTTCTAGCGGGACCGGAATCAATAGTCTTCGGCTTCGTTCGACGCAGTCGTTCGGGAACCATGATGGTGGAATCGAGTTCGGCCGCTTCGAGGATGATTTCCTCCTCGGAACGCCAGTCAGGCACGTTGAACAGGGCCTTGTGGCGTTTCTTAAGGCGTTCATCGGCAGGATTAGGGACGGGAGCCGTGCGGGGGAGCGACTGGCCGAACGGGGACGCACGCCGAGCAGACGGAGCGTCAAAATTTTCGTCTCCGGGGTCCGTTGTATCCTTTAAAACCAAAGCTCAAACCTTTACTTGCATGGGCCGGGGGATACCCTAAATTCTAGGCGGAAGGACTATAACTTGCAGGAAAACACGGAGGATTACCCAAACTTGGGTTTCCTTTCGGGTGCGCCGCTGGTGGGAGAGGTGACCGCGTCGGACAATCCGACCCGGTCTCAGCCCGACGCTGCCGAGCAAGCCCAGCGGTGGGCCGATCGCTATGCCTTGGGGCGGGTGGAATCCATCGGTTCTGAGCTACAGGACATCAGCGAGGTTGAATACCGTGAAGTTCGCCTGGAAAAAGTTATTTTGGTGGGGATTTTCGCCGCCGACCGGGATGAGGCTGAACTGTCGCTGCAAGAGCTTGCCGCCCTGGCGAAAACGGCGGGAGCTGTCGTGCTGGCCGGGCTGTTGCAACGGCGTGAGAAACCTGACGTGGCGACTTTCCTGGGGCGAGGCAAAGCTCACGAACTGCAAGCTCAGGTGGCGGCTCTCGGCGCGGATACCGTCATCGTCGATGATGAGTTAGCCCCCAGTCAACGCCGGGCCCTGGAGGACGTGGTAAAGGTCAAGGTCATCGACCGCACCGCCCTCATTTTGGATATTTTTGCCCAGCACGCCACCTCACGGGAAGGCAAAGCCCAGGTGGAACTGGCTCAGCTGGAATACCTGCTGCCGAGGTTGCGCGGCTGGGGCGAATCGATGAGCCGGCAGGCCGGCGGACGTGCCGCCGCGGGTGAAGGTATCGGCGCGCGCGGACCCGGTGAAACCAAGATTGAACTCGATCGGCGCCGAATTCGATCCCGGATGGCTCGGCTGCGGCGCACCATAAAATCTTTGGCTCCGACACGTGAAGCGAAACGAGCCAGTCGTAAGGCTGGGGGAGTACCCGCGGTGGCGATTGTGGGCTACACCAACGCGGGCAAATCCTCGCTGCTGAATCGGCTGGCGGGAGCCAATCTGCTGGTGCATGATGCCCTGTTTGCCACTCTTGACCCCAGCGTGCGCCGGACTCATACTCCGGAAGGGCGGGAATACACCCTGACGGATACGGTTGGGTTCGTGCGGCGCCTGCCTACCGAACTGGTGGAGGCTTTTCGTTCCACGTTGGAAGAGACCGCTATGGCTGATTTGATTTTGCACGTTGTGGACGGTTCCAACCCCGACCCGCTGGCGCAAGTCGCCGCGGTTGACGCCACCCTGGAGGCTGTGGAGGGCATCGAGGACGTCACGGTCATGATGGTGGTAAACAAAATCGATCAGGCTTCGGCTCCCGCCCTCGCGCTGCTGCGTCATTCCTTACCGGAGGCATACTACGTTTCGGCACGGACCGGGGAAGGCATCGAGACGCTGCAGGAAGCCATTGCGGACCGTTTGCCTTGGCCGGGGCAGCGGGTTCGGGTAGTGGTGAAGTGGGAAAACACGGGTCTGCTGGAACGGATTTATCGTGACGGCAAGCTTTTGACCCGACAGACCCGCGAGGACGGCACCTTTATAGACGCATGGGTCCCCCCGGTTTTGGGAGCAAAACTGCTGGATCAGGCTATGGAAGATAATTACGGAATCGGTGAGGGGGTCGACAGTGACGCAAACGATAGATGACGACACCGCGGACATGTCCGACGCTGAGACAGGCGCTTTTTCGGACTATGTTCCCAGTTCAGAGTTGCAAAAGGTGTTGACTGAGGCGGTGTCTTTGTTGGGAGGTAGTGAGCGGCCCGGTCAGGTGGCGATGGCGGCCGCGGTGGAACAATCGCTGCGCTCAGATGGCAAATTAGCAGTTCAGGCGGGGACTGGAACCGGGAAATCCCTGGGATACTTATTGCCTGCATTGCTGTACTGCCTGCACGAGGACGCCAGAGTGGTCATTTCGACCGCAACTTTGGCTCTGCAAAACCAAATCATCACTAAAGACGCCCCCCTAGCGGTGGAGGCGGTTAAGAACGTGACCGGCTCCGAACTGCGCGTGGAGGTTCTCAAAGGCTGGCAAAACTATGTTTGCCTGCACAAGTTGAATGGCGGTTACGAGGGCAGCGAGGACGATTTATTTTCCACTATGGAAGATTCTCTCGCCCCTGGGGCAGGCGGGGGCGGTGAGGCCGCTTCGGGACGGGGAACGAAAACCGCGCGCCAAATGCGGGGATTTGCAGCTGAGACGAAAAAACTTTACGAGTGGGCTCGGGAAACGACCACCGGGGACCGGGACGAAGCTCCGCGCGGTATCGGGGCCCGGGCCTGGCGGCAAGTTTCCCTGTCCAGCCTGGAATGCGTCGGGGAAAAATGCCCGTTCCGTTCCGAGTGCTTCCAAGTTTCGGCTCGCGATAAGGCAGCATTAGCGCAGGTGGTGGTGACTAACCACGCCATGATTGGGCTGGAGGCCGCCGGAAAACAGAATCCGCTGCCCCCATGTGAGGCCATCATCGTTGATGAGGCTCATGAACTGGCCGAAAGGGTGCGTTCGCAGGCGTCTACTGAGTTTAGTGCCAATATGTTGGCGACTTGTGCCAAGGCGGCGGGCAATTTGGGGGTTTCCGGCAGCGAGGAACTCTCCCAGCAAGCCATCATGCTGGGCGTGGCGCTGCAGAATCTGGAAGATAGCCGTCTCACGCAGATGCCTGAGGCAGTAGCGGAATGTCGGACTCTGGCTCTGCCGCCCTTGAAGGCTGCTCTAGCCGAGTTGAGTGCAAAGGGTGGGGGTGACGCGGGGGTAGACGGCGAAAAACATGCAGACGCGGCGAAAACGGCCGTTGCGAAAGCAGCACTGACCAGCCTATTAGATACGCTTGAGACGATGACCCCGGAATCGGTCGCGAACGGCGAAACAATCCTGTGGCTGAGTCGGGGACGTGATGGCGACCAGGAACCCCGGCTCTACACCGCTCCGCTGGATGTGGCCGGAAAGCTCGCGAATCGATTGTGGAGCGAACACGCCATCATCGCGACCTCGGCCACCCTCAAGCTGGGGGGCACGTTTGCGCCGCTCATACACAAGATGGGTTTGCAGCTCGAGGAACCGCAGCCGGAAACCTTAGATGTCGGCTCGCCGTTTCGCCACGATCGGCAGGGCATTTTGTATTTGGCTCGGGACTTACCGGCGCCCACTCGCGGGGAGCACCCCGAAGTGTTTTGGGATCGCCTGGTGGAGCTGGTCGAGGCCTCGGGAGGCGGGGCGCTGGGGCTGTTTTCCTCACGCAAGATGGCTGAGCGGGCAGGGGAAGTGCTTCGGGAACGCACCGATTTGCCCATTATGGTCCAAGGTGAAGATTCCATGGCAGCCCTGGTTAACGATATGCGCGAGGACACTTCCGCCTGTCTGATGGGGACTCTCTCGCTGTGGCAGGGGGTGGATTTGCCGGGGAACACTTGCCGTTTGGTGCTGATTGACCGGATTCCTTTCCCGGTTCCCAGCGACCCGGTCATTGAGGCCCGATGTGCCGCTGTCAAACGGGCTGGGGGCAGTGACTTTATGGAAGTTTCCCTGACCCATGCCGCCCTGTTGCTGGCGCAGGGAACCGGGCGGCTGCTGCGTTCCGCCGCGGACCGCGGGGTGGTGGCGGTATTGGATTCACGTCTGGCGACCGCGCGGTATGGGGGATTTTTGCGAGCCTCCCTGCCGCCCTTGTGGCCCACGGAGGACGCGCAGGTAGTGCTGGACGCTTTACGGCGACTGCACCAGCAAGTTTCCTAGGGGTGGGCGCTGCCCAAACCTTACAGGGAACGGATTACGGTGACGACCTTGCCTAAAATGGTGGCGGTATCGCCGGGGATGGGTGCGTAGTTATCGTTGTGGGGTAGCAGCCAAACGTGCCCTTCAGCTCGGGAAAACTCTTTCACCGTGGCCTCGCCGTCAATCATCGCCGCCACGATTTCACCGTTGCGGGCTTCGCTCTGATGGCGCACCACGACCCAATCGCCATCTAATATGCCACCGTCCTGCATTGATTCGCCCTTTACTGCGAGCATGAACAGTTCGCCGGAACCGGTGAAGCGCCGGGGCAGGGCAAAAGTGTCCTCGACCATTTCCTCCGCCGTGATGGGGGCACCCGCTGCAATCTGTCCGACCAGGGGAACTGTGGTCGCCGCCGCGGTATCGGCGATGCCCACCGGAATGGTGGTGACGGTGGCAGGCTGTGTCGCGCCGGGTGCCGGTTTCGGCTGCGAAGTCACCATCCCCTCGGGAAGTTTCACGAATTCCAAAGCGCGCGGTGTGTTGGGAGCGCGACGCAGGTAGCCTTTTTTGGTCAGCACATCGAGGTGGTGTTTGACCGAGGAGGGGGAGGACAGCCCCATGGCCTCAGCGAGTTCGCGTACCGAGGGGGGGTAGGCGAGCTTTTGACTGAGTTGGTACAAAGTCGTCAAAACTTCCTGTTGTCGTTTGGTCAGGTCGCTCACTGCTGCTCCTTTATCCGAGTACTTTGCGCGGGATAGCTGGCAAAAGTCCGTCTGACGTAACTCGCGGATTTTCGTCTCCGGGGTCCATGTCAGACTGGCAATTGTCAGGCTAACTGCGGTCAAAATTAATATTCGCACAAATGTTCGATTTTGACTCGACAACGCGCCGGCAATGGTTTATATTATACGTACAGATGTTCGAACGAACAAATGTTCGAATGAATGGAGGGATTACCATGACAGCAGTTTTGGCACCGACTTTTGAGGTTAGCGAGCTGGCTCCGAATCACCCGGCGGTGCGTGCTTTCAGAGCCCGCCAATCGCGCCCGGCTTACTTGCGTTTGGTTCCGAAGGCATCGGCGTCACCCGCTGTGGTTGCGCGGCCGGTTTTGTCATGGGATGCCGTAGCTTTGCGAGTGGGGCTGTTTATTCTGGCTGCCCTCGTGATGGTGTTCCTAGGCATGGTGTTGGGGCTGGGGCTCAGTCCTGATTTCGTTCCCACGGATTTTATGCAACACACGGTCGTGCCGGGCGATACGCTGTGGGATATTGCCGCAGCTAATGCCGCCGGTGTGCCGACTGACGAGGTCTTGGCGGACATGATGGACGCAAATGCCTTGGACGCGGGTTCCGTGCTAAATACTGGGCAAACGGTGTTGGTTCCGGTTTATTGAAATGATTGGGTTCAGCACGACTCTCCAGCTTGCGAAAACTTCGGTTTGCACTTACGGTGAAACCTGTAGTCTTGCAGCGGTGAAGGAGGGCGACGTGCACTGTCCGTTTTGTCATCACGAAGATTCCCGTGTGATTGATTCACGTACCGCCGATGATGGTGCCTCCATTCGGAGGCGTCGTGAATGCCCCAGCTGCGGTCGGCGTTTCACCACCCTGGAAACCACGCTGCTGCTGATTAAGAAACGTTCCGGAGCGACCGAGCCGTTCCGGCGCAGCAAGGTTATTGCCGGTCTGGCCAAAGCCACCCAAGGCCGTCCCATCAGCTCTGACCAACTTGCTCTTATGGCTCAAGGCGTCGAAGAAACTCTGCGGGCTTCCGGGAAAGCTATCATCAACTCCGAGGAAGTCGGCAAGGCTATTTTGGAGCCGCTAAAGGAACTGGACGAAGTCGCCTATTTGCGCTTCGCTTCGGTTTATTCCGAATTCAACTCACTCGAAGACTTTGAGGACGCTATCGCCTCGTTAAAGAACCACTCTCAGAACTAGCCGCCGGTTTTTATGGATGCTGGCTGGTGACCCGCACTCGGCGCTTAGCCCTACATACGGAAACCCTCGGAAAGCCGCTCCAAAACGGATTGGCGCACTTTGCGGCGTTGAATCTTCCCGAGTTCGTTATGCGCCAGCTGCTCCGGAAAAGAAACTGAACGCGGAATCGCGTAACGGGGGAGGGAATCGGCAACCCAAGCCCGAATCTTGTCCAAATTGAGGCTCGCTCCCGGATTGAGCACCACCGCCGCGTGTACCTGTTCACCCCGGGCGGGGTCAGCTTGATCGGGAATGCCGACCACGGCGACTTCCGCCACCTGGGGCATCGTGGCTATGGCTGCCTCCACGACCGAGGGATAAACATTGAAACCGGAGATAATGATGAGCTCTTTGCGCCGGTCACTCATCCGCAAGAAACCCTCGTGTTCCTCGACCAAATCACCGGTGCGCAACCAACGATCTGGGGTGAACAGCAAATCAGTTTCTACCTGGTCGCGCCAATACCCCGGGGAACACCCCGGTCCCTTCACCACGAGTTCCCCCACCTCGCCGGGCTCGACGTCAACGAGGGTATCCGGGTCGATGACCCGCACTTGGATAGAGGGGAACACGATGCCCATGTAACCAAGTTTGCGTTCGGGACTCATCGGGGACCCCAGTACCGTTGGCGAAGTCTCCGTCATGCCGTAGCCTTCGATGATATAGCCGGAAGTGGCTTTTTCCCAGCGTTTTGCGACTTCCTGAGTCAGTGGCATCGCTCCGGAAATAGCGTATTTAAACGTTGATAAATCTATTTTCGGGTTTTCCTCAGCGGCTTTCGCTAGGCGGTCAAAAATTGGAGGCACTCCCACTATGAACGTGCCCGGACGCCGGCGTTGGGCAGCTAGGGCTGCTCGGGTGCTGAACTTCGGGAACAACACCGAGGTGGCTCCCAAACCAATCGCCCCGTTCAGAGACAGGGTCAGGCCAAAAGCGTGGAAGAACGGCAAGACACAGAACCAGGTTTCTTTGCCGGGACGCAGCTTGGTCACCCAGGTCGTATTGGCAAACAAGTTCGACACCAAGTTGCGGTTGGTCAAAATGACCGCTTTCGGTTTGCCGGTGGTTCCACCCGTATGCAGCATCACGGCTGGGACATCCGGATCGACTCGCACAATGCGGTTATATGGTTTCTGCTTTTCCAGCAGAGTATCGTAGTCGGGCAAATCCTTGGCCTGCGGGTCGCAGAGCTGATGGTAGAGGTCTTTTGCCTTCTTAATCGGCAGGCGCAAGGCAAAACGCAGCCGGCGCGGCAAAGCCGCGGAAACATCGAGGGAAATAACTTCGGTGTCCATGTTGCGCACCAACTCGGTGACACTTACGGCGGCCTTTTGCCACACAAAAACCAGCTTTGATTCCGCGTTTTCGATTTGCCACTTCAGCTCTGTCGGGGCAGCCAAAGGGTTGTGCAGCACGCACACCACTCCCAGCTGCAGGCAGGAATAGAGCAGATAGACGAACTGCGGACAGTTCGGAGCCACAATCGAGACCCGGTCACCGCGCTTGACGCCGTGTTCAAGCAGCAGCGCCGAAGTGCGTTGCACGTTTTCGCCCAGTTCCCGGTAGGTCGTGGTGGCGCCAAAAAAATCCAAGGCTACGCGGCGCGGATATTTATTTGACTGAGTTCGCAAAACATCAATCAGCAGCTGATCGGTGACGGGGATTTGGGCGGGAACATCGGGGTTATAAAGCAGACGCATCCGTTTGGTCAGCTCAGAATCCTGCTCGGGTGGGGTATGCACATACCTAGGCAGGTGAATCCCCGCATCGGGGGCCAGTTCCAACAAATCCACTGTTTCAGTCATACATCCACCCTAACGCAAACTTGCCGGTCAAATCCTTTTCGCCAGGAATTTGTCCGGTAAAACCCGCGCCCCAGCGGCGGGCGATCCAGCGAAAGACTGGTGAGAGCGCGGCAAAACTCGGTACGGCGAAACTCCTGCCAGCCAAACTGCTCTTGGACCGGCACCCAGTACCCCGCAGGGACGCGCCCGCCTCCGGCCTGGTGCGATCCGTCAAGGTAAGTTAGTTAACCGCGGTCTCTTCGTCCCGAACGAAGCCCTCCATCGGAATGCAGCGTAGGGACAGCGTGGAATCGAATTTGGCGATTTCATCGAGCGCCGCCTTGGGCATTTCGGAGGAAATGTCGCCGATAACGTAACCGACTTCACCGGTGGTGCCCAGGACCTGACCTTCGATGTTCACCCCGGCATCTGAGAACAACTGGTTGATCTTTGCCATCACGCCGGGGATATTCTTGTGAATCAAAGTAATGCGGTACTTGGTATTGCCAGTCGGTTCCAGGCTCAAGTTCGGCATATTTACGCTCATCACGGTTTCGCCGGACTGCAGGTAAGTGCAGAGTTTTCCGGCCACGAACCAGCCGATGTCCTCCTGGGCCTCCAGGGTGGAACCGCCGATGTGCGGGGTGAGGATGGTGTTTTCTTTACCCATAATCGGGGAGTGAAACTCCTCGCCATTTTTGCGCGGTTCATCGGGGAACACATCAATGGCGCAGCCCCCAATCTGACCCGAATCAAGGGCCTCGGCCAAGTCATCGAGGTTGACGACGAATCCGCGGGACAAGTTCAACAGTTTCGCCCCAGGCTTCATCTGAGCCATCTGTACTTTGGTGAACATATTTTCGTTAGAGGCGCGCCCGTCCACGTGCAGGGACACGAAATCGGCACCCTCCAGAGCTTCCTCCATCGAGTTGCACTGTTTCGCGTTGCCGATGGGCAGCTTCTTTGCCAAGTCGTAGAACTGGACCTTCATGCCCATGGCTTCAGCCAGGATAGACAGCTGAGTACCGGTCGAAGAGTAGCCGATAATCCCCAGGGTCTTGCCGCGCACCTCGTGAGAGCCTTTGGCGGTCTTTTGCCAATCGGCATGTTGCAGATGAGAGTTGCGTACCGGCAGCTGACGGGCCAGCGCAATGATCTCGGCGATGGCCAGTTCCGCCACGGAACGCGTGTTGGAGTAAGGGGCGTTGAATACGGCGACCCCGTGTTTCGCTGCTTCTTTCAGGTCGATTTGGTTCGTGCCAATCGTGAAAGTTCCGGCGCAGACCAAGTCCGGGCATTCATCAAAAACTCGCTTGCTCAGGTTCGTTTTGGAGCGAATCCCGACCATCTGATAGCCCTGGAGGGCCTTAATCAGGTCGTTTTCGTCCAAAGCGCCGTCGACCCGGTCGACTTGAACATTTGCGTCGCTAAAAACTTTGTTGGCGACTTCGTGGGGGTTTTCAAGCAGCAGTATCTTCGTCATGGCACCACTTTAGACCAAAAAAACGCGGCGCTGAAATCCCACGTCAGGGGAAAACTCGCGGGAAGTCGTCAATCCTCACTGGTGGGAAAGTCCATTCCCGCGGGCAAATCACTGGCCAGGATGTGCATCCGTTTCGTGCAGCGCGTCATCGCCACGTACAGGTCTCCGACTGACTGGCTGGCGATAACGGCGGGTTCCACCAAGATGACGACGTCGAACTCCAGCCCTTTCGCTGCCCGCGAATCCAGACAACATACCTGGTCAGCCACCACATCGGCGGTGTCTAGGCCCAAAGCCGCAGCCAGGTACGAATGCGCCTCGGTGGGGACGATAATCGCTAGTTTGCCGGCCCCCTCACCGACTTCCGCTTCCAAACGCGCCGTTTCCGCCTGGAGGGTTTTCCGTAGCACAGGCACAAGGTTCCCCGCCCCGGACATTGGTTCCTCCAGGTTGGGCTGTGGCTCACCCTCCAGCCGGGTAAAAGCCAAGGCACCCGCCACGTCTCGTGCCGACTGCAGCGGCACTACCGCGCTTTCGGGACTGGCCGCCAGCACCTTCTGCGCCAAATCCATCACGGCACGCGGGGTGCGGTAGTTGATGGTGAGCTGCTCCATCACCGGATCGGCGCGCATGGCAGGTCCCAGCAAGTTGGACCACGAGGGCGCGCTTGACCAGCTGTGCGACGCCTGGTTCACGTCCCCGACTACAGTGAAAGACCGGGAAGGGCACCGGCGCAGCAGCAGATGCCAGTCCATAGGCGAAAGCTCTTGGGCCTCGTCCACGACCACATGTCCGTACGCCCAAGAACGATCCGCGCGGGCACGCTGAGCCAGGGGAGACAGGCTCACTTCACCGCGGGTTGACCGCGCCAGCATACGCGCGTTGATGAGCCCTCCACCCAGATCCATCGCTTCGATAGCCTCCGCGGCTCGCTCGATTTCACGCTGTTCACGGGTGCGACGTTGCGCCGCGGAATCGGTCAGTCCCGGCAGCGGCCCCAGCAGCTCCGCCAGTTCATCTAAAATCGGCACGTCAGCGTCCGTGAAAGGGCTGGTCTTGGGACGCTGTAGGGCAGCGCGTTCCTCCACGGTGAAAATCCCCGAGGCGATACGGCGCAAATAATCCGGGTAAGCGTAGAGGCGCGCCAGCAAGTCGGGAGCAGACGCGGGTAGGTAGCAGCGGTTGACCGCCCGGCGTACTTCAGCAGAGCCGCGGATTTCCTCGGTCATCCACTCCATGTCCTCTTTGGTAGGGGTTTGCCCGGCATAGAGCTTCGTCAACTCGCGGACCAGGAATTTGGCGTAGGTGGCCCAGTGCTGATTGTGGGTGGAACCGCCGTGCGAACCGGCTTCCATCGCCTCACGAACCAAAGCCGCGCTCAGATTCAGTTGAACGTGGTCTAACTGCAGAACTTGGTCCTCGTGGGGAGGCCGTTTCAAATCGGCCACGGCCGCGGCGGCGACTTTAATCCAGCGGGTGTCGCCTTTCAAGGCGCGCAGCTCCGGACGTTCCGCCACGGTGTGCACGCCGGGGAAACATTCCCCGATGGTCAGGCTGACCACTCCGGTTTCGCCCAGGGCGGGAAGCACCCGCTCTATGTAACGCAAAAACGTGTGGTTGGGGCCAATGACCAACACCCCTTGAGAGTTCAGTAAGTCTCGGTGGGCATAGAGCAGGTAGGCGGCTCGGTGCAGCGCCACCGCCGTCTTGCCGGTACCGGGTCCGCCCTGCACCACCAAAAAAGCGTTCAGGTCGGAACGAATCACCTGGTCTTGTTCGGCCTGAATAGTTGAGACAATGTCGGACATCTGGCCGCTGCGCGCTCGTGATAGCGCCGCCATCAAAGCACCTTCACCCTGCAGCGTTGCAGTCTGCGCGGCGTCGGTGTCGGCGGCGGAAGTCAGTAGTTCGTCCTCCACGCCCACCACTTGGCGCAAACTGGTAGCTACGTGCCGCCGCTTCCAGACCCCCAGCGGAGCCACCGCCGTAGCCTGGTAGAACGGTTGGGCGACTTTCGCTCGCCAATCCACCAACAGTTGGCGAGACACGCCTTCACCAGGTTTTTCCTCAAGTTTTTCCGGTACAGTCGGTGTTTCCAGAGGGTCCTCTGGAGAGTCCTGGGACGAGGCAAGCTCCGGGGAGGTGCCGAGAACCGGAGCCTCGGTATCGGTGACGTCAAAGTCTCGCAAACCGACACGGCCGATGTGGAAACTCGTTCCGTCCTCTAGGTCTAGACCTCCGAAGACCAGGCGATTTTCCACGCTTTCCAGGCGGGTAGCTTCGTCTCCGTAGTGAGCCGCCAAGGCGTCGCGGTCTGCCCTAGCCGAGGGGTTAGAACTCATTTCCGCAGCGACCTCATCCTGGCGCCGGCGGTAATAAACCCGCATTTCATCGAGAGCTTTATAGGCACGGTCAACGAAAGTCTGCTCCTTGGCAATTTCGGATTGCCAGGACGACGGCACCGTTGCGTCAGCCAATTTATCTCTCCTCAGGGCATCAAAAGGGTAATCAATTATGCCCTAAAAGGTTTACGGGGCGCGAATCGGGGACAAGTCTTGATAACATTTAGGGGTTGAACTTTTCGAGGGAAAAATGGACGCAGACAAATTTGATACGTTATTAGCGCCCGGCGCAGACCTGAGCGGCCACGCCGACGTTATGCTGCATCACCTCAACGGGGCGATGGATGCCGGGCACTCCGGGCGAGGAATGCTGGAGCACCTGATAGACGCCCTCCCACATCAGACTATTGCGACCTTTAACTCCGATAAATTGGTGGATTTTCGCTCCCATCGGCCCTGGCTGAGTTTTTCGGACTGGAAGTTTACCGAAGTGGAAATGCCCGAAATTCGCCTGGAATTGCTCAGTGACGACAACGACAGAAATTTCTTGGTGCTGCATGGACCGGAACCGGATGCCCAATGGAATCTGTTTTTGGAAACCGTCCAGGAAATTGCCCGGCGCTTGGGAGTACGTCAGACGGTAGGCGTGACCGGAATGCCGGCGGGTGTGCCCCATACCCGGCCCACTCCGGTGCATATGCACGGGGCGCGTTCGGAAAGCTTGCCCAAACAGCCCAAGATGGTCGGTGAGATGATTCTGCCGGCCGGGATGGATCAGCTCATCGAATTCACCCTGGGACAAGCCGGTTTGGACGCGGTAGGAATCATTGCGGCGGTGCCGTATTACCTGGCAGAAGGGGACTACCCTCCGGCGGCCGCGGCGCTTATGTCCGCGGTGGCTGCCAAGACCGGGTTGGCACTGCCGGTGGGAGACATTGAAGCTGCTTCCACCCTCACTTTGGGACAAATCAACCAGATGGTGGAGCAGTCTGAGGAAGCCGAACACATCGTCAAGATTTTGGAACAGCACTTTGACGAAGCCGAGCCGATGGCGATTATTGAGACTCCCGAAGAGCCGCTGCCCACCGCCGAAGAACTCGGGGCTCGTCTCGAAGAATTTTTGAAACGCACGGATCGGTTGAATCGCGGCGCGAAGCTCTCGAATCTTGACGAAGAGGTTCCCCCGGTCGCCGACGCCTCCGGAATTTCCTCCCTGCGCGACACGCCTTATGAAAAGCGCAATATCGAGCAGTTCCGTCCTCGCCGGGGTCGGCACCGCCGCGACACCCCGGAGGATTAACGCTACCGGGGACCCTTGTAATATCGGACGACTAGCGGGTCCAGCCGCCCAGCGGCTGATCACCGGAGGGGGCTTCGAAAATCGGGAACATAATCTCGGGATTGATGAAACCGAGCCACGCCACAGCCAGCCCGGCCAGTAATGCAATGCAAAGCCAGCCGATGCCGGGCCCAACTAGGTTCGAGCGATTCCCCGGAACCGTACCCACTCCCACCAGGTTCACCCGCGAGGGGTTCATCGGGTAGTACCACGCTTGTGGACCTTGGGCGGCGACCTCATCGAGACTGTTCTCTTCGCTACCGAGTTGCGCCCGGTTAGCTTCCTCAATCCGGGCTCGTGCGGTGGCGCGTTCAAAGGCTTCGCGCTGCGCCAACAGTTCCGCCTCACGCTTCAGGCGGGCTTTTTCCGCAGCGGCGCGTACTTTCGGGGGGCGCGGGTCGAAACGAGGGTCGTTTGCCGGCAGGGCAGTGATTTTCACGGTTGTAGGCCCCTGGGGGGTGTGCAGTTCGGAAACTGCCGTGTGGGGTCGAGTCTGGTTCTGGAGGATTCCCGGGGTCACTCGCCACACCCCTTTCGCTTCTTCTTCCAGTTGGGTTCGCACCAGTTTCTGCAGCAGCAGACTGGTGCGGCGCTGGAAGCCGGGAATCCGCACTTTTCCGTACTGTGCCGGCATTCCCAGCGGCGCCCACATGAGGGACACTTCAAAACCACCGGGGTGACCGGCATGACCGCTGATGCGCCGGATTCCACTGATTGACGCCGGTACGGTGGCAGGGTTGGACGCCACGCGCACCCACACCCTGACAGCTTGTCCAAAGCGCATGAGGCCGTAGAGGGCGGCGAAGGCAAAGAACAGTATTGTAGGCGGGAACAACAGCACGAAATAGGGATCGGAGTTCGTGACGAGTTCCAAGTTGACCAGGCAGGTACCCGTCATGATGAACTGGGCGGCCAAGAGCAGAACCGCGTTGATGATTGTTTCTGTGTTCCAAGAGCGCGAGTTTTCGAAGCGAATGTCGCGCGGATCAACGGCGGAAACCCACACCGGCAGCGGGATATGGTTGCGGGCGCAGGTCCGAGCCCGACCGACGTGGAGGTCTTCGGGGTTCAAAGTTACGTAGTAGTAAGTGTTGGTTTCGCCGGGGTTCTGAGAAGGTAGGAGGACGGTGACCTCGTAAGGTAGGGAGCGCATGGTGTCTTTTTCGGTGAGGGGCTCAACTTCTTTGATATAAGCCCGGATGCGGTAACGTTCTACGCTGTTCTGAGGGCGCGCTCGATAGATGAGAATCGCAGCTAATACCAGCGCTACAATCCACCACAGACCAATAATCAACGCTTGCATAGCGCAATTAAACCAGTAAAAGTGGCTGTTTATCAGGTTTCGATGGATTCGTGTACCGGCCGCTGTGGCGCGACGAGGGTAAAAACAGGTAAACTGGTTTGTGTTAACACATTCGTTTTGGGTTTGGGGTGTTTTCCTCAGCCGCGCACTGAAAGGACATGGTCATGGCACTGTCAGACTATGAGAAGCAAGTCCTGGCGCAGATGGAGGCTCAGCTCCACAACGAAGATCCCAAAATGGCCGATAGGATGCGCCAGACTTCCACTAAGGTAGGCGGGCCCATAGTGAGCCGTCCGCGGCGAGTTGCTTTTGGGGTCGTTTTGGTTCTGATTGGGGCAGTGGTCCTGATTGGTGGGCTCATCGCCACGCCTTACCTGAAAGGCTTTGAATTTTTGGGTACCGCTATCGGGGTGTTGGGGTTCGTAGTTATCGTCCTGGGGGTTCTGAAAATTTTTGGGGTTGGCTCGAAGTCTCCCGAGTCAAAACCGGCTCCTCGCAGCCAGCCGGCCGGCGCGTCAGCTTCGCACGCGTCCTTTATGGATCGTCAAAATGAGCGGTGGGATCGCCGCCAGCATGGCGAGTAGCACTCTGATTTTTCCGTGAGTCTCTGACTCACCTGTTTTATCCGGTTACCGATTTTCGGTAGCCGGTTTTTGTTTCCCGTTTTGTTCTGGTCCCGTCCCGTGAGACATTCGCTGCAAAAATTCCCTCCACCGAGTAATTCTCTGAATTTCCAATAAATAATTTGCAAAAAATGCAAAAATCATCGCGTTTTTGCAAATTTGTGGATGGAAGTGGAGTAAAGTGGGGTATAACGAAAACCTGAAAGGTATCGGGTCAAAGTTCAGCATCACGCTGAGGGTGAAAGGGAAGGACGTGTTCTTAGGGACCTACGAGCCAAAGCTCGACGACAAGGGTCGCCTGATACTGCCTGCCCGTTTTCGGGAGCAACTCGCAGGCGGAGTCGTTTTGACCAAGGGTCAAGACCACTGCGTTTATGCGTTTGAGACTGGCGAGTTCCAAACCCTGTATACGGAACTTCGCCAGGCTCCCATCACCCACAAGCAGGCGCGGAACTTTTCCCGCGTGCTGCTGTCCGGGGCGACGGATCAAATTCCGGACAAGCAAGGGCGGATTAACATCCCGCCCGCACTGCGTGAATATGCCGGCTTGGAGCGTGACCTGGCGGTTTTCGGCGCGGGTTCCCGAGTGGAGATTTGGGACCTGCAGACCTGGAACGAATTCTTGGCTGCCGCCGAGGAGGACTTCTCGGAAGTCTCGGAAGAAATCCTCCCGGGACTGCTGTGAGGAAACTCGCGGATAACTGCATAAACCCGCGTGGGTTTGGTGTCCTACCGATTCTGAATGCTCTTCCCCGCAGGCAGACACGGTGGGAAACCTGGCTAACGCGGGAGCCGCTGGGAAAACCGGGGGCCGTTCTCAAAGAAAAAGGAAAAAACGTGAAATCAGTTGCCGAAATCCACCAGCCGGTGCTGGCTGAGGTGTGCGCTGATTTACTGGCACCCGCTTTGGCCACTGCACCAGACGTGGCCACCCCACTTTCCACCACCGCTGATTTCCGCAGTATCCAGGGTCCTGTTTTAGTTGACGCCACTCTCGGCTTGGGGGGACACAGCGCGTATCTGTTCGTGCGCCACCCGCGGCTGCGCATTATCGGTATCGACCGCGACCCGCAGGCCCGGGATTTGGCGGCATCCCGACTCAGTGCTTTTGCCAATCGCCTCCGCATCGTCGGCACGACTTACGGGGAGTTGGACAGCGTGTTGGCGCAGCACGGTTTGAGCCAAGTGGACGGGATTTTGGCTGACCTGGGAGTGTCGTCGCTACAGCTGGATGAAGCGGAGCGTGGTTTTGCTTATGCCCACTCGGAGGCTCCCTTGGATATGCGGATGGATCAAACCGCTGGTTTCACCGCCGCGGATTTCTTGAACCTGGCCGAGGTGGAAGAAATCGCCGCGGTGCTGCACACCTACGGTGAAGAAAAGTTCGCGTGGCCCATCGCGAAAGCTATCGTGAGGGCCCGTGCGGAACAGCCCTTGCAAGTTTCGGGCCAGTTGGTGGAGATCATTCGCGACACCATTCCCGCTCCGGCTCGCCGCACCGGAGGAAATCCGGCGAAACGTACTTTCCAAGCCTTGCGGGTAGCGGTCAACGACGAGCTGGGCGATTTGGAACGGTTCCTGACGAAGGCGCTGGCTGGGGTGCGAGTCGGCGGACGCATCGTCGTCGAAAGTTACCAGTCCCTCGAGGATCGCCTGGTCAAGCGCGCTTTTGCCGCGGGGATTCATCCCGCAGTTCCCAAGGGGTTGCCCGTGGTGCCTGAGCAGGCTCAGCCTTGGTTGCGCGACCTCACACACGGTTCGCGTTTAGCTGATGAGTTCGAGGTCGCCAGCAATCCGCGCGCCGCCTCGCTACGGCTGCGAGCCGTGGAAAAGACGCGGGAACCCGACCCGGAAACCCCCGCGGGGAACCTTGTGAAAACCAAGCAAAAACCGGCAGAAAAACGGTTTCCCACCCTGACGAAACTTCGTGCCCAAAACCCTGTCCACCCCCTAACTGAAGGAGACCATCGTGACTAACGCAGCTACTTCCAGCCTGGCTTTGCGTAAACCCGGCAGCGTCGCCGGGATGCCGCTTCCCGTTCGGAGCGTCCCGAGGCCGCAGCTTCAGCTGGTCCCGACTTTTCAGAAGCGCCGTATCACGTGGCCGATGTGGCTGACGGTGGCGGCGATGCTCGTCGCCGCGCTGGTCGTGCCCGTCGTCATCAACACCCAGTTGGCGATGACTTCCTACGATATGTACGCCATGCAAAACGAGTTGAACTTGTTGCTGGATCAGCAAGCCGACCTGGTGACCCAGGCTCGCGAGGCTCAATCACCGCAATACCTGGCCGAGAAAGCCCGAGAAATCGGATTGGTCCCGGCCGGAGAACAGGGCTACGTGACGTTGTCGACCGGAGAAATCATCCCGGGAAAAGCTGCGCATTAGGGGCTGGCGGGGAAGCGTCTGTGGTGCACGGAACCCCTCGCGGTCACGGCGTGGGAGCGTGAAAACCAGGCAGAGCTGGACGAAACTGGTCAGGTGAGTAGAGTCCGAAAAAACCTGTTGGCGGGGGCCATCATCGCGGTGCTGTGCATTTTTGCGGTCCGCTTGGTGGTGGTGCAGCTGGTGCAAGGACCGGAACTCGCCGCGGCGGCGCAGGAACAGCGCAGTCGCACCCACATTATTAAGGCTCAGCGCGGGGACATTCTGGACTCCTCGGGCCGACAGATGGCGACCTCCGTGAAACGCTACAATATCGGGGTCAACCAGGTAAAAATCAATACTTATTTTCAGCCGAAAACCGCGGGGAAAGACGCGAAGGGCAACCCAAAGATTATCTATGACCAATTCGACCGGCCCGAGGTTGCGGCTTTCGGAGCGGCGGCAGCGGCGAAAAAGCTGGCTCCGCTTTTGGATGCCGACCCCGCTGAACTGGGTGGGAAACTGACTGCTCAGCCCGGTAAAAAGCCCTCGACCTTTGTGTATATCGCCAAAGAAGTGACCCCTGAGGTCTGGCGAAAAATCGCGAAGCTGGGGATTCCGGGCATTGAGCCGGAAGAAATCACGAAACGGATTTATCCCAACGGCAATGTGGCCGGAAACATTGTCGGTTTCACCAATATCGATGGGGTGGGCTTAGCGGGGCTGGAACTGAGCCAAAATAGCAAGCTCGCCGGGGTGGACGGCAAAGACTTCACCGAAATTGGCAGGCGGGGACAAACTATTCCGGTCCAGGACAACTATCGCAAAGACGCTATTGCGGGACAAACCATTAAGACGACCATCTTGCTGGATCTGCAAAATACCTGTCAGCAAGTGGTCGAAAAATCTAGATCCCAGTTCGGGGCACAATCCGTCATGGCGGAAGTCCAAGAGGTTGGCACCGGAAAAATCCTCGCCCTGTGCGAGACAGACACGGTCAACCCCTCAGAACCTACGAAAACCAGCGAAAAGAATCGCGGTTCCAAGGCTGTTTCTACGGTTTACGAGCCCGGCTCGACCCTGAAAGTTCACACTATGGGAGCGGTCCTTGAAGCCGGCAAAGTGGAGCCCACCAACACTTTTACCATTCCGGGTGAAATCACCATGTCCAACGGGCAGAGTTTCCGCGACTCGAGTGCCCACGGTACCTATGCCCTGACCGCGGCGGGGATTATTGCCAAATCGTCGAACGTGGGGATTGTCCAGGTTGGCGACCTGATTAAGGACACCGACAGGTATCAAAAGCTGCGGCAACTCGGCTTTGGTAAACCTACCGGTATCGAACTGCCCGGCGAGAGTGCGGGGCTGCTGGCTCCCTCTGAGAACTGGGATGGGCGCCAGCGTTACACCATCATGTTCGGTCAAGGTATCGCGGCGACTATCCTCCAGGTCACCAACGGAATCGCCACGGTGGCGAACGGGGGAGTGGAAGTGCAGCCTCACCTCATCGAATCTTGGACAAAACCCGACGGCAGTGTGGAAAAGAAATCTGTGGACGCGGGCACTAGGGTTTACACGAAAGACACTTCCAGGAAACTGCTGACCATGATGGAGGGGGTTGTCTCCGAAAAGGGTGGTGCCCCCGGTGCCCAAATCGAAGGATACCCGGTGGCTGGGAAAACCGGAACCACCCAGATTATCCAAGCGAATGGCACGCAAACCGGGACCGTCGGGTCATTTACCGGGGTGTTTCCCGCCGACAACCCCCGCGTGGTCATCACTGTGGTGGTACATCGCCCTACTGCCTCGATATACGGTTCGGTGGTCGCGGTCCCGGCGTTTAAAGAGATTGCGGGGGCTACGATTAGAGAGCTGGGAATCCCGCCCACAGACACTAAGCCGCAGTTGTATCCGATTGGAGATTAGAGAAATATGACTTTGGAAGTTGCTTTTGACCCTTACGCACCGGATTTGCTTCGCCTGCCGTGGGTCGAAGTCGCGGATTTGGCACAAGCCGTGAACGGCACTGTTCATGGTAAAGACGGCCGTGTGCGCGGCGCGGTTATCGATAACCGGGTGGTGCGCGGTGGCGAGCTGTTTGTGGCGATGCCGGGGTTTCATGTGCATGGCGCCAAGTTTGGTGCGGACGCCGCGGCTCGCGGGGCTGGGGCAGTGTTGACCGATCCGGCTGGACTGGCGTTTCTCACCGACGTGGACATCCCCGCTATTATCGTTCCCGATGTGGCTTCCATAGCCGGCCGGGCGGCATCTATTGCTTTTAATAATCCCTGTCAGCAGTTGTGCGTGTGGGGTGTGACGGGCACGAACGGAAAAACCACCACCACCTACCTTTTGCGTCATTTGCTGCATCGAGTGGGTCACCTGTCCTCGCTGGTGGGCACGGTAGAGGCCGCGGTGGGCAAGAAAACCGCCCCCGCTTTCATCACGACCCCCCAAGCTCCCCAGGTGCAAGCCTTCGCGGCCACGACGGTGCAGGAAAACGTGCATCACATGGTGGTGGAGGTGTCCTCGCATGCTTTGGCGATGGGACGGGTGGATCCCCTACATTTCGCCTGCGCCGGTTTCACGAATCTGTCCCAGGATCACTTGGATTACCACGGCACGATGGAAAAGTACTTCCAGACCAAGGCCTCGCTGTTCTCCCAGCAGCGCAGCGATCGCCAGGTTATCATCATTGACGGCGTGTGGGGCCAACGCCTGGCTGAGCAGCTGGAACGCAGCGGGCAACATGATTTTGTGACCCTGTCCCTGACGGGTCTACCGGCTGATTGGCAAGGGAAAATTATCGAGTTGGACGGGGGTTTCACCGAACTGCGGTTGCGGGCTTTTGACGGTAAAGAAGCGTCCGTGCAGGTCATGATGCCCGGTACGTTCAACGCGATTAATGCCGCCCTGGCCATCGTGATGGTGGTAACGGGGTTGTCTCCCAGCCCACGTCAGCTAGATGGGGACATTTTGCGCCACCTCACCGTGAATCCCATCCGTCTGGACGTGCCGGGACGGATGGAGTTGCTGTGTGAAGCACCCCGGGTGATTGTGGACTTTGCGCACAACCCGGATTCCACCAAAATTTTGCTCGATACCATGCGGATTTCGACCAAAGGCCGGTTGCTGCTGGTCATGGGCGCGGATGGGCAGCGCGATCCGGGCAAGCGACCGATTCTGGGTCAGATTGCCGCCGAGCTGGCGGATTTCACCTACGTTACGGACGGCGACATTCACGAGGAAGAACCCAGCGGGATTCGCCGGGACATCATGGCGGGTATGAAGGGGCACGAGGACAAATTCGTGGAGGTCGCCCCCCGTGAGGTGGCCATTGAGCGAGCTATTTTAGATGCCCGTCCCGAAGACACCGTCGTTATCACGGGGCGGGGGCATGAGCCCATCATGTTCACGCCGGATGGACAGTACGACCTCGACGACCGGGTAGTCGCCCGCGAGGCTCTAGCGAAGCGAGCTTGAGCCCTTTTCTGACCAGAGCCGGCTTGGGATAAGATTAAAGCCGATTTGTTTGCCTTTTGAAGGAGTCCACCTTTGATAGATATGACCCTTGACGCCCTACGTGAGGCGATTGGTTTGGAACCTGGGGAAAACTCGACTCGGATTCAAGGCAGGGTGCACACCGATTCGCGGCTGGTCAGTACGGGTGATGTTTTTGTAGCGTTGCCCGGAGAAAATACAGACGGTCATCACTTCTTGGGTTCCGTGGCTCGCCGCGGGGGAAAGGTCGCCATCGTCAGCAGCGACCGCGCCGAGATTCTGGACCAGGGGTGGGCCACCGCAGACGAACTGAACCAGCTGACAGTACTGCAGGTCCCCGACCCGCAGTACGCTCTGGGGCGGCTGGCACGGGCGCACCTGCGCCAACTGCGAGCCCAAGCTCGCGGGGGAGTCGGCAAACTGAAACTCGTCATCGGAATCACCGGTTCCGCTGGTAAAACCACCACCAAAGACCTGACGAAACAGCTTTTATCCACCAAAGGCTCCACTGTCGCCCCCGTGGCATCGTTCAATAACGAGGTCGGCCTGCCGCTGACGGTTCTGGAAGCTGACACTGCGACGGAGTACCTGGTTCTCGAGATGGGGGCTTCGCAGCCCGGCGACATCGTCTACCTGACTGACATCGCGCCCCTAGATGTGGCTCTGGTTTTGATGGTGGGGGTGGCGCACTTGGAGTCGTACTCTTCAGTCGAGGCCCTGGCAGCCGAAAAAGCCACCATTCTGGAAAACCTGGGACCCTCGGGCATGGCCATTTTGAACGCTGACGACCCGCGCGTGGAAGCGATGAGCGGGCGGACTTCGGGACGCCTCATGTACTTTTCGACGAAAAAGAACACTCCGGTACGTATCACCGACTTGCGCCTGGACGAGGCTTCGCGGGGCAGTTTCCTGCTGCACACTCCCGCGGGCAGTGCCCCGGTACAGCTGCAGCTCCTGGGCGCGCATCACGTCTATAACGCGCTGGGAGCCGCGGCGATTGGACACGTCGCCGGGATGACTCCCGCCGAGATTGCGGCGGTGCTGTCCAAAGCCACTCCGGTCAGCGAACACCGCATGAACTTGGTGCATTTGGCGGACGGAGTAGACCTCATCGACGATGCGTATAACGCGAACCCGGACTCGGTGCGTGCCGCCTTGGACGTGATTGCGAAATCGGGAGCCACCCGGCGTGTGGTCATAGTGCTGGGGGACATGCTGGAACTGGGTGAAACTGCCCCGCAACTGCACGGGGAAATCGGGCGTTACGCCGCGAACCTCGGAATTTCGGTGCTGTTGACGGTCGGTCCCATGGCGAAACACATCGAAAGCGCTTATTCCGCGTTGAAACATGATGGGGAAAGCCATCAGGTGATGGATGCCACTGCCGCTGGTCGGCTCTTGCAGGAAATTGTGCGTCCTGGCGACTTGATTTTGGTCAAAGGTTCGCACGGTTCGGGACTGTGGAAACTGGCTCAAGAGATTGAAGAAAGGGGCCGTGTCCGATGACTGCGGTATTGACTGCCGGGTTTATCGCCCTGTTATTCTCGCTGCTGGTCACCCCGTTCTATGCGAATTGGCTGGTCAAAAGGCAGTATGGTCAGTTTATTCGTCAGGACGGCCCGACCGCGCACTACACGAAACGCGGCACCCCTACCATGGGCGGGGTCATCATTATCCTGGCCATCATTATCGGCTGGGGAGTTGGCCACATTCACCAGGCCATCACCAGCGGCAAAGGCCCCAGCGCCTCGTCCCTGATTCTCATATTTTTGCTGGTAGGCCTGGGATTCATCGGCTGGTTAGATGACTGGATTAAAATTTCCAAGCACCGTTCCTTGGGGCTGAACCCGACCGGGAAAATCCTCGGTCAGCTGGCTGTGGGCTCCATATTTTCCGGTCTGGCCCTGGGATTTGAAAACTCACGCGGCTTGAGCCCTGCCTCCACCAAGATTTCTGTCATCCGGGACACGAACCTGGATTTGGCTTTCGCCGGTTTCGGTCTGGGGGTGGTGCTGTTCCTGATTTGGGCGAACTTCCTGGTGGCAGCCTGGTCTAACGCGGTTAACCTGACGGATGGTCTGGACGGCTTGGCGACCGGTACTTCGATTTTTGTGTTTGGCGGCTATGCCTTGATGTCCTACTGGCAGTTCTCGCAGCGCTGTGGCATCGACGGTACCAGCGCCCCGGCGTGCTACTCCGAAATTCGCGACCCTCTGGACATCGCGTTATTCTGCGCGGCTGTGGTCGGAGCCCTGATTGGATTTTTGTGGTGGAACGCCTCGCCGGCCCGCATTTTCATGGGCGACACCGGCTCTCTGGCGCTGGGAGGTATCCTGGCGGGAGTCTCGATTTTCACGCATACAGAATTCCTGGCGATTATTATCGGCGGCCTGTTTGTGATGGAAGTTATCAGCGACATTATCCAGGTCGGATTCTTTAAAGCCACGCACAAGCGCGTGTTTAAGATGGCTCCGATTCATCACCACTTTGAACTGTTGGGCTGGAAAGAGATTACCGTGGTTGTGCGGTTTTGGATTATTGCCGGGCTGATGGCCGCCGCCGGGGTGGGGCTGTTCTATTTCGATTGGGTGATAAGGCTGTGAAAGATACGCAATTCACCGGTGCTTCCATCGGAGTTTTGGGACTGGGAAAGTCGGGGCGCGCTTCCGCTGCCGTGCTGGCAACCCTTGGAGCACACGTGACCTGCTACGATGCGAACCCAGACGCCCTCCAACAGGCTCGTGAGGAACTCGGCGACCAGGTCGACTACTGCACCGCCACCGGCGAACAGCTTCAAGGAGAGGCGGCCGCCGGGAAAGGCCATAAACTTTTCGTGGTATCCCCCGGGATTGCCCCGCATAACCCCATGTATCGCCTGCCTGAGACCAGTGCCCCCATGTGGTCAGAAGTCGAGCTGGCTTGGCAAATCCAGGAAGCCATTGGCAATCGCAACTGCAAGTGGATGTGCATTACGGGCACAAACGGGAAAACCACTACGACCGGGATGCTGGCCCAAATGCTTATCACTGGCGGCGTGGTGGCGACCGCGGTGGGCAACTACGGCACGCCCATTGTCCAAGTCGCGGCCGAAGGTGCTGTGGATGCGTTGGCGGTGGAGCTGTCTTCGGCGCAGCTGCATTCCACCTACAGCCTGAAACCCTGGGCTTCCGTGTGGCTGAACTTTGCCCCCGATCACATTGACTGGCACGGCAGCGCCGACAACTACGCTTGGGACAAATCAAAAATTTATTGCGGAGTGCAGCGTGCCGCTCTGTACCCTGCCACCGAGGAGCTGCCGACCAAGGTTCTCAGTAAACGTTTCGTCCAGGAACAGGGATTTCCTGCGGAAAAGTGCATCGGCTTGACTCCGGGCATTCCCGCTCCGGGCTTCCTGGGGGTGATTGAGGACGTCATCGTGGACCGGGCTTTTGGGGAACATAACGAAACCCAGGCCCTCGAACTGGCGACCTTTGCCGACCTGGAACACTTGTGCGGAGCAAAAGTCCCGACCTCAGCGCTGCTGGCCGATACTTTGGCCGCAGCGGGACTGGCACGTGCTTATGGTTTGCAGCCCGAATGGGTGCGCCGCGGAATTCTCGAGTTCGAGCTGGCGAAACATCGCCGCGCCGTGGTTGGCACGTTTGAGGGTGTGACCTACATAGATGACTCCAAAGCTACGAATACGCACGCGGCGGCGGCTTCTCTGCGTGACATTGACGACAAGCACGCCGTGTGGATAGTCGGGGGAGACGCGAAAGGTCAAGACTTCCACTCTCTGGTCCAGGTAGCAGCCCCGAAAGTGAAAGCCGCCGTGCTGATTGGCCTGGATCCCGAGCCTTTTGAGAGCGCATTTGCGGAAAACGGCGCGGGAATCCCGCTGAAACGGGTCGCTCCGGGGGACAATCTGATGGAAAGGACGCTTCTAGAGGCGCGAGCTTTGGCCGCTCCGGGGGACACCGTGCTGCTGGCTCCGGCGTGTGCCTCGTGGGATCAGTTCAACAACTATCACGAGCGCGGCGACCAATTTGCTCAGGCGGCGCGGAAACTGGGGGAGAACCAAAATGGCGGGGAGGAACAAGGCTCCTAAGGCACCTCGAGACGCGAAACTGACGAAGTTTTCCTCGCGAAACTCGACGCCCACCCTGGTTGACGCCAGCTCCGCCCCCGCCCCATCCACAGAGCCGGGCCGGGAACACTCCGCTCTGCACGACTTGTCCGAGGGATGGAAGAACCAGCCGGTTCTGAGCTACTACCTGGTTTTGGTCACCACCCTGCTGCTGTTCATAATCGGGCTTATCCTGGTGTTTTCCGCCTCGACCATCACCGCCCTGGAAAGCGGGGTGAACCCGTTTCTGTCCTTCGGGAAACGTTCGCTGATTTATGTGGCGGCGCTGCTGATTTTGTTCATCGCTTCCAGGATCCCGCTGACTTTTTATCAAAAGTGGACCTGGTGGTTCCTAGGGGCGGCGTGGCTGCTGCAGATTATGGTGTTCGTGCCGGGCATGCACGGCACGTCCGCGGGCGGCAACACGAACTGGATTAACCTCGGTGGGGTCTTTACCATTCAGCCCTCCGAGTTCATGAAGTTGGCTTTAGCTGTGGCGTTGGGACGGGTCCTGGCCGATCCGGAACTGCGGGAGGCCAGGGACAAGAAACGTTGGCTCATCAACGTGGGGGTGCCCGCGGTAGGGTCGTTGGGTTTGGTCATGGTCGGTCGAGATCTGGGCACCGCGATGGTGATGGCGGCGCTCATCTTGACGGCGATATTCGTGGCGGGGATTCCTTGGCGTTACTTTGCGGGAATCGTCTTGCTGGGAATTTTCGGGGTCACCCTGGCCGTAATGAGTTCCGCCAACCGGCGGCGGCGGGTTTTTGGCTTCATGGACGCTTCCACCACCGACCCCACCGGTATCGGCTACCAGCGCCAACACGGATTGTGGTCGTTGGCAACTGGGGGATTGACCGGGGTCGGACCGGGTGCCAGCCGGGAAAAATGGTCCTATCTGCCCGAAGCGGATACGGACTACATTTTCGCCATTCTGGGCGAGGAATTCGGAATTTTGGGCACTTTCCTGGTTCTGGGTTTGTTCGTGGTGCTGTGCCTGACGATGCTGCGGCTGATGAGCCGGGCAACTAATCCTTTCGTGAGCTACACGGTGGCGGGCCTGATAGGCTGGATTTTTTCCCAAGCCATCATCAATATCGGAGCCGTGGTTGGCTTGCTCCCGATTATTGGGGTGCCTCTGCCGCTGATTTCCTCCGGCGGTTCCTCCCTGATGTCCATCATGGCAGCGATGGGCATGGCGATGTGTTTCGCGCGCGCCGAACCCGGAGCGGGTGCAGCTTTGAAAGCTCGGCTGCGTCCTTTGCGGCGCGGAGCGGCGGTTTCGCTGCCCGGCCGGGTACACCGTTGAACGCTGGCGCTGCGGTGTCGGCATGGCGCAGAACCCGGGGGAACACTTTGCTGACAACCGCCCGAGGAACCGTGCCCCTGAAAAAGTTTCCGGACAAAACACGCTAAAGTTGAGGGTGTGAGTGACATCTCAAAACCGGTCATTGTTTTCGCTGGCGGCGGCACTGCGGGGCACGTGAACCCCTTGCTGGCGACTGTTGCCGCGCTAAAGTCCACCGAATTCGACTTTGAGCCGCTGGTGGTGGGCACATCCGAGGGGCTGGAAAACGAGCTGGTTCCCGCCGCCGGCTATGAACTGTTGACCATCCCCCGTCTGCCCATGCCGCGTCGTCCCAGTTCGGACCTGGTTCGTTTGCCGGTTCGGATGCGTCGTGTGGTGGCGTCGCTGCGCGATACTTTCCAAGCGCGGGGGGTGCGGCTGGTGGTGGGCTTTGGTGGCTACGTTTCCACTCCCGTGTACTTCGCGGCGAAACGCCTGGGTATCCCCATCGTCATTCATGAACAAAATGCCCGGCCAGGGCTCGCCAATAGGGTAGGGTCACGCTACGCCGCCGGAGTCGGCCTGACTTTTGAGGGCACCGGGCTGAAAGCGAAACACGGCGAGACCCGCGTGGTCGGCCTGCCCTTGCGCCCCAGCATTCTCGAACTGGCGCGTCAGCTGGAAACACCCCAGACCAGGGACGCGGCGCGAGCCGAAGCCGCCGAATTTTTCGGTTTGCCGGCTTCTCACCCCACGGTGCTGATCACCGGAGGTTCCCTGGGGGCGCAGCGTCTCAACGAAGTCTTGCCCGGTGCGCTTTTGCGGGTGTTCCAGGAAAACCCCTCCGCCCAAGTCATTCACTTGACCGGGAAAGGCAAGGACGGTCCTGTTAGGGATTTCGTAGCTGCACACCACCTGGAGCAGCGTTACCAGGTGCGAGACTACCTCACTGAGATGCACTACGGTTTGGCCCTAGCTGACTGTGTGGTGTGTCGAGCGGGGGCAGCGACTGTCGCGGAAAACACCGCCCTGGCGATTCCCACTCTCTATGTGCCCTTGCCCATCGGCAACGGAGAGCAGGCCCTAAACGCGCGAGGGGTCGTGCAAGCCGCGGGGGCGTTCTTGCTCGACCAAAAGAAACTGACCGAGCAGGCGGCTGCTGACCTGCTGATTCGTCTGTTAGACCCGGAGCAAAACGCGGCCATGCGGGCGGCGGCAGCCCAAGTCGGCACCACTCGCGGCGCCGAGAATCTCTGCGCGCTCATCTTAACAGTCCTGGGCGAAACGACCGGGAAACCCGAGGAGGCCTAATCATGCCCGAAATTAAAGACAGTTCCACGAATTTGTCCAACGTCGCACAAGCCCACGAGGTTCCGCCCGACCAGGCATTTTACCTAATCGGTATCGGAGGGGCCGGCATGAGCGTCCTCGCGCTGCTGCTGCATGACCTGGGGTATCACGTGTCTGGTTCCGACCAGGTGCAAGCCGATACGCTGAGACAGCTGCGCGCGGCGGGCATCACAGTTTTCGTGGGGCACCGGGAAGAACAGGTCCCTGCTAACGCTATTGTGGTGGTGACTTCGGCGGTACATGAGGACAATCCCGAAGCGGCTCGTGCCAAAGCTCTGGGCTTAGAAATCTGGCACCGTTCCCAAGCTTTAGATTTTTGTACCCGTTCCCACGATTTGGTGGCGGTGGCCGGGGCGCACGGTAAAACCAGCACGTCTTCCATGATTGCCCACGCCCTGCTGAAAATCGGCGCGGATCCTTCCTTTGCTATCGGGGGAATCATCGCCGAACTGGGGACCGGCGCGCGTTTGGGGTCGGGTTCCGCCTTTGTTATTGAAGCCGATGAGTCCGACGGGTCTTTCCTGAACTATTCCCCCGCGGTGGAAGTTATCACCAACATAGAGCCTGATCACCTCGATCACTGGGGCAGCGCGGAGGCCTTCGAGCAAGCTTTTGTGGAATTTACCGGTCGACTGCGCGAGGGCGGTGCGCTGGTGCTGTGTGCCGATGATGCCGGGGTCAAAAGGCTGGCCCAGCAGGTGCCAGCGCGGCGCGGCGTGGGTGGTCCACGGGTTATTTCCTATGGTTTCGGGGTTCCCTTGGCTGGCGATGTGGTAGTTCAGTTGAGCGAGCCCGAGCTGGGGCCGGGCCGCGGACATTGCCAAGTCAGCGTTGCCGATGCTGGTCAGCAGGTGTTTCGCGGGCAGCTCGAGTTGCGGATAGGGGGCCAGCATATGCTGCTGAACGCGGGCGGAGCGTTGGGAGCCGCCTACGCCCTGGGCGTGGACTTGGCTCAGTTCATCGCCGCGTTGGGGACTTTTTCGGGAGCCAGCCGCCGGATGCAGCTGGTTGGTGAACGTGATCACGTGCGCATTTACGATGATTACGGGCACCACCCCACCGAAATTGCGGCCACGCTAAAAGCCGCTCGTGACTTAGCCGGTAGTGGTCGGCTGCTGGTGTGTTTCCAGCCTCACCTGTATTCTCGGACCTACCACAACGTTGAGGCTTTCGCCCGCGTTTTTGCCGACGTGGACGACCTGACCGTGTGCTCGGTCTACGCCGCCCGCGAAGCGCCGATTCCCGGAGTAAACGGCAACATCATCACCGAGCGCCTCGGTCAAGGAACCTACGTGGCGGATATGTACGCGGCGGGACTGCACGCTTTCCGGTCTGCCCGCCCCGGCGACCTGCTGCTGTTCTTAGGGGCGGGTTCTATCACCCACGTGGGCCACGCTATCGCCGCGGGACACGACTTTGCCTCGGTGGAGCAGGCAGCCCAGGCGAAAGTGAGCCAGGCGTGAAACCACCTCCTCGTCCCACCCTTGGGAAATCCTCAGAGGACCGCGATGCGAGCCGGGGGCGGCATCGTCGTCCCGTGGTTGACCCCAAAAGCGTTGACATCGACAAGGACGCCCCGCGCCGCCCTCGTGACCGCGCCGCCGCGACTGACACGACAGACTCGGGAACAGCCCAACCTGAGACGAAGTCCAAAAGGCCGACCCCGGCTCAACTTGATAAACAGGAACGCAAGGAAAAAAAGGCCGCCAAGAAAGCTCAAAAGCAGGCCGCGAAGGCAAATCGTGAGGCAGTGAAAGCGGCCCAAAGGGTTTCTCAGCGCAAACACAATCCGAAGGCGACCCCCTCTGGTGGGGCGCGCTTCGAGGTGAGTTCCCCCTGGGATTCGCTGCGGGTGGCAAGCGTAGATAACTCGCTGCTGGACCGGTTGGAGGAGCAGGCGTTCATTCGCCGTCATCGGATACGGCTGCGGATTTCCAGCCTGATTGGCGCGTTGGTAGGAATTCTCATCGTTTTGTACGTGGTGTTTTTTTCTCCGCTGTTCACCTACCAACTCTCACAGTGCCATGTCACGGGTGCGCACAACGTGGACGTTAAAGAGGTGTGCCAAGCCACTCAGCGTTTCGAGGGACGCACTATAACCAGTTTGGCCACGGCGGGAGTAGCCAAAACGGTGCTGCACGAAATGAGCGCCCTGAAAGATGTCCAGGTCTCACCGGCCTGGCTGCACGGTTTGAATATTCACGTGGTGGAGCGTGTTCCGGTAGCCACCGTGCGGCAAAACGGCAAGGTCGTGGGGGTGGATCGGTCCGGAGTCGTCCTGGAGATAGCCCCTGGCGACGTTGCGGGACTGCCGCAGCTGGACGTTGACATGGAGAAACTGGGTGGGCAAACCCGCAAACTGGTCGACGCGGCTTTGACTGCTTTTGGGGATATGCCCGCGGAACTGCGGTCTATGATTGCCTCGGTGACTTCCGACGACCCAGCTCAGCTGCAGTTCAAACTGCGCGACGGCCGCACCTTGGTGTGGGGTAATTGCCATGATTCGGTAGAAAAAGCCCAGGTAGCTAAACTTTTGTTTACGGTGCAGGGCGTGAAAGTCGTGGACGTGTCAAACCCGGAGCGTCCCTCGACCCGCTGAACGTGAGCGGCCTTTTTTGGGCGAACAGTTTTCGCGCTGAGAAAGTCAGTCCGGGAGAGTGAGCGCAGACAGCACCGCCAAGTTGGGCCACGAGAGGCGCACATCAGCAGCGGCTTGCAAAGCAGGTTTTGCCAGGTAGGCGACTCCCAAACCGGCGGCACGCACCATTTTCAGGTCGTTGGCTCCGTCTCCCATCGCCACGCAGCTTTCTAGGCTGGCTCCGAGTTTGGCCGCCCAGGAACGCAGGCAGGTTTCCTTGGTTTCGGCGGTGACAATATCGCCCTCGGGATTGCCGGTCAGCTGGCCGTTGGCCACCTCGAAACTGTTTGCTTTGACAAAATCCAGCCCGATTTCGGTGGCGTGCGGCGCAACCAGTTCTCTGAATCCGCCGGAAACCACCCCGACTTTCACGCCGCGGTGATGAAAATCCGACACCATTTGTGCTGCTCCTGGCGAAAAGTGGTAGTCCTGGCGCACTTGGTCCAAGACGCTGGCCGGAAGGCCCCGCAGGGTTCCCATGCGCCGCCGCAGGGACTGGGCAAAATCGAGTTCTCCGCGCATCGCGGCGGCAGTGATGGCAGCGACTTCCATCTGCGTACCGGCGTGGGCGGCCACCAGGTCAATGCCTTCCCCGGTAAACAGCGTGGAGTCCCCGTCCAAAACCACCAGGGCCGGACCGTGCTGCGCCATTTCTCCTGTCGTTATCGCCACAGCCAGTCCCTCTGAGCCCAGGTCAGGCTCCATAGCGCGGATCCACGCGGCTCTTTGTTCACGAGTCGTGGGGGGTGCGGCAGGAACGTATAGGGACAGCCGGTGCAGACTCCCTGACAAAGACCGGGTGGGGGACGCGGAGGTACTCAGTCCGGTGACACGAACCACCGCGGACAAAAATGCCTCCGGCGCTACGCCCGCAGAGTCCCCCTCCCATACGCAGGTAAAGCGCAGGGGCAGCAAAGTTTCTGTCATGGGCTAGTACTCGACGCGGGTGTCTTTGGGGACCACCGTAATTCCGGAATCCGTCACCAGGAAACCGCGTGCCCGGTCTTGTTCGAGGTCAACTCCGATAGTGACGCCCTCGCCAACGTAAACGTTCTTGTCCAAGATAGCCCGGTCGACTTTCGCGTGCCGCGCCAGCACCACGCCGTTCATCAGGACCGAGTCCGTCACTTCGGACCAGGAGTTCAGGCGAACACCGGGGGAAATAATCGAGTGAACACAGCGAGCCCCGGAAATAATCGTGCCGCTGGAGACGAAGGAGTCAATGGCGTGTCCCATACGGGAGTCGTCCCCATAGACGAACTTCGCGGGGGGCAGTTCACCGTCCACAGTCGTCATAATGGGCCACTTCGGGTTGTAGAGGTTAAAGACGGGGTGAACTGCGATGAGATCCATAGAGGCCTCGTAGTAGGCATCGATAGTACCGACGTCACGCCAGTAGTCCCGGTCACGTTCGGTCGAGCCGGAGATGTCATTGCGGATGAAGTCATAGCAGTGGGCTTCCCCGCGAGACACAAAATACGGCACGATGTCCCCGCCCATATCGTGATTGGAATCCTCGTTTTGCGAGTCCAAGCGCAGTGCGTCGAGCAGGGCATCGGTGTTGAACACATAGTTGCCCATCGATGCCAGTACCTGATCCGGGGCGTCGGGCAGCCCGACCGCGTCTTGAGGCTTTTCCCGGAAAGCTGCGATTTTACCCGTTGCGTCAGCTTCAATGACGCCGAAAGAAGATGCTAAGCTGAGCGGCTGACGGATTCCGGCCACGGTGGCGGGCAGGCCTGACTCGATGTGTTCGGCCACCATCTGCGAGAAGTCCATCCGATAAATGTTGTCAGCCCCGATAATCAGCACGTAGTCGGGGCGCTCATCGCTGATGATGTTCTCAGATTGGAAAATCGCGTCAGCTGAACCCATGTACCAGTGCTTGCCGGTGCGCTGCTGAGCCGGAACCGGTGCCACGTAGTTGCCCAGAATATTCGACATGTGCCAGGCCGTGGCGATGTGTCGGTCTAAGGAATGCGACTTGTACTGGGTCAGGACGATGACGCGGTGGAAACCGGAGTTGACCACGTTTGACAGCGCGAAGTCGATGAGGCGGTAGTGTCCGCCGAAAGGCACCGCGGGTTTGGCGCGGTCTTCAGTGAGAGGCATCAGGCGTTTGCCTTCGCCACCAGCGAGAATAATTGTCAAAACTTTTGATAGTGCCACGCTTTAACCCTATAGAGAATTTTTAGCTTTTGTGGGGCTTTTGGGTCATCTTTTACTTGCAAATGGGATAAGTTAGAGGTGCAGCCGCGGTTCGCTGGCCAGGGATTTTCCGGGGACACTACGGGTCGGGTTGTACTGGGTCCATTTCTGTTGAAGCGAGGTTGCTATGCGCGTTGATTTGATGAGTCGGGAATACCCTCCGAAAGTTTACGGGGGTGCAGGTGTTCACGTCACTGAACTTGCCAAGGTTTTGCGTCAGCGGGCAGAAGTGAGGGTGCACTGTTTTGAGGGTCCGCGCGCCGCGGGCACGGAAGGCGGCGAGCCAGGGGTCACCGGGTACGACTATCTGGAGGGACTGGCTGACGCGAACGCCGCTATCCGCACTTTGGGAGTGGACTTGGAGTTTGTGGCTGGTGCCGATGGTGCTGACGTGGTGCATTCCCACACCTGGTACGCCAATATGGGTGGGCATTGGGCTTCCCTGATGTATGACATTCCACATGTTATTTCCGCGCATTCCCTGGAACCGCTGCGTCCATGGAAAGCGGAACAGCTCGGCGGGGGATACCGGATTTCCTCCTGGGCGGAAAAAACCGCTTACGAAGCCGCGGACGCCATCGTGGCGGTGTCCCACGCTATGAGAGCCGACATTCTGCGTTGCTATCCCACCATCGACCCCGACCGCGTCCACGTCATCCACAACGGCATTGACCTGGCGACTTGGGACTTTTCTAATATCACCCCCGAATTCCGCAGCCAAGTTTGGGCGGACTACGGACTGACAGAAGGGGCTCCCACCATTACTTTCGTGGGGCGCATCACCCGTCAAAAGGGTCTGCCCTACCTGCTGCGGGCCCTGCGCGACGTACCTCGTGACGCCCAAATCGTGTTGTGCGCGGGGGCACCTGACACCCCAGAGATTATGGAGGAAGTCGAAAGTCTGGTGCGCGACCTGCAGCAGGAGCGTCCGGGAGTGGTGTGGATTGCGGACATGCTGGACCGCGCCCACATGATTGCCCTGCTGACAGGCTCGACCCTGTTTGTGACCCCATCGATTTACGAACCGCTGGGAATCGTGAACCTGGAGGCGATGGCTTGCGGCTTGCCCGTGGTCGCCACCGACACCGGGGGTATTCCCGACGTGGTTATTGATGGGGAAACCGGCTTTTTGGTGCCGATTGAACAGGTCAATGACGGTACTGGCAAGCCCCTGCATCCAGAAGAGTTCGAGCAGGCGATGGCCCAGCGCATCACCGAGATGCTGTCAGACCCGTCTCGGGCTCAGGCAATGGGCGAGGCCGGACGCAAACGCGCCCAAGAACACTTCACTTGGGAGGCTATTGGGGAAAAAACTATGGCGTTATATGAAAAAGTCATCGCCCAGCGTCACAATTAACCCACAGTTGCCCAGCCGCGGATAGGAAAGAACAGTATGACTTTGGTCGCAAGGTGTGACAACGTCGAATTGTGGCGCAATCACACCTCCATTTTGCAAGGCCTCAACTGGCAGATTCACCTGGGACAGCATTGGGTGGTGCTGGGGCCTAACGGGGCGGGGAAAACCACGCTGGTCGATATGCTGGCGGGGAGGATTTACCCTTCGCGCGGTCGGGTCGAAGTTTTGGACGAAGTCTTGGGGAAAACCGAAATCGCCGAGATTCGTCAGCGGGTGGGGTATGCCTCCCCAGCCTTGGCGGCGCAGATTCCTCCCCAGGAAACCGTGGAAAAGGCCGTGTTGTCCTCCATTTGGGGGGTGACGGCATCTTGGCGGGAGAGTTACGAACCGGTTGACTTGCAGCGCGCCCAAGCCCTGATGAGTATGTTTGAAGTGGCTGACCTGAAAGAACGCGAGTTCGCTACCTTGAGCCAGGGCGAAAAACAGCGCGTTTTAGTGGCCAGGGCTCTCATGATTGACCCGGAGATGCTGATTTTGGATGAACCGGCGGCTGCCCTGGATCTCGGCGGGCGCGAACTGCTGCTGAGCGGCTTGGCGGAACTGGCTCGTGACCCGAAAAGTCCGGTTATGGTCATGGTCACTCATCACCTGGAGGAAATCCCCCCCGGCTTTACCCACGCGCTGGCTCTCAAGGAAGGCCGCGTATTCACCTCCGGCCCTCTCGAAAACGTGCTGACCAGCGAGACTATGAGCGCCATGTACGGCCTGGACTTGGACATAGCGCACACGGAGCAGGGACGTTACACCGCCAGAATGAAACTTTAGTTCAGGAGACCTTGAGCATCCGGAAAACCGCCGGAAAAGACTATTGAAGGGAGAAAACCGTGGATTCTCGCCAAGAAGACGTGATTCGCCAGGTGGGGGAACGTGACGTGAAGTATGTGCGTCTCATGTTCACCGATGTGTTGGGCGTATTGAAATCTGTCACGATTGCACCGGTAGAACTGGAACGAGCCTTTACGGAAGGGGTAGCTTTCGACGGTTCCTCCGTGGAGGGTTTCACCCGCGTGGCGGAATCGGATATGTTACTTTTCCCCGATGCCCAGACGTTCCAGATTATGCCCCAGCTCGCCGACATTCCGCAGGACACTATCGGGCGGATGTTCTGTGACGTCTACAACCCGGACGGGACCCGCTCGCACTCCGATCCCCGCTACGTGCTGGAACGCACCATGAAACGGGCACAATCGTTGGGATTCGTTCCCTACGCGCATCCTGAAATCGAGTTTTACCTGTTCAAACAGCCCGGCAGTCTGGATGAGCGCCTGCGGCCGGTGGACCAGGGGGGTTACTTCGATCACGTTTCGGCAGGGCCGGGCAACGCATTTCGCCGGTGGGCGGTGCGGATGCTGGAAGAGTACGGTATTTCGGTCGAGTTTTCCCATCACGAGGGCGGCCCCGGACAAAACGAAATCGACTTGCGTTCCGTCGATGCCCTGTCTTGTGCAGATAATCTGGTAACTACGCGTGAAGCGGTAGAGGACCTGGCAGAAGTCAAAGGTCTGCTGGCGACGTTTATGCCGAAACCGGATATTGATTTTCCCGGCAATGGGTTGCACGTGCATTTTTCGCTGTGGGAGGGCGACCAAAACGCGTTCTACGATCCCGCGGCGGCTGACCACCTGTCCATTGTGGGACGCCAGTTCACTGCCGGTTTGCTGCACTACGCCAAGGAAATCTCGGCTATCGTCAATCAGCATGTGAACTCGTACAAGCGGCTGTGGGGCGGGGATGAGGCACCGGCTTTCGTCTGCTGGGGCCACCACAATCCTTCCGCCCTGATTCGCGTGGCCGATCACAAGCCCGGTCTGCACACTTCCACTCGGGTTGAGTACCGGGCTCCTGACCCCGCGATGAATCCATATTTGGGTTTTGCCCTGATTATCGAGGCGGGCCTGAAAGGGATTGAACAGCGCCTGGAACTACCCGAAGAAGCCGAGGATAACGTGTGGGAGATGAGCGACGCGGAACGCAAAGCCTACGGTATCGAGACCCTGCCGCGCTCTTTGGAGGACGCGATTCGCTACCTGCAGGACTCTGAGCTGGTGCCAGCGGTTCTGGGCGAAGAAGTTTTTGATTATGTTTTGCGCACTCGGTTGGCGGAATGGACCGATTATCGCCACCAGGTGACGGAACAAGAGAAACGCTTGCTGCTGCATCTGCATTAGTCACTGCCACAGGTTCCTCGCCTCGGTGAGCGGCGGGACTGCGGTGCTGAAAGGGTAAAGAATGGCTCGAGAGTATTCCGAGACGGTGGCCTTGCTGACCTCCGGAGTGGAAGATGTCGGGCGCGCCAAAACCCTTTTGACCGCCATTATGCAGGCAGCCCCCCAGATTGAGATTCCGAAACTCATCGAGAACCTGGGTCAGACTGCGGACCCTGACCAGGTGCTGCTGAGCCTGAATCGGATTTTTTCCGAGGATGCCCGTCACCCGTCGGGCATAACCGAGACGCTGAGTACCCGCCAAATCGGAAACCGCACGCTGCGCCTCCTGGGTGCCTCCGAATTTTTTGCCAGCTACCTGGTGACCCACCCGGCGGCCCTTGCGCCCCTGGAACAGCAGCCCGAGCCGGAAACTTACTCCACACGGCTACTGAACGCGGTGGGGGCAAAGAACCTGGGAAGCGACGAAAACCCGTGCTGGGTCGCTGACCTGCAAGCTCACGACCTGGAACTGCGTCGGGTTTACTATGCCCTGCTGGCGCAGCTGGCAGCCGAGGACTTGGCTCATGCGGGAACGGCGGCGGCGAAAGCCGAGTTTCAGGCGACCTCCCGGCGCATCAGCGACCTGGTAGATGCGGCTTTGGAGGCTGGTTTGGCGCTGGCCCGCCGCGACCACGACCCGGAGGGCCAGATTGCTTTCACCGTGGTGGCGATGGGGAAAACCGGGGCGCGGGAACTGAACTATATTTCTGACGTTGATGTCATCTACGTGGGACAAGCCCGGGACGGCGTCGACCTGGATAGCGCCGAGGCAAACCGGCGTGCCACCGCTATCGCTCAGGCGCTCGGGTCCTATTGCTCCGCGACCGGCCCGGAACCAGCGCTGTGGGTGTTGGACGCCGCGCTGCGCCCCGAGGGCAAGGACGGTGCTCTGGTTCGTACTTTGGAGTCTCACCTGGACTATTACCAGCGTTGGGCGAAAACTTGGGAGTTCCAGGCGCTGCTGAAAGCCCGTCCGGCCGCGGGGGACCGCGAACTGGGCTCTCGCTATCTGAGTACCATCCGTCCTTTTGTGTGGTCCGCGGTGGAACGCGAAGGCTTCGTGGAAGATACCCGAGCCATGCGCCGGCGGGTGGAAAAGTTGCTGGACCCAAAGAAAGCCGGACGCGAAATCAAGCTCGGTGCCGGGGGACTGCGTGACGTGGAGTTTACCGTGCAGCTGCTGCAGCTGGTACACGGCCGGGTCGATGAGAGCCTGCGGGTACGCGCGACCCTGGACGCTTTACAAGCCCTCATCGCCGGCGGTTATATCGGCCGCGACCAAGGCGAAGAAATGGCTGACTATTACCGTTTCCTGCGAGTCATCGAGCATCGCACCCAGCTGGATCGGATGCGCCGCACCCACCTGTTCCCCCAAGATGCCCAACTACGCAGGGTGGCGCGTTCTATTGATGTGGCGCGGTTTTCCGAGGGGGCGAAGCTGACCCAGGCTTGGCAGGAAGTGCGCCAAAAGGTTCGGGGACTGCACGAGGAAATCTATTACCGCCCGCTGCTGCCTGCCGTGGCAAAACTATCGGCTGGGGTAGCGGCCTTGGACAGCGCCGCCGCGCAGTCCCGGCTACAAGCTATCGGATACCGCGATTCCAAACGAGCCTTGGAACACATCGAGGCTTTGACCACCGGGGTGAGTCGGCGGGCGGCAATTCAACGCCAGCTGTTACCGGTGCTACTGGATTGGCTGGCCGATGGGGTAGATCCGGATGGCGGTTTGTTGGCTTTCCGGCAAGTGTCAGACGCGTTGGGGGACACGCATTGGTATCTGGGTTTGCTGCGTGATTCGGGTACGGCTGCCCGGAGTTTGACCCGGTTGCTGTCGTCTTCGCCGCTGGTGGCGGGGTTGTTGCCCGCTAATCCCGACGCTATTAAGTGGCTTGACGACGAGGCCCAGTTACGCGGGCGGACTCGCGAGGAGCTGGAGCGCGAAATCCTGGCGTCCTTTGAGCGCCAACCTGATCTGGACAAGCAAGCCGCGCGGCTGCGAGCAGTGCGGGGTCGGGAGCTATTGCGGGCGGCTATGGTGGACGTGCTGCAAGGCATTGACCCGTTGCGAACCGCTCAGCGACTGACTGACGTGGGTGAAGCCGTCCTTGCCGGGGCTCTCGATTTGGCGTTGCGAAAGCTTAATGCGCAGGTACCCCCGACGGCTCCCGGTCACAAGGGCGGTGGGGAGCCGCTGTCCGCGCAGGTTGCGCCCGCGATGTCCGCGACGCGCACCCTGGCTTCCGGGGGTTATTATGCCGACCACTTAGTCGTGGGGATGGGTCGGTTTGGCGGTGGCGAATCCGGCTATGCGTCGGACGCTGACGTGGTGTTTTACTATCGTCCGTGGCGGGAGCCGGGCAATCCGGCAGCGGGATATTTGCCTACCGCGCCGGTGGCGGAATCCTCGGCAGCGGGTACAGAAACCGACCCCGCGGCATCAGAAATTCGCAAACAAGCCGCGGCGGAGGCAGCGAGCTTGGTTAATGCCGTCAGCTCAATCTTGAACGGAGCCCAAGCTGGGGCCTGGCGCGTCGACACTGATTTACGTCCCGAGGGTCGATCCGGGCCAGTATCCAAGGACTTGGGGTTGCTGGAGGATTATTTTGCCCGGTGGGCCAGTGCTTGGGAACGTCAGGCCCTGCTGCGGGCTCGTCCCGTGGTGGGTTCGCCGGCCTTGCGCACGGATTTTGCCGCAATTGTGGATCCGGTGCGATTTGACACCCCTCCGGAGGCGAAAGAGCTGAAAGAAATCCGGCGGTTGAAAGCCCGCATGGAGGCCGAACGGATTGGCGGTGGACAGGTCAGCGGTGCGGGCAAGACCGCGGCGGCGGTGCGCCACGTCAAGCTGGGTCCAGGGGGATTATCCGATGTGGAATGGTCGGTACAAATATTGCAGATGTGCCACGCCAGCGATGTGCCGGGGCTGCGCTGTGTGTCTACCGGAGACGCCCTGCGCGCGGCTGTGAGCGCAGGGCTGATTTCCGCCCCGGACGCGGAAACACTGCGCACCGCGTGGATGATGGCCATGTCGATTCGCGCCGCCAATGTGTTGGGATCGGGGCGGACTACCGGGAAAAAACTCGATGTGCTGCCCGTCGATCGCCTCTTGGTGACCACGGCGGCGCTGCTGGGCTACGCAGAGGGTGCGCACCAAGACCTGACCGACGACTGGATGCGCACCGCGCGCTTGGCTCGCGGGGTCGTGGAACAAATCTTTTACGATTAGAGCCTTGCGATGCTCTGTGTTTCTTATGTTCCTGGTGATTGGGTCAACGCGCAAAAGTGTGGGTGCGGCGCGGCACATGGGCATCCCGGAGGAACCTTAGTTTTCGGGACGTGAAAGATTAGTAAAACCCTTGACTCTCTAGAGCTAGCGTGTTAGTTTTAAGACTAAACAAAATAGGTTTTTGGAGGCTATCACATCAGCGGGGAATAAAGCATAGAATCGCTGGTAATGAACGCCACGAGTGTAAAGGAGCACAGATAATGCGTAAGCCGTGTAAAGAAGATAAGTTCTCTTTCGGGATTTGGACAGTGGGTTGGCAGGGGGTTGACCCATTCGGTGTGGCAACCCGGGACGCCTTAGATCCTTGGGAATACGCCCAGAAACTTGCTGAACTTGGAGCCTGGGGAGTGACTTTCCACGACAATGACGTGTTCAATTTTTCAGCTTCGGAATCTGAGCGCCAATCCATCATTAAAAAGTTCAAAGAGGCTTGCGACCAGTCTGGTTTAGTTATCGAAATGGTAACTACCAATACGTTTACCCACCCCATCTTTAAAGATGGCGGGTTGACGAACAACGACCGGGAGATTCGTCGTTTCGGCCTCAAGAAAATTCTGAAAAACGTTGACTTGGCTGCGGAAATGGGCGCCTCGACTTTCGTCATGTGGGGAGGTCGCGAAGGTGCTGAGTACGATTCCTCCAAGGATCTTAACGCCGCTTTTGAACGCTACAAGGAAGGTCTAGACGCTGTTGCCGGCTACATCAAAGAAAAAGGTTACAACTTGCGCATCGGGCTGGAACCCAAGCCAAATGAACCTCGTGGTGACATCTTCCTGCCCTCGGTTGGTCACGCGTTGGCGTTAATCGCCCAGCTTGACAATGGGGACATCGTGGGCTTGAACCCGGAAACAGGCCACGAACAGATGGCAAACCTGAACTACAACCACGCTCTGGCGCAAGCGCTGAACGCCGGGAAACTTTTCCACATCGACTTGAACGGTCAATCGGGGCTGAAGTACGACCAGGATAAATGCTTCGGTCATGGAGACTTGGCCTCAGCTTTCTTTACAGTGGACCTGCTGGTCAATGGGTTCCCCGGCGGCGGGAACCGCTACGATGGCCCGATTCACTTCGACTATAAGCCCTCGCGTACTGAGGGATTCGAAGGGGTTTGGGCTTCCGCGGCGGCCAATATGGAAATGTATCTGATGCTGAAAGACAAAGCGTTAGCTTTCAGGGCCGATCCGCTGACCAAGGAACTCATGGAAGCGGCTTCAGTGTTCGAATTGGGCGAACCTACCATGAATGAGGGCGAAACCTACGCGGAGTTCATGAACAGTCCTACCGTTGACCCGGAGCAGGCCGCTCAGCGTGAATATCACTTCGTGGAGTTGTATCAACAAGCCATGCGTCACCTCGTAGGGTAGGGACTAGTCGAAATCGATTCGTCGTCTCACACCCACGTGTGAATTAACATTTTTCATAGATGTGTGGGCTTTAGGAGCAGAAAATGGCCGTTGTAGCTGGTGTGGACTCCTCTACTCAATCCACCAAGGTGTTGGTTTGGGACACTGAGAGTCAACAGATTCTTCGACAGGGAAGTGCGCCACATCCGGAAGGGACTTCAGTCAATCCGGAGCATTGGTGGGAAGCCTTTATCTCTGCGGCTAAACAAGCTGGGGGACTGGCTGATGTGGAAGCCGTTAGCGTGGGAGCTCAACAGCACGGTTTGGTCACTTTAGATCAAAACGGGACTGTCGTGCGTGATGCGTTACTGTGGAACGATACCCGTTCGGCTGCTGCCGCTAAGCAACTTGTGGAGGAAAAAGGATTAGATTTCTGGGTTGAATCCTGTGGTTGTGCTCCTGTAGCCTCATTGACCATTACGAAGTTGAGGTGGCTAGTTGATCATGAACCACAATCCTGGTCGCGCGTTGCCGCGGTTTGCCTACCTCATGATTGGTTATCTTGGAGAATACAAGGCAGTGCAGATATCCATTCACTGTTCACTGATCGCTCAGATGCTTCCGGTACTGCATATTTAGATACTCACATCGGTGAGTATCGGTATGATTTGCTGGCGCACGCTTTGCGAATTCCCGAGGACAAGGCACGGCAACTCGTCTTACCTAAAGTTGTATCTCCTCAGGAATTGGGCGGGGAAGTAACTCGCGACATTCCCGAGATCGAGCTGAGAGCGGGAACAAAAATAGCTCCGGGTTGTGGGGACAATGCGGGTGCAGCTTTGGGCTTAGGTTTACGAGTTGGCGAAGCGGCTATTTCGATTGGAACCTCTTGTGTGGTTTCGGTAGTTTCCGATAAGCCGGTTATTGATAAATCTGGCTCTGTTACAGGATTCATGGATGCCACCGGCAATTGGCTCCCCTTGGCCTGTACTTTGAACGGAACTCAAGTTATGGACAAAACTGCAGCTCTCTTGGGTGTAGATGTGTCTACTTTTGACCAGCTAGCCTTGCAAGTTCCCGATACGGACGGGTTACAGATGATTCCATATTTCCAGGGCGAACGCACTCCGAATTTGCCTAATGCCACTGCCGAAATCCGGGGAATGACTCTGAGAAACTATGCCCCAGCCCACCTAGCCCGAGCCGCCGTGGAAGGGCTGGTGGGACTTATCGATTATGCCCTGCAAGCAATCCAAGGGTGCGGAGTTGAGGTTAACAAAGCCACCCTGATTGGTGGAGGAGCTAAATCTCCTGCCGTTACCCAGATACTGCCCTCCAAGCTTGGTATAGAAATCGAGGTGGCGCCACCGGGAGAATACGTGGCGTTAGGAGCGGCCAAACAGGCTGGTGACTTGATAAGATAACGCTGTTGGGGATTTCGGGTCCGTAAGGAGCGTTATGCAAGAGTTCGTCTCTGTTTCCACCCAGCGTGCCATGAACCTGAGACGAGTGCTCCATGAGGTGCTTTCTTCCGGTCCTGATGAAGTTCTCACTCGCGCCGCAATTGCTTCCCGGGTGCAAATAACCAGGGCTACGGCAACGCGACTTTCTGACCAGCTGGTCGCTTTGGGGTTAATTCAGGAGCTACCGCCCGTTATGACGGGCGGTCCCGGTCGTCCGGGCAGAGTCCTAGTGGGGAACAATAATTTAGTCTCACTGGGAGTGGATATTGGGGTTTCCGAAATTCGCCTGCTGGGGTTGGGCTTGGGAGGCCAGGAACTGTGCTGGAAACGATTTGAACTCGAGGTCCCATCATTACCACCAGAGGAAGTTTTTTCCCGGGTCGGCCACGAGTTGAATGGGGTTGTTTCCCAGCTTTCCGTCGAAACAATAATTTTTTCCGTGACGGTGTCAGTGCCTGGCTTGGTTGACGGTGACAACAGGAGAGTCATCTATGCCCCGAACCTGGGGTGGTCTAACGTTGATGTGTGCCAACAGATAAGGCGTTCCATTCAGTTCCCGGTAAAGTCGATTGAAGTCCACAACGAGGCGAACATGGCGGCATGGGCCCAAACGTGGAAACACCCGGGTTGTCCCTCCGGACTGGATACATTTGCCTATATCTCAGGCGGAATCGGGGTCGGCGCCGCCGTTGTGGAGAACCGGCAGCTCTATCAGGGCTGTCATGGCTGGGTGGGGGAAATCGGACACCTGACCATTGACCCGCGCGGAATTCAATGTAAATGCGGGGCGCAAGGTTGCCTGGAAAGATATGTAGGCCGGGAGGCGCTGGAAACCCGGCGTGGGAATGAAGCTGCCTTAGTCGAATCTGCCCGGGCATTAGGCCTGGCCATGGCCGCTCTTACAAATATCTTAGATGTGTCTCTCATCATCATCGGCGGAGATTTGACCAACTTTTTTGCTGAATACAAGGCCGAGGTAACCCGACTGATGCATTTGCACACCATCGCTGACGAGCAAAGATCCCTGCAAATTACCAGCTCAGCTTACGAGATGCCAGCTGTGCGGGGAGCTGCCATCCGGGGGTTCCGAGCGCTCCTAGATGCCCCTACCGAGTTCGGAAAATTCACCCGGTAGGGGACACCCACGCAGTTTTATCCCTTTGTGGCACCTCCGGCCAGACCCGCTACGATGTAGCGCTGCAGGAATATAAAGATCAGCAACACAGGCAACGCTATGACTGTTGCTACCGCCATTAGATCGTTCCAGTTGGTTCCGTACTGACCAATAATCCGGTTCAAAGCCACAGTGAGCGGTTGAATATTTTGATTTGTGGTTAAGGTCAACGCAAAGGTAAATTCTCCCCAAGCCATAAGGAAAGAGAAGGATCCAATCATGACGATTCCGGGTTTAATCGTTGGCATGACGATTCTAATGATAGTCTGTAAAGTATTCAAACCATCCAGCTGTGCCGCTTCTTCTACTTCATAAGGGAACTGTTTAAAGTACGGTCTTAGCAAAATGACAGCAAAAGGTAAAGTTACGGAAATATCCGCCAAAATGACCGATACGTATGTGTTTACCAAACCGACTTGTCGGAACATTACGAACATAGGAATTGATATGGCGATAGCTGGCAGTAATTGTACTACTGTTAACAAAACCATCATTGAGGTAGTAGTGCGAGTCCGTAATCTCGCAACAGCGTAAGATGATGGAATAGCGATAACCAGGGTAAGCAAGAGCACCGAAACTGAAATGATTATCGAATTAAGCAGCGCGCTCCATGTGCCGTAATTTCCTGTGAAAACAGCTTTGTAAGAACCGAGGTAAAAGTCTTGCGGAATAAGCGTGGGTGGGTTAGCAAACATTTCCTTACCTGTTTTGAATGAAGTATTTATCATCCAATAAACAGGGAAGAGGTAGATGACAATTATAAGCCACCCAATCACAGATTTGAAAATAGTTGTTTTGCTCTGACTGGATAAACGAACATTTTTCATCGTAAATCCTCCTCATTTAGGGAACGTACATAGAACCAGGAAAGAACCAAAGGCAGTATTAAGGTGAGAACTGACGCTGCAGCGCCGTTACCGAACTGGAAGAGCTTGTATGTCTCCAGATAGGTGTAGACGGGCAGGGTGGTGGTGGCGTCTACCGGGCCGCCTTTGGTCATGGTATAAATCAGGTCAAAGACTTTGTAGGTGTTAATTACTCCAAGCAATAAGACAGAAATCGAGACAGGTTTCATCAGAGGGAAGGTAATCTTCCAGAACTGTTGCCACGGATTTGCCCCATCGACATGGGCAGCTTCATAAAGTGAATCGTCAATAGTATGAAGTCCGGAAAGCAACAGTAAAAGATTAAAGGGGATTCCGACCCACAGATTTGCAATAATGATTGCTAAAAGTGCGGTTGGACCTACTGTTAGCCATTTGATGCCTTCGTCAATTACTCCCATATTTATAAGGAGGTAATTTAAAATTCCGTAATCTGAGTCAAATATCCACTTAAATATGGTGCCAGTAACCACTGGCGGAAGTATCCAACCGACAAGTAGCAAGGCTCGCATGACGCCGTTGCCTGGAAATGGTCTCCTGAAAAATAACGCCAAGGCAAACCCTATGACGTATTGAGTTATCAAGCATGCAATGGTGAAAATTAACGATAGAACCAGACCGTTCCAGAATCCGTGATCATTAAGAACTGTTGAGTAGTTCTTAAAATTATTGAACGTAAATGTTCTGGAAATTAGGTTCGCACCGTTAGCTTCTGTGAGACTCAGGAAAAAATTGTAGAAAAGCGGAAACGCCATGAATACGATGATGTAAATCAAGGCTGGAGTCGCCAAGAGCAGTCCCAGGCGTAGCTGGCTGTCCTGTTTTTTCTTAATTTTTCCGCTTGTCTTGTTGGATACTTCCGCTGACATGGTTACCCTAACTTTATTTCTTGGGCAAGAGTTCAGAAATAGTTGTTTCAGCATCCTTAGCGGCTTTTTCAGGGCTCTTAGCTCCGGTTAAAGCTTCCTGGATGGAAAGCTGAACGGCTTCGGAAATCTTGTTGTAGTTCTCACCGTACGAGCGTGCATGCGTATCTTGCATTTGTTTTTCAAAGACTTGCATATTCGCATCGGTGGATAGCTTCAACTTTCCGGATAAATCCGGGCGGGGTGAGAGCTGTCCTGAGATATCGCAGAATGTCTGAACGCCCTTCTGAGAGGCCATCCACTTCACGAATTTCAGTGCTCCTTCCGGGTTCTTGGCACTCGCGAAAGCCACGATGTTTTCACCGCCCAGACCTGTCGCAACACGTTGTCCCTTCGGTAAAGGAGCTACGCCCCACTCAAAGTCAACGTCCTTTAGGTTGGAAATCTCCCACGGACCGTTGACCATCATTGCCACTTGTCCTGTCGTGAACTGGGTGCGGGCATCTTCCTGGGAATAGTTAGATACGGCCGAGGACATAGCGCCATCGTCAATCATCTTTTTGAGGAAGCTCAAGGCTTCGCCACCGTACTTAGCGTAATTGTCAATGTCGCCGCCGGCTTGCCAAACAAAGGGCAGTACTTGGAAAGTCCCTTGTTCATTCTTGACACCTGAAATCGCCAAGCCGGATTTTCCGCCGGTAGCAAGTTTCTTGGCTGTGGTGGCCAATTCCTCCCAAGTACTTGGCGGCTCCGTGATACCGGCTTGGGCAAACATAGTCTTGTTATAGAACAAAGCCAGGTTATTTGAGTTCATGGGAAGCCCAAACGTTTTGCCGTCCAGTTGCGTAGAGTTCCACGGTCCTTCGAAGTATTCGTCTTTCAGCGAAGACACTTCCGAGGTAATGTCTTGGAGCAGACCGAGGGCAGCAAAATTCTGGTTGTCTACGTTGTCGATAATGGCCACATCAGGCACTTCGCCACCTACACCGCCTTGGACGATAGATTTGGATAAATCTCCAAAAGCAAATGAGGTGCGTTTAATCTTTAAATCAGGATTCTCAGATTCAAAGGCCTTGACGGCTGATTCCATTGCTTCATTGGAAACTCCTTGGCCCTCATAATCCCAGACTTCGATTTCCCCTGAGCTGCTGGCGGAGCCTCCTGCTGAGCTACAAGCAGTTAGGGCACCGCTCATCGCTACTAGAGCTGCGGCGGCCAAGGCAATAGCCTGCTTTCTCATACTGACTTCCATAGTCCTCTCCTTCGTATTAGTTACTTGTTTGTTTCAATGAATTGATAAGATATAACACGCTTGTTACCGACATCTGGCCCGGTTTGCGGCAGTATTCTTAGCCCGGAAACGACTTCTGGACAGAAAGACTCATCAGTTACCTGGCCACTGACTACCTGAACATCTTGGTTGGTGACAACACAAACGGACCAAGTTTTCTCTGATTCGCTGAGAATTTCAACTTCCGGACCCCGGCGGGAAATGCGGAACAACTCATCGTCATACTGGCCGGGCACTCTGAGCGTAGTTTCGCCCGGTGGCGGATTGAAAATGTAGAGGCAGACGCCCTCGTTCCAGTCGTAATCAGGTCGTTTCGAGTTAGCGCCTAGAGGCAGCACCGTGCCGTCTGGAATCATCACTGGAAGAGAATCCAGCTCGTGAGTTTCGATATGCCAGCCAAGCTGGTCTTTGCGGGTGCCATCCAGAAAGTTAGTCCAACCCGCGGTCGGTAGGTAGTACTGAACAGTCCCTCCATCGGTAAACACCGGGGCAACTACGATTTTGTCACCTAAATAGTACTGGGTATCGACGTTTGCTGAACCTCTGTCTTCGGGATGTTCCAGTATCATGTGGCGTAACATCGGGGTCCCGGTTTGGCTCGCTTCTCGAGCGATTGTCATCAGGTAAGGCATGAGGCGATTTTTCAAAGCGGTGAAACGCTGGGCAGTCTTGACTGCCGCATCCCCATAAATCCAAGGTACCCGGTAAGAGGACGAGCCGTGGAGCCGTGAGTGGGAAGATAACAAACCGAAAGGCAGCCATCGAATAAACACGTTCGGGTTGGGTTTTCCTTCGAATCCGCCCATGTCGTGGCTCCAATACCCGTATCCGCTCAGTCCAAGCGACAGGCCGCCGCGGAGAGTCTCGCCCATAGACTCAAAAGTCGGTTCGCTATCTCCGCCCCAATGCACCGGGAATTGCTGGCCACCAGCGGTGCCAGATCGCGCAAACACGATGGCTTCCTCGTGCCCGCGAACCTCTTTGATGGCTTCAAAAACAGTCTGGTTGTAGAGGTGAGTGTAATAGTTGTGCATCCGTTCAGGATTAGCGCCGTTGTGCCAAACTACGTCCGTGGGTACACGTTCGCCGAAATCGGTTTTGAAACAGTCTACTCCTTGGTCAAGCAAAGTTTTCAGATGTTCTTTGTACCATTGCCTAGCGTCAGGATTGGTGAAGTCTACCCACGACATGCCGGACTGCCAATGATCCCACTGGCGCACCGAGCCGTCGGCATTTTTCAAGAAATACCCTTTGTCTTTCCCCTCTTGCCAAATTTCACCCTGTTGACCAACGTAGGGGTTAATCCAGACACAAACTTTTATACCCCGTTCGTGCAGCCTACGCAGCATACCATGCGGGTCTGAGAATGTTTCCGGATCCCACGTGAAATCGCACCAGTGCGAGGGGCGCATCCAGTAGCAGTCGAAGTGCATCACCGAGAGGGGGATGCTAAGTTGCTCCATCTGATCGATGAAACTGTTGACTGTATCCTCTGAATAATCGGTGGTGAATGAGGTCGAGAGCCACAATCCGTAAGACCAGGAAGGAAGCTGGGGAGGACGACCGGTCAATTTCGTGTATCGGTTCAAGATTTCTTTGGGGGTAGGGCCGTAGATGACGTAGTACTCCAAGAATTCCCCTGGAACTGAGAACTGAACGCGCGTGTTAACCTCTGACGCGACTTCAAAAGAAACTTTTTCAGGGTGATTTACAAAAATTCCATAACCGCGATTTGTCAGGTAAAACGGAACATTGATGTACGTTTGTTCGGAAGCGGTGCCCGCGTCTGCGTTCCACATATCCACAATCTGGCCGTTTTTCACTACCGGTCCGAAACGTTCACCGAGGCCATAAACGGATTCTCCGGGCTGTATTACCAGCTGTTCATGGAGGTATTTTTCGCCTGTCGGGGAAATCGCAATACCTTCGCACCGTAACTTTGACCGTGTAAGTTCGTGGTCAGGACTGGTGAAAACGAGGTTGTAATCGTCAGCGCCTGAAATTTCAGCCTGTAAATCACCTGCTATTACCACAGCACGTAGGTGCTCTTTATCTGCTTGTACTTGCCCGAAAGCCTCAGTGTTAAGCGCAAAATGAGGTTCGGGTTCCAGATAACCGCGGTAGTGCTCGAGCCTAACTTTGATTATTCCGTCGGATACAGGTGTGAGGCTGATGGTCAACTGGGTCGAGTCGAGTTCGTCTCCGCGTTTATTCAATATCTTGGTGGAAGCGACAGCTCTCACCGTTTCGTTTTTCACCTGTACGTCTACTATCTGGCGGGGGTGAAATACTTTCCATCCATCGCGATTCAACCAATAGCCGTCAGTAAACTTCATTGTCCCTCCCTCGAGGTTAGGTTATGCGTTGCCGGCTACTTCATTGGATGCCAGGCAATCAAACTCGTTGTTGCCAGATTACTCTACGCCAGCAATTAAGTCAAGACTTAAAACAAAATACTTTATTGGCACATTCTTGCGGAAAACATGTCCTGGTATGAGGGGGGCTAGATTTCATTGAGATGAGCATTTGAATTGCTACCCTGCTGCTCCCGAACATTGCTAGTGGCAAGTACTAATACCGCTCGCGCCGCCAATGTGTTGGGATCGGGGCGGACTACCGGGAAAAAACTCGATGTGCTGCCCGTCGATCGCCTCTTGGTGACCACCGCGGCGCTGCTGGGGTACGCAGAGGGTGCGCACCAAGACCTGACCGACGACTGGATGCGCACCGCGCGCTTGGCCCGCGGCGTTGTGGAACAAATCTTTTACGAATAACCCCTTGCCGACTCTCCGAAGAGAACTGAGCAACCGCTCACCTGCAAAATGCAACCACAAGTTGCGGAATATAGATTAGATTCAAGGTGGAGGTGCTGGAATGCAACTGGGGAATTTCTCACAATGATTTGAGGGTGCGATGGCACTCGAAAGAATCTAAGTTAGGAGCATTAGAAATGATAATGGCAGAGAAAATCATTCAGCTACGGAAGAAGAACGGTTGGTCACAGGAAGACTTAGCGGCCGAGTTAGGTGTCAGCAGGCAGGCGATTTCCAAGTGGGAAAGCGCCCAATCAATACCTGACATTACACGAATTTTGGATATGAGCAAGATTTTCTCGGTGAGTACGGATTTCCTGGTCAAAGACGAACTGGAGATGTCCGATGCTACCACATCTGTTCAGGAACCCGCCGTCAGTGATGCCTCCCCCTCCTCGCCGCGCGTCGTTTCCATGGAAGAAGCGGTGGGTTTGCTGGACGTGAAAACACAAAGTTCCAAACTTGCCGCCTGGGGAACCGCGCTGTGCATTTTTGGGGCTGCCTTTCTGGTGCTGTTTACATTCCTCATTGATTTTCCGGGAGTGAGACTTTCGGAAAACTTAAGCTTAAGCATTGGTATGGTGGGAATGGTGATACTGGTAGGAACCGGCGTGGCTGCGCTCACTGCCTATGGAATGCGAGTTAAACCATTCGAATACCTGGAAAAGGAACCCTTTGAAACGGCTTACGGGGTGGATGGCATGGCTAAACAACGCCGGGAAAAATTCCATCAAACCTATGTCACCAAACTGTTTGGCGGGGGATTACTGTGTATGGCAGCCGTTGTCATGGTGTTGCTCGGTTCAATGTGGAGCGAAGATTCCTCTGGTAATACCACTACACTGGTCAGTTTGGTACCCGCAGGGGTCGCTGTTGCCGGCTTCGCCGTCTACCTGCTCATCAGTGCGTCCATTCCAATGAGAGCCTTGCGCCAACTTTTACAAGAGGAATCAGTGGCGGCTCCGGACAAGCGCTCCGCTCGGATTATCGAGCCCATTTCCACAGCCTATTGGCTTATTGTGTTGGCGGTTTTCCTTGCCTACGGCTTCATCAGTAAAAACTGGGGCATGAGCTGGGTTATTTTCCCGGTTGCTTTGGCTCTATATGGGGCGCTTGTGGCCATTCTGCACGCGATATTGGATAACAAATCCGCCAAATAGACCCGGGGCGGCAAAACAAGCTAAGGTTGGGTGCGGGTGAGAAAGGAAAAACGTTGCGACTGGTATTGATTCGTCATGGGCAAACCGACTCGAACCTCTCTGGGGCTTTGGATACGGCTTGGCCGGGGTGTCCTTTGAACGCCGCGGGCCGCGAACAGGCGGCGGCTTTGGTCGATAAATATCACCAGCTGGTGGGGGCGGCTCCGCAGCGTTTGGCCAGCTCATTCATCCTTCGGGCGCGCCAAACTGCCGAACCGCTGGCTCAGAACTTGGGCCTTCCTGTACAGGTGGATTCGGATTTGCGTGAAGTGCGAGCCGGGCTGCTGGAAATGTCCACGACCCAGCAGGACACCAGAGAATATCTCAATACTGCTATTGGCTGGGTGACCGGTGACCTGGATCGGCGGATGTCCGGAGCGGAAACCGGGGCGCAAACTTTGGCACGCTTCGACCGGGGCATTGCGCGGTTGTGCGCCGGGATGGAGGACGATCCGCAGGCCACCGTGGTGGCCGTCATTCACGGCGCGATTATGCGCGTGTGGGGCGCAAACCGCATCGAGGGACTGACCCTCGACCTGTTGGCACAGTTCCCTTGCCAAAACTGCTCCCTTACGATGGCCACCGGCAGCCCGACCGCCGGTTGGAAAGCTGAGCTGTGGTCGGATCGCCACCTGGAAGATTGGCCGGTGGTGCCCGGAGCTCAGCCGCGTACCTCCAAAGAAGCCCGCGAACAGCTGGAATCCATGTTGCTCAGCTGAGTTCACCCGGCCAGTATCAATGACGCGACACAGCCCCAGCAATCTGCAGAACAGAAAACCTTAGAAACGTGAATACCCTAACCAAGTTGATAATTATCCAGGCCGCCGTCCTGTTGTTGCAGATTATCCTGTACTTCGGCTCGGAGCGTTTTCAGCACGTGTTTCATAATCCCCAATGTCGCCTGGATGAGCGCATTCCACGCATTCCCGCTTTCGTCTATCCATACGTACTGTGGTTTCCGCTCATCGTGATATTCCCGGTTTGGCTCTACTATTTTTCACCAGAAAACTGGGTGGCGCTCCAGATTGCGTGGATATTTTGCGTGTTCGTCTCAGTTGCGGCCTACCTCGCATTTCCCACGACTTTCCAGCGCCAGGAGTTGGGTCAGGGCACGACCGAGCGTTTGTTGGCGCTGGTCTACAAGACGAGTTATCGCGGGGTCAATTGCGCCCCCAGCCTGCACTGCTCCACTTCGATGATGATTGCTTTCGTGGCTGTGGTGACCAATCAGATGCCCTGGTGGCTACGAATCATTTCGGTGCTGGTGTCCCTGGCCATCATCCTGGCTACCCAGTTCACCAAACAGCACGTGCTGCTGGATTTGCTGACTGCTATTCCGGTTGCGGTGGTTTCCTTGTCAATAGGTTTCCCGCTCGCGTTTTCGGGTGCGGGTGCGTCAATCTTGGGTTGGCTCGGGCTGGCATTTTGAACCGTCGGTTCTTTTTTTGAAAGTGAGTAAAAATGGCGCAAACGCGGCCTCATACTTCGCCAAAAAGTCCGTGGTTGAAAACCGGAAATCTCCGTGGATAAAAACCCAAAATCTCCGTGGTTGAAAACCGGAAATCTCCGGGGTTATAATCAGGTATGAGTACTTTTTTTCCGCGGAATGGTAAGGAATACATTCCACGCATCATCGATGCAACAATCGCGGATTTTCTTGCCACTTTTGGTGCTGTTTGCGTGGAAGGTCCAAAGTGGTGTGGTAAGACTTGGGCATCACTGAATCAGGCTCACAGCGCGGTGATGATTGGCGATCCGGCAAACAATTTCCAGAATCGTGAATTGGCCAAGATGAATCCGGGGCTGATTCTTGAAGGAGCGGTTCCACGGTTGATTGATGAGTGGCAAGAAGTGCCTTCAATATGGGATGCGGTGCGTTTCGAAGTCGACAATCGGGGGACTAAGGGACAGTTCCTGCTGACAGGTTCCGCTACGCCGAATCGTAAGGGAGTGTTGCATTCCGGTGCGGGACGTATTGCAACCTTGCGGATGCGGCCAATGAGCCTTTATGAATCCGGTGACTCCAATGGGGTGGTTTCCCTGCTGGAAATCTGTAATGGCTCTGCTGATTCTATTGGCACCGGGAACGTTGAACTACAACAACTGATTGACTTGATAGTGCGCGGCGGCTGGCCGGAAAGTACGGGATTACCGGTGGAGCGCGCTGCTCAGATTGCCAAGAGCTATATAAAGACAGTAATTGCTGAAGATGTGAATCGGATTGACGAAGGTGTCGTGAACCGTAGTCAAGAAAAGATGGAGTTGTTGCTGCGCTCTCTGGCCAGGAACGAATCCACCACCGCCTCTGGGGCTGTTTTACGTTCCGACATGGAGGGGATTGACCGTGAGACCCTTTATGAACATACGGTGGCTGATTATCTGGATGTATTCCGTCGCTTGTTCCTTGTCGACGATCAGCCGCCGTTTTCCTGGAAGTTGCGTTCTTCAATCCGCTTGAAACAATCAGCTAAACGTCACTTGGCCGATCCCTCGCTGGCCGTTGCTCTTTTGAAAGCCACACCGAAAAAACTGTTGAATGACCTCAATACTCTAGGTTTTCTGTTCGAGGCAATGGTGGAGCGTGATTTGCGCATCTATTGCGAATCGTGGGGAGGGGAACTCTACCATTATCAGGATTACAAGAACCGTGAGGTTGACGCGGTTATTGAAATGCCTGACGGCGGTTGGTGCGCCATTGAGATTAAGCTCGGAGCAAACCAAATTGAAGAAGCGGCGGCTAACCTCACGAAGCTCCGTGATGCCTTAGTTAGGGAATCAACCGATTTAGCTCCTAAGAGCCTAATCGTGGTTTGCGGCCTCAGCCACGCCGCCTACCAACGTCCCGACGGTGTAATTATCGTCCCCATCACAGCCCTAAAACCCTAGAGCACCTTCGAGACGAACTCGCGGGTACGGGCCTCGCGGGGATTATCCAAAACCTCAATTGGGCTTCCCATTTCCACGATTTGCCCCTCGTCCATGAAAGCCAAGGTGTGACCGACCTCGCGGGCGAAACCAATTTCGTGAGTCACCACCATCATGGTCATGCCGTCCCGAGCCAAATCTTTCATGACCTGCAGCACTTCTCCGACCAGTTCAGGGTCGAGAGCGGAAGTCGGTTCGTCGAACAGCATCAGTTCAGGATCCATCGCCAAAGCGCGGGCAATCGCCACTCGTTGCTGCTGGCCGCCGGACAGTTGGGAAGGGTAGTGCTCCATTCGGTCGCCCAAGCCGACCCGATCGAGCAGTTGCCGAGCCTGTTCGGTAGCTTCGTCCCGGGATTTCCGCAAAACGTGAACCGGGGCCTCCATAACGTTTTCCAGGGCGGTCTTGTGCGGAAACAGGTTGAAGCGCTGGAATACCATGCCGATACGTTCCCGTTGGGCGGACACGACTTTATCGGGCAGTTCGCGCAGTACCGTGTTGCGTTCCGTCAAAGCGCCGGTTTTCAGGTACCACGAGCGTCTCCGGCCCGGCAGGGGGGCCTTTTCCTCGGACATACCTAGCAGCTCCCCGTCCAGGTAAATCCGCCCCGAAGTGATGGTTTCCAGCTGATTAATGCAGCGCAAAACTGTTGATTTACCCGAACCGGAAGGTCCAATGAGAACGCAGACCTCGCCCTTGTGAATGTCCAAGTCAATGCCCTTCAAAACGTGCAGGTGACCGAAGTACTTGTGGACATTGCGCAAAGACACCATGGTGTCCGCCACGTCTGCGGGAGCGGGCACCAGATCCCCCGGCTGCAAATCCGGGAAAGCGTCAACGATACCCTCGGGAATTGTAGTGTCCAGAGAACTGTTCGTCATCAGATCATTACTCAAGATTTCACATCCAATAGCGTCTTCGTTGTCGCGGCTGCGCTCAGAGTTTTGCTGCGCGTCGAGGTGGTGGCTTGTTGAGTGTTGAAGCCCTTGCCGAAATATTTCTCGAGGTAGTACTGGCCCACCATCAGGATTGAGGTGATGAGTAGGTACCAGATGGCGGCGCAAATCATCATCGGCACCGGCATGAAAGTCAGGCGTCCCAGGTTTTGAGCCTGGAAGTTCAGCTCCAAGGTAAACGGCACCACCGAGACTAGGGAAGTCGTTTTCAGCATGGAAATCGTTTCGTTGCCGGTGGGCGGGACAATGACACGCATGGCTTGGGGAATGACGATGCGGCGCAAAATCATGCCGCGTTTCATGCCCAGCGCGGTAGCCGCCTCCCACTGTCCGGGATTGACCGAGTTCAGTCCGGCGCGCACGATTTCAGCCAGGTAGGCGCCTTCGTTCAGGCCCAGTCCCAGCATGGCTGACCAGAACATGTTTAGCACCAGTTTCGTTTCCACCGCAAACAGTTGGGGTCCGAAAGGAATTCCCAAGGTAATCATGGGGTAGAGTGTCGGCAACAAGCCCCAAAAAATCAACTGGGTATAGATTGGGGTGCCGCGGAAGAACCAGATATAGAACCAGGCAACGCCTTTCAGCACCGGGTTCGGAGACTGGCGCATGACCGCCATGGTAATAGCGAGGGTGACACCGATAGTCATTGCTCCCACCGTCAGCGCCAGGGTGAAGCCGATTCCTTTAATCAAGTTCGGGTGCGTCAAGTATGCCCACACCATTTCCCAATGGTAGTTGGGGTTGGTGAAAAGGGAGTTGACCAGTCCTAGCACCACCAGCGCGACCACCGCCACGCTGACCCACCGGCTTAAACGAAATACCGGTCGGGGATGGTTGAATTGTAGGTCTTCTTCGCTCATGCGTTTTCTTCCTTCGATTCGTTTACTTTGCACAGTTTCGCCGATGCGGTTTTCACTCAGAAGCCCGGGGCGGAAAGTGAGACGTCAAAAGGCTGGGGCGTCGGGGTTATTTGCCCACGGAAGTTTTCAGTACCACCGCGTCGTACAAGCCCGCGCCAGCCCCGTAGTTATCCATGATTTCGCGCAGTTTGCCCGAGGCGAGCAGGGAATCCATCGCCGCTTTAATCGCGGCTGACAGTTGTTGATTCTTGTTATCCACCACAATCCCGATGGGGCTCGGATCCAGAATCTGGCCAATTTGCTCCATCTGACCGCGGGTCTGTTTCACGTAGTAGGTCGTGACGGGATCGTCGGCGAGCATGGCCTGGTACTGTCCCGAAATGACCTTCGGGAACACATTCGACAGCAACTCTTCCTTTTGAATGACGACTGGCGGTTTGCCACTCTCTTCGCACTGTTTGCTCATTTTCGGCAGCAGTTCCGTTTCCTGCAAGGTACCGGTTTGCACCCCGATGGTTTTGCCGCATACGTCCTTGGGGTCAAAGCCCTGCGGGTTGCCTTTGGCCACCGCGAACAGGGAACCCATATCCATATATGCCAGCATGTCGTAGTTGGCCACGCGCTCTGGCGTAATCGTAAACGAAGACGCCCCCAAATCGTAAGTCGTGCCAATCTTGGGCAACAGCGCGCCAAACGCTTCGGTAGTGGTGGTGCCGTCCTCGAGACCCATAGTCAGGGCAATAGCCTTTACCATGTCCACTTCGTAGCCGGTGGGGGTGGTGCCGTCCTCCATCAAGAATTCCGCCGGGGCATAGCTGGTAGAAGCGCCGTTGCGCAGCACCCCGCGTTCCTTTACGTCGGCGGGAACTAACGCCTCGACCTTGGGATCAGGCTTAATGGTCGAAAAGTCGAAAGCTGTGGCCGAGCCGGATTGATTAGCAGCATCGTCACCACCAGCGTTTCCGGTGGAAGCGGTGGAACATCCGGCCAAGCCCAGAGAGGCTGCAGCCAGGAGCATGGCAACGGGAAGACGACGCATAAGATTCTCCTTGTCGACGGTCGTATAAATGAACTACCGGTATAAATTTACAGAGCCGTGCAACTTTATGCAAGTCTTAGCGCATAAAAAGTTTGAAATTGTAATAATTTTCCATCCCGCATATCCGGGGAAAGCGTGGATGAATTTTATCCATACAAAGCGCGCCGATTAGGGCGAACCCGGTAAGGGTCAATCCCCTTCGGAATGGGCAGCCCCTGATTGCGGTGAATCGCCAGCAGACGTTTTTGCACCGCGGGAATCTCGTTTCGATTCAAAGCACGTGGAGCTTTATACATGGTTTTCATCACGTGTTCGAGGCGTACCTGTCCCTCCTCAGTGCCGCACTCCACGGCGTGTACCGGCACCTGAGCGACGACCCGCGTGGTCTTTTTCACCTCATCGTTGAGCAGCTTGCTGGCTCGAGTATGCGGTCCCTCGCTGACCAGGAAAATGCCGCGGGGACCTACAAAACGCCACACTAAGTCTTGATCCTTATTAACCGCAACGGGCTCTTCCTCGGCAAACCAGGAACGGCGCAGCAGCTGGCGCAGCGCTCCGACGCAGCCTTTCATGCCTTCAATCTGACGCAGCATCGCCCGCGACAAAAACACGGAGATCCAGGCCATCGGCACGACCATCAGCACCATCACAATGGTGATTGCCCCCATGATCCAGTGTTTGCCCACAATCATGTACCACACGGTCAAGGCTTCCGCCACGACTAGCGTCGCCAAAATCGCCCACACAATCCACGGGAAAGACCGCCGCACAATGGTGAAGGAGTCCTTTAAGTTTTGAAATATATTGCGTTTCTTCCCGGACGCGTCGCCCCCGGTCGTAGTGTTGTTTTTCTTAGCCATCGCCTTTATCTTAGGGGATTTTTGCCGCAGGGGTAAACCGAGTTCTGACGTCGCACTCAAAGTTATCCACAGGTTTGAAAATGTCTGTTGATTTTTGCTGTCGTATTTAGATATGTATTGAGTTATGGAACTTGTTGGTTATGTCTTATATGAACCGGTTGGTTTTGGTAAAAGCGGACCGATGTGGCGGGTGGTAGACGACCAGGGCGGAACCCACGCGCTGCAGCTGCTGGGCGGTACGCTATCGGCTCAGCTGGAATCCCGGCTGCGGACGTTGCGAAAGGTGTCGTGCCCGAACCTGCTGAAACTCCACGAGCTGCGCAAACTGACCGATGGACGCTACGTAGCTATTTTCGAGTATCTTGACGGGCAAGACCTGGAAGTTCTGCGGGCGGGACGCGAGTTCAGCACGCCGCAGGTCAATTTCATCGCTCTGTCCCTGGCTCGGGGTTTGGCGGCGCTGCACGAGGTCGGTTTGAGTCACGGGGACGTTTCGGCGGCCAATGTGATGGTGACCGCACAAGGTCGGGTGGTACTGGTAGACCTTCTCGGTGACGTGGTCACGACACGGGCGTTTAGCGCGCCGGAAACGGAGGGGCTCACCTGGGGCGACGCGGCGGGAGAATCCTCTGGACCGGCGGCGGCATCCGCTGTTGCTGCCGGGGCGTCCGTGGCGGCGAATCAATCCGGCGATGTCTACGCGATGGCGCAGGTGCTGCTGGCGTTGGGAATGGACGCGAGTCTGTTGAAAGCCGCGTTGAACCCGGTGGCGAGCGCGCGTCCTCGCGCGGGGGAACTTGCCGAGGCGTGGGAAAGCCTGCCGTGCTGTGGCATTGACCTGCTGGGCGGGGCGGAGCTAATGGCGGCACGGATGCGGGCGGCCGGACGTGACGTGGCCACCGAGCTGGTTTCGCCGTCGAGCCGCCCGATGCCGGAACGGCGGCAACGTCGCGAAACACGTCCGACCAGCCCGGTATTGCGCTGGGGACTACCGGCTTTGGCAGGAGCCGCGCTGGCGCTGGGAGCGGTCCTGTTTCCACGGCTGGCGGAGTTGCCCAGCGTGGCCCAAGCGCTGCCCGCCCCGTCTGCAAAACCGAGTGCGGCGGCGCTTTTGACGGATAGTGCCGCGCCCAGCGCCAGCGCGAGGCAAAAAGGCAGCGCCAAGACGTCGAACCCGCCGCACCGCCCTTCTGCGACCCACTCCAAAGCTCCGGCTCCATCGGAAAGCCTCGCGGATCCGGCGGCCCCCGAAAGCACGTCACCAGCAACGCCACCGGCTGACCTGTTACCCAATTCCCCTGACAGCCAAGCGAAAACCCCAAACTTGCGCGATCCCATCACGGACGACGCCTCGGCTCAGGAAATCCTGCAAGTGTTGCTGACTAAACGCGATGCGGCCCTGACACGCCAGGATCGGGCGGCTTTGGAAAAACTCAGTGTCAAGGATTCGATAGCCGGGTCTGCTGACGGGAGTTTGCTGGCCGCCCTGCAGGCCAGCCAAGCCCAGGTTGAGGGCTTATCCACCGCGGTGAAGTCGGCGACTATCGTGGCGGGCAATAAGGGCAGCGCCGGCAAGAATACGCGTTCGGTGCGTCTGCAGGTGACACTTACGCAAGGCGCCTACACCCAAATTGACCGTATCGGGAACCGCCACCAAATCGCGGCGATTCCCGATACGGAATCTGAGATTCTGTTATCCGGCAATCCGTGGAAGATTGCTTCGGTGGTCCGACTCAATTGAGACAGTTTTTAGCGTGAAATCCGGCTCTAGCCGACGTAGGCCAGTACAGTGCCGACGTCTACGGTTTCGTCTTCGGAGACGACGATTTGGGTGATGGTGCCGGCGATGGGTGAGGGGATTTCGGTGTCGACTTTGTCGGTGGAGACTTCCAGGAGGGGTTCGTCCAGGGCGACGGC
>NZ_CABTWO010000006.1 GCF_902488535.1 uncultured Mobiluncus sp.
ACTATTGTCGCAAAACGCTCACCCCCCAGCCTCTCGCTGAGTCGCCCCCAACGCTCCCCGCCCCGCCAGCTCCGCTGAATTCCGGTGTCTATAACCTGAATTCAGCGCTATTCAGGCGTGAAACCTACCGGGGTATCGGGGCGGGCGTGATTTAAAGGTGAGAATAGGGCAGTAGCTGCCAATAATGGCAGCTACTGCCCAAATCGCACCTTATATCCGCAACCCAGCAAGTAGCCCAGTATCTTCTCGCCCGAAATCCGGTGTCTATGCTCCGGATTTCTGCCTTGTTTGGGAGTGAAACCCCCTTGGTTTTTCAGGAATAGTTGCACTAACGACCGATTTCAACCCAGAATTGGTGTCCCTGCTGAGTGTTGGTTTTCCGAACCTGCAGTTAGGCAAGATTCTAGTTGCGTAGAGCTGGCACTTATCGGAGTGAAATCGGTCGTTCATGCAAGACAGACAGGTTGCAGGGGAATCTAGAGGCTGTTTGTTGACGGGTTTCGGGGCGTGCGTGGTTTAAAGGTGAAAATAGGGTCGTAGCTGCCAATAATGGCAGCTACGACCCAAATCCCACCTTATATTCGCAACCCAGGCAGGTATCTCAAATCTCGGGCAGTTTGTTGAGGTTAGTTTTGCGGATTTGGATTCTGGGTGGGGTCGGTCGGCTCAGGGGACGGATCAGATTGGTCGGGGATATTCGGCCCGAAGGACTGCGGTTGACCAAACTGGGTCTGGCCAGGCTGATTCTGCTGTCCAAACTGGGTTTGAACCGGCTGTCCAGGCTGATTTGGTTGAATCGGCTGGGTCGGGGTGTCCGGCTGGGCAAAGGGGTTGGACTGAACCGGCTGTCCCGGTTGCCCCGGCTGTGGCTGTCCGGGCTGAGCGTAAGGCTGCGGTTGCCCGGGTTGACCGGGCTGTCCGAACTGGGGCTGCCCTGGCTGAACTGGCTGTCCCACACCAGGCTGCGGCTGGCCAGGTTGAGCGTAAGGCTGCGGCTGGCCAGGTACAGGCTGCCCCGGTTGTCCGTAGCTCATCGGCTGTCCGAATTGGTTGGCCGGAACAGTCTTGGCCTTGCTCTTTTTCACCAGCACCACGATGAGAATGACGATGCCGGCAATTATCAAAATCCCAAAAATAGCCATCCCCACAAGAAACTTGCCGATTCCTTCCGCCACAGATTTCCCGGCATCGGTGAGGTCACTGTCTGGTGAGTATTCGGAATCAGCCTTATCACCGGCATTTCCGCCAGGAATCCCAGGCGAGGACACAACCTTAACCTCGCTGCCGAGATCGGTCAGATCCAGCGTCACGGTATCGCCCTTGAAATCGACGGGTTGCCCGTCCACGGTGGCTGTTTTGATGCCGTTGGGCATCTGGATAATCAGGTTCATGGTGATTGAATCCATACCGTACTCGCTCATATCACCAGCATCGCTCAGTTCTGATTTCAGCTTGTCGACGTCCTCTTTGGGCAGGGTCAGAACCAGGTCATCGCCCTCTTTTTTCAGGTTCTCGCTTGAATTGAGACTCTGTTCCTGGGGCATAATAATCTCGCATTTCATATCCCCGCCGGTACTCAAATCTTTGACCGTGGCCCCGTCTTCATTTTCCATATCCGCGAGATCCTGGCAGGTCACTTCCTCGCCGTCGCCCATGGAGGAAAGCATGTCCTTTTCGGCTTCGCTCATCGCGACGATAACCGAAGGCTCAATGGTTTTCTCATCCACGACTTTCAGTTTGACGTCCATTTCGCAGCCGCTCAACGCTACCAGCGCGATTGCCGCGATGCCCGCCACCAGGCTTTTCTTGCGCAAACTCCGCATTTGTTCGCCTTTCTAGGTTTCCGGGAAACGACCCAACGCCGATTCCTCACCTCGAAAATATCAGATTCGCTCGATGCCGAACATACCCTTTTGGGTTATTTTCTTTCCCAAGTCCGCAGGGTCGGGTGGATGCACGAGGGCGGGGTGGACTGTCCTCACTCGTGGGCGTGCGACCGGCGGAAAGCCAGGCGCAGCTGCAAAGCGATAGCGCCGAGGACAATGGACAGCGCGGTGCCCATGACCACGCCGATGGAACCGGCTTGGGTCAGCAAATCGTCGCCACGGAAAGACAGGTGCGAAATCAGCAACGCCACCGTGAAACCAATCCCCGCCACCAGCGAAATCGGAACCATATCACCCATGGTCACGCCCTTTTCCAAGTGCAGGGGAGTGAACTTTTCCATCACGAACACGGAACCGGAGATTCCCAGCAATTTCCCGAAAGGCAACGCCAACATGACCGCCACAGCCACGGGGTTGGCCAGCATATTGAGCGCCCCGCCGGGGGTGTCCACGATGTCCACGCCAGCGGCAAAGAAAGCAAAGAACGGTACCGCAAACGCGGCCGAAACCGGGTTCACTTTCATAGAAATCTGTTCCACTAGGTTGTGGACTTCCCAATCGCGCTTGTCGGCGGGCACCACCATGCCCAAAACTACTCCGGCGATAGTGGCGTGGATACCCGAAACCAGCATGAAGTACCAGGTCAGTATCCCCAGGGGAATCAGGAAGTACCAGTGACCTTTCCGCTTGTGACAGAGGAATCCGAACAGGGCGGCACAAGCCGCCATCGGCAGCAGGAAAACGAGATTCAGGTTAGAACCATAGAACACGGCGATGACGATAATCCCGCCTAGGTCGTCGGCCACCGCCAGGGTCAACAGGAACGTCCGGGCGCCGTTGGGCAGGCCGCGTCCAAAAATCTGCAAAATCGCGACCGCGAAAGCAATATCTGTAGCGGTCGGAATGGCCCAGCCGTGCCACGCTCCGGAGCCGGTAATGGCGGTGACCACCACGAAAACAAAGGCAGGCCCGGCCATGCCAAAGGCGGCCGCGATGATCGGCATCGCCGCGGTTCGCGGATCGTGCAGGGCGCCGTGAGTGAACTCTTCCTTTAGCTCCAAACCAACCGTGAAAAAGAAAATCGCCAAGATACCGTCGCGCGCCCACTCTTCAATAGGCATGGACAGGTGCAGTTTTTGGAGCACCGACAGGGTGTCAGTGGCGGCGGCCTGCGCCAAGCCGGGGTCGGGCACAAACTGCGCCACCGCCTGATACCCCTCACGGAACGGGGTGTTGGCGAAAACCAGGGCGATAACGGCGGCAATAATCAGAATCATGCCCCCGACGATGTCGTCGGAAACAAACCGGGCGAACCGTTGCTGCGCGCTGAGCCGTTCTTCACCAGCTTGAACAGCCGCGTCGTAATCTTCCGGGGAAGGACCGGCTAGGTCCGACTCTCCGAAAAGGCCCTTGTCGAGATTTCCGTTTTCTTTATCGTTGCTTGGCACTTCTTTGTCCATATTCAAAGTGTAGGGTCGATTTGAGTAAATCCCCAAATGAATAGATGATTAACCAGACTGAAAAATGTGCGCGCCCCCGTAGCCCAATGGTAGAGGCAGCTGACTTAAAATCAGTTCAGTGTCGGTTCGAATCCGACCGGGGGTACAGTTTTTTCGCCTGTCCGGCGGGTTTACGCGGAAACGAGGCCGTTTTCGTAGGCAAAAATGACGGCTTGTACCCGGTCGCGGGCACCTATTTTGTTTAAGATATTGCCCACGTGGGTTTTCACCGTGGTCATCGAAATGAACAGTTGCGTGGCGATTTCCTGATTGGTGAGCCCTTGGGCGATAAGGGTGAGGACTTCGGTTTCCCGGTCAGTCAGGCTTGCCAGCAGGGCTTGATCGACCAGATTCGCGTCCACGTCGCCGTCCTGGTCGCCGGGCAGCTGGGGAGCAAACATTTCCAGCATCCGTTTCGTCACGCGCGGGGAAATCGTGGCGTCCCCATGGGCGACATTGCGGATAGCGCCGATGAGTTCCTCTGGTTTGGCATCTTTCAACAGGAATCCGCTGGCTCCGGCCCGCAACGCCGCGAAAGCGTATTCGTCCAGGTCAAAAGTGGTGAGGATGAGAACTTTCACATTCGGGTTGCTAGCAACAATTTCCGAGGTCGCCTCAATACCGTTCATATTGGGCATCCGCACGTCCATCAGCACCACGTTCGGCGCGGTCGCTTTGACCATCTGTAGGGCGGTTTTGCCGTCTGCCGCTTCGCCCACCACCGTGATGTCGTCCGCCACCTCCAGCACCATCCGAAACCCCATGCGGATTAGGGATTGGTCGTCGACCAGCAACACTTTGATGGCTTCACTAGGCGTGGACGGCGCGGACTGTCCAGTCTGTCCAGTTTCGTTTTCGTTTTCGTTTTCACTCACGTTTACATTGTCCCCTAAAAGTTGTTTATGCGGGCATAACCCAACCCTCGGACTTCGGCGCTTCGGCCTGCCACTGCAAGGTCGCTTCCACTCGCCACCCTCCGGGGGTGGGACCAGCCTCCACGTGACCGTCATAGACCGCAGCGCGCTCGCGCATACCAATCAGTCCTTTCCCACCGCCGGGGTTAATCCCCGCCAAGGAAGTAGCGTTGAACACGACGATACGTATGCCGTTGTCCCGCACTTGTAAATCGACCTCAACTGCGGTGGAAGCGGGAGCGTGACGCAAAATGTTAGTCAAAGACTCTTGCACGATCCGATAAATCGTCAGTTGCAGCGGACCGTCAGATGGTACTTCGTCCCCGGTGTAACGGTAGGTAATCGGCAGGCCGGCTGCCCGGAACTGGGCAATAAGTCCATCCATTTCCGCCAAATCCGGGGAAGGGGTGAAGCGGACTTCCTCGAGCGAGGACGTTTGGGCGTCCAGGGAGGCGTTGGGGTCAAGGTTCTGGGGCACTTCGGTGGGTTGGCGTAGTACTCCCACCAGGCGGCGGGTATCCGCCAGCGCCGCCCGTCCGGTTTCGCTCATATTGCGCAAGGCTTCTTTGGCGAGCTCGGGATTTTTGTCAATCGCGGCGGTAGCGCCGTCACTCATCGCAATCAACACCGTCAGCGAATGGGCCACAATATCGTGCATTTCCCGAGCAATCCGGGCGCGTTCGTCAGCCACCGCAATCTGTTCGGATTGCTCGCGTTCCAGCTCCAACTGCCGGTTGCGCAACGTCAACTCGTCCACCCGGTCTCGTCCCAGCTGGACAATACGCGCCAACATCACCGCCACCACCATCAGCAGGGTGATTACCAGTGCCATCATGCTGCGAGCAGCCAGGTTTCCCTGCGGTTCCAGGAAACCCACCTGTACCACCACCAAAATGCCCACCCCGAACAGCACCACGAACGTGACCAGCAGCAGCACGTTTGATACCAGACCGCGCAGGGTTTGGCGCCGGGCGGGGTCGGTTTTGCCGCCGGGGTTGCTGTGTTTCTGGCTTTCAGTCACCAACCTATTGTGACACAGCTGGTTTTTGTCGGCTCCGCGGACAGGGCTGCGCCCCGGAAAATCACCCCGCAGCAGGAGGGCTGCGCCGTGGCAAAACCGCGGAAATCCGCTACGATGAAACTGTTGAGACAATAAGGAGCGACATGAGCAACCCAGTGTTTACCCGCAACAAAGTTTTTACCGAGCGCACTCCGGGAGGTTACCCGACTATGCCCGGCTACCAGGTCGGCGGCGGGGCGACCCAAACCTATCCCAGCGATGCTCCTCACGTGAGCTACGCGCCGGAACAACCCCAGCAGTTCCCCACCCCGCAAGGCCAGGAACAGTACGGCACGGTCTCTGCCGGCCGTCCCGTCACTATGGACGACGTTCTGATTAAGACAGTGCTGACCTTCGGGACCCTCCTGCTTTTCGGGGCTGGGGCTTGGATGTTGACTGCCTCCAATCCGGGTCTGGGCATGAACGTGGCGTTTACCTCGATGATTGTGGCCTTGGTGTTGGGGCTGGTGAACTCCTTTAAGCGTCGTCCTTCCCCGGTTCTGATTTTGGGTTACGCCGCTTTTGAAGGCCTCATGCTGGGCGGCATTTCCAGCCTGTTCGCCGCACTTTACGACGGCGTGGTGATGAAAGCTATCGCGGCGACCCTGGTTACCACCCTGGTGATGCTGGTGCTGTTCAAGACCAAGGTGGTGCGCAACTCCCCGACTTTGATGCGGGTCGTCATGGTCGGTATGTTCTCGATTTTTGTGTTCTACCTGGGCAATCTGGTGGTCAGCCTCATCAACCCGGCTTGGTCTTTCTACGGTCCGAATGCCCCGACCATCGGCGGCTTCCCCCTGTGGATTATCGTCAGCCTCATCGCGATCGGTTTAGCGGCGTTTTCGCTGGTCACAGACTTTGACTACATCGTTACTGCGGTCGATAACGGGGCGCCCCAGGAGACCGCCTGGACGGCCGCTTTTGGCTTGATGGTGACCCTGGTCTGGCTCTACATTGAGTTCCTGCGGATTTTCGCCTACTTTGCGTCCGATAACTAGGTTCGTGTCCCGGAGTTTCCGGAGTTCCCGGCCCGGGCACGAAGCGGTTTCGCGTTTCCCGCGGGGGAGGGTTCTCCTGGCCCGCCCTCAGAAGCTAGACTTAGAGAAAACGACTCACGGAATCGAGAGTAATGACTGTCAACATTCGCCCGCCCGAGGTTCAGGATGCCGCCGGCATGGGGGTGGCTCACGCCCGTATGTGGTTGGCGAACTATGGCGAATTTATTGACGAAAAATACCGCTACCGCTTTGACGAGCCAACTTTGGTCGGTCAATGGCACAACCTGTTGACCTCAGATCCGGCAGGCCGCCGCATCGCTATTGCGGTCGAACACGGTCGGGTGGTCGGTATCGCCATGACGGTGCAGACGGTACGCAACGAGCATGTGGCTCCGCCCGCTCGGGAACGGGAAGTGTCCATGCACTACCTAATGCCTGAATATCAGGGCCAAGGCTTGGGGCGACGCTTGCTGGAATACGTGGTCGGCCCGCAGGAGCCAGCCCAACTGTGGCTGCCTTCGGGGTATCCAGGAGAAAAGCGGGCCCACCGGTTTTATCGCCGGGCCGGGTTCCTCTCGGACGGGGCGATGACCGGTCGTGAGGTCAACTACGGGCTGACCTTGAACCGGATGGTGCGCTGAAATTTTTTCTTTTCCCCAGGCCCCCGTTCGCCCCGCCGCGACGTTCCTGGCAGGACCGCGACCAGACTGTGAAAACCTCAGAAAACAAACAACCGAAAACGGAAGTGCGATGGAGAAAAAACCGTTATTGAACGCCGGAGCCGAATTTAGACGCGGGTGGTGGCGCGAGGTCATTTCCCGGCGGGACATGCAAAGTCGGGTTCCGGACTTCGACGGACTGGAACCGACCGCTCCGCCCGAGGTGGAAAACGGCCCGAACTCAGCTTATGCAGTATCGTGGCGGATTCGGGTGGCGGCCAGTTGGGCGTGGCGTTTCCTGGTTATCGTCGCGGCGCTGGGACTGATTCTGTACGGAATTACAAAAGTTTCTATCATCTTCATTCCCCTCGCGGTGGCGTTGCTGTTGACGCTGCTGCTGGAGCCGATGCATTTCCGGCTGCAGAAGTGGCATGTTCCCAAGACCCTGTCTGCGGTCATTTCCCTGGTGGTGGGTGTAGGGCTGGTTGTGGCGATGATTTGGATTGCAACCTCCCAGCTGGCTCACGGTGCGCCCGCCCTGTTGGCGAAAGCCGGAGGCGGCTTCGACAAGGCTTTGGCCTGGTTGAGCGAAGGCCCTCTGGCATTGGATCAGGCGCAAATCGATAAATATATTAACGAGTTGACCACCCAGCTCACAGCCTTTGCCACCAAGTATTCTTCCTCGATTGCGTCCTCGGCGCTGTCGGTGACTTCCTCGGTCGCCAGCGTGGTCACCACCATCTTAATTTCTCTGTTCTGCCTGTTCTTTTTCCTCAAGGACGGTCGCCAGATCTGGATTTGGTTGATTCGGATGCTGCCGGTTCCTGCCCGCGAGCCGGTTCACGAGGCGGCGATTCGCGGCTGGACCACCTTGAATGGCTACATCAGGGCGCAGGCGCTAGTGGCTTTGGTGGACTCCGTGTTCATTTCCATCGGTGCGGCGGTTCTGGGCGCGGGATCTATGACTATCCCGCTGGCTTTGCTCATTTTCATCGGTTCTTTTGTGCCGATTGTTGGTGCGGTCACCACCGGGGCTATCGCCGTGCTGATTCTGCTGTTGGATAAAGGTTTCATGGCGGCTGTCATCATGCTGATCGTGATTTTGGCGGTGCAACAGATTGAGTCCAACGTGCTGCAGCCGATGCTGATGTCCAATGCGGTCAGCCTGCATCCGCTGGCGGTGCTGCTGGGCGTGACGGCAGGAACCTTCCTGGCTGGAATCATCGGAGCATTGCTGGTGGTACCGGTCATTGCGTTCTTTAATACCGTGTTCCTGTACCTGACCGGGCACGATTCGATGCCGGAGCTGGCTACCCGCCACGACCGCATCGGCGGAGCCCCCGGGACAGTTCACGCCCAGGTGGCCGCATCCTATATCGGCGGCTCTAAGAAAGACACCGCGAAAGTTATGGAGTCTCAGGAACTTTCCCGGCAACAGGCCAGTGCAGCGGCTTTGTCCCCGACGTACGGCTCGCCCGACCAGGCTGGTGACCCTCCGGCCTCGTCGGACACCCCGGCTGGTGACGACCGGGCTGACGCAGGTGGCCCGGCCACCCAGACTGGTGACCCCTCCGCAGCAAACCCCGACAACCCGGCTTTTCCCGAAAAACCCCTCCCGTAACCTCGCCCTCACCCCGCAACCGCACCAGCCCCGCGCGGAAAACGGCGGTGAAAATTCGCTGCCTTTTTAAATGCTTTCCCATGCCTGTACGTAACAGGAGTAAAAACGTGAGATGATAGGGGAAGTTGAGCCTGGCAGGCTGGGCTCGCAAACGTCCCGACGATTGAGGTTGCAATGTCGCTGTTTGAGTATGACCAAGGTCACCTGATTCCGGCCCAGTTTGGCCATCCCGTAGGCCCGGAAGCCCAAGGGGAGATTCTGGATTCTGTCCGCCGTCAGGTTCTCGAAGTCATTGCTCGCCCGCTTTTTCCCGTGACCTGGAACGATATGACTGTGTCTCCGGTGTCCGGGATGCCCGGAGAATTTGCGGAACCTGGGGCGTCACAAGGGTCGGGGGTCCCCGACGCGGACGGGACGGATTCTGGTTTTCCCCAAGAGTCCCCGCGTTTGACCGCTTTGGACGGTTCCGGTCAGGTCGTGCTGGTCGAAGTGGTGAACCGGCTGGATTCCAGTAGTTTGATTGCGGCTTTGGCTCGGCTGGGGGCAGTGTCGAACCTGGGGTGGAACGATTTGGCTGCCGCCTATCCCGGCGGGGTCAGCGCTTTTCGTTCTGGTTGGACTCAGTTTCGTGATGCTATGCCCCCGAACTTGGCGGCGGGGCCGCGCCTGATTTTGGTCGCCACCGAGATTGACCCCGATGTGCGCCCGGCCCTGGATGCTTTGACCCCCTCTGGACTGGAAGTCCATCACGTCAGTGTGCGCGAGATGTCCAACGGGCGCCGCTTCCTGGATGTGCAGCGGGTCGCATCCTCGCTGTTCAGTCACGATACGAACTTGTTGGCGGGTCGGGGAGCCCGCATCCCGGCGATCACCTCCGCCACCGATGCGGATATGCAAAACGCGGAATCCGTGGTGCCCGAGGTGGCACCCAGTTCGGACGAGGTGCCGAGCGTGGGCTTCGCCGACCTGGCGACCCCGATGGCTTCCGGTCAGGTTTCTGAGGCGGCTGCGCCCGATAACGTGACTGTCGGTCCGGCGCCCGCAGCGCCTGCCCCGGAACCGGAGCCAACCCCGGAACCTGCGGCATCCGACCTTGAGACCGCGGCGGAAAGTCCGGCTCCAGTTGATGAACCCGCGCTGCAAACCGGGTCGATTTCACGCCACTCCATTATGGAGGCCGCCCGGTCTTCCGCGGTGTCTCCGCTGGCTGCAGGGGAGGACGAGGAGCCTGTGGAGTCGCTGTTTACCACTCATCACGGCAGCGTCGCGGAGAAAGACGCCCCGTCCTTTGCGGACATTATTTCCGGCACCGATACCGGAGAATTCCAGACGGCTCATCACTCGCATCGGGCTGCCGCCAGTGAACAGACTCTGGAGGCCGAAGCGCAGGCACAGGCCGAGAATGAGCCGACGCAACTCGAGGAACCCGGGGAACCTGAGCAAATGGAGCAGTCCGCCGAGTCCGTTGGTGCGGCAAACGCTAGTGCGGAGACTTGGGGAACACCGGAAACCCTAGAAACGCTGGAAACCCCGGAGACGCTCGGCGCGGATCAGTCGGAGGCAAGCGACCTGCTGAACCGTGACGCCGCCGGTCTTGGGGTGATTGCCCAGGTGACCGGCGAGGATACGCCACTCATTGCCCTGGTGAACTTTGACGGAAGTGCGGCCGAAGTCGACGCTACCCTGGCGGAGCGCGGGGTCATTATCCTGGAAGGCCGCGAATTCGATAATCCCAGCGAGGCGGCTCGGGTGCTCGGCCAAGAGGTCGATGGCTGGGAGTTCTGGCACTTGGGCTTCATCGATGGCCCGACCCTCGCCGAAGCTCAAGCTGAAATCAACGCTGAAATCGAGCGCAACCGCTAAATCCCATTCCAATAATCCCGGTGAAGCCCGGGCGTTAATCCTATTAATTTGGGTTTTAGTTCTGCGGGGTGGTCGCCCCCAACGCTCCCTGCCCCGCAATACCACTCGAATTCCTGTGTATATAACCAGAATTCCAGCGCTATTCAGGTGTGAAACCTGCCTCGGTATCGGGGTGTGCGTGGATTAAAGGTGAAAATAGGGCAGTAGCTGCCAATAATGGCAGCTACTGCCCAAATCCCACCTTATATCCGCAACCCAGCGAGTATCTCTTGATTTTTGGGAGCGGGCAATCCTGGATTTTCCGGGTGTTTTCCCGGTGCCTCTTGGCTGATTCTGCGCGGACTGCGCAGGGGGCTAGGCTTCGACGCGGGCGCTGGGGCCCAGCAGCAGCCGCGCCAGGTGAATCCCGTGGCTGCCGGCCAGCTGTTCCGCTTGGGTGCGGCAGCTGAAGCCGTCAGCCAGGAAAATCGCGTTCGGGTGTGCGCGCAGGGCCGGCAGCAAAGCGTGTTCGGCAATGCGTTTCGACACCTCGACGTGCCCCCGCTCCATGCCAAAATTGCCTGCCATTCCGCAGCAGCCCGCCAGTTCCACAACATCCGCCCCGGTGGTCGCCAACAACTTGCGGTCGGTTTCCCAACCCAGGACGCTGTAGTGGTGGCAATGCGGCTGGGCGACAACCTGCACGCCTCGCAAATCCGGCAGCTGCCACACGTCCGGGTTAGGCGCGGTGTCCGGGTCGCTGAGCAGCTCCGCTAAAGTGCGCGTGGCCTGGGCAATCGCGTGGGCGCGCGGGTCGTCGGGCAGCAAACGTTCCAGGTCATCGCGCAGGGTCGCGGTACAGGACGGCTCCACGCCGACAATCGGAATCCCGTTGACCGCCAGCGGCCCCAGGATCTGGCACAAGCGCCGCATATTGCGCCGAGCCTTGTCCAGCTGGCCGGTCGTAACGTAAGTCAGCCCGCAGCAGGCTTGGGGCGGTACATACACCTGGTACCCCGCCGTTTCCAGCAGCTCCACCACCGCTTCGGCACCATCGGGGGCAATCCCCTCCGAGAAAGAATCCGCCCACACCGCCACCCACGGTTTAGCTTCGGGAGCGGGCTGGCTGTCCGCGCTCGCCGTCGAGGCGACGGCATTGACCTGCCCCGTAGTCGCTAGCGGCTGTTCCGTATTGGGGGTCACAAGCCCGTTCGTGCCGATTTCCGGTTCGGCAGCGTTTCCTCCGTGGCCCCGCGCCCAAGCCCGGAATGATTCAGGGTGGAAATGCGCCATCTGACGGCGTGGATCGAGCCCGAACATCCGAAACACCAGACGGCGAATCCACGCCACCCCGAAAACGCTGTTAGCCAGGCTCGCCCCGCCGGGTATCCGGCGCGCCAAACGCAGCCAGCCAGGCAGGCGACCCAACAGGTAATGCGAACGCGGCCGCAAACTCCGACGATAGGCCCGGTACAGCGACTCGGACTTGTACGCCGCCATGTCAATCCCGGTCGGGCAGGCCGCAGAACAGGCCTTACACGCTAAACACAAGTCGAGAGCCCGCAACAGGTTTGGGTCGCGAAAATCCCGAATGAGCGAGCCGTTCGTGACCTCTTGCAGCACCCGGGCGCGCCCGCGCGTGGCGTCCTGCTCCTGGCCGGTAGCCAGGTAGCTGGGACACATCCAAGCGCCGGTGAGGTGGTCCATTGCCAAACATTTGCCGACGCCGGTGCAGCGATGCACGGCCGCGGTAAAGTCCGTGTCTTTCGGAAAAGTAAAGCCTTGACCGGGCAGGGCGGGAATGACCTCGGCCCCCGCCAGACGCAGGTTCGCATCCAGCGGATCGGGATCCACCAAGACCCCCGGATTCATCAAACCCCGCGGGTCAAACAGGGCTTTGACCTGTTTAAACAAACGAATCAGTGCGGGGGAATACATCCGCGGCAACAATTCGGAGCGGGCCCGGCCATCCCCGTGCTCGCCCGAAAGTGAACCGTGATGCTTCCCCACCAAGTCTGCGGCGCGCTCCAGGAACTCCCGAGAACGTCCTTGGTCAGCCTCCGCTCCCAACGGTAGGTTCAACCGCACGTGCAGGCAGCCGTCTCCGAGGTGCCCATAAAGCATCCCGTCCACGTCCATTTCGCGCATCAAATCAGTGAAATCTCGCAGATAAGCGGCCAGATTTTGGGGCGGAACCGCCGCGTCCTCCCAGCCCGGCCAGGCCGGGTCGTTGCCGGTGCCGTCCGGGTTCAAGGGGGTACGCCCGCCTAACCCGGCCCCATCAGCGCGAATCCGCCAAAGTTTCGTGGCTTGCGTGGAGGGGGGCAGCACGAGGGTGGCGCGAGTGTTGGCGGCTTGGGCTAGGTCCTGGGCCCGAGCCAGGGTTGTTTCCAGGTCCTCGGTGGCGCTGCCCATCTCTACCAGCAGCCAAGCGTTGCCCTCTGGCAGTTCGGGCAGCTCGCCAACCCCCGGCTTGTGCGCCAAAGTGTAAACCAGACGCGAATCCATGCCCTCCACCGCGAGGGGCGAAAAGTCGTTAATCAGCGGCACGTCGGTGGCGGCGGCAATTATGTCGGGGTAGCCCAGCACCACCAGTACCGGTGCGGCCGGTACCGGCACCAAGCGCAGGGTGGCGCGCAGCACGCTGACCAAAGTTCCCTCGCTACCCACCAAGAATTTCGCCAGGTCACGCCCATTTTCCGGCAGCAGGTGTTCCAGGGAATAGCCCGAAACTTGCCGGTGAAAACGCCCGCATTCCGTGCGAATCACGGCTAGGTTTTCATCAACTAAACGCTGCAAACCCGGCACCACATCCAACGCACCTTCGCCCGAAACGGCGTGAAATTCCCGCCCGAATCCGTCGATAACATCCATCGAAATGACATTGTCGGCCACGCGCCCCCAGGCTTGGGCGTGCGGGCCGCAGGCATTATTACCGATCGAACCCCCAACGGTGGCCCGCGTCCAGGTGGACGGGTCGGGCCCGAATCGCAGACCAAAGGGCGCTCCGGCCTCCTGAATAGAGGCGAGCACCACCCCCGGTTCTACCGTAATCTGGCGCGCGGAAGGGTCCAGGGACAAAATCCGGTTGCAGTGGTGAGATGTATCAATGACCAGGCCGGGCCCGATGGAGTTGCCGGAACATGAGGTTCCCCGCCCGCGCATCGTCAGGGGCACGCCAGCGGACAGGGCTTCCAAAATCGTGTCGTGTAGCTGGTCAAGGTTTTCCGGTTGGGCGATCCGGTCGGGCACAATGCGATAGTTTGAGGCGTCCGATGCGTAAATGGCCCGGTTCAGGGGGTCTTGGAGGTATTTCACCATGGCCCTAGTGTATGTTACTTTTCCCGGTCTCCTGGCTATCCGTGGGTTTACTCAGGGCCTTTTTCAAAATCCCCAAGCCGATAGGAATGACTGAAACCGCGATGATGATGACGGCGATGAGCTCCACGTTGTTGCGGATAAAGGGCACCCCTCCGAGCGAAATACCGGCGACGATGAACACACCGGTCCAGGCAATACTGCCGATGACGTTCCACAGGGTGAAGTGTGCCCAGCCGTAGCGCCCTATTCCGGCCGCGATAGGCACGAAAGTGCGCACGAAAGGAACGAAACGTCCCAATACCACCGCCGGTCCACCCCACTTGCGAAAAAACACTTGGGCAGTCTGCAAATATTCGGTTTTCAGCACGCGCGCATCGGGTTTAAAGAACCGTTCACCGAACAGCAGCCCGAACCAGTAGCCGACCTGGGCGCCGGCTATCGCCGCCAGAATCAGCACGAACAGAACCACGGCGAGGTTCACTGGCATCCGGTCTTGGAGCAGCCCCAACGCGAATAGCAGCGAATCGCCGGGAAGCACCGGGAACAGCACTCCTGACTCGATGAACACGATGAGGGCGATGATGGCCACCATCCACACCCCGTAAGCCGAGATGAGGTGTTCCAACAGGGCGCCGGGATCCTTCAGCCAATCCAGCAAATTTGCAGTGAAAACCATGATTCCAATCTTAATTAATACCGATAGTTGAGGATTCAGACCTCAAGAGCGAACGGGAGGTTATTGCAGCGCCCACGCCACGTCCTGGTCGGGCAGCGCGCCGGTGCCGCCCACGACTACACCGTGGGAGCCGGCGGAGGTCCATAAGCCCTTCAAAAAGGCGGGTTTCGACCCGGCCGGGGGCACCAGCACAAGTTTCGCGCCCTGCTTGACCGTGTAGGCTCCGGCTGACAGGGCGTCGGGGAAGTTTCGTCCCGACACCATCACCAGGCCGTTTACGCTGCGTCCCAGGTCAAGGCTGGTGGCGAGGCTGCGGGCGGTTTCGTAGCGGTCCGCTCCTGTGTAAGTCGTGCCGGGATTGATACCCGCCGAGGCGACGGCAGATTGCGCCGGACCGCCAACAGTGATGATTTTAGTGCTGTTCAGAAGGGGGGTCAGGTAGCTTTGTGTAGCGGGGGGCAGGTTGGCGCCGCTGGAGAGCACCAGGGAGGCCCGCATCGCTCCGGCCGCGGCTCCCGCAGCTAGGGCGTCGGGGAAGTTGATGCCGTCAGCCACCAAGACTGCGCTGGGTGCGCCTCCCAGGGAATCGCGGTATTGCGCGACTTTCAGGGCTGTTTCAAAACGATTCGCGCCGATGAGCTCGACCAATTCCAGACCTTTGGCCGCAATCGTCGCCCGGTCGGCAGCACTCAGCCCCACGGTTCCGCCCACGCGCACCACCCGGTGCAGCCCAAATTTACTCAGGGCTTTCACGGCTTGGGAGTCCAGGTGGTCGCGGGAGTTCGACAAAACTAGCGTGGAGCTGGTGACTCCGGACAGCTGGGTTGCGGCCAGACCGTCAGCGGCTATCAACCCGGTGGCGAGAATCAGCGTCTCCACGTTGGGTGAGGCCTCGGCAATCATCCCTGAAGTCTCCATCCGGTCGGCACCGCTGACCCGCATAATGTTGGGCGGGAGCTGTTTAAAGGGCAAATCGGCGCCACTCAAACCGCGCACCGGCACCCCTAAACTCGCCAGCCAAGAGCCGAAACGCGACATCGGCGAAGCGGCGTTGAACAGTAACTGTTCGGTGCTGTCGGTGAAAGCTGTATGGGATTTCGAGCTGGTGATGCCGACCACCTCGCCGGCAGCGTTGTACAGGGGACCCCCGGAGTCGCCTTTATCTACCGCCATCGGCACGGTGGCGAGGATGTTGCCACCAGCGGGAATCTGGAAACGCTGGGCAGTGCGGGCGTCCAAAGTATTGACGTTGGCGCAATAGTTTCCTTTGCCGCCAATCATCTGGGAGACACTGTCGATGGTGGCGGATTCCTTAATGATGTAGTTTTGCCCGCAAATATACAGGGGAGTGCTGGGGGGCTGAACCACCGCGCTGACCGGGGCGATGGGGTGATTCGCCGGGGTGGTCACAACCAGCGCCACATCGCTTTGTGTGGTCGTTTCCCAGGTCACTCCGGTGGCGAGGGGCGAGGCTCCCGGAACGTGAGAGTTTGTTGAATAAATCCGCGCCGGTCCTTGGGGCAAGCTCTTAAAGCAGTGAGCCGCGGTCAGCACCATGTTGGGCGCGACCCAAACTCCAGAACACAGGGACGCCATCCCGTCCGGACCCGGTCCGATAACCAGCTGGACGGTGGCCTGATGCGGATCAGGAAGCTGTCCGGCCTGCGTAGAGCCAGTTTCTGGGGAGTTCACAAGCGGTGTCGCGCGGTCTGGCTGGTCAGCAGGGGTGGGCGGGAGAAGCTGGTGAACCTCGGTTGGCGGGTAACCCGACGGAGTGTCGCCGGTTCCGGCACGCGCAGGCGCGACCGGACCGATGCCAACGAGAGCGAAAACCAACATAAAGAGTGCCGGAACCCACAGGGCGCGGCGCAGCGTGAAACCAGGGACCATAAAGTTAATTATCAACCCTTGACGTGGATTTATCCAACCATAGCGGTTTCGTGACAGGACAAAAACAGAGCTCTATTCCGGGTGCGGATTTATCACGGTCTAGGTACATTAGATGTATGTATGTCAAGCTCGCTAGATTTTTAGCCCTCAGACCGAAGCGGGTTCTGGCATTTTGGATTTTGGTGGTTATCGCCACTGCGCTCAGCGCGATTACTGGCTTTGGAAACCCCCTGTGGAACCGTCTCATTTCTGACGTTCCCCAGGCGACCCCTTCGGAGTCTCACACCGGTCAAGTCATGGTGGAAAGTCACCTGACCGCGGCCTATTCCGTGATGGCCTACGTTTCTGGGGTCGATTTGCACTCAGAGCTGGAACAGGCACCGAAGCTGGCCAGTCAGTTGGATGAGATGAAGGCTCAGGCCGAGGATCAGGGGGATAAAGCCAAAAAACTCGGTGATGAAGCGAAAGCGGCTGGAGATCCGGCGCAGGCTTTAGCTGATGAGGCGCGAGCCCTCGGGGCGAAAGCCACCGAGCTGGGGAATCGTGCCACCAGCCTGGGGAATCAAGCCAAAGCTCTGGGACACGAAGCGCAGGTCGCGGGGGCGAAAGCGCAGGATTTGAAGTCTCAGGCGGAGGCGGCTGGGGCGCGGGCTCAGGCGGCGGGGGCGAAGGCGCAGGATTTGAAGTCTCAGGCGGAGGCGGCTGGGGCGCGGGCTCAGGCGGCGGGGGCGAAAGCGCAGGATTTGAAGTCTCAGGCGGAGGCGGCCGGGGCAAAAGCCCAGCAGCTCGCCGCTAGTGGCGATATGGCGGGAGCCGGGGCGGCGAAAGGGCAAGCTGAACAGCTCGGCGCCCAAGCTCAACAGGCCGGTGCCGAAGCCCAGGAACAGGGCGCCCTCGCCCAACAGCTCGGGGCCCAAGCCCAGGCGGCAGGAACCGAAGCCCAGACCGAGGCCGCTCGAGCCCAAGAAATCGGCGCCCAAGCCCAGGCAGCCGGGGATCAGGCTCTTGCCAGCGGAAACCGGGCTCAGAGTCTCGCGGCGCAAGCCCGCCGACTGGGCGACCAAGCCAAAGATAAGGGCGACAAGGCTCAGGACCTGGGCGATCAGGCGAAAGACAAGGGCGACATTGCCAAAGACCTGGCTGACCGAGCCCAAGCGCTGGGTGATTCGGCAAAAGCGCTGGGCGACCAAGCCAAAGCGCTGTCCGAACCCGACTGGCCCGTCTCGAAAGTCCTGCACACCGAGCTGAAAAAGTTTGAAACGAAGCTGGAAGGGATGCCTCACGTAGATAAGGTGACTTATCCTTTCGTGGAATATAACGCCATGCTCGATCCCCAAGCGCGGGAACTGGTGGCGAAAGACGGCCATGGGTTTGTCATCGTGGCCACCATGGATTTGCGGGTGAACGGGAAAGCTCAAAAGACCCCGCCGAAACAGTTCGAGCCTGACGTTAAGAACGTAGAGAAAGCCTTGAGCAGCTTGGAGTCAACGCTGCGGACAGCCCTGCCCAAAGATGCTGTGCAGCCCGATTTTCGGGTGCGGGTCACGGACATGGGTCTGGTAAACGAGGCCGGAATCCAAACCCTAAAGAACGACCTGGTGCGTTCCGAATCGATTGGGATACCGCTGTCCTTCCTGATTATGGCAGTCGTGTTCGGAGGATTTTTGGCCGCTTTGCTGCCGCTGTCGGGGGCTATGGTGGCGATTTCCACCGCCTTGGCCATCATGTTGGGGATGACTTATCTGTTTGAACAGCAGTCTTTCGCTGTCAACGTGATTTCGGTGCTGGGGCTGGGGCTGTCCATCGACTACGGTTTGCTGATAGTGTCGCGTTACCACGAGGAACTTGTGCGCTTACGTAGCCTGCCGGAAGACGAATGGAAACCGGACTTCTCCGGGGTGAAAAAACCCAAGACCCGCGAACGACTGGAAGCGTTGAACCCGCGCTATCTGCGGGCTTTGGAAATTACCCTGGCAACAGCAGGGCGAACCACGTTCTTTAGTGCCCTGACGGTGGCGATTGCGTCCTCCGGCATGATTTTCTTCCGGCCGGAACTGTTGAAGTCCCTAGGTATCGCGGGTTCCTCCACCGTGCTGTTGGCGATGATTGCGGCGCTGACTTTGGTGTCTGCCCTCATGTTTATGGCCTCTGCCCGTCTGGAAAAGCCCTCCATCCTGACCAAGATTCCGCTCTTGCGTCGTTTCATGGGTAATGCCGAGCCGGCGCATGTGAAGCACCGGGTGCAGCAGAGCAAAGATCCGCAGGACACGCCGGAAGTTGACTCGGAAACAGAAAACACGTTCTTTTATCGGATTTCCATTGCGGTAACCCGCAAGCCCTGGCTGTCTTTCATTGTCTCGGCCGCGGTTTTGGTGGCGGCGTGCTTGCCGCTGGCGACCTTGAACCTGCGCAACTCGCTGTTCGATATGCTGCCGGTCCACAACGAACAACGGCTTCTATACGAAGATTTGTCCGTCCAAGTGCCACGCACCGGACTGCCTCCGGTGCGAATCGTCGCCGAGGACACCACGCCCGAAGAACTTGACGCCTGGACCGAAGCAAACCTCAGCGATATCAAAGGAATCGCCGAAGTCTTCGCCGCGTCCAAGCTGGGCGATACGTCAGACTCCGTAGCGATAGTGGATTTGGAGACGAAAGATATCGGTTCGCCCCAAGCCGAGAGAATCGTGAAGGAAATCCGGGATAAACCCCACGATTTCCAACGCTATGTCATCGGCCAGGCGGCGAACCAAATCGACTTCATCTCATCGTTGGCTCAAGGTCTGCCTTGGGTGCTCAGCGTGCTGGTGATAATCACCATTATCCTGCTGTTCCTGATGACCGGCTCGATAGTGATACCGCTGCAAGCCCTGGTGATAAACACGTTGTCGCTGATGGCGACCTTGGGGATCTCCACCTTGATTTTTGTTGATGGTTTCGGGGTGGAGCTGTTGGGGGCCCAAAAGCTGCCGGGCTTGGAATCTTACGTGGTCGTTATGCTGATGTGTTTCGGCTTCGGGCTGTCGATGGATTACGAGCTGTTCTTGCTTTCGCGGATGAAAGAAGTGTGGGACGAGACCGGGTCGGCCCGTCTATCGGTCATTCAAGGTTTGTCGCGGTCGGCTCGGATTGTTACTTCCGCTGCAACCATTCTGGTCTTTGTGTTCCTCGCGTTCGTGACCGGACACATGATTGTGTTGAAGCAGGTCGGGTTTATCTTGGCGTTGGCGGTCGCCTTTGACGCCACGATTGTCCGGATGGTGCTGGTGCCCTCCGTGATGGCTCTATTTGGGCGGGTGAACTGGTGGGCGCCGCGCCCGCTGCGCCGCTTGCATAACCGTTTCTCGGAAAGTTTCGCTCATCACGGGTGAGGGACGCGGCGGTAATTCCAGGTAAATTTAAGGCAAAATCTTCCTCTTTGCTTTGGTTATTGCGCGTGTGCACGCGGGCTTCGAAGTGATATGGTTTTTCTGTAAAATCGTGTGATTTTGAAAGGAAAAACCGTGAGCCTGCCTCCACCCCCCGAAAATGATTCTCTGCCGCCCGCTCCCGTAAACCCAGTGGTTTACCCTAGTGCACAGCCTGCGATGCCGCCTACCCAGCCCGCGGTTCCTCCCGCGCAGCCGCAACCTCCCGTGCAGCCCGCCGCTCAGCCTAGCCAGCCGGAACAGCCCGGTTTTGCCCCGGCTCAACCCCCCGCTCCGGCGCAGCCTAGCCAACCGATGCAACCCGGCTTCACCCCCCTTCAGGCCGGAACACCCACCGGGGCAATACCTGCACAGACACCGGCACCTCAGCCCTACCAACAGATGCCAGGGGCTCAGCCCTACCCTCCCCAAGGGGCACCGACCGGAAACGCTGGGCCTTATGCCCAATATCAGCAGCCCGGTCCCGCGGTAAAACGCAGTAATCCGTTCGAGGGCCTTTTTGATCTGAGATTCAACAAATTCATCACCATTCCTTTGTTGGGAATCGTCTATGCCGTTGGCTTATTAGTCGCTGGTCTCACCGCGTTGTTTGTTTGGGGGAGCCTCGCAAGCGCGTTGGTCGGCATGGGTACACCAGGTGTTTTTGCGTTCTTGGTGGGAATTCCGGTAGCTCTGGTGCTGTTCCTCAATGTACTTCTGTGGCGCGTCACGCTAGAGAGCATTGTCGCGCTGATTCGCGTGGCTGAAAACAGCACCAAGATTTTGGAAGCTACTGAAAAAATCGAAGCTGCCCACGAAAAGGGATAAGCCTCGGTTACTGATAGGATAAACCCGTCACGGGGACCATCCCGCCCCGGCCCGTTCGAGGGCCGGAAACTGTTGACATTCAGGAGTTATACGTGCGTATAGGAATACCGAAAGAGCCCACTGAAGGGCAAAAACTGGTATCCGCCACACCTGACACCGTAGGCAAACTGATTAAGTTGGGCTATGAGGTAATCGTCGAAGCCGGAGCAGGCTCCGATGCATCGTACCCTGACCAGCTTTATCGCGATGCCGGTGCCGAAGTGGTGGGACCGCAGGAAGTTTGGCAGGCAGACATTGTCACGACTTTGGACACCCCGCCGGAAGACAAAATTGACCAGCTGCGTGAAGATACCGTGCTGATTTCACGCCTCGGGGTGCGCATCCACCCCGAAATCGCCGAAGTGTTCGCTAAACGCAACGTGACCGCGATTTCGATGGACGCCGTACCCAGGATTACCCGCGCTCAGGCGATGGACGTGCTGTCCTCAATGGCAAACATCGCTGGTTACCGCGCGGTTATCGAAGCTGCCAACGCTTTCGGGCGCTTGTTCACCGGTCAAGTTACCGCCGCCGGCAAGATGCCTCCGGCTAAGGTTTACGTTATCGGCGCTGGTGTCGCCGGTTTGGCGGCGATTGGTACCGCAAACTCGATGGGTGCTATCGTCCAGGCCACCGACGTGCGTGCCGCCGCTGCCGAACAGGTGGAGTCTATGGGAGCCGAGTTCGTGGAGATCCCGGCGCCAGCCCAGGAATCCTCCGACGGCTACGCCAAGGAAATGAACGAGGATCAGGCCAAAGCGGCCCTGAAACTTTATACCGAGCAGGCGGCCGCTTCTGACATCGTCATTACTACCGCCCAGATTCCGGGTCGTCCCGCCCCGTTGCTGCTCACTGCAGAAGCGGTGGGGGGCATGAAGCCCGGTTCTGTCATCGTGGACATGGCTGGCGGCAACTGCGAACTGACCAAGGCCGGGGAAGTCATCGTCACCGACAACGGCGTGACCATCATCGGTTTCACTGACCTCGCCAACCGCCTGCCCGGCCAGGCCTCCCAGCTCTACGGGCAAAACATTGTGAACCTTATGAAACTCATGACCCCGGAAAAGGACGGCACCATCGTCTTTAACCTGGAGGACGAGGTCGTGCGGGCCATCACGATTGCCCACGAAAAGGACGTACTGTGGCCCCCGCCGCCCATTTCTGTCTCGGCGGCCCCGGCCAAGCCCGCCCCCGGCGCGTCGGCGCCCGCAGCGCCGGAGCCGGAAAAGCCAAAGTCCCACGCCATGCGGAACTTCTGGATTTTCGTGGCCGCCGTGCTGGGCATTGCCTTGGTCGCGGTGACACCGTTCTCGATGCTGCCCTACTACATCATTTTGGCGTTGGCGATTGTGGCCGGGTTCTACGTCATTACCAACGTGACGCACTCGTTGCACACCCCGCTGATGAGTGAAACGAACGCGATTTCGGGCATCATCTTGGTCGGCGCGATTCTGTCGCTGGCCCAATCGACCTCGTGGATTGTGACGGGTCTGGCGGGCCTGGCCATCCTCATCGCTTCCATCAACATTTTCGGCGGTTTCTTTGTGACCCACCGAATGCTCAAGATGTTCCAGAAGGAGGACTAAGCCATGTTGCACACACTTGTGAATTTTGCCGCTAACGCGACTGACCACGCCGACATGACCACCCTCGCCTACTGGAGCGATCACGTCGAATACTTCGCTTACCTCATTGCTGCCCTGCTGTTCATCATGGCCTTGGCGGGTCTGTCTAACCAGACCACTGCCCTGCGCGGCAACAAGTTCGGTATCGCCGGCATGAGCATCGCGCTCGTGTCGATTATCTTTGTCGCCCTGACGGCCACCCCCCCGGCAAACGCCGTGACCCACGTCGGTCAAACCGCCTCTATCCTGGCAGGATGTATGCTGCTGGGGGCGATTATCGGCTTGTGGAAAGCCAAGAACGTGAAGATGACGGGAATGCCCGAACTCATCGCCCTGCTGCACTCGTTTGTGGGTCTGGCGGCGGTGCTGGTCGGGTTCAACACCTTCATGGAACTTTCGGCCACCGACAACGCGGAAACCGTGCGCGACATGGGTTTCCACCTCGGCGAAGTCGGGATTGGCATCTTTATCGGCGCGGTGACCTTCACCGGATCCATCATTGCCTACCTGAAGCTGTCGGCAAAGATTAAAGGTAAGCCGTTGATGCTGCCGGCGCGTAACTTCCTCAATATCCTGATGATTTTGGCGGTTATCGCCATGATTGTGTGGATGATTGTGGCCAAGCGCACTGATCCGGCCGGTGCCGATGCCGCCCTGCTCCAGCAGCAGTGGATTGCTTTGGGCGTTCTGACCGCGATTTCCCTGGTGCTCGGTTTGCACCTGGTGGCCGCTATTGGCGGCGGAGATATGCCGGTGGTCGTGTCCATGCTGAACTCGTACTCCGGCTGGGCGGCGGCGGCGGCGGGCTTTATGCTGTCCAACCCGCTGTTGATCATCGTCGGCGCCCTGGTCGGTTCTTCCGGTGCGTTCCTGTCCTACATCATGTGTAAAGGCATGGGCCGCTCGTTTATCTCCGTTATCCTCGGCGGTTTCGGCGAGGGTGCGGGCCCGAAGCAGGAAGCCAAGGATTACGGCGAACACACCGAAATCAAGGCTCCCGAAGCCGCAGAGATTTTGAAGGGCGCCAAGTCCGTCATCATCACTCCCGGCTACGGCATGGCTACCGCCGGCGCGCAGTTTGCGGTCGCGGACTTGACCAAGAAGCTGCGTGAAGCGGGCGTCGAGGTTCGCTTCGGGATTCACCCGGTGGCGGGCCGTCTGCCCGGTCACATGAACGTGCTGTTGGCTGAGGCCAAAGTGCCTTATGACATCGTGCTGGAGATGGACGAGATTAACGACGACTTCCCGGACACGGACGTGGTCCTGGTCATAGGCGCGAACGACACCGTGAACCCCGACGCCTACGAGCCGGGCTCCCCAATTGCGGGGATGCCGGTGCTCCACGTCTGGGAGGCGGGGCGCGTGATTATCTTCAAGCGTTCGATGGCGACCGGCTACGCCGGGGTGCAAAACCCGCTGTTCTTTAACGAGAACTCGGACATGCTCTTCGGTGACGCCAAGGCCTCCGTGGAGGAAATCATCAAGAACCTGTGAGGTTTTGACCCTAGTTTTGGCGGAGGAATCACATTCCTCCGCCAAAACTATTTTTAGGCCCGCACTTTTGGCGAGGCGCGATACCTTGCCGGGGCGCACCGCGCTGCGACGACCGCAGGCGGGTTCGCTAGCCGAAAATAACCGGCCAGGTCGGCATACACCAGGTCACTTGGTCTAGGGCCTTATCGAGCTGGGTGCGGCTTTCAACGTACTTCGGGTTCTGTGCCGGGGGTGTGCCCTCTTCCAGGAGACGTTGCGCGGCCTCCAGGTCCGTGTACTCCGGGATTTCGCCGGATATCAACTGTGGTTCTATCTTTACAATCCGGTGCAGATTATCCAACGCCTCTTTCGCGGCTTTATCAGTTCCGGCAGCTGTGGCAAATTCTTCATAGTGCTTGGGAAGAATCTGCAAGAACTGCGCCCATTCGGGAGCTGCGTTGACAGTTCCCGAATTCGGGTCGGTCTGTTGGGATTGAATCTGAGCTACTCGTTGCGTAAACGTTTTTCCTTGGGGGGTCTGCTCCAGGAGGTCGCTCAACACCGCATCCATGGCTGCGCAGCCTTGAGAGCCGGCCTTCACCGGTGGCAGCTTGGTGTTGGGCCCGGCCGAAGATTTCACTGTCGGACCAGCCGGGCTCGGCTCGCCGTCCCCGGCGGAACGTGACCGCCACAGCCACCCTCCTGCCACTAGTGCCAAAGCCAGTATGGCAACGATTAGAATCACGAAACCGCTCGTGCGGTTAACCCGAAATGACACTGAACCCACCTGCCTTGCCTAAGGTTTATCCTGCGGAGCGCCCGACTAAGTAGCCAGAGGGCGAACCACATAAGGAGCGATACTGCGCCAGTTATAGAGGGCTCGTTGTCTGGCGTAGCCATAGTTGGACTCAATAATTTGGTTTGATCCCAGATATATCGCGACGTGATAGATACCGCCGCGTCCCTGCCAAAATACCAGGTCACCAGGACTTCTGTAGGCGAATGGAAGTTTCTGTAAACCGGGGTGTGCGTAAAGTTGTTTGGAACTGCGATAGGTGGGCGCCGCGTGGGCGATGACATTGATCGGCTGCGGGTCAATGCCAGCAGCATAGAGGGCTTGCAAAGCCAACCCTGAACAATCGTATCCATCTCCGTAACTGCCGGCTCCACCCCACGTGTAGGGGCTGCCAACCTGACTGCGGGCAAAGGAAAGCATGGCGTTCACTCGCTGGTCACGGTTTGCTGTTAGCGGCAGCGGTTGCATCTGGAAATTATCCATATCCCAAGGGCGTGTGGTCAGCCTGACCCAGGTTCCATAGTCCACCACGCCCGAGGCGGGCAACCCGATGCGACGTTGAAAGCGCATGACGGCATTCCTGGTTCTGCCATCAAAAGTCATACTGGCAGTCAGTGGAACCCCAACCCCTAGACGAGCGCGAACTTCACGCACCTTGGTGCCGTTCCATCCCGCTTGAGGTACCACGGTACCTGGCGGGGGAGTAATCCGCTCCACGGCCTGCAGGAAGGAGCCAGGAGCGACCCATCCCCGCACGATGGGTCGTGTCTGCGGGCAGGGCTTGGCAGGGTTTTGCGCATATTCATTGGCTGCGTTGAGAATGTCGGTGCTAACAGCGCCGTCGCCCCCCAGCGCAATGACTTTGTTGATGGCGCTGGTGCGGATATGTTCGCACACGGCGTAAGGCAACCAATCCCGTTCGGTAAACAGCAAGCTGCCATCATCGAGACGGCCTCCCGCGGCCACGCTGTCGGCCAAAACGAAACCATTGGTCAGGTAGGCAATATGTACATCAGGGCGGTTGTTCATAACCTGTTTGGAAACTTCCACCGCGGTCGCGAAACGATTCGGACCCGCTAGATACTTGGTGGGTTTGTAGGTTCCCAACTGGTTGTAGCCGAGTTGGACGATTTCCTTGGCGCCCAAACTCGAGATGACATCCATGGTGGCGTCAGAGAGCCCATATTCGCGCGAACCGAACAGAATCGGGCCGTTACGCATAGACGCACCGGCAAGGGAATCTGGCCCAATAACGCCTTGTGCACCAGTGCCATCAGTAACGTAGACTATGTCCGAACCGTAAGGGAAGGCGTATTTGGCAATCTCGTTAGCAGTCTCAAAACGGTCAGCTCCCGCTATCCGTCCCAGCTCGGTCGTCTCGGAGACTTTGGCCTGTTCCAGGACCTCCTGCGGAATCGCCCCCGTGCCTCCCAGCGCGACAACTTTCTCGGGCTTGATTTCATTTAAATAGGCTTTGACGGCCTCGTGTAAGTTTTGGCTGGCAGTGAGAACGACGGGACCATCCTGAAGCGAACCGGCCGCCATCGCGTCGGCGAGTTTCCACCCTTCTGCCAGATAGACAGTCTTTGGGGGAGTGGGGAAAGCCTGCCGGGCGATGGTGATGGCAGTCTCGAACCTGCTAGGCCCCGCCAACCTGGACACATCTGGGCGGGCCGCGGGAGCCGTGCCAGCAAGGGTGGGAACCAAACTCAGTCCATTGACGGGAACTGAGCTGTCGGGTGAGGCCGGGGAATCTGGGCTGGAAGCACCCGTAATATCGGGAGTGTTACTCTGCGGGGTTGGTGAACTGTCGGTTAGCGGGTCGGGGCTGACTGGCTCCTCAGTGATGGGCGTTTCCTGCGGGGCTGGGGACGGGTCAGTAGTGTCTTCGTCTGCGTAAGCGGGCGCTGTGGCAGCTATCAAACTGGCAGCAACGGCGAAGCAGGTTAATGTGCTAGCTAAAGCACGCGGTGAGTGTGTGCCGCGAAACAAAGTAAATCACCTGTCTAATCCAACCAATGAAAATCCGCATTCTTACAGGACAAATTGTATCTGCATCAGCATCAATAGTTCTGGAAATGTAATAGCAAATCGAATGATTGAGTTGCATCAACAGTGGAAACCGGAGCGCGGAAGGTGCGGACTGGCTCTAACTTTTATTACAGCCGCGGCTGGGGCAGTATCTGGCTGTCCCGAAATTGGGAGAGGCGGGCCCAATCCGGAGCTGATGGTGTAAAAAACGCGGCGGCGACGACGCCTTGCGTCGCCACCGCGAGAAATATGGAGCTTAGAGACTCAGAGCACGCCGTGATGTTTGGCGGCGGACTCGAAGCGGCCTTCGACCTCCGTCCAGTTCACCACGTTCCACCAGGCCTTGACATAGTCAGCCTTGACATTCAAGTAATCCAAGTAAAAAGCGTGCTCCCACATATCCAGCATGAGCAGCGGAATCTGAGCAATCGGAATGTTCGACTGCTGGTCGAACAGCTGGAAGATGACGGGGCGACCCGCCACGCTGTCCCAAGCCAGTACCGCCCAGCCGGAGCCTTGCAGTCCGGTAGCGGCCGCGGTGAAGTGCTTTTGGAAGGCTTCAAAAGAACCGAAGTATTCATCAATCGCTGCAGCGAGCTCGCCGCTGGGCCGGTCGGGGGTGGCGTTAGCTGGACCCATCATCTTCCAAAAAGCGGAGTGGTTCGCGTGTCCGCCCAGGTTGAAAGCGAGATCCTTTTCGAGCTGGTTGACCGTGGCAAAGTTGCCGGTCGCGCGGGCTTCTTCGAGCTTTTCCAAAGCCGTGTTTGCGCCGTTCACATAGTTGGCGTGGTGCTTGTCGTGGTGCAGCTGCATGATTTTGCCGGAGATATGTGGCTCGAGAGCAGCGTAATCGTAGGGGAGTTCGGGGAGGGTGTAAACCGCCATGTTTTGTTCCTAACTGTTGCAGTCAGATCCGGATTGACCCGACGGCTTGATTCTATCCGAGCATACGCGGGCTGTCTGCGGAGTATCGCCTAGAGCAAAATCCTGTCCGTTAAATTTTTCGCTCGGCGGGGAAATATGTAGAATGGTAGGCGCTGCTTTTTGCAGAATAACCAAATACCTGGAGGATTCGCCTAGTGGCCTATGGCGCACGCTTGGAAAGCGTGTTGGGTGCAAGCCCTCGGGGGTTCGAATCCCCCATCCTCCGCTGGTGGTGATGTCCGGCTTGTGCCGGGCGTCATTTTCATTTGCACAAGGTCGGTGGAGACCCTCGACGGCCAGCGGTTTCGCGTGGGGAATCTGTCGCCCCCCTGTGTTTTTCACCCCGCGCCTAGCCAAACAGCAACTTGCAAACGTTGGCGGAAATCAGGGGATACTCGGTTGGTTGCGGATAACTAGTGGGATTTGGGCTGCAGCTGCCAATAATGGCAGCTGCAGCCCATATCCCACCTTACAAATACGCGCACCCCGAAACTCACCAACAAACCGCCGACCAAATCGCCAGGGGGACCGGTTCCGAAAGCCCAATTTCCAAAAAAATCCCAAATAAAACCTATTTAAACGTTCCGGTATGCCATATATGGCACACCGACCCATTTAAATAGGTTTAACGCACTATCAGCGCGAAACAGAGCCGGATCAGAGCTGAATCAAAGCCGCACCAAAGCCGCATCAAAGGTAAAAGATGGGTATGTTTTTAGTTATATTTAGGTTTTGCCTGTAAACTAGCCTCGTGCCACAAAAGTGGTATAACCAGAAAGTTCAGCAATGGTGCTGATGGCGCCAAGCTGAGGATATCTTTGGAGGCTAACCTCGTGAAGAAGCAACTAACTGCCATCGCTGCTGCGGCAGCCCTGGCATTGACGATGACTGCTTGCAGCTCTGGCTCGGACGGCGGCAGCGCTGATGGCAAAACTGATCCCAACGCGGTAATCGTTGGTAATAATTCCGAGCCTCAACGCCCGCTGGTTCCGGCTGACACTAATGAGACCGGTGGCGGCTTGATTCTGGACCACATTTTTGCTGGCCTGGAATACTACGATGTCAAAGGCAACCCTCAGATGGAAGTTGCTGAATCTATTGAGTCTGAAGACAACCAGAACTGGACCATTAAGATTAAGGGCGATACCAAGTTCTCGGATGGCACTCCGGTGACTTCCAAGTCTTTCGTGGACGCCTGGAACCAGTCTGTGAAGCAAAGCATGCTCAACGCCAGCTTCTTTGAGTCCATTCAGGGCTATGACGAAGCGCTGAAAGTTGCGGAAGCCGCCATTGAAGCTGACAAAGAGAATGGGGTTGGCGACATGGATATGAGCGGCCTGAAGGTAGTGGATGACACCACCTTCACCGTGGCTTTGAACCAGCCGGAATCTGACTTCCCGCTGCGTTTAGGCTACTCGGCGTTCTACCCGCTGCCTGAGGCTGGTATCGGCGACCGAGCCAAGGTCAAGGCCTACGGTGCAAACCCCATTACCAACGGTCCTTACCTGGTGAAAAAGGATTCCTGGAAGCACAATGAACAGATTGAGCTGATCCCGAACCCGGATTACAAGGGTGACCGCATGCCGAAGAACGGCGGGGTGACTTTCAAGTTCTACTCCACCCAGGATGCGGCTTACAACGATTTGCAGTCGGGCGCTTTGGACGTGTTGGACGCTATTCCGGACTCCGCGTTCGGAACCTACCAGGATGAGTTGGGCGACCGCTCCGTCAACGAGCCTTCCGCTATCTTCCAGTCCTTCACCTTCCCGAAGTCTGACGCCCGTTTCCAGGGCGAGGCCGGAGCCTTGCGCTTGCAGGCTATCTCGATGGCGATTAACCGTGCAGAGATTTGCAAGACCATCTTCCAGGGTACTCGTACCCCCGCTACCGACTTCATTGCCCCGGTTATCCCCGGTCACAACGATTCGTTGAAGGGCAACGAGGTTCTGAAGTTCAACCCGAAAAAGGCTAAGGAACTGTGGAAGCAGGCTGACGCGATTGCACCGTGGACTGGCGATTTGCAACTGGCATACAACTCTGATGGTGGACACCAGGCCTGGGTTGATGCTGTTATGAACTCCATTAAGAACACTTTGGGTATTGAAGCCAAGGGTGCTCCTTACCCCGACTTTAAGTCCATTCGTAACGAAGTCACCAACCGCACCATTAAGACGGCGTTCCGTACCGGTTGGCAGGCGGACTACCCCTCGCCTTTCAACTTCCTCGGACCTCTCTACGGCACCGGTGGTTCTTCCAATGACGGCGATTACTCCAACCCGGATTTCGACAATCTGCTCAAACAGGCTCTGAACACCTCTGATCAGAAGGAAGCCTTTAAGATTTACGATCAGGCTCAGGAAATCCTGATGAAGGAATTGCCGACGATTCCGCTGTGGTACTCCAACGTCAACGGCGGTTGGGCAGAAGGCGTGCAGGGCGTCCAGTTCGACTGGCACTCCAAGCCGCTGTACTTCGACATCACCAAGTAATTTGGCGATAATTTGAGCTTGACTTGACGCGTCGAAAGACCGCCATAAAAGCCTGAAAATTGAACGACTGCGGCCTGGGTGGGAAATATCACTCCCAGGCCGCAGTTACGTTTTCACTACCTTATCGGGGTAGAATCATTGGGTTATTTCGATTTTGACAAGGAGGCGCCGTGGGACGATATCTCGGCCGCAGGCTCCTGCAGATTATTCCAGTGATGTTGGGTGCGACGCTGCTCATCTACGCGCTGGTGTTCCTGATGCCAGGCGATCCGATTCAAGCCCTGGGCGGCGATCGTGGTTTGAGCGAGGCTGCCGCCGCCGCCATGCGCCGGCGTTACCACTTGGATCAGCCATTCATCGTTCAATATCTGCTCTATTTGAAAGGCATCTTTACCCTGGACTTCGGGCTGACGTTCTCAGGGCGCGAAGTTACCGAAGTTATGGCTTCGGCTTTCCCCGTGACGATTAAGCTGGCTTTGATGGCTTTGGCGTTCGAAGCAATCTTTGGGATTGTGTTCGGGACGATTGCGGGTCTGAAGCGCGGGGGTATTTTTGATGCCACGGTTTTGGTAGTTTCGCTGTTCGTCATTGCCGTGCCGACCTTCGTCATTGGTTTTGTGATGCAGTTCCTCATAGGGGTGAAGCTCGGGTGGCTACCCACTACCGTTGGGGCAAACACGTCCTTCGAAAGGCTACTGATGCCTGCCATCGTGTTGGGGGCGGTGTCCTTCGCATATGTGCTGCGTTTGACCCGCCAGTCCGTGTCCGAGACCGTGTCGGCGGACCATGTGCGTACCGCTTACGCCAAGGGGTTGCGTCCCGGACGAGTTATCCGGGTTCACATCCTGCGTAACTCGCTGATTCCGGTTGCGACCTTCCTGGGGGCTGACCTGGGAGCGCTGATGGGTGGAGCCATCGTGACCGAGGGTATTTTTGCCATCAACGGGGTGGGCGGCAATATTTACCAAGCCATTATCAAAGGCGAACCTGCCACAGTCGTCTCCTTTACCACCGTACTGGTGATGGTCTACATCTTGGCGAACCTCATCGTCGACCTGATGTACGCCCTCCTGGACCCGCGGATTCGCTACGAGTAAAGGAGGGGGAACATGGCAAACGAAAACGAGAACACTGTGGAAACGAAAACTTTGCCCGGACAGTCCCACTACGTTTCGGAAATCGACGAAACCGGTCTGGGGGCGGTAGATGCCGTAGCTGACGACCGCGCTCCTTCCTCCATGTGGGGAGAGGCGTGGAAGTACCTCCGCAAACGTCCCCTGTTTTGGGTGGCGGCTGCCATTATCTTGTTCGCTGTCATGCTGGCGGCTTTTCCCAGCCTGTTCACCAGCGTGGATCCGAAGTTTTGCGAACTAAAGAACTCTTACGGTCAACCCGGTGCCGGACACCCGTTCGGATTTGACCGGCAGGGCTGCGACATTATGGCGCGTACCGTTTACGGGGCGCGCGCCTCCGTGATTGTGGGAATCTTGACCACCGTGGTGGTGGTGCTCATTGGCGGCACGTTTGGAACCTTGGCGGGTTTCTTTGGCGGCTGGTTGGACTCGGTCCTTTCCCGTATCACTGACATTATTTTCGCGGTACCATTCCTGCTGGCAGCCATCGTGGTGATGCAGATGTTCAGGGAAAACCGCACCATCTTTACGGTAGTTTTGGTGTTGGCGGTGTTCGGGTGGCCGCAAATCGCGCGTATTACCCGCGGAGCCGTGATGCAAACCAAGAACGAAGAATTCGTCAATGCCGCCAAGGCGTTGGGCGAAAGTAAGGTCCGTATCATCCTGCGCCACATCGTGCCTAACGCGACCGCTCCGATGATTGTTTACGCCACCGTGGCCCTGGGGACGTTCATTGTGTCAGAAGCGACGCTGTCCTTCCTGGGTGTCGGCTTGCCTTCTGACGTGGTCAGCTGGGGCGGAGATATTTCCCGCGCTCAGTCCGCGCTGCGTCAAAACCCGTCAGTTCTGTTCTATCCGGCTGGCGCGCTGGCCATGACCGTTTTGAGCTTCATCATGATGGGTGACGTGGTTCGCGATGCCCTCGATCCGAAAGCGAGGAAGTAACGTTGAGTGACAGTGCAAAGAACCTCAGCGAGGCCGCAGCCGAAGCCTCGGGGATGCCGGTTTTAACTCAGGAGCTGGAAGGCGCTGATCAGCCGGCTACCGCCGCCGAGATGGAAGCGACTAAAGATGAGCTGATTCTGCGTTCGGCATCTTACGCCGCCGTGAAAGCGGGCTCGACCGTGCCCCTGCTGGAAGTCGTCGATTTGGAAGTCGCTTTCCAGTCCTCCACCGGCATGGTTCCCGCCGTACGCAAAGCCAACTTCTGTGTCTATCCCGGCCAGACCATCGCTATTGTGGGCGAGTCCGGGTCAGGTAAGTCTACGGCGGCCTCCGCCATCATCGGGTTGCTTCCCGGTACGGGCAAGGTCGTGGGCGGCAAGATTCTGTTCCAGGGTCACGACATCACCAAGTTGGGTCGGCGCCAATACGTTGAGCTGCGCGGTTCGCATATCGGCATGGTGCCCCAAGACCCCATGTCGAACCTGAACCCGGTGTGGAAAATCGGTTTCCAGGTGCGCGAAGCCCTGCGGGCCAACGGTAAAGCCAAGGGTCGCGAGGACGAGCGCGTGGTGGAACTGCTGGAGGAAGCGGGACTGCCGGACGCGAAACGGCGCGCGAAACAATACCCCCACGAATTTTCCGGTGGAATGCGCCAGCGTGCCCTTATCGCCATTGGTTTGGCTGCCGATCCGCGGCTGTTGATTGCCGATGAACCGACTTCCGCCCTGGACGTCACGGTGCAGCGGCGTATCCTCGACCACCTGCAGAATCAGACGCACGAGCGCGGGACTTCGGTATTGTTTATCACGCACGACTTGGGTCTGGCCGCGGAACGGGCTTCGCACCTGGTCGTCATGCACCGGGGGCGCGTGGTGGAATCTGGCCCGGCCTTGGATATTTTGAAACAGCCGCAGCACCCCTACACGAAGCGCCTGGTCAGTGCCGCGCCGTCCCTGGCTTCGCACCGCATCCAAGCGGCTAAGCAACGCGGCGAAGTTTCTGACGAGCTGCTGACTTTCGGAGCCAGCCGGGAGGAATACAAGGACGAAATCATCCGGGTCGAAAACCTGACCAAGATTTTCGACGTGCGCGGGGCAAAAGGCGCGGCCAAGAAGCTCAAGGCGGTCGACGATGTGTCCTTTGGCCTGCGCAAAGGCACGACTTTGGCGCTGGTGGGCGAATCCGGTTCCGGGAAATCCACGGTGGCAAACATTATTTTGAACCTGCTCGACCCCACTTCGGGCAAGGTTTATTACGAAGGCACCGACCTGTCGACCCTGAACAAACGCGAACTGTTCGATATGCGGGCGAAAATGCAGGTCGTCTTCCAAAACCCCTACGGATCACTCGACCCCATGTTCAGTGTGTACCGCTGTATCGAGGAACCGTTGCTGGTGCATCGAAAGGGCGACCGGAAGGCTCGTGAAGAGCGCGTGGCCCAGCTGTTGGACGCGGTAGCCCTGCCGCGTTCGGCGATGCGCCGCTACCCCGGAGAGCTGTCCGGCGGTCAGCGTCAGCGCGTCGCGATTGCCCGAGCGTTGGCGTTACATCCCGAGATTATCGTTTTGGACGAGGCCGTTTCTGCCCTGGACGTGTTGGTGCAGGAACAGATTTTGCAACTGTTGGCTGAGATTCAGCACCGGGAACACATCAGTTACCTGTTCATCACCCACGACCTGGCGGTAGTGCGTCAGATGGCTGATGACGTGGTGGTGATGCAGGAAGGCCGGGTCATGGAAACCGGTTTGACTGACGAAATCTTTGATCACCCGACCGAGGCTTACACCAGGGATCTGATTGACGCGATTCCCGGCGCCAAGATTCCGTTGTTCACCGGCGAGTAAGCGGCGTTACAATAGGGCGTTGTTTTTGGAAAACCGGTAACTACAGAAAAGGGTTTATGGCACAGCGTCAAGATATCCGAAATGTCGCCATCGTCGCGCACGTCGATCACGGGAAAACGACCCTGGTCGACGCCATGTTGAAACAGGCTCATGCCGAGGGACTCCGGGCGGACGGCCCGGAACGGGTCATGGATTCGGGCGACTTGGAGCGTGAAAAAGGCATCACTATCCTGGCTAAAAACACGGCGGTCAAGTATTCCGGTCCGGCAGCTGTGGATAGCGGATGTCCCCAGGGCGTCACCATTAACGTGGTCGATACCCCTGGTCACGCTGATTTCGGAGGAGAGGTTGAGCGCGGCCTGTCGATGGTGGACGGGGTCGTGCTACTGGTGGACGCGTCAGAAGGTCCCCTGCCCCAGACTCGTTTCGTGTTGCGCAAGGCGTTGGCGGCGCGTCTGCCGGTCGTGTTGGTCATCAATAAGGTCGACCGCCCCGATGCGCGTATCGATGAAGTTGTTTCCGAGGCGACCGACCTGTTGTTGACGTTGGCCACTGACTTGGAAGCCAGCGGGGAACTCGGTGAGGAAGGTTTGGACCTGGACCAGCTGCTGGATCTGCCGATTATCTACGCTTCGGCCAAGGTCGGGGCGGCCTCACTGACAAATCCCGGCAACGGCAACGTCCCTGACGGCGACCTGGAGTGCCTGTTTGAGGCCATTTTGCAACATATTCCGGGACCCACCTATGATCCGGAAGCCCCCCTGCAGGCGCACGTCACAAACCTCGATGCCTCTCAATTCCTGGGCCGCCTAGCACTGCTGCGGATTCACAACGGAACCATCCGGCAAGGTCAGACAGTGGGTTGGGCTCGTCAGGACGGCATGGTAGAAACCGTTAAGATTACCCAGTTGCTGGCCACGCACGGCCTGGAACGGGTCCCCGCCGAGTCGGCAAAATACGGGGATATTGTGGCGGTGGCCGGCATCGAGGACATCACTATCGGAGAGTCCTTGGTTGACGTGGACGACCCGCGTCCCCTGCCGCTGATTCGGGTGGACGAACCGGCAATTTCCATGACGATTGGTATCAACACTTCGCCGTTTGCTGGGCGGGTGAAAGACGCAAAAGTTACCGCTCGCCAGGTCAAGGATCGTTTGGAGCGAGAACTGGTGGGTAACGTGTCCTTGCGAATTGTGGATATTGGGCGACCGGACGCCTGGGAGGTACAGGGGCGCGGCGAGTTGGCTCTGGCAATCTTGGTCGAACAGATGCGCCGGGAAGGCTACGAACTGACCGCCGGAAAACCGCAGGTCGTGACGAAAACGGAAAACGGCAAACTGATGGAGCCGATGGAGGCCCTGACCGTGGACGTCCCGGAGGAACACTTGGGAACGGTGACACAGCTGCTGGCGGCGCGCAAAGGTCAGATGAAGACAATGACCAACCACGGAACCGGCTGGGTGCGTCTGGAATTTACCGTGCCGAGCCGCGGTTTGATTGGTTTTCGGACCCGGTTTTTGACCGAGACGCGCGGCACCGGGATTGCCTCCTCGGTCAGTTCCGGGTGGGCGCCGTGGCAGGGCGACATCGAAGGGCGCGCGACCGGCTCGCTCATCGCGGACCGCGCCGGGAAAGCCAGTCCTTACGCCATGATTAAACTGCAGGAGCGCGGCAACTTCATCATCCAGCCCGGCTCGCAGGTTTATGAAGGCCAGGTCGTGGGCGAGAACCCACGCGGCGAGGACATGATTGTCAACATTACCAAGGAAAAACAGCAGACCAACATGCGTTCCTCCACCCAGGACGCTTTTGAAGGCCTGACCCCGCCGATGAACTTCACCTTAGAGGAAAGCCTGGAATTTGCCGGAAATGATGAATGTGTGGAGGTAACTCCCGAAGCCGTGCGGATTCGTAAGGTAATCTTAGATACGGAAACACGCTACAAAGATGCGGCGCGTCGTCGCCGCGAGCAGTAACTCGGCGGAAAAACCAAGAGCGTATACCTCGAGGGGAATCGATGGGTAAACCAGACGTGAATAACGGTGCGGGGCCGGGTGCCTCCCCCAAGGGGTCGCGTCCCGCTCGGCCCAAATTTGTTTCCCGACCCGTTTCCCGCCCCGCAAAGCCGGCAGGAAAAGCGCCGGGCGGGGTGCGAGCTGCCAACGCCGCCGAAATGTTCCCTGGTTTCGCACAAGACAAGAAACGTAGCGGCAAGGTTCCGGTGGCCATCGGCGTGGTTATTGGGGTTTTGGCCTTGGCCTACGTCGGATTGGCACTAGCCGTGTCGGGCAGTATGCCCCGAGGATCGTCTTTTGCGGGGGTTTCTGTTGGTGAGATGACCCCCGATGCCGCCATCAAGAAGCTCGATTCCGAGTTGGGGGACAAGCTGAAGCAACCTTTCCCGGTGAAACTGGGCGCCAAGACAGCGAACATCGATCCGGCCGTGGCGGGGCTGCAGCCCGATTTCGCCTCTTCCGTGCATGAGGTCGCCGATTTCTCCTTGAATCCGGTGAAGATTATCGCTCATCTCGGGGGTGCCGGAGCGCTGGACTTGAAATCGAAAATTGACGAGAAAGCGCTGGACAAAGCCGTTTCCGCGGCGGCCGCGGATTTAAAGGCCCCGCCGCAGGAAGCTGGTTTTAATTGCCAGGCGGGTCAGCTGAAACCGGTCAAGCCCGGTCCGGGGCGGGATCTGGACCTGAAAGCCGCAACCGCCCTGCTGCAAACCTCGTGGTGGAAGCAAGGAGACCCCCTGGAACTTCCCGGCAAATCTAGTGCGCCGAAGTCGACCCAGGCGCATCTGGACGAAGCCACTAAGGGCGAGGCGAAAACCCTGATGAGCGCCCCGGTGAAGCTCAACGTGGGCGGGCAAAGCCTGGACATTCCTACTGCGGAACTGTGTCAGGACGTAACTTGGTCCCTGCGCGATGATGAACTGAAGGCCAGTTTAGACGGAGAGAAACTAAAGAAGTTCACCTTGGAGAACACCAAAGGCTTAGAAACCGAGCCGGTTGACGCTAGTTTCAGCTTTGCGTCCGGATCCCCGCAGGTAGTGGCGTCTCACGACGGGACAAAACTTGATCCGAAAAAATTGGCCGACCGCGTAACCTTGGGAGCGACTTCGGAGGAAAACCGTGAGGTGATCGTGGATTTGACCCCGATTCCTCCGGCGTTTAGCACCGATGATGCGAATAAAGCCGGGGTGACAGAGATTATTGGCGAGTTCGCCACCCCGCTGACTCCTGATGGCATCAGAACCGGCAACTTGACCAAAGCCGCCCAAATTTTGACGGGGAAAGTTTACTTGCCGAATAAGGACTTTTCCTTAGAGCGAGACTTAGGTCCGATTACGGCCGAGAATGGATGGCATTACTCCGGGGTTTTTGAAAACGGCGTGCACACCCAAGCCCTCGGCGGTGGCTTGTCGCAGATGTGTGTCACGACCCTGAATGCGGCTTGGTTCGCGGGTATGGATTTGATTGAGTTCAATCCTCACGGAGTTTACTTCACCAGGTACCCGGCCGGGCGGGAATGTACCTTGTGGACCGGTTCCCTGGATTTGAAGTGGAAAAACCCGAACCCGACTCCTGTTGTGCTGCAAGGGTGGACTGGCGGAGGCCAGTTGCATATGCGTATCTGGGGCACCAAGTATTACACCGTGGAGTCAACGCAAAGTCCCCGGACGAACTATGTACAGCCCAAGACTACTGTCAACAATTGGTCCAAGTGTGTGCCCTCCGGAGCAGGTCAGCCCGGTTTTACTATCAGCAACACGCGGACCCGCTACCTGAACGGCAAAAAGGTAGATTCCAAAACTTACACTCACACCTACGCGCCGGATAATGCGGTAGTGTGCGCGAAGGATTTAGCCGCTCAACAAGCTAGTGAAGACGCAGCCCCGTCCCAAGACACAGACGACTAGCCGACAGGTGAACCTGAGACGACACGGGGTAGGATAGACCTATGACTTACGTGATAGCTCAACCTTGTGTAGATGTGAAAGATAAGGCTTGCGTTGACGAGTGCCCGGTGGACTGCATTTATGAAGGTGAACGCACCCTGTACATCAATCCGCTGGAGTGTGTGGATTGCGGAGCTTGCGAGCCGGTGTGCCCGCCGCAGGCAATCTATTATGAAGACGACTTGCCCGCGCCGTGGACGGACTTCTTGCGGGCAAACCGGGACTTTTTCGCCGACTTTGAAAACCCGACTCCCGGAGGGGCCTCGGTAGTGGGCAAGGTCGACAAGGACGACCCGATGGTCGCCGCGCTACCTCCCCAGGGTTGATTTCTGTACCGTTCGGTGTATTTTCCCTCGGCTGACAGAACGCCCCCTCAACGTACGAGACGGTGCGAATCGCAACGGCATCGCTCTTGTGATTTCCATATAAATTATTGATGGTAAAACCATTGGACGAAACACGGGTAGGGGAGTACTATATTTCTAAGGACTTAAGTCCCAAAGCTCCCAAGCCTGGCAATGCTGCCGGACCAGCGCTTATATGAAAATCAAAATGATCGAGGAGGAATCTCATGGGTGAGAAAAACGGAGAGTACTTTATTCAATCTGACCAGAAGCGATTGGATACCCCTTTCCACCAAGCCACGCAAGGCAACAGCGGTCTTGAAATCAACAAACTGCTGAGTACCACTGGCAACGTCACTTTGGACTACGGTTTTGGCAACACTGCCAACTGTGAATCCAAGGTGACTTACATTGACGGCGCCAAAGGGGTGCTGCGTTACCGCGGTTACCCGATTGAGGAACTGGCTCGTGAATCCAGTTTCGTGGAGGTCGCTTACCTCTTGATTTATGGTGACCTGCCCAACGCGAAGTCCCTGGAAACTTTCACCCATAAAATCAAGCGCAACCGCCTGTTGCCCGAAGACTTCAAGGCCTTCTTTACGGCCTTCCCCTCTAACGGTCACCCCATGTCAATGCTCCAGGCGGGCGTTGCCGGTCTGGCGACCTACTATGAGGACACTTTGAACCCCCTCGACCCCGAACAGCTCGAAGAAGCCACGATTCAGCTGATTGCCAAGCTCTCCGTCATGGTCGCGACCATCGCGAAGCGTGCCGCCGGTCTGCCTCAGCTGTACCCGGATGCGTCTCGTGACCTGACCGAGGACTTTATCCGGATGTGTTTCGGGCTGCCCTACCAGTCCTTCGATATCGATCCGGCGATGGTTCGCGCTTTGGACCGCCTGTTCATTCTGCACGCCGACCACGAACAGAACTGCTCGACCTCGACGGTGCGTTTCGTGGGCTCCTCTCATGCGAACCTTTACACTTCGGTGGCATCCGGGGTGGGCGCGTTGGCCGGTCCGCTGCACGGCGGGGCTAACGAGGCAGTGCTGCGAATGCTGATTCAGCTGCGGGACACGGATATGACGGTTAAGACTTTCGTCGAAAAGGTTAAGAACAAGGAAGACGGTATCAAGCTGATGGGCTTTGGTCACCGTGTGTACAAGGCTTACGACCCGCGCGCCGCCCTAGTGAAGGAATCCGCCCACGAAGTCTTGAGCCGTTTGGGCAAGGCCGACAAGCTGCTGGACTTGGCGCTGGAGCTGGAGGGCATCGCGCTGAGCGACGACTACTTCGTTTCCCGTAACCTCTACCCGAACGTGGACTTCTACACTGGCTTGATTTACCGCGCGATGGGCTTCCCGATGAAGATGTTTACCCCGTTGTTTGCGGTGGGCCGTCTGCCGGGCTGGATTGCCCAGTATCGCGAAATGGTTGCCGATCCGGCCACCAAGATTGCTCGCCCGCGTCAGGTTTACATCGGACACACCGAGCGTCACTACGAGAACCTGCGTTCCCGTTCTGCCAGGTAAGCGGCTTTTTGTGTCTCCCTGCCCCGCCTGTTTACCGGCGGCGCGTAATGCGCTCCGGCGCAGGCGGTGAGGCGAGGCAAAATTGTTGACATTATTTTAGAGAGAAGGAAAAACATGGTTAAGAAAGTTTGGGGTGTCGGCCTGACGGCCGAAACTGAGAGCGGAAAGTCGCTGGACACCTGGTACCCTTACATTTTCGAGGGCGACGTGGACGAGGCGAAGGCGAAAGAGCTGACCGCGAAGCTGGCGCACCTGGAGGGCAAGGACGATGCTCGCCTGATCGTTAACAAGGTCATTACCGTGACCGCCGATTTGGAGGACGATGTCCAGAGCGCTCCTGATGGGTACTTGCGTTTGCACGCCCTGTCGTGGCGCATAGTGAAACCCAACACGTTGAGTTTGGAAGGCCTGTTCGACAAACTAAACCTGGTGGCGTGGACCAGCCGCGGAGCTTGTGATTACGAGAACTTCGAGGAAACCCGTCTGCGCCTGATGACCAAGTACGGCATCGGCGCCAATATCCGTTGTGTGGATCGGATTCCCCGGATGACCACCTATGTGACTCCGGACGGGGTGCGGATTGCCAATACTGAAAACGTGCGGTTGGGGGCTTACCTGCATCCAGGCACCGAGATTGGCTATACCGGATTCGTGAACTACAACGCAGGGACCCTCGGAGCGGCCCGGATTGAGGGGCGGCTGTCGCAGGGCGTGACTGTGGACGAAGGCACGACTTTGGCTGGTGGAGCTTCTACCGCGGGTACTTTGGCGGTGGGAGCGCACAAGCGCGTGTCCCTGGGTAAGAAGTGTCACATGGGGGCGAACTCCGGTTTGGCGATTCCGCTGGGAGACGACTGCGTTGTTGAAGGCGGCTTGTATTTGAACAGCGACACCAAGGTTTACTACATGCCTTCCGGCGGTGTTATGCCTGGTGATACCGGGTTCTTTATCGAGCCAAAGACGATGTTGGCTGAGGAGCTGGCAGGAGTTTCCCACGCCGTGTTCCGCCGCAACTCGCAGACGGGTCGTGTCGAGGCCGTGTCTCGCGGTGGTACAGCCATCGAGTTCTCAGACTGAGAATCCGCCAGTTTGGCGCTGTTTTTTGGATTAATGCTTTTTGGGGCTGGCACACGCCAGCCCCAAAAAGTTTATTAAGTTAGGAAAAGTTTATTCAGTTGGGTGTTTTGCCTGTTTAAGAACCCTTTACCGGCAAAACATCTGGGTCGCGTAGGACGAATTCGGCCCGTCGAACCACACCCCGATACCGGTGGTGGTGAAGCCGGATTCCATCAGGTTCGCGAAGTGCCCCGGTGAGTGAATCCAGTTGGTGACGTGCTTGGCGCCGCCCTGGCCAGCGGGGAAGAAGCCCATGTGCCAGTCAATGTTTTCACCTATCATGCGGCAAGGATGGCCAAAGATAGAGTTGATGCCGTTTGGGGCTCCGTCGGAATGCTCGAATTCTCCGGTTTCAGCCATATGTTTTGACCAGGCGCGAGCCATGGCATCCATGGTGGGGTTGCGAGTCAGGGGAGCGATACCGTCCTGGGCTCGTCGTGCATTAATCCCGGCATGGATAGCCGCTTCCTCTTGGGCGGCGGCTTGCTCCATCGAGGCTGCCGTATTGCTGGGATTATTCGGTTGGGCTGGTTTGGCCGGTTGGGCCGGCGGAGTAAATTCGGTACCGCTGGCAATCATCTGCATGACCTGCGGATTCCAGATGCTGCCACCCAAGAAAATGGGGGAAGCCGTATTATTATGCGTGTAACCTGCGGCGATATTTATCCCGGAGCTCGGCGAGATAGAGGACAGGATGATGGGGCCGTCCTGGAGCGCTCCCCCGGAAACAGAATCAGCCAGCACGTCACCGCGAGCCACGTAGAAGGTTCCCTTGTGACCGGGGAAAGCGTGGTTGGCAATAGCCAGGGAGGTGACGTAGCGGTTCTCTCCCTGCAGACGGTCAGTGGCTATCCCTTGGGAAACTTCGCCAAGCACCGCGGCGGACACGGCCCCCGGCCCGCCCAAGGCGATGACCTTGTGGACTCCAAGCGCCTTAATGGTATTGGCGGCGAAAGCATTATTTCCGTTGGGATTGACCAAAATGACCGGACCGTCAGTGAGAACCCCACCAGCTACCGCGTCGGGGGAGCCGTCCCCGGCGCCACTGGCGATATAAGTCACGGTTGCGCCGCTGGGGAAGGCGGTAGCGGCGATCTTTGCTGAGGTTTCATAGCGGGTGGCTCCGAAGATTCGGGCGGTAGGCTTATTCCCAGCTACTCGGGCTAAAGTAGCGTCGGAAACCACCCCCGGTCCACCTAGAGCGATGACTTTACCGCTGACTTTCAAGCCGGACACATACTGGGCGGCAGCATTATTGTTGCCGTTTGGGTTGACCAAAACAATCGGGCCTCCCGGCAGGGACCCTGCTGAGAGAGCATCGGCTAAAACGTCGCCGCGTGCCAAGTAAACATTTTCCGCGGAGGAGGGATAAGCGTGGCGTGAAATCGCCACGGAAGTTTCGTAACGGTTAGAGCCCGCGAGCTGGTTGAAACCCTCAGCGTTAGCAGCGGCGCAGGTGATGGTAGACGCGCCAGTCAAAGCAAGAGCACAAACCGCGACAATGAAATGTTTCCGGTTCATATCAGGTCCTTTCGGTAGTCGGGGTGTATTTATTGTGACATACCGGGCATACGAAAAGTTCCGTTTCGGGGTAACTCAGATTTCGTGGTCTTTGGGGGAGGCCGGCACGCGGCGCAGAGCTAGGCTCATCGCTTCGCGCAGGTTTGCGGCAGCCTGAATTTTGAATCCTCGCGGAGCCTTCAGGCCCCCCGCGGCGGCGGCAGGCACAATAGCGCCGGTGAATCCCAGTCGAGCCGCTTCCGCCACCCGGCGAGACACCGAGGTACAGGAACGGATTTCTCCGGTCAGCGAGACTTCCCCAAAAGCCACCAGACCAGGGTCGATGACCTGACCTGTTACGGCTGAAGCCGCCGCGAGCGCAACCGCCAAGTCTACTGCCGGCTCGACCGCTCTGGCCCCGCCCACTGTAGAGACGTAAGCGTCCAAGGTGCCAAAAGGCAGTTTCAGCCGAGCTTGCAGGACGGCCAGCATCATGGCGGTGCGGGAATAATCCAAGCCGGAAACGGTGCGCCGCGGTGAACCGCCCGCAATGGGGGTGGCCAGGGCTTCTATCTCTATAGGCAGGGCGCGCCGGCCTTCCAGCGACATGGTGACGCAGGCTCCGGGCACCGGCTCGGCCGTTTTGCTGAGGAACAGGCCGCTGGGATCCTCGATGCCTTCGATGCCGGATTCGACCATTTGAAAGAAACCGACTGCGTCCGTAGGCCCGTAGCGGTTTTTCACTGCGCGCAACAGCCGCAGTTCCCCAGTTCGTTCGCCCTCGAACTGGCAGACCACGTCCACCAGGTGTTCCAGGGTACGCGGGCCGGCCACCGCCCCGTCCTTGGTAACATGCCCCACCAAGATCAGTGCCATGTGGCGACTTTTTGCCGCGTCAATGAGCCGGGCCGCGACTTCGCGAACCTGAGCCGGGCCGCCGATAGAGGTGTCCATAGTGGGATCAGTCAGGGTCTGAATGGAGTCAATGATGGTTAAATCCGGGCCGATAGTATCGATTTGGGCCAAGGCCTGCGAGACTTGGGTTTCCGCTGCCAGATAGAGGTTTTCCGCTACTCCACCGATACGATTTGCGCGGGACAGCACCGCTTCGGCAGTTTCCTCGCCGGTGAGGTACAGGACAGTTTTGCCCTCAGTATCCGCAGCGGCGGGGGCAGGTGAATCGGGGGAAACCAAGCGTAGCCCGGATTTTTTCTCACTGGCACCGGGGGAGTGCGGGGCCGCGCCTTGGGCAATCCGGGCGGCGACCTCTAACAGCAGCGTTGACTTCCCGATTCCCGGCTCACCAGCCAGCAAGATGACCGCACCGGGGACAATACCGCCGCTGAGGACTCGATCGAATTCGCCCACTCCGGTCGGTAGGCGCACCGCCCGTTCGGTGGAGTACTGGCCAATAGGTTTGGCTGGGGACGCCGGGCGCCCGTATCCGCCGGAACTGCGCACCGCGGTTCCCCCCGCCGCCCGAGCGGAACTTTTCGCCAGGACCACGTTTTCTTCCAGGGTGCCCCACTGGCCGCAACCGCGGCATTGGCCAGCCCATTTGGGCCATTCTTCCCCGCAGTTGGAGCACACGTAAACCGTTTTTTCTTTCGCCATGACTCCATCGTCTCACAACCCCCGGATGTGAAAAATCGCGAGTTTTGAAACCCGAGCACTGCGCGATGAATCCCTATACCGGGGCGAACGCCCCGCACCAAATCAACCAAACAATACCTGGAAAACGCCTAAAAAACGATGGATAACAGGACGGGATAATCATAGGGATACTTGCTGGGTTGCGGTTATAAGGTGGGATTTAGGTCGTAGCTGCCATTATTGGCAGCTACGACCCTATTTTCACCTTTAATCAACGCACACTTCGAAACCCCACACCCGGGGTCACAAATTAACTGGTTAATTTCAGGTTAAAACCGCGTTAGACTTTTAAGGCAATTTGCGGCCGGAACCCGCTGGGCGACCCCAGAACCTTGTGAAAGCGCGAAACCTCACACCCGGTGCCGCAACGATTGCAACGCAAAGAAAGGAACCCCGATGGCCACCGCTCAAGCCTGGATCGAAGGAGCGCGGCTGCGTACTCTCCCGGCTTCGGCGGCACCCGTCCTGCTCGGCACCGGCATCGCCGCTGGACTGGGCAAGATGGATCCCTGGTTGGCCTTGGGTTGCTTGGCGGTGGCGCTGCTGCTGCAAATCGGGGTGAATTTCTCTAATGACTATTCCGACGGGATTCGGGGCACAGATGAATACCGCGTCGGTCCGCCGCGCCTGGTCGGAGGCGGGGAAAATCCGCGCAAAGTCTTGGCGGTGGCGCTGAGCTGTTTCGCTTTGGCCAGCATCGTGGGCTTGAGCGTCGCCATCGTCTCCCAGTCATGGTGGCTCATCGGCGCCGGAGTGGCGGCAGTCGCGGCTGCCTGGTTCTATACCGGGGGCAAGCACCCCTATGGCTATGCCGGGATAGGCCTGTCTGAGCTGCTGGTTTTTGTCTTTTTCGGGCTGATGGCGGTGCAGGGAACCTTGTGGGTCCAGGCCCAAGCCCTGCCGTGGCAGTCCTGGGCGCTGGCCAGCGGCCTGGGGTTGCTGTCCTGCGCACTGCTGATGGTCAATAACCTGCGCGACATTCCCACGGATCAGAAATCCGGCAAAGTTACCCTGGCCGTTCGTTTGGGAGATGCCTGGTCACGACGTATTTATCAGCTTTTCATCTATGTCGCTCTACTGTTGTCGCTGGCGGTGCTGTTTGTGCCGTGGCCGGAAATCTTCCCCGGCGGTTTTGTCCAGTGGACCGGCGGTTTCGTGGTGCAGTTGTTGCTGTGGCTAGGGGCTTTGCTGACGATGCGTCCGGTGCGCACACACCTGACCGGCAAGGCTCTGATTGTGGCTTTGCGCAACACCGGTTTCCTCACCCTGGCTTATGGCGGCTTGCTCGGTCTGCTGTTTGCACTGCTCTAGCCATTTTCGCCGGTTTTTCAGAATCGCGCACAAGCGCGGGTGGGCGGCAACTTGCCTCGGGTGTCGGTGGTCGGTTTACCTCAGCGCACCATCCCGTGCTATGTTAATGGTATTCTGAGGTTCACCGGGAAAGCCCCCGGAGAACCTTCTGATTACAACGGCAAAAGAGGGTAAAACATGAAACTGGTAGTGGTCGGCGGAGTTGCGGGCGGCCTGTCTTTTGCGGCGCGGATGCGCAGGTTGGACGAATCAGCTGAAATCGTGGTGTTTGAAAAGGGGCCCTACCCCTCGTTCTCTAACTGCGGCTTGCCTTTTTATGTCGGCCAGGAGATTCCCACGCGGGAAAGCCTGCTGCTGAACACGCCCCAGGGCCTGAAAGCGAAACTGAATCTGGATGTGCGGGTGAACCACGAGGTCATCGGCCTGGACGCGGACGCGAAAACCGTGCAGGTGCGCGGCGCGGACGGGCAAGAATTCGAGGAACGCTACGACAAGCTGATGCTTTCTCCCGGAGCGAGGGCTGCGCGTCCCCCGATTGAGGGCTTGGATTCCCCGCGGGTTCAAACGCTGCGCACGGTGGATGATGCGCAGCGGATTGTGGACCTAGCTGAATCCGCGAAATCAGCGCTGGTTATCGGCGGGGGATTCATCGGTATCGAAGCGGCGGAAGCCCTGGCTCGCCGCGGCATCAACACAACAATCGTCGAGGGTAGTGACCATGTCATGCCCCCGCTGGACCTGGAGATGGCTCACCTGGTGACCGGAGCCCTGCAATCGCTCAATATTAACGTCATCGCGAAAACTCGCGTCACCAAGATTCAACATTTCCCCGCTCACGACCTGGCGGAACTGTCAGACGGGCAGCGCCTGGAGGTGGGGCTGATTGTGCTGGCTGCGGGCGTTACCCCCGCTACGGAGCCTTTCGTGGCAGCCGGGGTCAAGGCTGATGAGCGGGGTTTTATGGTAATTGATCAGCACGGACGTACCAGTTTGCCTGACGTGTTCGCCTGCGGTGACGCCGTTACGCAGCAGACCGGAGTGACTGGACAAGCGCGGCCGGTTGCGTTGGCCGGTCCGACCAACCGTGCGGCCCGGCTTATCGCGGACTTTATTGCTGACCCAGAAACGGCTCGGCCCCTGACCAAACCCATCTCTACCTCAATTTTCCGGGTGGGACCCATGACTGTGGCCCAGACCGGAGCCAACCGAGCCGAACTGGATGCGAGGGGCATCGCCTACCGCACGATTCACACCCACCCCACCGACCACGGCACTTTCCTGCCCGGCGCCCAACCGATGCAGCTGATGCTGCATTTCGCGGCCGCGGACGGAAAAATTCTCGGCGCTCAAGGAATTGGGGGCAACGGGGTGGATAAGCGTATCGATGTTATTGCCACAGCTCTCAAGGCCGGGCTGTGCGCCCCCGATTTGATTGACTTGGATTTGGCGTATGCGCCCCCGTATTCCGCAGCGAAGGATCCGGTGAATTTCCTGGGCTACGTGGCGGAAAATGTGCTGCGCGACCGACTGAAACTGTGGTACGCCGAGGAAGCGGCTCACCTAGACCCCGCCACCCCAATCCTTGATGTGCGCCCCGTCCCCGAGTTCAATGCCGGACATTTGCGAGGTGCCAGGTGCATCCCCTTGACGGAACTGCGTTCGCGGCTCGATGAGGTGCGGACTTGGGCCGACGGGAAAACCGTGTACTTGAGCGACGACAGCGGGGCTAACGCCTGGCTGGCCCAGCGAATTCTGGAACCCGCAGGGATTCATGCTAAAGTATTATCCGGCGGCGTCAATACGGTTTTCGCCTACTACTTTGATAACCCCGGCGCGGTGCTGGAAATGTAGCGCCGCTGCCGATTATGAACCCGGATTGTAGGAAAGGGAAAAATATGTGCTCTCCAGTAAAGTGCGCGAACTGCGGAAAGACCACTTGGACAGGGTGTGGCCAACACATTGAGGCGGTCAAGGCCAGCGTCCCGGCCGATCAGTGGTGTACCTGCCCAGAAGACAAACGCAAACCGCAATCCCTATTCACGAGTTTCTTTTCTCGCTGAGCCATTAAAACGCGCGCTTCAGTGATTCGCCACGAAATCTCGGTAGCGGGCCTCGTCAATCACGAGATCAATTTCTCCGAGCATTTCGCGAATCCCCTCATCGCCGGCAAACTGGTGTTTAAAGTTGTATAGACCGTCATCGGTTTCTGTGCTGTAAACCCCACCCATGTCGTATTCGCTCATCCCCCGCGAGATGGCATACTTGATCGCTTCAAAATTCATTTGGTCATTGGGTCGCAGGTTGCGTTTCTCGTTTGATGACGCGGCGTACATATAAAAAGATTTCCGATTGTAGGAAACCACTATGCAGCTGGAGAGGACTTCTCTCTCCCCGTCGGCATCGCAAGAGGTGACAAAGAGTTTAGCGTCCTCAAAAGCGTGCAGCAGTCGGATGAAATATTCCTTCGGACGGTAGGTGATGCCCTGGCGCTCAGCCATGATCTCGGTGAGGTGATAGAACTCGTCCAGGGACTTTAAAAAGTTGTCGTCATCGACAGAGACCAAGCGGGTCGTAATCCCGGATTTGTACGGTTTGCGAATCTTGTTCTTCGTTTTGCTCGGATAGGTTTCGAATAGGTTCTCCTCGGTGCGTCCCGAAAGATTGACCACCATATTGATGCGCGGATTGGAAAACGCGTGCGGATCTGCAATCTCGTGTGACCGCACGGCGAATCCGGCTTGGGCATACATCTGGACCAGGCCTGGACTATAAGTCACTTCCGGATCCATACGCAGCAAGAATCCGTGGTGTTTCTCGATGACCGGCTGAGCCTCTTTGATGAGGGCGCTGACGAGTTCAACGTCCGCTAGGTCGCACACGGGACCGCGCGGAGCATAGAGAAACGAGTGCTGCCCGTCGTTGGCAATGGAGAGAATCGAGAGCGCCGCTTTGATAGACCCGTCCGCGGCGCGCAGATAGACAAAGTCCGCTCCCCAGTTGCTCTTAACCTGGGACCAGTTCACCGACTGCATCATGTGTCCGTGGGGACTGGTCGCAACGAAGTGTTCGTATTCTGCCAGCTCCGAGGCTGGGGATTGATTGGTGAGGATAGGCACTGGGTAATCTTTCTAGGCGGTCGTGACGGTTCAATATCCTTGACTCAGAAACGTTTTCCGCAGTGGTTAACAGCGTTAGGAGCGCTGAGGAAAGATGCTTACGAACCGAATAAACTGATACTCTTTCAGTGTATTACGCCACCCGACGAGGACTCAATCTTGGCTAACCCGCAAAACACGACCGCCCTTGTGAACCTGAGACAGAAAATGGCGCAGGCGACCGGAACCTGCGCTGAGGATTGGTTCCCGGTTTATAAAGCCCGCTACGGTATGCACGCGGTTTTCAGCGCTCTAGCAAGCCTAGCTTCGACCGTTGAGGGTCAGCGCCAACCCGGTGTCCTCACCCAGCTCTATACCTGCTGCACCGCGGTGGATCCGATTCTGACGGCGGGACTGAGGGGCGTATATGCCGATGTCAACCCCGATTCCCTCACGGCGCAGGTGCAGACTGGCGGTGAAACGGAGCAAAGCCAGCTGGTAGGGCTGGTGATGCAAAACACTTTCGGGTTTATTTCTGACGCCGACACGCTCGCGGCGCGAGACTTCGCCACCGCCCGCAAGCTGCTCTATGTCGAGGATTCCGCTCACTGTGTAGGTCGTATGGCGCGAGACTCCCAGGGCGAGCCGTTAGCGGACGTTTCCGTGCATTCTTTTGGGGTGGAAAAAATCTTGACCGCCACCAGATTCGGCGGTCTCATCTGGGTAAACCCTCGCCTCGAAACCACCGATTCCCCGCTCTATGCAGCCATCAAGTCCGCACTTGAAAACGTAGGCAGGTTGCCGTGGCTCCAGGACCTGTCGGCGCGGCTGTATCTCAATCAGATTCGCGTATTTTCCAGGCTTCCCCAGGCGCTGGCGAGCGCGCTGAAACGGGTGCTGCGCCGGATGCGCCTGTTCGAACCGGCTATCGCCCCTGCGGAGCGGCAAGGCGCGCTCGAGTACCCCAACTATGGAATGAGCCCCTTCATCGCAAATAAAGCGGGCGAAGCTTTGGATGGTCTCGAGTTGAATCAGGAGCAGCGCCGGCAGGCGGTCGCTATCTATCAAGACCGGCTGAGCGGGTTGGAATACCTGCAAATTCCAGCGCAGATAGCCTGCGCTGCACCCCAACCCCTGCTCATCTTCCCGATTCTGCTACGGGATACGCAAGCAGTAAACGAGGTACACGCTAAACTTCGGGAGTCTCACGTTTATTCGCGTCGCTGGTACAACTCGATACTCTTCCCCGGGGTGGACAGCCTCGAGCCTTACGGGGTCGGATCCCTGGAGTCCTACCCGCACACCGTGTCCTTGACCAAGCGCAGTCTGGGGCTACCGACCGACGTGTCGAAAGATAAAGCGGAACAAATCTGTGAACTGGTACAGAAATTAGCCACCGCGTAGTCTGAGCGCCGACCGCTACACGATGACCCGCCCTGGTGACCCCACCCTTGCTAAAATCGGCGTATGACCTCGAGCAATGACTTTATAGAACTTTGTGCCGGTCAATACCGCGCCCAGATTTCCCCTTTCGGTGGGGGTTTGTGGTCGCTGACTTGTGCGGGAAAGCCGCTGGTGGTGACCCCTCCTGTGCCGCACCAGGGGTTGTCACGAGTGTCCCCGGTTCCGTTTGCGGCGGGATGTCTGCTGGCGCCGTGGCCCAACCGGGTAGACGGCGGGAATTTCACCTTTCAAGGCGAAACGTATCAGATCGAAATCAACGAACCCGACCGCCGCAACGCCATTCACGGTTTCGTCAGGGAACGGCCTTGGGAACTCGATCCCGAAACGTCCGACAACAACGCGGCGGTACGCCTCACGCTGGAAATGGAACCGCAACTAGGCTGGCCGTGGGGACTCAAATACGTGATGAACTGGAGTGTTGATGCGACCCAAGGGCTGCGCGGCGAACTGCGGGTGTCCAACCTCAGCGCTGCGCCCTGCCCGTTTGGCTTCGGGTGGCATCCATATTTAAGTGCGGGGGGCGCGAGCCTGGACGAATGCACCCTGAGTATCTCGGTAGGCAACAACCTGGTGCTGGACCCGGTGCGCAACCTGCCGACCGGTCTGGAGCGACCCGCGGACACCGTTTTGGGTCAAGCGCGGCCGGTAGCGCTGCACGGACTGTGGCTTGACCACGCGTTTCGGACGCAACCCGAGCCAGACGGGCGAGTCCGGGCCGCCTTGTGCCGTGCCGATGGTCTAGGGACTGAACTCAGTGCCGGACCGTGGTGTCGGTGGCTCCAGATTTATAGCGCCGACCCTGCTCACCAGGAGGCTTTCCCCGGCGTTCGTGACGGGCGCGCCCTGGCCGTCGAGCCGATGACCTGCCCGCCCAACGCCCTGAACCGCAACCAGGATTTGTTGGTACTCGCGTCAGGAGAATCGCGTTCCTTCACTTTCGGGCTACGAGCCCTCAATGCGGCGCGTTCGTGAGCAGCCACCACTTTGCCAGGTTTTAACAGTGGAAAATTGCGTGAGGGTGGGAAAAGTTATAGAGTGGATATTTGCGTGTTCTTTGTCCGAGGCGACCTAAAACCGTTGATATTGCGTAAGTATGCGCCGGCAATATCAGGGCAGGTCAGCGAGGGGCGAGATGTTCAAACGCCGGAGCGCATCGAGATTTTCAAGGCTGATTGCCGCGGTAGTGTGCGCGGTCGAGCCCGCCCTGAATTCTCGACCATCCATACAACATAAAGGAAACGGAAATCTTGGCTACGAAATCCAAAGAATCCTCCACTCACCCTTTCCGGGTGTCTTTTGCCCAAATTGATGAACCCATGGCACCGCCGAATCTGTTGGCGCTCCAGACCGAATCTTTTGACTGGTTCCTGGGGAATGAAGCCTGGCAGGAACGCGTCAAGGAAGCCGACAAAACCGGTGATAAGCACGTTCCCCGCACTTCGGGCCTGCAGGAAATCCTGAACGAAATGAGCCCGATTGAGGACAACGGCGGCACTATGAGCCTGTCCTTTAAGGACTACACGTTGGAAAGCCCGCACTACACCATCGACGAATGCAAGGACAAGGACCTGACCTACAATGCGCCGATGTACGTGACGGCCGAATTCATTACCTACGAAACCGGCGAAATTAAGACCCAAACCGTGTTCCTGGGAGAATTCCCGTTGATGACCCCGCGCGGGACTTTCATCGTCAACGGCACCGAGCGGGTGGTCGTGTCCCAGCTGGTGCGTTCCCCCGGCGTGTACTTTGAAAAGACCGCTGACAAGACCTCGGACCGGGACATTTACCTGGGCAAGGTCATTCCTTCCCGCGGCGCTTGGCTCGAGTTCGAGATTGATAAGAAGGACACGGTCGGGGTGCGTATCGACCGCAAGCGCAAGCAGTCCGCCACCATCTTCCTCAAGGCGCTGGGCATGAGCATCGGCGAGATCCGCGAGGCCTTCAAAGATTTCCCGTTGATGCTGGAAACCCTGGAAAAAGACGGCGCGATTGAAACCCAGGATCAGGCCCTAGAGGATATCTACCGCAAGATTCGTCCCGGCGAGCCGCCCAGCGTGGAGGCCGGACGTAACCTGCTGCATAACTTTTACACCAACCCCAAGCGTTACGACCTAGCCGAGGTGGGACGCTACAAAATCAATAAGAAACTCGGTGTCGAGCGGGAAATGGGCGAGCGTACCCTGGACCTGACCGACATTGTCGCCGCGTTCCGCTACCTGTTGGCGCTGCGTGCCGGGGACGACACGGTCAAAGTCAAAGACGCGGCCGGCAAAGAAACCGAACTGCACATCAAGACCGACGACATCGACCACTTCGGCAACCGCCGGGTTCGTCCGGTCGGCGAGCTCATTCAGATGCAGGTGCGCACGGGTATGTCCCGCATGGAGCGCACGGTGAAAGAACGCATGTCCACTCAGGACGTCGAAGCCATCACCCCGAACTCGCTCATTAACATTCGTCCCGTCGTGGCGGCCATCAAAGAGTTCTTTGGCACCTCTCAGCTGTCGCAGTTCATGGACCAAAACAACCCGTTGGCGGGTCTGACGCACAAGCGCCGTCTGTCGGCTTTGGGTCCGGGCGGCCTGTCCCGTGACCGGGCGGGTATGGAAGTCCGTGACGTGCACCCCTCGCACTACGGGCGGATGTGCCCGGTGGAAACTCCCGAAGGCCCGAACATTGGTTTGATTGGTTCGCTGGCGACTTTCGCGCGGATTAACCCTTACGGGTTTGTAGAAACCCCCTATCGCGTGGTTAAGAAAGGCGTCGTCACCGACGAAATCCACTACATCACCGCGGACGATGAAGAAGGCAAGAACATCGCCCAGGCTTCCGCGCAGCTCACGAAAGACGGACACTTCGTGGAATCTGCGGTGCTATGCCGCTCTACCGGCGGCGACCCCGTGTTGGTCAGCCCCGAAGAAGTCGACTTGATGGACGTTTCGGCTCGCCAGATGGTGTCGGTCGCGACCGCGATGATTCCGTTCTTGGAACACGACGACGCGAACCGCGCCCTGATGGGGGCCAACATGCAGCGTCAGGCAGTGCCGCTGCTGAAGACCGAGGCTCCGCTGGTCGGCACCGGCATCGAGAAACGCGCCGCAATTGACGCCGGCGACGTGGTCGTAGCGAAGAAGGGTGGCGTCGTCACCGAGGTCAGCGCCGATTTGGTACGAGTCCAGGAAGACGACGGCGAAACCCGCATTTACGCGGTGGAAAAGTTCAAGCGTTCCAACCAAGGCAACTGCTATAACCAGCAGGTTATTGTCGACGAGGGCGACCGGGTCGAAGCCGGCGACGTTCTGGCTGACGGTCCCGCTACTGACGGCGGAGAAATGGCTTTGGGCAAGAACCTGCTGGTGGCGTACATGTCCTGGGAAGGGCTGAACTACGAGGACGCCATCATTTTGAGCCAACGCGTCGTTTCCGAAGATTTGCTGACATCGATTCACATTGAGGAACACGAAATCGATGCTCGGGACACGAAACTCGGTGAGGAAGAAATCACGCGGGACATTCCCAACGTTTCCGAAGCTGCCCGCAAAGACCTGGACGAACGCGGCATTATCCGTGTCGGCGCCGAAGTCAGCGCGGGCGACATCCTGGTCGGCAAGGTGACCCCGAAGGGCGAAACCGAACTGACCAGTGAGGAACGCCTGCTGCGGGCCATCTTGGGCGAAAAAGCGCGGGAGGCTCGCGACACTTCGCTGCGGGTGCCCCACGGGGAATCCGGCATCGTTATCGGCGTCAAGGAATTCGTGGCCGGTGACTGCGAAGACGCCGCACTGGGACCCGGCGTAAACCACATGGTTCGCGTCTTTATCGCCCAGCGCCGCAAGATGACGGTCGGCGATAAGATGGCTGGACGTCACGGCAACAAGGGCTGTGTCTCTAAGATTCTGCCGGTGGAGGACATGCCGTTCCTCGAGGACGGTACCCCGGTAGACATTATCTTGAACCCGATGGGTGTGCCCGGTCGTATGAACCTGGGTCAGGTACTCGAGTTCCACTTGGGTTGGCTGGCTCACGAGGGCTGGGACATCAGCGAAGCTCGCAAGGCCGGTGAAAAGTGGGCTCAGGAGGTTCCGTTGGAGGTTTGCGAACCGGGACAGCACGTGGCGACCCCCGTGTTCGACGGTGCGGAGGCAGACGAGATTACCGGCCTGCTGCGCAACACTCGCGTCCGCGACGACTTCGACCGCCCGCTCATCGACGAAATGGGCAAGGCCAAACTGTATGACGGCCGTTCCGGGGAACCTTTCCCGTACCCGATTGCTATCGGCTACAAGTACATGCTGAAACTGCACCACTTGGTTGACGACAAGATTCACGCCCGTTCTACCGGCCCGTACTCCATGATCACCCAGCAGCCTCTGGGTGGTAAGGCTCAGTTCGGCGGCCAGCGTTTCGGAGAGATGGAGGTGTGGGCTATGGAGGCGTACGGCGCCGCCTACGCCCTCCAGGAACTGTTGACGGTGAAATCCGATGACGTGCAAGGACGTGTGCGAGTTTACGAATCTATCGTGCGCGGCGAGGACCTGCCCCAGCCGGGCATTCCGGAATCTTTCCGCGTGTTGATGCAGGAAATGCGTTCGCTGTGCCTGAACGTTGAGGCCTTGGACGCTGCCGGCAACGCCATCGACTTGCGTGACGATGACGACGAAGCCGGCCGCGGACCCAACAGCCTCGGCTTCGACTTGGGCAAACGGCCTAACGCCCCCGGCCTATTGACAACCGAAGAATTCATCAACGCCTAAGACGGACCGGAAGAAGAGGAAAGAACACAAATGTTGGATGCAAACAAGTTTGACAAGTTGCACATCGGTTTAGCGACCGAGGACGACATCAACGGCTGGTCCCACGGCGAAGTTAAAAAGCCGGAAACCATCAACTACCGGACGTTGAAGCCGGAAAAGGACGGCTTGTTCGACGAACGGATTTTCGGGCCGACCCGCGATTGGGAATGCGCCTGCGGCAAGTACAAGCGCGTGCGTTACAAGGGCATTGTCTGCGAACGCTGCGGGGTGGAAGTCACACGTTCCAAGGTGCGCCGCGAGCGGATGGGCCACATCAAGCTGGCTGCCCCGGTGACGCATATTTGGTACTTCAAGGGCGTGCCCTCCCGGCTCGGTTACCTGCTGAATATCGCTCCGAAGGACCTGGAAAAGGTCATTTACTTCGCGGCTTACATGATTACCGAGGTTGACGAGGAACGTCGCCACAAGGACCTTGCCGATATGCAAAAGGAATCCGACCTGGCTCGTGAACAACTCGAAAAGAACCGCGACCTGGACGTCGAAAAGCGCGCCCAAAAGATGGAACAGGATATGGCGGCGCTGGAAAAGGACGGCGCCGAGAAATCCGAAATCGACAAGGTCAAGCGCAACGGCGAAAAGGAAATGCGCGCCATTCGCCACCAGGCCGAATCTGACCTGAAACTGCATGACGAAGTTTGGGAACGGTTTAAGAGCCTGAAGGTCGGCGACCTGGAGGGCAACGAGCTGGTGTACCGCGAAATGTATGCCCTGTACGGCACCTATTTCAAGGGCGGCATGGGCGCCCAGGCGGTGAAGGATCGTCTGGAATCGTTCGACCTGGAAGCTGAAGCCGAGGCCTTGAAAGAGGTCGTGGAGAGCAAGTCCGGTCAACAGAAAACCCGCGCCCTTAAGCGTTTGAAAGTCATTAACGCTTTCCTCCAGACCGGCAAACCGGCCTCGGCGATGGTGTTGGACTCGATTCCGGTCATTCCCCCGGACCTGCGCCCGATGGTGCAGCTGGACGGCGGACGTTTCGCGACTTCTGACCTGAACGACCTGTACCGTCGCGTCATCAACCGTAACAACCGTCTGCGCCGCTTGCAGGATTTGAACGCTCCGGACATCATCGTCAACAACGAGAAGCGGATGCTGCAAGAGGCCGTGGACGCCTTGTTTGACAACGGTCGGCGTGGTCGGCCGGTGACGGGTCCGGGCAACCGTCCGTTGAAGTCCCTGTCCGATATGCTCAAGGGCAAGCAGGGACGTTTCCGTCAGAACTTGCTGGGCAAGCGCGTGGATTACTCGGGTCGTTCCGTCATCGTGGTCGGTCCGCAGTTGAAGCTGCACCAGTGCGGTTTGCCCAAGACGATGGCTCTGGAACTGTTCAAGCCTTTCGTGATGAAGGTGTTGGTGGAAAACGGAGACGCGAAGAACGTCAAAGCAGCCAAGCGGATGGTGGAGCGGCAAAACCCCCAGGTCTGGGACGTTTTGGACGAGGTCATCACCAACCACCCGGTGTTGCTGAACCGGGCGCCAACCCTGCACCGTTTGGGTATCCAGGCTTTCGAGCCGTTGCTGGTGGAAGGTAAAGCTATTCAGCTGCACCCGCTGGTGTGTGGCGCGTTCAACGCGGACTTTGACGGCGACCAAATGGCTGTCCACGTTCCGCTGTCTGCCGAGGCCCAAGCTGAGGCGCGCGTGCTGATGCTGTCGTCTAACAACATTCTGAAGCCCTCGGACGGCCGTCCGGTGACCATGCCCTCCCAGGACATGATTATCGGTATCTATCACCTGACCTCGGACGAAGATCCGGAAATGGTGCATAACCCGCGGTTTGATCCTGACGGCAATCGGGTGTTGAAGTACTACTCCAGCCCCGCCGAAGCCCGCCTGGCTTATGACAACGATGACCTGGCCTTGCAGGAAACCTGCGTAATCCGCATGGAACCCGGCGACTTACCGCCGGAGGACATGACAATGCCCGAGGGGTGGCAGCCGGGAGACCGCTTTGAGTTGGAAACCTCGCTGGGGCGGGTTATCTTTAATGACTCGCTGCCCCGCGATTACCCGTTCGTGAACTACGTGGTAGAGAAAAAGAAACTCGGGAAAATCGTCAATGACCTGGCGGAACTGTACCAAAAGGCCGATATTGAGGTGTCCCTGGACGCGCTCAAGTCCTTCGGTTTCCACTGGTCGACCTGGTCTGGCATTACGATTTCCTTCACGGACGTGGTGCCGCCCTCGACCAAGCCCGCGATTTTGGAGAAGTACGAAAACCTCGCTTCTGACGTGCAAGCCGACTACGACCTGGGTGCCATCACCGAGGAAGAACGCTACAGCGCCTTGATTGACCTGTGGCGGGCATGCACGAATGAAGTGGCCGAAGAAATGCGCGATAACTTCCCCGAACGCAACAATGTGTACCGCATGGTGAAGTCCGGGGCGCGCGGTAACTGGTCCCAGATTCAACAGATTGCCGGTATGCGCGGTTTGGTGTCCGACCCGAAGCAGCGCTTGATTGAGCGCCCGATTAAGTCGAACTACCGCGAGGGTCTGTCCGTGCTGGAATACTTCATCGCGACCCACGGCGCCCGCAAGGGTCTGGCGGATACCGCTTTGCGTACCGCAGAATCCGGCTACCTGACCCGTCGTCTGGTGGACGTGTCTCAGGACGTCATTATCCGCGAGGAAGACTGCGGCACCCGCAAGGGCCTGAACATCACCATCGGTTCGGTCAACGACGATGGCCAAGTCGAGCCCAACGAGCTGGTGGAGACCACCGCTTTTGCGCGGACCCTGGCTGTTGACGCGGTGGACGAAGCCGGAAACGTGGTGCTTGAAGCCGGTCAAGATGTCGGTGACGTGGCGATTAAGAAACTCTTGAAGGCCGGTATCACCCAGATTAAGGTGCGTTCCGTGCTGACCTGTGACGCGGCGATTGGTACCTGCGCCGCCTGCTACGGGCGGTCCCTGGCTACCGGCAAGCGCGTGGATATTGGTGAGGCTGTCGGTATTATCGCTGCTCAGTCCATTGGCGAGCCCGGTACCCAGCTGACGATGCGTACCTTCCACACCGGTGGTGCGGCTTCGGCGGCCGATATTACCCAGGGTCTGCCGCGTGTGCAGGAGCTGTTTGAGGCGCGTACCCCCAAGGGCGAAGCGACCATTACCGAGGCTGCTGGCCGGGTGAAGATAAACGACGACCCGTCCGGCCCGCGCGAGGTTATCATCACTCGTGACGATGGCAAGGAGGATCTGGTCATCGAGGTGTCTCGCCGCCAGGCTCTGTTGGTTGCGGACGGCGATCACCTGGAGGTGGGCGACCGCCTGACCCAGGGGCCCATCGACCCGAAGAAACTGCTGCGGGTGAAAGGCCAAGCCGAAACCCAGCGTTCCTTGGTCAACGAAGTGCAGCAGGTTTACCACAGCCAAGGCGTGGATATTCACGCCAAGCACATCGAGGTCATCGTGCGCCAGATGCTGCGCCGCGTCACCGTGCTGGAATCGGGCGACACCATGCTGCTGCCCGGTCAGCTCATCGACCAGGCGAAGTTCCGCGAGGAAAACAAGCGGGTCGTGGCTCAGGGTAAGCATCCGGCCTCGGCACGTTCCGAGCTGATGGGCATCACCAAGGCGTCCTTGGCTACCGATTCCTGGCTGTCTGCGGCTTCTTTCCAGGAAACCACGAAGGTCCTGACCAACGCGGCAATGGAAGGCATCGACGACCCGCTTTCGGGCCTGAAAGAAAACGTCATCCTGGGCAAGCTGATTCCGGCCGGTACTGGTCTGGGCCGTTACCGCCGGGTGGAAATCAAGCCTTCCGCGAGCGGTCACGAGATGTTGATGTCGCAGTTGCCTTACAGCGACACGACCGGATTCGGACTGTTCGACGACACCGAAGGTCACTTCGATCTAGAACACCCCTGGGGTTAGGATCGAAAATGCCCGGTGACCTGTGATTACAGGGCTGAATCGGGTTTAATTCAATAGTTTCGGGGTTCCCGGTTCGCTAACTGTGGTTGGCGGGCCGGGAACTTCAATTTTTTGCCGCTAGGTTGATAAGGTTATTCCTATGGGAATGATAGATAAGGCCAAAGGGATGGTTCAGGCGGTAAAGTCTGGTGCCCCCGGTGACGAGTCGAGTAACACTGCAGATGCGGGGAGCACCGTAGAGGTAAAGGCGTCAGAGGCGAAAGCTTCCGGTTTGGCGGCCTGGCCTACCGGGATGCGCTTCGCTTTCGCACTGGCTGCCAGCGCGCTGATTATTTTCCTTCTGGCTCAGATAGCCGGGGTGTTCATGCCGACTTTCCTGGCGTTTTCGTTGGCTTTGGCGGTGCGCCCGGTTTCGGAGTGGCTGATTCGTCACCGCTGGCCGGTAGGATTGGCAGCTTTGGTCAATATCGTGCTGCTGTTCGCCATTCTCTTTGTCATGCTGGGGTTGATTGCGATTGCCATCACCGCGATGGTCACGGAGTTACCCCGCTACGGCTCAAAGTTCCAGGCACTCTATGAGAACGCCATCAGTCAGTTGGATCAGCGCGGCCTGGACACTTCCGCCGTGTTGGATTCCTGGAAGAACGTGGATATCAACCGGATATTTTCCTACCTGTCCGGTTTCGCTAACCAGATTAGCGGCGCGGGAACGACCCTGTTCTTTATCATCATGGTGGCGATTTTTGTGGTCGGAGACATCGTGGTGGTGCGCCGCCGCGCTGCTGAGCTGGCGTCCTACGCGCCCGGTTTTGCCATCGCGCTGCGCAACTTCTCCCTGCGGGTGCGGACTTACTTCCTGATGACCACCGTCTTTGGTGCTGTTGTGGCGTTGGTGGACGTCGGAATTCTCTATGTGTTTGGCGTGCCGACCCCCTGGACCTGGGGCATCCTCGCTTTTGTGGCGAACTACATTCCCGCGGTGGGATTCATCCTCTCCATGATTCCCCCGATTCTGCTGGCTTTGGCGCTGGGCGGGGTGTGGCCGGCCGTCGGGGTTTTCATCGGTTACATGGTCGCATCGATGCTGTTCTTGAACATTTTGCAGCCTCGCATCGCCGGCAACGCGGTGGGCTTGAACGCCACCGTGTCCTTCCTGTCTTTGATGGTGTGGTCCACAGTAATGGGCCCGCTCGGAGCGATTCTGGCGGTGCCGCTCACGCTGTTCTTCAAAGCTATCTTTGTGGACTCCGACCCGAGCACGGCCTGGATCGATGTATTCTTCCGGCCTTCCGACGAGCCCACCTCCCTGGTGTCCAGCCGCAAATCGCGTGACCGTGACGGTGATAGTTTGGACCATTCCACCGGGAAACCCCCGAGTATCGACACGCGGTTGCGTGAGGAACAAATCCAGGACGCGGCAGAGAAAGAACGTGCCCGGGCGCAAGCCACCCTGGAGGAGCTGAACCAGGAGGCTTTGGAACAAGCCGCGCAAAAGGCCGAAAAAGATAAGGCCAATAAGGCCGAACCTTCCGAGAAAACTGAGGAATAGCCGTCCGGCCTGCTGATTTCGCCCGGTAGCAGGTGAGATTTTCCCGGTTCACTAGGCCGGTGCGTGCTGTCCGCTGTGCGTCCTCAGGGTTGCTCGGTGCGCGCGGTTGCACTAGCGGGGGCACAAGCCCGGGTGGTTAGGATTTCGTGTCGGGTCAGTCCGCGGGATCCGGGGGATTTTCCGGGTCAGTTGGCTTCTCTGGGCTGGACTCTTCGTCAGGGCGGGGCTGGAGTTTTTCGTCCTCTTTCTCCCGTTTCTTGCGTTCGTATTCTTCACGCTGTTTTTCGCGCAGTTTCCGGCTGACTTCCTCGAGGAACTCCGGGTCGTCGTCAGGAGCACTAGGTTGCTGTGGGGCTGGTTTTCGCCCGAAACTGAGGGGTACGGATTCTTCACTGGACCAGATATTCGGTTCGATAACCCCGCCCTTGGCTTCTGCAGCGGCGACTCGCGACACGATTATCCACGCAATCGCCCCGATCGGGCTTAGCAGCAAAATCAGCAAAATCCACAAAATCTTTGGTACCTTGCCGGGCATATTATCTTTCGGGGTGCGAATGCAATCAATCAGCGCATACAGGGTCAGCGCCAACCACAAGATAAACAACAAAACTCTGGCCACGGCTTCATCTTAACGTAAAACCCGTGGTCTTTCTTGTTTTGTCGATATCTGAACACGACAAGCCGATTGGCTACGGAAGTAATGGCATAAAAAGGGCGGAGGGGACGAGCGACCGGTATCATGGTTTTTAAATGGTTTTCATTCGCAAAGGAGGGGTGGCAGATGTCTAACCCCAAATCACGTTGGATTCTCTTAGCGGCATATGCCGTGCTGTTCCTGGCTCTGCCCTATGTGACCCAACCGATTTTTAAGTCGGTAGGCGATGGCGGTTTCGGGTGGATTTTGATGATTTTCTATCTGGCGCTACCGCTGTTGGGGCTGGGATGCGGGGTTGCGGACGGGATTGTCAACGGCTGGTCACTGTGGTGGCTCATCGCGCCGGTAATCCTGTTTATTCCGCACTTCTTTCTGGCGATGGACGCTGCCTCTAACCTCAGCGTCTACTGGGATGAATTTTTCCTGTTCACCGGCATCTATGTCGGTTTCGCGTTTATCCCCAACCTCATAGCGGGGCTGGTTCGGAACTACCTCCAGCGCTCCCGGGCAAAGTCTTAAACTCGCCTGGCCCTGCGGGGCTCGGTTAGCGTACCCAGGCGCGACCGGCGCGAAGTTCCCGTTTCGCCAGCTCGGTAACCTCGTGACGAGCCACCTTGCCCGGCCCTAACGTGGGCAGGTGCTGCACCACCACGACCACGCGGGGAGCGTGGGCGGCGCCGAGTTCTGCGGTGACGGCGGTGCGAATCCGCGCTGCCAGAGAATCCGGCTCAGAAGTTCCGTCTTTCCCGCGAATCCCCAAGGAAGCCGGGGAGCCCAACATCGGGGCTAACAAATCCACGTCGAGGTCGTCTCCGGGCACCACTACCGCGGTGACCAGCTCACCCCAGCGGGCATCGGGCAGCCCGACCACACACACTTGACAGACACCCGTCACACTTAACGAGGCCTGTTCCACCGCGGAAGCATGAACTTTCACCCCGCCGGTGTTGATGACATCATCGGTACGGCCCTGGATAATCAAGCGCGGGCCCTCCATCCGGCCGGTGTCGGAAGTCTTAAACCAGCGGCGCGGCCCCATCTGAATCCACGGCGAAGCCTCCGCGGGATCGACTCCAGCCGGCGGTTTCTCAACGTAGCCCTCCATCAAAGACGTGCCGGTAATCCACACGGTATCGCCCACGGTCGAAACTTGGGTGCCCAGCAGGGGAATCCCGTCATAGACGCAGCCCCCGCAGGTTTCCGTCATTCCATAGGTTTCTACCACGTGCCAGCCCACGGCTTTGGCCCGATCCGCCAGGAACGGGGTAAACGCGGCACCCCCGACCAAGATGGTGTCCACTTTAGCCAAGGCCGCGACCGCGTCTCCGCCCTCGTCCAGAATCTTTGACACCTGGGTGGGCACCAGCGACAGATACACCGGCAGAGTTGAATCCTTGGTGGCGCGTTCCACCGCGCGCACCAAGCTGGCGGGCTTAAACCCGTTGGTAGTATCCACGATGACGGGTTTTGTCCCCGAAATGAGCGAACGGGTCAACACCTGCAGCCCGGCCACGTGGTGAGTCGGCAGTGCCAAAATCCAGCGGCCCGGCCCGCCTAGGGCAGCCAGGGTCGACCGGGCGGAGGACACCAGGGAGCTGGCGGAAATCGCCACCAAATGCCCGTTGCCGGTCTGGGAGCCGGAGGTCTGCATAATCAAGTCGGTTTTGGCTGGCAGGGGTCCGTTCAAGCGCGACCGCAGGGTTTGGCGGGCCTGTTCCGGATCGACTCCCGGGGCGATGGGAACCAAGATTTCGCGGACGAACTTGCTGGGGGGCAGGTCCTCGGGTTCGCCCTCAAAAACTCCGCCCACGGGTATTTCGGTGTCGGTAGCGTCGGGGGCGGTCTCAGCAGGTTGTGCGGGCAAGTCCGATTCCGCGGGCAAGTTCGGGGTTTGTGAGTCCTCTTCGGCGCGGACTTCCGCTAACGCCGCCTCCCAGTCGTAGTCGTCCGCGATTTGTCGACCGCTGCGGGCGAGTTCTTCCTCGGTGGTCAGAAGAGGCTCAATCGTGCTATCCAAAAACTCGGCCAGACTGACTACGTCCTGGGGTTTCGTGCCTCCCGTCAGGAAACAGAAACGGACGGGAACTCCCCGCTTCGCTGTGTCACTCACCAACTTCACCCTGCCTTAACGCTAAAGTTCAATTATGGCTGTAACCTGGGATAACACCGCAGAAAATGTGGCAAACAAAGTCGTTTGCGCCGGACGTAGCAACGTGCCCGGAACCCGTCATACAGCCGGTTTCAATAAGATTCTAGCGGTTTTCGTGGCTTTCTGGACAATGCTGGGAATGCTGGGGTTGACAGCGTGTGCTAATTCGACTCCTGAGCCGAAAAAGACCCCTCCCCCTACCACCCAGCCCGAGGAACCCGCCTCTTGGCCCTTGACCGGCCTACCTCGTGAAGACCTCACCCCGCACCCCGCGGTGGCGGTGAAAGTGGAGAACACTGTGGCGGCTCGTCCGCAATCCGGGTTGGAGGACGCCGACATCGTGTTCGAAGAACAGGTCGAGGGCGGAATGACCAGGTATAACGCGGTGTTCCATACGCATACTCCCGAGGAAATCGGCCCGGTGCGTTCCGTGCGGCCGATGGATCCGGGTATCGCGACTCCGTTCGGCGGAATGCTGGTCTATTCGGGGGGAACCCCAGCGTTTGAATCTCGGGTTCCCGCCTCCGGGTTGCGTGGATTCAATGAAGATCAGGCGCTGGGGGCGCTGTATCGCGTGAAGTTCCGTGCCATGCCGCACAACCTCTACCTCTCGATTCCTAAACTTTACGAAAAGGTCGGCAAAGATCGCACTATTGAGCCCGACGCGCCCCAGATTTTCGATTTCGCTAACCCTGACCAGGGGGAGCGTCCCACCGCGGTTTCGTCAGGAACTCCGGCGAACACCCTGGCGGCGCACTTCCCGTCCCTGGTCGCGGGCTACAACTGGACCGGTTCTCGCTGGCAGCGAGTTGATGGCGGCGTGGCGGCGAGCGCCCGCTCGGGAGCCCCGCTGCAAACGGATAACGTGGTGGTGGTGCTGACCACCATCATCGACACTGGAGCGAAGGACGCGGCCGGGGCTGCTGTCCCCGAAACGGTCTTGACCGGCGGCGGAACCGCCTACGTGGCGAGCGGGGGCTCGGTAGCCCAAGTGACCTGGTCCAAAGACTCCGAAGGCTCGCCGCTGCTGTTGACGGACTCGGCCGGCAAGCCCGTCCTGCTCAACCGCGGCACCACCTGGATTGAGCTGCTGCCCAACACTAACTTCAGTTTCCAGTAACCCCAGCCCGCCGCAACCTGCTGGTGAACAGTTAGAATCTAAGCGTGGAAAATAACGCGGTTTCAGATGTTTTTGAGGCAAAACGGTGGCGGGAAGTCGGCCTGGAGGGGCTGAGCGATGTGACCTATCACCGGGGCGTGCTGGCGGACGGTAGCCCGGCGCCGGTGGTGCGCATTGCGTTCAATCGGCCCGAAGTGCGCAACGCCTTTCGTCCCCAAACTGTCGACCAGCTGTATCGTTGCCTGGATCACGCCCGTATGACTGCCAGCGTGGCAGCGATTTTGTTGACCGGCAACGGTCCGGCGCGCGATGGCGGCTATGCGTTTTGCAGTGGCGGGGACCAGCGGGTTCGCGGCGCTGACGGCTACCAGTATCACGTGACCGTTCCGCGCGACGACGCACCACTTCCGCTAGAGGGCGCGGCAAATCCGCCCGAACGCCCTTGTGAACCCGAAAACCCGGCCGACCGGACTGCTGACCTGAAACACCCGGAAACCCCTGAGACTGCGGACCTCCCCGACCCGAGAGACGCGGCCGGACGCTACGGGAGGCTGCATATCCTGGAGGTGCAGCGCCTCATTCGCGCCACCCCGAAACCGGTCATTGCGCTGGTCAACGGGTGGGCGGCCGGCGGGGGACACTCGCTGGTGATGGTTTGCGACCTGGCGCTGGCCAGCCGGGAACACGCCCAGTTCAAACAGGTCGACGCGAATGTTGGCTCGTTCGACGCCGGATACGGTTCGGGGCTGCTGGCGCGGCAAGCCGGAGACAAGCGCGCCCGCGAGATATTCTTCCTGGCCGAGACCTATTCCGCCGCCCAGGCCGAGGCTTGGGGAGTGGTGAACCGCGCGGTGGCGCACCAGGACCTGGAACGCATGGGTTGGGAATGGGCGCTGGCCATCGCCGGGAAATCCCCGCAGGCGATTCGGATGCTGAAATATGCCTTCAACGCGGTAGACGACGGCCTGGTCGGAATGCAAATGTTTGCCGGGGAAGCGACTCGGTTGGCGTACGGGACCGTGGAGGCACGCGAGGGCCGCGACGCTTTCCTCGAGAAGCGCGCCCCGAACTGGGACGAGTTTCCGTATTATTACTAAGAGGGCTCGGTAACGGCCCAAACCCGAAATGTAAACCCGAAAGAAGGTCAGAGTGGATTTCACGTTCCTGGTTGCCACGCTGGTGGGAATCGCGCTGATAATCGTGACCTGGGTGACGCCCTACGCCAAATTCCTGCGCGATGGTTTCGGGAAAACTGAGCTGGGCAACCGGGTGGTGGCCATCATGATTCCCGGCCTGACCATTCTGTGCCTGGGCGTGACGTTTTTCGAGGCCTGCGTGACTTACGCCACCGGCCTGTCCTTTTGGCGAGTGTGGGGGATTCCGCTGGCGGCCTTGCTGGCTTTGATTGGCCTCGGGGTGGCGTTTTGGGCGTTGATTCCCGCGCCGGTGCCGAGCTTCCTGCAGCCGCGGTGGATGAAAGAGGAGCGCCTCTACGGGGCTTTGGGGGCGCTGGAACGCACTCGCTCCGCGCAAAAGCGCCGGGAACGGGAAGTCAACCGGCGCGGCTTTGACTATTTCGACACCCAAATGATTGACGGAGTTTCGCTGGCTTACCCCGAAACTTGGGTGTTGAACCTGGAGCCGAGCGCTCCCGCGCGTGTTTCTGGGCTGAAACTAGAAAGCCGTTTCGCGCTGGATACGCCCCACGACTTTATCCCGCATTCGCGGATTTTGTTGATGTCCGCGCCCTTGACCAGCCCGGAGGACAGCGTCAATTGGCTGCGCCGCCTGGCGGTACCCGCCGGTTGGCAGCCACGAGAAGTCGCGACTTCCCAGTTGGCGGAAAACCCCGCTATCTGGGCTGATTCGTGCCTTCCGGACGGTCGGGGGGTGCAGCAGCGCTGGGCGGCGGCTATCGGGGATACCTTGTGGGTATTGGCTTTTCAGGTGGCTGGCCCCGATTTTGGGCCGCTTGCAGACGTGGGGGCGAAAGTTGCCGCCTCGCTGACCCTGCCGGACTCCGGAAAGACAGCCGGTCCTGTGGTGGCGCCGTGACCAGCAACGTTGAGGATTCCGGCAGTTCCGCCCGCCTTTCCCCTTTTGAACCCGGCCCGGCTGGCACCCAGCTGTTTACGGCGCAAGGAATCAAGCGGGCGTGGGTGTTTTCTGTGCCGATGCGCGTCAAGTTTCGCAATATCACGGTGCGGGAAGGGCTGATTTTACAAGGCCGTGCCGGCCTGGCTGAGGCGGCACCGTTCGACAACTATCCCCCACAAGTCGCCGCCACCTGGTTTTCCGGGGCGTTTGCGGTGGCAGCACAGGGGTTACCGGCCTCGCCTTCCCCCGTTCCCCTCAACGTCACGGTGCCGGTCGTGGCCCCCGACGCCGCGGCGCGGCTGGTTCACGAGTCGGGGTGTGGCACGGCAAAAGTGAAAGTCGCCGACCCGCGCAGCGACCTCGAGGACGACATTGCCCGGATTCGCGCGGTGCGTTCGGCCCTCGGGACGGCGGGGCAGATTCGGGTGGACGCCAACGCGGCGTGGAGCCTCGCCGAGGCAAAAACCGCGCTGCCGCGCTTGTGCGAGGCGGCCGGCCCGGACGGACTACAGTATGCGGAACAGCCGTGTAAAACCCTCGATGAACTGGTAGAACTGCAGCGCGCGACGGGGATTCCGGTGGCGGCTGACGAAACTATCCGCTTGGGCGGGCAGCTCACCGAGGTCATCGCCAGCGGGCTGGCTGCAGCCGTCATCAAAGCGATGCCCCTGGGCGGCCCGGCGCGTGCCGCCGCCCTGGTGGCGGACGGGCTGCGGACGTCTGCTCCGGGTGGCACAAGCGCGCCGCTTCTGGTGGTGTCCTCAGCTTTAGACACCGGGGTGGGCTTGAGTGCCGGACTGGCCCTCGCGACCCAGCTGCAAACGACAGCCGCCTGCGGACTCGGGACACTGCGCTTGTTCACCGACAGTATCCTCACCACGGATCCTCGCCTCGAAAATGGGCGCCTGTATCCAGTGGAAACCTTGGAACTGAAAGGAAATCTGGCACCTGTGAGTCCTGCGGTCAGCAAACGGTGGCGCGAAAGAGTTGAACAGGTAGCCGCCGTGTTCGCTAGACTTTAGTTAGCAGCGGCAACGAAACTGCCATTAAAGAGCGAAGGACGAAACCGATGGAAATCGAAACCGGCACCTGGACGCTTCCCCACGGGGAAACACTGCGCTGGGCTGCCGCCACCGATATCGGCTTGAAACGAGCTGAAAACCAGGATTCATTCCTGGCGACTCTGCCGTTCTTTTTAGTTGCGGACGGAATGGGTGGTCACGCCGGAGGTAAACAGGCCTCGGCCACACTGCTGGGACATATTCAGCCTCTGACCGGCACGAAGGTGAGCCTGCCGGTGGTGCGCGAATCTCTGGAGGCGGCCTGCGAGGAAGTCATGGGGCTGGTGGAGGAAAACATCGATTACACGATTTCGCCGCCGGGAACCACGCTGACAGGTTTGGTGTTGCTGGGTTCACTAGGAGGGTCCGCGGCTGACGAGGCGGGGTCCGCGGCCACTACGGACGGGTCGGAAGCGGCGCAGTTCTTGGTTCTCAATGTGGGGGATTCGCGAACTTACGTGTTGAGAGAGGGGTTGCTGACCCGGCTGACGCGGGACCATTCCCAAGTCGCCGAGATGGTCGAGGCGGGGATGCTGACCGTGGAAGAAGCCCGGGTCTGGCCGACTCGTTCGGTCATCACCCGCGCTATCGGTGCTGGTCAAGTTGGGTTGCCTCAGATTGATACCTGGACCTATCCGGTCGCGGCGCCCCGGCGTTTCCTGGTGTGCTCCGATGGTTTGCATTCCATGATTGATGACGGCGCGATTGGGCGAGCTTTGGGCGACAATCCCACCCCCGAAGCGGCAGTAAACTCCCTGGTGAACCTGGCCTTGCAGGCGGGCGGGACCGATAATGTGACCGCGATCGTGGTCGACGTGACCGCCCCAGAATCCGCTCCTACCCCCACTGAACCGACAGAGTCCGCGCAATCCGAGCCGCCGGAGCCGCCGAGCTCTCTTCTGCCACCCCCGCCTCCCCCAGACAGCGAGGGATAGAAATGAAACACAGCGCCGACGGGGGCAAAACGTTTACCGTGCGGATTTGTCCTCTGGGCCACCACAATCCGCCGGATTTTCCCCGCTGCCGGGTTTGCGGCGGAGTACTGGACGCCCCGATTCAGGTGGCTTACCCGAAACTGGGCTGGGTACGTTCCACCGACCAGCAAACTGTTGAGCTGACGGGCGATTTAATGGTGGGTCGGGCTCCGGAAACCCACGGGCGCGAAGGGGTGTTTTCCCTGACTACCCCGCCCGAAATTCTCGAAATTTCCCGCACTCACGCCCGAATTTGTACGCAGGGATGGGAAGTAACCGTGGAGGATTTGGGTTCGGACAACGGCACGCGCTTGTGCCGGACGACAGGCCAGATAGTGGACTTACAGCCGCACACGCGGTACAACATTCAACCCGGTGATGTGCTGGAACTGGCGCCAAACTACCTGTTGAGGTTTGAAGCCTGATGCGCCGACCGGTTCGAATCTTGGTGGATGGCAGCCCCGCCGAAGTGCTGCTAAACGCGGACGCGCGCGCTCGGATTGCCGATGTGGCTACAGCTCTGGGCGGAGGGCCGACGTCTCGGCTCAGCGTGACGCCTTTGGTGCCCCTGTTGGATCCGGGAGGCACCGGGTCGCTGCCGGTCGTTGCTGAGTCTTCAGGGTCACAAGTCCCGAGGGATGAGGCTGGCGGGGCAGGTCCGGCTCAGGTCGGAAAACCTTATGTGCTGCCACGAGCTTTGCCGGTGGCAAAAGCGCCGATACCGCCGGGGGCAGGTTTGGCGCTGGTGGGGGAGAGTGACGAGCTGCCGCCAGCTCCGGCGGGCATGAAGTCACTGCTGGCTTATTCACCACAACCGGTGACCGACCCCGAACCGTTGGGAATCAACGTAGGAATGCCGGCTCGACCCCGCTTGTGGCTGGCGAATCCCGCCACGATTGCCGTGCCCGTAGTGCCGGTGGCCCTGTTTGGGGTGTTAGCGGTCATTTTTCCCAGTGCAGCGGCGTTTGCTCTGCTGGGGCTCGCTGTAGTGGCGGGCGGCGCCGAAGTGGGGTGGGCTTTGACTCAAAACCGGGCGGCTTGGGTGCGTTATGAGCGTGACATGGCTGCGCTCGCTCCCCAGATTCAGACGGCTTTGGACCAACGTGACGCGGCGATACGCGCCAGCGTCACCGACCTGGCAGACCCGCGCCACGCCCTGCTGCCCGGACTGTGGGGACACGCGAGTACGCAAATGCGGATTCCGGTGGGTTTCACCCAGGTTTACCCTGAAATCACGTTGAAAAGCTCCGACCAGGCAACACCGTTCCGCGGCTGGGGACCGATGGCGGGTGCAGGACACGAATCCGGCGCAGTTGTTCACCGGTCCGCCGGAGCCGCGGCCCCTGAACCGGCCTTTGGCACGGAGACGAGTCACACGACCTCGGGACAAATTGTGGCCATTAATCGCAGAATCAGTGCGATTGGCGCCGCTACGGTCGGTGAGGGACATACCGGTCTGGAGGTCGCCTATGTTCCGGCGGATTCCGGGCCGCTGGCGGTGACCGGTCCGCGAAACCTGCGCGGGCCCGCGCTGAATCAGTTGCTGATTCGCGCCGCCCTGCGCTATTCCCCAGCCGACCTGAAAATCGTGGTAGCCGGAGCGAAACCCGCACAATGGGCGTGGGTTAGCTACCTGCCCCATGGCGAGGCGGTGCGCGAGGATCTAGCTGTCGAGCCGGTCTGTGACCTGAGCGAGGCGAGCGCCGAACGTTTGGCTCAAGCCTGGATGAGTCGAAAGGGTCAGCGCGGTTCACGCCAACGCCTGTTGCTGGTGGTGGACGGACAAGTCCCAGCTGGCTCACAATGGGAAGAATTCGCCGCGGATCCTGGCGTTTGGCTGGTTAACGCGGTTGACGACCTCAGCAGTGCGCTCAGCGACGCTCGGCAAGTCTTGGACCTGGCGACCGGGTCTTGGCAAGACGGCGTGTCCCGCATTCCCGGAACCGTCCCGCAAAGTCCGCGCCACACCGCTTCTACCGGGATTCCGCTGCAGTCCGCCCGCCAGACCTTGTTGAGCGTGGAACCTCTGCTGTTGACCACCCCTAGTGCGCGAAAAGTCGCCGAACTCCTGGCCAACCTGAAGCTGCCCGGTAAAACCGCCGAGCCTTTGCCGGTAGTTGCCCAGCTGACCGATGTTTATCCCCTGACGCCTGGCGAAAGCGCAGCTATTTTGGACGAGTCGGGGGACGGGTCCCGCTGCACGGCGGCGATTGGTTACGGCACTGCCGGCCCGGTGACTATGGATTTGACTGACGGCATGAACGCCATCGTGGCAGGAGAAAACCAGGCTGCCCGAACCAATGTCATCGCTGCCTATTTAGCAGGCTTGGCGTTGACTCAGCGCCCGGAGGACGTGAGCTGGATTATTTTTGACTCCCGCGGCACGAAATGGGGCGAACTGGAGCAAGCCTCGCACTGTTTAGGTGTCGAGTCGGGGCGCGGAGACGCCGTGTTTGCCCGGCTGCTGCGCTACCTGGAAGCGGAAACCGAGCGGCGCGAAATTTGGCTGAGCGAATCCGGGGCGGGCAGTCTGGCGCGAGCGCGCGGGGCCAAAATAGCGGGAGTCCCGGCGGATCTAATTGTCGTCATAGCCGCCGGGGAGGCGTTTACCTCACGGCAGCTCTCGCAGCTGGCGGAACGGCTGCATATGTACCGCGCCCTGGGATTGCACCTGCTTGTGAGCAGCGGGGACATCGAAAAACTGCCGCGCGAAGCCCTGAAGTACCTACCGACACGTGTGGTGCTGCACCTGGAGGACGAAGCCCTGGAGGTGGTTTGTGGCAGCTTTGAAATTGATCCGCACGCGGCTTTCGCGCATCCCGGCCGCGGGGTCCTGCTGGTCGGCGGGGTAGCGACCGGATTCCAGACCCTAAATACCCTGATGAATACCGATTTCACCGATCCCCAGTTGGCTCCCGTGAACTTCATGCCCCTGGGTGGAGCAGCGTTCCCACCAGCTTTATCGGCGGGCGGACAGGGGCGAGTTCCAGCCCTCGCGGGGCGCAGTTCCAGCCGGGCTGACATGAGCGGGAACCAGCGCGCGGTTGAAATGCCGCGGGTGGCAACGCCGCTGTCTGTGCTGGCAGGGTCGTTTTGCCGCGGAAACTCCACAATCAGGCGCTGGACTTCCGGGTTGGAAAACGTCTATGACCTGGCGGCCTTAGGGCAATCCAGCGACGCGGAATTCCGCCTGGGGGTGCGCGATGACTTGGGACACCAAGATGTCGTCCCCTTTGGCTTTAGTCCTGACCGGGAGGGCAATCTGTTTGTGGCGGGTCCGCGCGGTAGCGGGCGCACCGGAGTCCTGCGGGCTATCGCTGCCGATAGTTTGAACACCTCAGGCCATCCCGTTACTCTCTATGTCTGCAGCGCTGACCCCGCCCTCGATGTCCTGTCGAGCTGGGCAAACGTGGGTGTGGTAGCCCGTGCTAACGAGCCGGAGACAATTGCCGACACGATTGAGTACCTGGTCAGCCGGTGGCGTTGGCGCACCGAAATTGCGCTGCACAACGCCACCCGCAGCTTCCCTGAACTGCGCGAAGTGCTGCGCGGCGAACGCCTCGGGGAACAGCCCGGCGAACGGAACGGTGCCATGTCCCCGAACTCGGCGACACCCGGGCAGGACGCCGGCGCGAAAGCAGGCAAAGCCCTCGGAACAACCCGCAGCGCGAACCTCAACGCTAGTAGCGTAGTGGGAGGTGAAACCGACCTTGGCGAGCGCATTATCGTCGCGATTGACGGCCTGGAAGCCGTGCTGGAATCCCTGCCGGGAGCCAGTTCCGCCAGTTTCCTGGAACTCATCACCGGAGGCAGAGTCGTCGGAATCCATTTCGTCATCAGCGCCGAAAGCGTCGAGAACCTACCGGCAGCGTGGCGAGGCGCATTCGGAATGCGAATTGAGCTAAACGGTTCCGTTCCCGGCCGCGGCCTCGTCGCGGATGACCCGCGGGCTATTCAAATCGCTGTCCTCGGTAACGACCCCTCCGAGACCGCCCAGACACGCATCCTGGAACGCTTGGGCGCGCTGGCAAAAACCCCGGCCCACCGGATTGGCCGGTTGGCGGTGCCGGTGTTTGCCACCGCCCTCACCACTGCCCCTAAGGGAGAAATGGCATTGGGACTGAGTGCCCCCGGTGGTCGGCAAATCAATACCATCACCAGTGGGGTCTACCTCATTGCGCGAGGCGACGGGGAAGTCGACCGGGCGGTGAGCTTGGCGGTCATGCGCTGGCTGGCTCGTTCGCTGCGTACTTCCAGCTCGGACACCGGGATGGTGCTGTTGTCTGCCCAAAGCCGTGAGGACAGTTCGCCTGCGTTGGCAACCCTGGCTGGTCTGGAGATTTGGGACGCGGTATCCTGTGGTTTCTCAGACTTCCGCGACTTTTATCACCAGCTGCTTTCCGTTGCGGAACAAAAATCCCCGTCGGGATTCCCCGGTTTAGCTATCTTTATTGCCGACCTGCCCGGATTTGCGCTGAACACGGACGCCGCCGCAGCTATGGCAGATGTCATCCGCGCGGCACGTAGCCGCGGACACCTGGTTTTTGCCTCGGGCGCTGCGACCTCCCGTGATGGGCTGTCTTGGATGACTGACTCCGATTTGAATGCGGTGGTGAAGGCCCCCGCTGCGGGACTCTCTCTCGGTTTGAGCGCCGCCGACACCACCGCCATCTTCGGCGTCAGCGTCCCCCAAGACGGCAAAGCATTCCCGCCCGCCCGTGGCTATTGGATTCACCGCGGCCAAGCCACCAAAATCCAGCTTCCCCAAGAAAACGGCTGAACACACCCGCCACGAAATGGCTGAACATCCGCGCAGCACCGGTGTTGAACTGAATCGAAACCTTATGACTGTGTTCTGTCCATAAACCTCCCTTCGGTAGGCGCGATAGTACTTGAAAGGTAGCATTGACCCCGGAGACGAAAATTTTGCAGTTTCCGAAACGGCTTTCGTTTCCTGGCATTCCAACGGTTTACCGGCTTTGCGGGGAACGCGAAAAGCACGATGCGAACAGTGAAAGGGCGAGTTGTGGGCGACACCAGTCAGCGGGACAATCAAGACGCTTCAAACCAGCAATACGCTGGGGATTTGGTGCGTTTACTGGTGAAGCAGGGGTTCACGGACTGGTTTTACTGCCCCGGCTCCCGTGATGCCCCCTTGGGCTACGCCCTGCACCAGCTGGCCAACCATTGTCTGAATCTGCATGTTCGCATTGACGAGCGCGATGCGGCTTTTATGGCCCTCGGGGCGGCGCGCGCGGGGCATCCGGCAGTTTTGGTGATGACGTCTGGCACCGCTGTGGGCAACGCCCTGCCCGCGGTGATGGAGGCGGCCCACGCGGGTCTGCCGTTGTTGGTTCTTAGTGCGGATCGTCCCGTGGCACTGCGCGGCACCGGCGCGAACCAAACGACCTGGCAGCCGGGTATCTTCGGGGATTTTGTGCGCTTCGCTGCTGATATTCAACCCGGCGTCACCCCCGCGGAGCTGCAAGATACCGTGTCGGCCGCAGCGGCAGCTTGTCAGGGGGAAAGCGCCTCGCCTCACCCGGCCACCTCGGAAAAACACTTCCCCCTCCCCGGACCGGTGCACATTAACGCCAGCTTCATCGAACCTCTGGCGCCCCCCGAAACTATTGAGGCGTTCACCGCCCGCACCTCCCGCGCCAACACCAGCGAGGAACCTTTTGATCCACACCAGGCACCGCGCGGCACCCTGCTGATTGCCGGGGACCTCAGCGACGCTACCTACGCTGACTTGCACGAGGCGGTCGAGAACGCGGGGATTCCCGTCATGGCCGAGCCGCAAACTGCCTGGCGGCGCCATCCTCACGCGGTGCGAGCCTATGCCAAAGCCGCCGGGACGACATTGTCAGCAGTGGTCGAACACAACCTGGAGCGAGTCATTGTCGCGGGTCGGCCTACCTTGACCAGGCCGATTACGCGGCTCATTTCCCGCCGCGACATTCCCGTGGAAACCGTGGGGGCGCCGGGCACTACGGTCAACCTAGCGGGCAACATCGCTCGCCAGTGGACAGACGCGTCCGCCCTGGCTTGTGAACTGGTGAAAGTAGCGAAACCATCACCACCCGCAGCTCCCCACCAGTCAGCCGAGGCTCCGGAAAACTGGCTAGAAATGTGGCGTGCCGCGGGTGAAAAAGCAGCCGCGACCCTGACTCAGGACTGGGGTTTTCACAGCGCGGCGCAAGTGATTTGGGACAGCACTATGTATTCGCCCGAGCCGCTGGACCTGTACTTGGGGGCTTCCCTGACTATCCGGGTTTTCGACGCGGTGGCGCGCAATTCGGCCCCGAACCCGATTCCAGACCCCCCGCGGGCGGACGTGCTGATGCCGCGAGCACCGAGAGAAAACCCCGCACACCCTGCCACCTTCACACCCGCTCAGTCCGTAAATCCCCAGGTCAGCACGTTAGACGCGCACCGTGTCTTTACCAACAGGGGTCTGGCTGGGATTGATGGCACGATTGCTTCGGCGTGGGGGGCGGCGCTGGCTCGGCGCCAGCCAATGCGGCTGGTCTTTGGGGACGTGTCGTTTTTCCACGACCTGGGTGCCCTGTGCCACGGCCAGGCCGAAGAGGTGCCAAACCTGCAGGTCATTGTGATAAACAACGGGGGTGGGCGGATTTTTGGCGGGCTGGAGCACGGGGCGGCTCCGGCGGATACCTTTACCAGGATGTTCCTAACTCCCCAGGTCGGCGATGTTTGCGGGCTAGCTCGGGCGGCGGGCTGGCAAACCGAGCGGGTCGACAGCTTGGCGGGGTTGGTCTCGGCCCTGGCCCAACCGGTCAGGGGGATGAGCCTGCTGGAAATAGTCCTGCCCCCGGCCTGACTCTGAACAATCCGGCGGTGGGGGAATATATTGCAAAAGTGTCGAAATGAAAGTTAGGACCTCTCGCGCCGGTGTCGGCGAGCCCAAACCCGGCAAATCCTACCTGAGAACGAGCTTTGACCACAGGACTCCGCCAGTATCCCAGGTAATTTTGGAGTCACCGGGTCGAAACCGGTCAGAACTTATGAGGAGAAACAGTGAGCGATACGAATAACCCCTGGGCTTCCCCCGAGGAAACGCCCGCGCCAGAAAACCAAGAAAATACCGGGTCCACTTCGGAACATCAAGAAACGCAGATTCCCATGAATCCCCAAAACTTTAATGAGGCCGCGGCGTCTGACGACCCGCAGCCCACTGAGACGCAGGCCCCGAGCCTGAGCGGCCGGATTATCTCGGTTACCCCCGCTGGTCAGGCCAGCGCTGAACCCGCTGAGGCCAGCGATAATGCCAATCAGTCCGGTGTTAGTGCGGTTGCGCAGGCTTCTAGTGAAGTCGCGGGCGCGGGATCCACAAGTTCGGCAGGTGACGGGTTCACCAGTCCGTCCGGGAGCGTCCCTGCTGGCCAGCCCGTTGGCGGCTCCACCGGTTCGCCCTACACCGCCCCGGCTCAGCCGACCGACACCGCTTCTGACAACGTGACCGACCTCACTTCTGCCAACGCCGCGAACACGACCAACCCGGCGAACCCGGCTAACGCGGCCAACCCGGCGAGCGCGAACCCTTCGGCACAGTACGGCGCCAACGCTTTTTGGGGCACCACTCCGGGCTTCTCCGACCCCCTTGCAAACGCGAACCCGGCAAACTCCCAATCCGCCGCGGCCAGCCCGAACCAAGGTCAGCCAGTCGGCTCCAACTCCGGCCAGCCGGGCTATCAGGGAGGCAATCCGTTTGCGACTTCTGCCCCATTTGCCGGCACCCGCGGGGCGACGAACCCGCTGCAAAACAGTTTGACCTGGGCGGCGACCCCGGGGGATAAAAAGGAAAAAAGCCGTCCCGGTTGGGGAGCCTTGATTGGCGTGGCTGTGGCCGCATCATTGCTGAGTACCGGTGGTTTGTACGCCATCGAACAGAGCGGCTTGCTCGGGCACGACGGGGAAACCACCAGTTCCACCCTGTTCAACCCGGAGGACAAGGACGTGGCTACTCCCGAGCCGGTGGCAAACTCCAACTCGCAGAACCCGAACTGGGAGGCCGTGGCTAAAGCGGTCCGCCCCTCCGTGGTGGCGATTTCGGTGGAAACGAACAACGAATCCGACCAGGGTTCCGGCTCGATTATCGACTCGAAAGGCCACATCCTGACCAACAATCACGTGGTGGCGGGAGCCGCGGACGGCAACGGGGTCATTACCGTGGAACTGTTCGACGGACGCTTGTACAAAGCGAAAATCGTGGGCCGTGACGTGCTGACTGACCTGGCAGTAATAAAGATTGAGAACCCGCCGAAAGACTTGACCGTGGCGCCGTTGGGCAACTCCGACGACCTGAAAGTCGGGGAGTCGGTCGCGGCTATCGGTAACCCTTTGGGGCTGTCGTCTACCGTCACCACGGGTATTGTCTCGGCGCTGAACCGTCCGGTGCGGGTGCAAGCGGTGCAGGGAGGCAGTCCCGACAGCGAGGATGAGCAAGATCCCTTTGGCCTGCGGCGTTACTTTGGTGGCGGGATGCTGCAACCTTCCCAGCCTGAAAAAAGCACCGCTCCTACTGAAGTCACCACGAACGCGATTCAGGTGGATGCGGCGGTGAACCCGGGTAACTCCGGCGGTCCGTTGTTCGATTCACGAGGGCGGATAGTGGGCGTGACCTCGTCCATTGCGAGTCTTTCGGGTTCCGGCGGCTCGACCGGCGAGGGCCAGGCGGGCTCTATCGGGTTGGGATTTGCCATTCCGATTAATCAGGCTTCGATGATTGCCACCCAGCTCATTGATCACGGCGAAGCGGTGCACGCGGCCCTCGGCGTCGTCGTGGGCCAAGAGGTCGCCACCGTGGACAAAGTGTCCCGTTTGGGTGCGCGGGTCCAGGAAATCAACTCCGGTTCGGCCGCGGATAAAGCCGGTTTGAAGCAGGGAGACATCATCACCAAGATTGATGGCAAGCCCGTGAAAGGCTCGTTGTCCCTGGTCGGCTTCGTGCGCCAGTATGCAGTGGGTGACACGGTGGAACTGACCGTGGTGCGTAACGGGTCGGAAAAGAAGATTCCCGTGACGCTCCAGGCGCAATAGGCGCGAGCACGTGTTTGGCTGGCCTGGTCGCTGCCTTCGGGCGGCGGCCTGCCTGGCATTTAAGCCGGGCTGTGGCTATTTCAGTTTGTAACCTCGGTGCAGGGCGACGATACCGCCGGTGAGGTTCTTGAGCTGCAGGCGCTCGAAACCCGCCGCGCGCAGGTGGGCGGCGAACTCGTACTGAGAGGGCCAAGCCAAGATGGATTCCGCCAGGTAGTCATACGCCACGGCGTCGGTGGAAAATAGCCGGGCAATCGGCGGCATGACCCGGTGCAAAAAGAACCGATAAACTGCTCTAAACGGGGCAAAAGTCGGGCGGGAAAACTCGCACACCACCACGTGCCCGCCGGGGCGCACCACCCGGTAAAACTCCCGCAAAGCCCGGTCCGGGTCCGACACGTTGCGCAGCCCGAAACTGATGGTGACGCAGTCAAAAGTGTTGTCAGGAAAGTCCAGGTTCATCGCGTCGCCCTGCTGAAAGTCGATCTCCGGGTGACGCCGGCGCCCCTCGGCAATCATGCCTTCGGAAAAGTCGACCGCCACAACTTTGGCTCCGGCGCGCACGAACTCAATCGAGCTGGCGCCGGTCCCAGCGGCCACATCTAGCACCTTCAAAAATGGCCGTGTCACCACCGCGCGCTTCACATGGGCGCGCCACACTTTTTCCTGCCCCAGGGAGGCGAGGAAATTCATCAGGTCGTAACGGCCGGCCACGGCGTTGAACATGGATTGGACGTCGTGAGGATTCTTGTCGAGGTTCGCGCGCATGGGTTCTATCCTACCGCCAGGTCCGCGGCGGGGTTTCACGTCATGCCCTGCACGAACGACCGATTTCGGTTCGGTTTGGAGCCCCTTTATTCAGCCAGAATCGGGTCTAACAGCGGTTTTGCACAAGCACGGTGGTGCAATGACGTAGATTTAGGTCTGAAATCGGTCGTTCGCGCGGGGTTGGAGAGTCAGCCGGGGGCGCTTCGTCGCGGGGGCGCTCGCGAGAGGCGAAAGGGGGAGTGCCCCCTCGCGTTTTGCGCGACTATTGTCGCAAAACGCTCACCCCCCAGCCTCTCGCTGAGTCGCCCCCCTGCTCCGGTCGCGCCCGATGTCCCGGCTTGCGTGCGGTGATGAGGGGGAGAAATGGCGTCAAACTAAGCGTCAATGGTGCAGAGTCTTGCGTCAGGTCTGCTGCACGCACGCTTTGAGCGATTTTGCTACATGTAACAAAATCGCTCAAAGCGGCGTTCCGCAGTAGTAATACCTGGATTTAGAGGGAGCGAGTCTGGGTTACGCCAAGCTACACTTAAGGCGTATCTATCCTCGCCGGTCAGCACAGACTGTCGTGTCGGCTGGCGAGATTACCGACCGCACACCGAAACTCGAATACCCCCAACAGTTAGGAAACACCATGAATTTAGATTCTCGTCCCCTCGCCCCACACCCTTATGCTGAGGCGCTCCCGCAGCTACCGTCCTTTACCCTCACCAGTGAAAACTTGCAGGAGGGAGTGGCCATGCCCCGCGACTTTTCCGGGGAGGGCGCAAACCTTTCACCCCAGCTGTCCTGGTCTGGGGCGCCAGCGCAGACCGCCTCTTATGTCCTGAGTTGTTTCGATCCTGATGCCCCCACGCCGTCCGGCTACTGGCATTGGACCGTGGTGGATATTCCCCCGTCAGTGACTTCCCTGCCGCTGGGGGCAGGAGCGGACGACGCGACCATTCAGGCCGTGACTGAGGGACGGGCATTTCATATCCGTAACGATACCGGGGTTTTTGCTTACGACGGCCCGTTTCCGCCGGCGGGGGACCGGGAACATCGCTATGTTTTTGCAGTTCATGCCCTGAAAATCCCCAGCCTTGAGCTGGCTCCGGACACCGCGACGAACGCCACGGTACACTTCATGAGCCTGTTCAACGGATTGGCGCGCGCGACCCTGACCGCCACTTATCGCCGCTAGTGGCTTAGCAGCGCGGCGGCGCTAGGGCAGCGGTCGCACCCAACCCGCCCATTGGCAAGGTCGGGTAATCCTCCCGCGCGCCCCGCGGGTCACTCAGCCGACAAGTCCAGGCAATCCCGGATTGGCGCCAGTTTTGCCCCGGTTTCCCGCCACTCGGTTTCTGGGTCGGAATCTGCCATGATGCCCGCCCCGACCCAGGCCTCCACGCCGAGCGCATCGAGCTGGGCGCACCGCAGCGCCAAAGCCAACTGACCCCCACCCTGGGCATCGACCCAGCCCACCGGCCCGGCGTAACGCCCGCGATCCGCTTCAAACCGGGAGATAAACGTCCGCGCAAAATCCCGCGGCAGCCCGCACACCGCCGCCGTGGGGTGAAACTGCGCGACCAGGTGCAACAGCGTCTTGCCCGCCGGCACCCGCAGGTGCAAATCCGTGGCCAGATGGGTCAGATTCGGCAGCTGTAACAGGTAAGGCCCGCTCGCCCCCAAATCGGGGTCGACGCGACGCAAAGGCTCCGCCACCGAACGCAGCGCCACCTGGTGTTCCGCCAAGTTTTTCGCCGAATGAGCCAAATCCACGTCCTCGCCGGGCGTCGCCGTGCCCGCCAAAACTCGCGAATGTGCCCGTCCCGAGGCAGCTTCCAGCAGCATCTCCGGCGTGGCTCCGACCAGCCCTCCGACATTGAAAATCCAGCAAGTCGGGTAGCGTTCGCGCAGGCGGGCAGCCAAAGCCCCGCCGGCTGCCCGTGCCCGCTCCGCGCCAGCCTCCCCGGCGAACTCGAAGCGTGCCGGGCGAGCCATCACGATTTTTTCCGCTTTGCCCGCCCGGATGGCGCGCACGGCGGCGGCGACGTTTTCCTGGTAAGACGTTTTTCCCACTACGGCGGCGGGTCGCGTCTGCAGGGCATCTTGGCGCTGGCGGTGGGGAAAGTTTTTAATCCAAGCTATGGCGGCCCGATACAATCGGGCCGCTCGAGGCTCATCGGGACTCGCGGCCTGATAAGCCACGGTAATCCACGCCCCCTCCTCGTCGCTTCCCACCAGGAATGACGGCAGGACAAACACCGGAGTCGCCGAGCGGTTAAAACCAAAGGACGCAAAAGCCACCGGGCCCGTGCCGCGTCGCTGCACCGCATCAAACACCTGGGCGTGGCGTCCCACCAGGAACCACGCCGCCCCAGCCCGATCCAGGTCTGAGCCGTCCTCCCAATGCCAGGCCGGCGCAAAGTCCTGACCGGGAAAATCTCCCAAACCCGGCGCAGCCAACGTGAGGGGGGCGCCTTGTGCAGGGGGAGAAGCAAAGAAAAATCCGTCCGTGGGGAGCGCCGCGGCCTCCATCGGAACCAGCTCCGGGTACAAATCGCGGTCAAGGGCGCGAGTGTGGACGAATAGCACCCATCCATCCTAGGTTCCCCGTCCTCGCGCCCAAAACCAGCAGGGTAGCATGCGGGTGGACTCCCGACGCGGCCCTACGCCCGAGAGCACAGAACCTCCCACCAGCTGCAATACCGTAATTTGATGCGGGTATTGTTTAGTGCCACTGAGGTTCGGGGTTCAATCTGACGTTCGACCCCGGGGGTGTCCCCCGTGTCGCCGCGTCGTGATATTTCAGAGCCGGGAGAACCGGGAGCCCGCGGGTTCCCGGTATATCGTCACAGGTTTATAGGATGGGTGGAGACGTTGCCAGCAGTGAGCAGGGAAATCCGCGCGACAAACCTGCCGGGCCGCGGCGGCTACCGGCCAGCCGTCCCCTCTCAATAGGGACCCAAGTCCCAATTAGAAAACTCTTTTTTTCCTAAATCGAATCCCCACCACGGGGCCTAGATTGCGCAAAATCACGAGAAACTCGGCGATAATCCTGCATTTCGTACAAAATTTACTGAGTTCGGAGGAAAAACTGTAGGGTGGAGCTGGCAACTCGCTTGGGAAGATTTTGCTGGTTATGGTGCCGGCAGGCAACTCAGGTGTTTTCAAAGATGGAGAAGCTATGAACGTTTACGTAGCGCTGCTGATAATGCTGTTAGTAGCCGCGGTAGTGGCCTTAGCTGGGGTTTTGTCCGGTTATCTGTTCGGTCCCACGAAACCAAACCGCGTTAAGAATGCCAAGTATGAATGTGGCTGTGACCCCACTCCGGCTCGCGGAAACCAGGCGCGTTTCCCGGTTAAGTACTACCTAACCGCCATGATGTTTATCGTTTTCGACATCGAGGTGGTTTTTCTTTACCCCTGGGCGATTTCCTTTTTCCAGCAAGGAAAGTTCGGCATGTTCGTCATGATGACTTTCGTGGAACTGCTGGCAGTGCCCTTTATCTATGTGTGGGCCCGTCGCGGCTTTGACTGGAACTAAACCGTTCCAAGTATTTTGGAGGAAACCATAAAATGTTGGATCAAAATTCTGACGGCTTGGCGGCCTTGCCGGAAAAACTCACTGATTTTGCTCGCTCCCTCTCGATTTGGCCCGTCACCATGGGTTTGGCGTGCTGTGCTATTGAGATGATGGCGACCGCGGCCTCGCGTTTCGACATCGCCCGTTTCGGTTCGGAAGTGTTCCGTTCCTCCCCGCGTCACGCTGACGTGATGCTGGTTTCGGGTCGTGTCTCGCACAAGATGGCCACCATCATGCGCAACGTATATGACGAGATGGCCGACCCGAAGTGGGTCATCTCGATGGGGGCTTGCGCTTCGTCCGGCGGCGTGTTCAATAACTACGCCATTGTGCAGGGCTGTGACCACGTGGTGCCGGTAGACATCTACCTGCCGGGTTGCCCGCCGCGTCCGGAGATGCTGCTGGGGGCGTTGCTGAGCTTACGCGACCACATCAAGGTCGATCCTTTGGGCAAGAATCGTGAGGAAGCCATCCGCAAGGCGGAAGCCGCGGCGCTACAGGCGGCCTCGTTGAACGACATGAAGGGACTGATGGCGTGAGCGAAGAAACTCAAGATTTGCAAGCCGCCCCGGAGGGCGAGCTGGAGCCGAAACTGCCCCAGTACGCCAATCCTCGCGGCGAATCCCTGGGGGTGCGCGACAACCCGTTCGGGGTTCACGGCACCGGCGACACTTCCGGTTACGGCCAGTTGCATCGGGAAGTTATGATGCCCGGGCAGTCCCCGAAGCCTTACGGGGGCTGGTTCGACGACTGCGTGGACTACCTGGAGGAGGATTTGCGCAAGGCCGGGGTGGATCCTCTCACTGCCATAGACCGGGTCGTCGTTTCCCACGGCGAGCTGACGATTCACGTCGCTCGTGAGCACCTAGTGACGGTCGCGAAAGCGCTGCGTGACGACCAGGACTTGCGCTTTGAGTTGTGCATGGGCGTGTCCGGGGTGCATTACCCGCACGACACCGGACGGGAACTGCACGCCGTGTACCACTTCATCAGCGTGACCCACAATCACAACCTGCGTATCGAGACTGCGGCCCCTGAAGACGACCCGAAAGTCCCCTCCATCGTGGATATTTACCCCGGAAACAACTGGCACGAGCGGGAAACTTTCGACATGATGGGCATCATCTTTACCGGCCACCCGGCCTTGACCCGGTCCTTGCTTCCCGACGATTGGGTCGGACACCCGCAGCGTAAGGACTACCCGCTGGGCGGGATTCCAGTGCAATTTAAGGGCGGCACTGTCCCGCCTGCTGACACGCGGAGGAGCTACAGTTGAGTACCGAAACTATGAACCCAGAGGCAAAAACGCAAAATGTTCATGCCGCGGCGGGGGCTGGCGAATACGTGCCGGGAATGCCGGAGTTTTCCGTTCAGGACGGGGAATGGGCCGCGATGGCCGCGGACCTCGAGTCGGCTCACAATGACCGGATTGCCGTCAACTTGGGCCCGGTGCACCCCTCCACCCACGGCGTGCTGCGCGTCATCGTGGAACTGGAGGGCGAAACGATTAAGGATTGCCGCCTGGGCACCGGCTACCTGCACACCGGTATTGAAAAGTCTATGGAATACCGCACTTATAACCAGGGCGTGGCCTACTGCACCCGCATGGATTACGTGGCGCCGTTCTTTACCGAAGTCGCCTGGTGTTTGGCGGTCGAAAAAGCTCTGGGTGTGACGGACCAGGTGCCTCGGCGGGCCAACGAAATCCGGGTGCTGTTGATGGAGCTGAACCGGATTGCTTCGCACCTGGTCGCTATCGGCACCGGCGCGAACGAGCTGGGCGCGACGACCATGCTGACCACCGGGTTCCGGGCTCGTGAAGAGATTCTGCGGATTTTTGAACACATTACCGGCCTGCGCATGAACAACACCTATATGCGTCCCGGCGGCGTGTCCAACGACCTGCTGGACGACACCATCGACATGATTCGTGAAAAGCTCCCGCTGGTCAAACGCGACATTGGCGAAATGCAGGACTTGATTATGGCCAACCCGATTTTTATTGGCCGTATGAAGAACGTGGGGTGGCTGCCGCTGTCCACCATGATGGCGCTGTCCCTGACCGGTCCGTGCCTGCGAGCGGGTGGTTTGCCGCTGGATATGCGCAAGCTGCAGCCCTACTGCGGGTATGAGACTTACACTTTCGATGTTCCCACCCGCGACCATTCCGACTGCTACACGCGTACCGAGGTGCGTTTCGAGGAAATGTACCAGTCCCTGCGCATTGTCTACCAGGTGCTGGATCGTTTGGAGCAAAGCGAGGGTGAGCCGGTTATGATTGCTGACCCGAAGTTCGCTTACCCCTCCAAGTTGACCATCGGCGCGGACGGCCAAGGCCAGGATCCAGAGCACGTGTCGCATATTATGGGGCATTCGATGGAGGAACTCATTCACCACTTTAAGCTGGTGACCGAGGGGTTCCGAATCCCGCCCGGTCAGGTTTACGCCCAGATTGAACATGCCAAGGGCATACAGGGCGTGCACCTGGTGACCGACGGCGGTACCCGGCCTTACCGGGCGCACTTCCGCGACCCCTCTTATGCAAACCTGCAATCTGCCTCCATGATGTGCGAGGGCGGCTTGATTTCTGACTTGGTGGTGTCAATCGGCTCGATTGACCCGGTGTTTGGAGGTGTGGATCGATGAAACCGTATCCTGAGGACGTCAAAGCGCGTCTGGTTCGCGAGGGTCGAGAGATTATTGCTCGCTACCCCGAGGGGCATTCGCGTTCGGCGCTGCTGCCGTTGCTGCACCTGGTGCAGTCCGAAGACGGCTTTGTGTCCGCCAACGGTATCGAGCTGTGCTCCGAACTGTTGGGCATTAGCCCCGCGGAAGTCTCGGCGGTCGCTACGTTCTATACCCAGTACAAACGCCGTCCCAACGGGGAATACAACGTGGGGGTGTGCACCACTTCGCTGTGCGCCGTCATGGGCGGCGACGAGATTTGGGAAACCGTGTGCGACCACTTGGGCATCGGTAACGGGGAAACGACCGCGGACGGGAAAGTTACCCTGGAGGCGATTGAATGTAACGCGGCCTGCGACTTTGCCCCTGTCGTCATGGTGAACTGGGAATTCTTTGATAACCAAACCCCGCAATCGGCCGTGAAACTGGTCGACGATTTGCGTGCGGGCAATCCAGTGAAACCGACCCGCGGCCCGAATCACGTCCCGACCTTTAAGGAAAACGAACACCTGTTGGCTGGTTTCGAGGACGGACTTGCTGACGAGGGAGAATCCGCCGGTGTCCCCACCCTGCTGGGCAAGCGCATCGCTGCGGAAAGGGGTTGGGGAATCCCCAGCGACCCGGGCTGGTCAGCTCCCGAACCGAAGGACGGTGAATAGTCATGAGTGAACTGAACCTGACTGACATTCCTGGTGGCGAGGTGCCGCTGACCCCGATCTTGTCGGATATGTGGGGTGTGGATCGGTCTTGGACCCTGGAGGCCTACCGGGCTCGCGGGGGATACCAGGGTCTGGAAAAGGCCAACTCGATGGATCCCGCCGATGTGTTGGCCGCCGTGAAGAACTCGGGGTTGCGCGGCCGTGGTGGCGCGGGCTTCCCCGCGGGTTTGAAGTGGTCGTTCCTGCCTCCCGATGACGGTTTGCCGCGCTACCTGACGGTGAATGCCGACGAGTCCGAGCCCGGGACCTGCAAGGATATTCCGCAAATCATGGCGAACCCACACGCCCTCATCGAGGGAATGGCGATTTGTTCCCGGGCGATTCGCTGTGAACACGCTTTTGTATATTTGCGCGGAGAAGTGACCCACCCGCTGCGCCGACTGCTGGCCGCTATCCGGGAAGCTACCGAGGCGGGACTGCTGGGCGACCTCAAGATTACCGCCCACTCCGGGGCAGGAGCCTACATCTGCGGTGAGGAAACTGCCCTTTTGGATTCGTTGGAGGGCCGGCGCGGACACCCGCGGTTGAAGCCGCCGTTCCCGGCTGCCCAGGGCTTGTACGCTCGTCCCACCGTCATCAACAACGTCGAGACGATTTCCCAGGTCGCGGGCATCTTTAAGTATTCGGATAACTGGTACGCCTCGATGGGGACGGAAAAGTCCAAGGGACATGGCATCTTCTCGATTTCCGGCCATGTGGCCCACCCCGGCCAGTTCGAGGCGCCGTTCGGGATCACGATGCGGCAACTGTTGGGATACTGCGGCGGAATGCGTTCCGGTCACGACCTGAAGTTTTGGGCGGTCGGGGGTTCTTCGGCACCTATCTTTACGCCTGAAGAACTCGATGTTCCCCTGACTTATGAGGAAGTCGCGACCGCCGGGTCAATGCTGGCCACCCGCGCTATTCAAGTGTTTGACGAAACGACTTCGGTCGTGCGCGTCATGACCCGCTGGATAGACTTTTATCAGCATGAATCTTGCGGCAAATGCACCCCATGTCGGGAAGGCACCTACTGGATGAAGCAAATCATGCATCGCCTCGAAGCCGGTAAAGGCGAGGTTGGTGACGTGGACAAGCTGCTGTCGATTACTTCCGAGATTGGCGGGCGCTGTTTCTGCGCGCTGGGCGACGCGGCCATCACCCCGGTGAAGTCCGGCATTGAACGTTTCCGTGACGAGTTTGAAAAAGGTTACACAACTCCGGCTTGGGAGTTGTTCCCCTACGAACGCAGCGTGTACTACCACGAGGCATCGGGCGAGGCAGGTAAATAAATGAGCGACGAAGTGCAAATGGTCAATATCAAAGTTGACGGCAAGCCCCTGGAAGTGCCCAAAGGCACCCTGGCGATTCGGGCTTGCGAGATGGCCGGAGTGTACGTGCCACGTTTCTGCGACCACCCGTTGCTGAAGCCGGTGGCGGCGTGCCGCGCGTGCCTGGTCGAGGTAGCCATGCCCAACCGGCAGGGCGAAGTCGCCAAGATGCCCAAACCGATGCCGGCCTGTTCGACCACCTGTACGGATCGGATGGAGATTTACACCCAGTTCACCTCCGAGGTCGCGGCCAAAGCCCAAAACGGTATCCTCGAGTTCTTGCTGGTCAATCACCCACTGGACTGCCCGGTTTGCGACAAGGGCGGCGAATGCCCGCTGCAAAACCAGACGTTCATGGAAGGCAACCCGACCTCGCGTTTCACCGATAAAAAGCGTGTCTGGCCCAAGCCGGTGCGTCTGACTTCCGAGATTCTGCTGGATCGGGACCGCTGTGTGCTGTGCCAGCGCTGCGTGCGTTTCGGTAAGGAAATCGCCGGTGATGCCTTCTTGGACCTCCAAGGGCGGGGCGGCGGTTCTTCTCCATGCGATCACCACTTCTTTATGGGCGAGAACATCGGTTCTTTCGACACGCAGGTGTTGGGGATTTATGACGAGGAGGCGAACCCGGACGGCGCTACCGTCACCCCTTGTGAATCGATGACCGGCCCGAGCGGGGAGCCCGGTATTATCGGTTCGATGCATTCGGGCAACCCGGACGTGGCGCACCGCGACGTGTCCGGTCGACGTTTCGCCTCGTACTTCTCCGGTAACGTCACTCAGATTTGTCCGGTTGGCGCGCTCACAAACGCCTCCTACCGTTTCCGGGCGCGTCCCCATGACCTCATCTCGACCCCCTCGATTACCGACCAGGATGCCAGCGGGGCAGAAATCCGGGTCGACGCTCGCCGCGGAGTGGTGCTGCGCCACTTGGCGGGGGATAATCCCGAAGTCAACGAGGAATGGATTTCTGATAAGGATCGTTACGCTTTCGCGTGGCAGTCCTCCACCGACCGCTTGACCCGCCCGATGGTGCGCAACGACGCGGGCGAGCTGGAGGAAACCGACTGGGGCACCGCCCTTTCGCGGGCCGCCGCCTATGTTAAAGAATCTGCGCAAAACTCTGAGGTCACGTTCTTCCCCGGAGAGCACCTCACCCTCGAGGACTACTACGCTTGGGGCAAGTTCGCCCACGTGGTGGGTAAATCGAACATCGTGGATGCGCGCTCGCGGGACTTCCGCATGGACGAAGTGAACTTCATCAGAATGCGGGTCGCGGGGCGTCCTCTGGAAGTGACCTACCAAGACGTTGAAAAAGCGCCGTTTGTGTTCCTGGTCGACCTGGAACCGGAGGACGAATGCGCCACACTGTTCCTGCGGCTGCGCAAAGCTACGCAAAACCACGGCACGAAGGTCGCCACCCTCGCCTCGTTCTTGAGCGATGGGGCGCGCAAACTCGGCGCCACCCTGGTGCAAAACCAGCCGGGGGAGCAACTCCAAATCCTGAAAGACATCATCGATGGTAAAGGCGAGTTTGCGTGGGTGAAGGAATCCCTGAGCCAGCCCGGCTCGCTGGTGCTGATGGGAGAGCGCGCCAGCTTGGTCGTTGACGAGCTGGAATACGCCGCGCGCTTGGCTGACGCCACCAATGCTGCTTGGGCGTGGATACCGCGGCGAGCCGGTTCGCGTGCCGCTATCGAAGCGGGCTGTTTCCCCGGTCTGCTGCCGCGTGGCCGCCAAGTGACCGACCCGGCGGCTCGTGCCGACATCGACGCGGCTTGGGAACTCAAGGAGCCGCTGCACGAGAATCTGCCGCTGTGTTTCCGCTGCATGTTGACCCCCGATGCTTGGGAACAGTTCCTGCCCGGCACCACCATGGTGATGGGCGGGGTGGATCTGCGCGACCTGGAGGACCCGGACGGCACGCGGGAAGTCCTCAAAGGCGTGAAGCACGTCATCCAGCTGGAAGTGCGCAAAACCGAGATTACCCAGTACGCCGATGTCGTGTTGCCGGTGGCTCCCCCGCACGAAAAGAGCGGAACTTTCATCAACTGGGAGGGCCGGCTGCGCCCCTTCGGTCAGGCTTTGGCGTCCCATGCACTGCCGGACTGGAAAGTCATGAATCTGCTGGGTAAGGCCGCGGGCTACGACTTAGGTCTGGACTCTCTGGCCGCTATTTTGCACGAGTACGAGGAGTTGGGTCCCTGGCAGGGCATTCGCCTGGGGGCGCCGTTCCGTGAGGATCCTCCCATTGTCCCGCCCGAGGCCGGTCAGGCCTTGGTCATCACCTGGAAGCCGCTGCTGGATGCGGGGCGCTGCCAGGACGGTGAGCCGTACTTGGCGGGAACCGCCAAAGTTCCGGTGGTGCGTATGAGCGCGGAAACCGCCAGAGAAAACGGCATCACCGACTTTGCCAAGATTACGGGACCGAAAGGTGCCTTGACCCTGCCGGTGGTGCTTACGGACATGCCGGAGCGGGTCGTATGGATGCCGGAATGTTCCCCCGGATCTTTGGTTCACGAAACCTTGGGTTCGGCTTACGGCCAGCTTGTTGGCTTGAAAGCAGCGGAGGCGTAACCATCATGTACACATTGATTCCTATCCTGACCGTTATGGGAGCTGACTTGTGGCCCGCCGGGGCGTCGGCTCCGAAAGGGGCTGACTTCAGCCAGGAGACCTGGTGGATTTCCCTGATTAAAGCCCTGATTCTGATCGTGACGCTGATTCTCTATGTGCTCTTGGCACTGTGGGTGGAGCGCCGTGGTTTGGGTCGTATTCAAACCCGTCCCGGCCCGAACGTGCGTGGCCCGCTCGGTCTGCTTCAGGCGGTTGCGGACGCCGGCAAGATGGTGTTCAAAGAAAACTTCCGTCTCAAGGGTGCCGACACCCTGATTTACCTGATTTCCCCGATTCTGGTGGCATTCACGGCTTTCGCTATCTTTGCGCTGATTCCTTTCGGGCCCAACGTGACGATTGGGGGGATTTCCACCCCGCTGCAGCTGTTCGACTCCGGGGTCGCCACCTTGATTGTGTTGGCGATTTCCGCTGTCGGTATCTATGGGATTGTCCTGGGCGGCTGGTCAGCTAACTCTCCGTTCCCACTGCTGGGTTCGGTGCGTTCCACGGCGCAAGTTATCTCCTACGAGCTGGCGATGGGCACCGCGTTGGTCAGCGTGTTCATCATGGCTGGCTCCATGTCCACCTCCGAAATCGTGGAGGCGCAAAAGGATCCGAGTTGGCTGCTGGGACTGTTGCCCGCCTTCATCGTCTATCTCATCGCTTCTTTCGGGGAAACGAACCGTCTGCCGTTCGACCTGACGGAATGCGAAAGCGAGCTGGTGGCCGGACACCAAACCGAATACTCGGGAATGAACTTCGCCTGGTACTACCTGGCCGAATACATCAACATCTTTAATGTTTCCGCCGTCGCGGTAACCATGTTCCTGGGTGGCTACAAAGCGCCGTGGCCGTGGGACTTCATGAACCCCGTCACCGGATCTCCGTGGTGGGGGATTCTGTGGTTCACCCTCAAGGTGTGGTTCCTGTTCTGGATTTTTGTGTGGGTTCGCGGCACTCAGGTGCGCTTCCGCTACGACCAGTTCATGAATCTGGGCTGGAAGGTCTTGATTCCCATCGGCTTCGTGTGGATGATGGCGGTGGCCTGGATTAAGGCTCTGCCCGTGTTCTTCGGCTTCAACTCGCAACAAATCATGATTGCGGTGGCTGTGGTCTGCGTGGTGCTGCTGGTCATCGTGATGCTGATTCCCATCAAGAAAGTAAAACCGCCCGTGGCCAAACCCTTTGACCCGATGGCGGACGGATTCCCGGTCCCGCCCCTGCCCGGACAGGAGCTGCCCCCCAGTCCGCGTTCTGGACTCTTGAAAGTTACTCCCAACACCCCGGCTGAGACAGCCATCACGGGCGGAAAGGAAGAAAAATGAGCGCAGAAACTTCTGACAACAATTTGGTGGCCTCCCCTGACGAACCGGAAAACGCCGCTGGTGCCGGTCCTGCCCCCACCGCGGACGCGGATCCGCAACTGTGGCAACGTAAGAAAAAAGGCCCCATCGCGGAGTCTCTGAAAGCAGTCGCCGGTTTCGGGGTCACGTTCCGCAACTTCTTCCGCCCCTACGTCACCGAACAGTACCCCTTCGAAAAGGTGCCGACCCAGCCGCGCTACCACGGACGCCACCAGCTGAATCGTTATCCGGACGGCTTGGAAAAGTGCGTGGGCTGCGAACTGTGCGCTTGGGCGTGCCCGGCTGACGCGATCTATGTGGAGGCCGCCTCGAACACCCCGGAGGAACAGTACAGTGCCGGCGAACGTTACGGGCGGGTCTACGAAATCAACTATCTGCGCTGCATCTTTTGCGGCATGTGCATCGAAGCCTGCCCGACGCGGGCCCTCACGATGTCCAACGATTACGAGATTTGGGACGACAACCGCGAGGATTTGATTTTTGAAAAGGACCGCCTGTTGGTTCCTTTGGATGCCGGAATGCTCGACACGCCCCACCCGATGGCGTCAGGCACTTCTGACATGGATTACTACAACGGAAGCGTCACCGGCCCGACCCCCGACCAGATTGACTGGGTCGCGAGTCGCCGTCCGCACGATGCCTCCTTGGCCAGCGCCGGGAAACCGGCACAGGAGGTGAAAGCATGAGCCACTTGCTGCAAGCGGCCGCGACCTTACCCGAGATGGGCACCGGTCAGACAATCTTCGTGGTGGCGTGTTCTGCTCTGGCGTTGATTGCGGCTTTGGGTGTCGCGTTGTCGAATCGAGCTGTTCACGCCGCGGTTTACATGGTCGCCATGATGGTGTGTGTGGCGGGTATCTACTTTTCGGTTGGTGCCGAGTTCCTGGGCGCGGTCCAGATTGTGGTTTACACCGGAGCCATCATGATGATGTTCCTGTTCGTCATTATGTTGGTGGGGGTGCAAGCCGTGGACTCGCCGCGAGATTCCAAAGTCGTGACCGTCGCGGTGTCGGTACTGTTGGCCATCGCCTTCGGGATTATGGCGATAGTCGCGGCCGCGAACACCACGGTGAACGGGGCTCCGGCGCAGCCCAGCGGGGATCCGAATCCGGTCCAGCTGGCCACCGAAGTCATCAACACTTACTATGCTCCGCTGGAAATGATTGCCACCCTGCTGATTGTGGCCGCGGTCGGGGCGATGAGCCTGACCCACTCTGAGGCGCTGTTGCCGCGCGTGACCCAGTCTTTCCTGGTGAAGCAGAGGATGAAAGCGTACCGGGAGACTGGTCACGTGCTGGGTCAGACCGTGCCGCCGGGCGTTTATGCCGAAACCAACGCGTTGGACGTGCCGGCTATCAGCGGCGAAACCCAGCGTCCGGTGCCGGAATCGGTGCCGCGCGTGGTGCGAGTTCGCGGCGAAGAACGGTCGCTTGGGGAAGCCTCGCCGTGGACGGCTCGCGCTTTGGCGGCCGAAATCAGCGGCGACGTGAGCTTGCACGGAGCGAAAACCTCCACACTGGTCGCGCGTTCCGGCGCGGCGGGAATGCCCGGACCGGGCGCTCCCGAGATGACGGCGGAACTGGAAAAGCCGCTCGACAAAACTATTGCGGGCCAAACCGAACCTGGTGAAGCCACGAAAGAAGGAGAAAACGCATGAACGTGATGTTCCTGGTATTCGTGGCCCTGGGCCTCTTTGCCGTGGGCGCCCTGACCGTGCTGCTCCACCGTTCCGCAGTGATTGCCCTGATGGGTGTGGAAATCATGCTGAACTCGTGCAATATCGCGCTGGTGGCTTTGGGAGAAGCCAACGCTAACATGACCGGCCAGGTCCTGGCTTTCTTTGTGATGACCGTGGCGGCGGCGGAAGTCGTAGTCGGCTTGGCCCTGATTGTGTCGCTGTTCCGCTCCCGGCGCACCACCTCCCTCGACGACTTCAACCTGTTGAACGGCTAAGGGGGAAAGGAAAATATGTTGCAAACTTTCAATCTTGTCAACGGGCTGGCTAGCGGCGCGATTCTGGAATTCGGGGCCGCCACCGGCATGGCTCAATACGCCTGGCTGATGATTGCCATTCCTTTCGTCAGTTCCATGTTCCTGCTCATTGCGGGACGTCGCGTGGATTCCTGGGGACACTACCTGGGAATGCTGGCGCCGTGGGCTTCCTTCGTGATTGGCGTGGCCATTCTGGCGGATATGCTGGGACGTTCCCCTGAGAATAGGGCGCAAAGCCTGATGGTGTGGAACTGGCTGCCCGGCTCGGAAGTGAACGTGAACTTCGGTCTGCTGCTGGATCCGCTGTCCATCTCGTTCGTGATGCTGGTGACGTTCGTCGGTGGCCTGATTCACATCTATTCGGTGGGTTACATGGCGGCTGACCCCGACCGGCGCCGTTTCTTTGCCTACCTGAATTTCTTCGTGGCCTCCATGCTGACCCTGGTGCTGGGCAGCTCTTACCTGGTGACGTTCGTCGGTTGGGAAGGCGTCGGTTTGGCGTCCTACCTGCTGATTGGTTTCTGGAACCAGGTTCACAACAACGCTTTGGCCGCGAACAAGGCTTTCATCATGAACCGTGTAGGCGACTTGGGGCTGCTGCTGGCGATGATGTCGATGTTCGCCGTGGTCGGCTCCGTGGATTTCGCTGATGTGCTGGGCGTCACGCTAAAGCCGGGTTGGGCCACCGCGATTGGTCTGTTCCTGTTGCTGGCGGCCTGCGGTAAATCCGCCCAGTTCCCCCTCCAAGCCTGGCTGGGTGACGCTATGGCCGGCCCGACCCCGGTGTCCGCGCTGATTCACGCCGCCACGATGGTGACGGCCGGCGTGTACCTGATGGTTCGTTCCGGTGCTATCTATACTCAAACCCCGGTCGCGTCCCTGGTCGTAGCCATTATCGGGGCAATCACCCTGCTGTTCGGAGCCATCGTCGGGTGTGCGAAAGACGACATGAAGAAGGTCCTGGCGGCCTCTACCATGAGCCAAATCGGTTACATGATGCTGGGGGCGGGCCTGGGTCCGGTCGGCTGGGCATTCGCCATCTTCCACCTCATTACCCACGGGTTCTTTAAAGCCCAACTGTTCCTGTCTGCCGGTGCGGTCATGCACGCGATGAGCGAACAGGTCAACATTCGCCGTTTTGGCGGGCTGTTCAAGGTCATGAAGATTACCTGGTTCGCGTTCTTTGTCGGCTGGCTGGCTATCCTGGGAATCCCGCCGTTCTCCGGGTTCTTTTCCAAGGACAAAATCATCGAGGCGGCCTTCCTGCCCAACCCGAACTTCGGGGCCTGGTATCCCTGGGTATTCGGTCTCGTTGCCTTGGTCGGCGCCGGTATCACCGCTTTCTACATGTCCCGCCTGTTCTTCCTCATCTTCCACGGTGAAGCTCGCTGGACCACCGAAGCCGAGGGTGCTCCGGTGCACCCGCATGAGGCTGGTCCGTGGATGACCATTCCGCTCCTGGTGCTGTCCGTGTTCTCCATTGCGCTCGGCGGCCTGCTCTCGGTAGGCAACCTGTTCGTGACGTGGTTGAACCCCATAGTGAATATCGGCACCCGCGGTCAAATGGTCGAACCCGGCGAGCCGGTCATGCCCGAAGCCCTGCTGATTGGTTTGACCCTGGCAGTCGTCATCATCGGTGTGGCCACCGCTTGGGCGCTGTTTATGAAACGTCCGGTCGAAAAGTCTGTGCCCGAAGCCAACGCCTTCATCATGGCGGCCCGCGAGGACCTCTACCAAGACGCCGTCAACGAAAAGGTTGCTATTATCCCCACGCTGGCGCTGTCCTCCGGGGTGGCGGTGGCAGACCGGGCGGTCATCGACGGCATCGTGGAAGGCTCCGGTCGGCTTTCTCTCTGGCTCGGTAAAGTCGGGGCGCTGGCCCACTCCGGCTCCCCGCGCCGCTACGCTGGCTGGACCCTGTTCGGCACAGTTTTGGCTCTTGTCTTGGTATTGGCGACAAGGCTGTGAGGTAAACAAAGGATGAACATGGTTTTGACTCAAACAACTATTCCGACAACGGCTGGTTTCCCGTGGTTGTCCTTGCTGGTGTGCATTCCGATGGGGTTTGCCCTGGCAATCTGGCTCATCCCCTGGCTGCGTTCCATCGGCCGGGAAGTTTCCCTCGCCGTGTCCACTGCGGTCCTGGCGGGCGTGCTGGTGGCCCTGTTTACCAGCTATGACTTTGCCCCGAAAACGCCGGGAGCTTTCCAACTGGGCGAGTCCTACGCTTGGATGCCCGCAATTGGCCTGTCTTGGGCGTTGGGCGTCAACGGGCTGGGTATGGTGATGATTATCCTCGCCACCGCCCTGACCCCCCTAGTCATTCTGGCCTCCTGGCGGGACGACACCGACTCGAACGCGGCAGCTGGATACGCCGCCCTCATCCTGGCTTTGGAATCCTTCATGGTGCTGCTGTTTGCCGCCCGTGACCTGCTGCTGTTCTATATCGCCTTTGAAGGGATGCTGATTCCGCTGTACTTCCTGGTGGGTCGTTACGGTAACGGGGATGCCCAAGTGCGCCGCCACGCCGCCATTAAGTTCGTGCTGTATTCCCTGGCGGGCGGTTTGGTCATGCTGTTCGGTGTCATCGGCGTCTACGTGTATTCCGGCGGCGGAGACCGAGCTTTCCACATGGATTACCTGACCTCAGGGAACTTCCACCCCGGTACAGCCGAGATGTGGATTATGACGACTTTCCTCATTGCTTTCGCGATCAAGGCGCCGATGGTGCCGGTGCACACCTGGCTGCCCTCCACCGCGGCGGTCGCCCGCGGCGGCACTTCCGTGCTGCTGGTGGGCGTACTGGACAAGGTCGGTACCTGGGGCATGATTATGTTCTGCTGGCAGCTGTTCCCCGCGGCCTCCGCCAAAGTCGCGCCGGTTATTGTGGTGCTGGCGGTTATCTCGATTCTGTGGGGGGCGCTGGCGGCGATTTCGCAAAAGGATCTGCTGCGTTTGGTGTCTTTCACTTCCGTGAGCCACTTCGGTTTCATGGTGTTGGCTCTGTACATTGGCTCCCAGACCGCGATTGAGGGCGCCATGCTCTACATGGTCGCCCACGGGGTCTCTATCGCCGGCTTGTTCCTGTTGAGTGGTTGGCTGACCACCCGCGGCGGTACCCAAGGAATCGCGGCCTACCGCGGTTTCCAGCGGGTCACCCCGACTTTGGCAGGCTTGTTCCTGGTGTCGGGGTTGGCGGCTATCGCCCTGCCCGGCCTGTCTGGTTTTCTGCCCGAATACTTGATTCTGGTCGGCACGTTTAAGATGAACATCGCGGCCGCAATCCTGTCTATCTTGGGCGTAGTGTTGGCTTCGGTTTACCTACTGGTGCCTTATCTGAATGTGTTTACCGGGCCGATTGACGGCGCGGTACGCGAAGCCAAGGATTTGAACTGGCGAGAAAAGTTCATCATGGTTCCCCTAGTGTTGGCGATGTTCGGTTTGGGTGTCTGGCCCGGACCGACCTTGGATCTGATTAAGCCCGACGCCGCCCTCATGTATCAAGCGGTGTCTAGCAGCGGATTGACGTCTGCCCCGGCCGTCTTAGCCACGAGCGAAGGAGGCGCCAAATGAACGCGATTCTTCCGGTGATTGTGAAAACCTTGGAGGTTAGCCCCGTGGTGGAATGGGATGCACTGAGCCCCTTGCTGGTCCTGCTGGGTGCCGCCGTGTTGGCGACCCTCATCGAGGCTTTCCCCTGGCCTGGCTTCCGTAAAAGCGTCAACGCTTTCCTGACCCTTGGCGGCATCATTGCAGCGATTATCCTGGTCGCCTGGCGTTTCACCGTGGTCGGTCAGCAGGGAGCGCGCCAAATTGCAGCGGGAACCCTGCTCGAGGATCAGATTTCGCTGGGTTTCCAGCTGGTTTTGCTGGTTGTCGGGTTGTTGGCGGCTATCGTGGTCATTGACCGCTCTACCCCGAACGACGGCTCGTTTGCTCCCCAAGCGGCTGACGCCCCCGGCTCGTCCCAGGAGGACTACGCGATTAAGATTCGCTATCAGCGCACGGAAATGTACGCCTTGTTCCTCTACTCGCTGGGCGGCATGATGGCCTTCATCAGCTCGGGGAACCTGTTGACTCTGTTCGTGGCGCTGGAGCTGATGAGCTTGCCGCTCTACATCATGAGCGCGATGGGTCGCCGTCGTCGCCTGCTGAGCCAGGAAGCCGGTCTGAAATACTTTATCCTCGGCGCTTTTGCTTCGGCATTCTTCCTGATGGGTATCACTATGCTCTACGGTTACACCGGGACTTTGAACCTGGTGGAGATGTCCAGCGCGGTGTCCTTGAATCCGGGCTTGGACTGGATGCTCCTGACCGGCGGAGCCATGCTGCTGGTCGGCTTGTTCTTCAAGGTTTCCGCCGTGCCGTTCCACGCTTGGGCTCCCGATGTTTACCAAGGTGCGCCCTCGCCGATTTCCGGCTTCATGGCGGCCGGGGTGAAAGTCGCTGCTTTCGGCGCTCTGCTGCACTTGTACAGTTTCCTCTACGCGCAGCTGAGCTGGGACTTCGTGGTCCTCATGTGGATAGTTATCATCGCGACCATCGTGGTGGGTACCTTCCTGGGCATCGTCCAAACTGACGTGAAACGGATGTTGGCTTACTCTTCGATTGCGCACGTAGGCTTCATCATGATTGCCTTGTTCGGGCCTACGAACGGCGCATTCACTTCCATAGTCTTTTATGTCTTGGCTTACGGTGTCGCCACCATCGGCGCTTTTGCGGTCGTTTCGATTGTGCGTGACGAGGACGCAGAAGGCACGGTGCGTGGGGAGGCTTCGGCGCTGAGCTCCTGGGACGGTCTGGGACGCAAGCACCCGGCGATGGCAGCCGCGATGGCTATCTTCCTGCTGAGCTTTGCGGGTATCCCTCTGACCGGCGGATTCATCGGAAAGTTCGTCGTGTTCGAGGCGGGCTTGGCGGCGGATCCCGCCAACGGAATCTTGATTCTGATTGGCTTGCTGGCCTCGGTCGTTACCGCGTTCTTTTACTTCCGGGTCATCATGCGCATGTTCTTTACTGAACAAGCTCCAGACACCGCCACCATCTCGGCTGGCGACGGCTTGACCAAGTGCGTCATCGTGCTGTGTGCGTTGGCCACCATCGCGTTGGGCGTAGCCAGCCAGCCGCTTTTGGCGTTGTTTACCCTGGGCGCATAGTCTTGGACACGTGAGTAAAAAACTGGCCGACACGCAATACCCGGTCTCGACCGACTCTGTCCTGCAGACCCCTGGCTCACTGGAAACGAAACTCCTGGAAGCCTTGGATGACGTCGAACAGATGCTGGTGCGGGAAACCCAGACGCAGCGAGAAAACACCTCAGAGCTGGTTTCCCACCTGCGAGCCGCGGGTGGGAAACGGATGCGTCCCCTGCTGACCCTGCTGATTTCTCAGCTGGGAGCCCCGAATCAGCCGGTGTCCACTCAGGTTAAGCAAGCCGCGGTGGCGGTGGAGTTGACCCACTTGGCTTCGCTGTATCACGACGATTTGATGGACGAAGCAACCATGCGCCGCGGAGTACGCGCGGCTCACGTGCAGTGGACGAACACCCTAGCGGTGATGGCGGGGGACTTGATTTTTGCCCGTGCCTCCCTGCTGGTTTCCGAACTCGGGCCCACCATCGTGGCGCAGCATTCCCAAACTTTCGAGCGGTTATGCCTAGGGCAAATGCACGACATTTTCGGTCCCGGAGATGACGATGACCCCATCGAGTTCTATATTAACGTGCTGCGGGACAAAACCGGCGCGCTAATTGGCTGCGCGGCGCTGTATGGGGCGGAGCTATCCGGCTGCGACGCGGCTACGGTCTCGGCGGTGACCCAGTTTGGCGAGGATTTGGGTGTGGCGTTCCAGATTGCTGATGATGTGCTGGATTTGCAGGCCACCGAGGCTCAAAGCGGGAAAACACCAGGGGCTGACCTGCGTGACGGCACGAAAACCCTGCCCGTCCTGCTGTTGGAAAAGACCGTGCAGGACGGCCGGGACACCGAGCCCGACCGGGCCTTGTTGAAAGCGATTGGCGATACGGATTCCCTGCAAGACGACGCCGTTTTATCCAAGGTGGTAGCCCAATTGGCGGCGCACCCGGCGACGGCGGAAACAAAGCGTCTGGCAGGAGAATGGGTGGAACGCGCCTTGGCGCATTTGCAAAACATTCCCGACGGCAAAGTCAAACACGCCCTAGTTGAGTTTGCCCACCTCCAGATTAATCGGCTCCAGTAGTTAGAGCGTAGAACCTGAGAGGTCTTGGGGGTTCCGGCTGAAACGGCACATCGGTGCCGTTTCTTAACGCCTCCGCGCTGTTGTCGCGCCGTTTTGACGCTACTTCGTAGCGTTGCCGTTTTATGTTTGTGGTGCTACGCCTGAAACGGTGCACCAGCACCGTTTCTTAACGGCTCCGCGCTGTTGCCGCGCCGTTTTGACGCTACTTCGTAGCGTCGGCGGCGCGGCCTGTGAACTCATTCATTGTGTCGGCGACGCCGAAGAATTCCACCATTGCGTCCATGAAAGGTACCGGGAATGCTTGCAAAATTTGTACCAGGCGCACAATCGGGGGATGGACCTTAAACTGGGTACCTTTGTCGATTGCGTCCAAGACCTGAGTAGCGACTTTTTCCGGGGTGAGGATGGGCAAAACCAAGGAGAACTTCGTTTTCACGCCGGCAAACATCCCGGTCGAAATGTAATACGGGCAGTACAGCAACGTGTGGACGTGAGAACCCATGTGGCGCAGCTCCTCACGCAAGGATTGCGCGAAACCGACCGCCCCGAACTTGGAACCGTTGTAGTCACTCAGGCGCGGCACCCCAACCAGCCCAGCAGCCGATGCGATAGTCACCACCGAGCCCCGGTCTCGGGCAATCATACCCGGCAAGAACTCGCGAACCGTACGATAGTGGGCAATCGTGTTCACTTCGAAAGAACGCTGCACGTCACGGTCGGTCGTTTCCAACACAGGTTTACCGGTGACGATACCGGCATTGTTGATGAGGATGTCGACCCTGCCGTACTCGCTCAATGTCTGTGCGGCGGCTTCATGCACGGCCTCGGCATCGGTGACATCCACCGTGAACGCCCCGGAACGGAACCGCGGCGCCGTAGCGGCCGCTTCCGCCATACCGGCCGTTTCCGCCCCACCCTCGGCATTCAAATCCCACACAATAACGGCTCTGGCTCCGCGCCGAGCCGCTTCCACCGCCATCAGCCTGCCAATCCCAGACCCCGCCCCGGTAATCAACACCACGGCGCCCTTTATCGGAGCCTTGTAAGGTTTGAAAAACAACATCTTGCCTGCCTTCCTGCAAAGTTTTCTCAACCGAGGGCTGACATAGACCCCGGATTAGACCAAATTCTATTCCTAAGGCGCAATCGGCGTGGGCCAAACGGTAGGATTGAGGGCGTGAGAAAAAAGACGCAGCTGACCGGGGACGCTGGGCAACCCGCCGAGCTCGCCGCGGCAACCCCCGAGGACACGCGGTCGCACACTCACCGCAAGAAGGCTAAGAACTCGCCGTGGTGGACTGACTTGGTCGTGGGAGTGGTCGTCGCTGTCGTCATAATGGCGCTGGCCAAGGCGTTTATTTTTCAGTTTTTCGTGATCCCTTCCGAGTCGATGGAGAACACCCTGATGAAGGGCGACCGGATTTTCGTTTCTAAGATGAAGAACTTTCAGCCCATTGAACGCGGCGACATCGTGGTGTTCGAGGATCGCCACAACTGGCTGCCCGACGAGTTTAAGAACGACAACCCTACCGGTTTCGCCGCAACTGCTTTCGGACAGGCTCTCGATAGGGGACTGCGGGTGCTGCAGCTGAAACCCGAATACCCCGGAGGATACCTAGTGAAACGCGTCGTCGGGGTCAGCGGGGACCACGTGACCTGCTGCAGTATCCAGAACAAGATTGAGATCAACGGCAAGGCCGTGGCCGAACCTTACCTGAAAAAGGGCGCGAACACGATACCGGTGCCTTTTGATGTGACCGTGCCCGCCGGCAAGTACTGGGTGATGGGGGATAACCGCGATAATTCCGGAGATTCCCGCTACCACCAGGACGACAACAACCACGGTTTTGTGGACGAGAAACAGATTGTCGGCCGCGTCATGCTGCGCTACTTCCCGGTGAGTCGGATTAAGACTTTTTCCAACCCGGGTCTCAATCAGCTACCCCGCGCGACGAAAACGACCCAGCCTCCCATTAGCCAGCCGCCGGATAATCAGCCGCCGACCAAACAGCAACCCCCGACTTTGCCGCCGGCCACCGAAGCCGTCTCGCCCGGGGCCGTCCCGCCCGGAGCTTCCCCGGAAGGCTCGAAAAACGGTAAATAGCGCGAAAATTCGTACTGTAGGCGGATACTTCCCGGCGATATTTCGTTCACTTATCGTTACAATCAAAGCGTGAAGAAACATTTCAATGGCTTGAAGACCGCAGCTCTGCTGGGAGTGCTGTGGATGGTACTGCTGGCGATCGGCGCCCTGTTGGCGGGCGGGACCGGCAACCGGATGTGGATTGTCGTGTTCGGAGCCATAGCCCTGATTCAAACCGCGGTGGGATATTGGAACTCGGACAAAATCGCTTTGCGTGCCATGAACGCCCAGCCGCTCACCCCCCAGCAGGCCCCCGAACTGTATTCGATGGTGCAGGGCTTGTGTCAGCAAGCTGACCAGCCCATGCCGGCCTTGTACATCGCCCCGACCCAAACTCCCAACGCGTTCGCGACCGGACGTAACCCCCAGCATGCGGCGGTGTGTGTCACCCAGGGCATTCTGGACATTCTGGAGCCGCGCGAACTGCGAGCCGTGCTGGGTCACGAACTCATGCACGTGTACAACCGAGATATTCTCACGTCCTCGGTGGCGGCTGGTTTGGCCGGAGTCATCACGTCAATAGCCCAGTTTGCCCTGTTCTTTGGAGGGCGAGACCGTGAAGGCGGGGGCGTTATTGCCACGTTGCTGCTCGCCTTGGGGGCGCCGATAGCGGCCTCTTTGATTCAGCTGAGTATTTCTCGGACCCGCGAGTTCGATGCGGACGAGGACGGGGCTCGCCTAGCTAATGACCCGTTGGCGCTGGCGTCGGCGCTAAAGAAGCTGGAAACCGGGGTGTCTCGCGCCCCGTTGGCGCCCACTCCGCAGCGTCAAACCGTGTCCGCCATGATGATTGCCCACCCGTTTAGGGCACGTAACCTGTTCTCGACCCACCCCCCGATGGATCAGAGGATTAAGCGTCTGGAAGAAATGGCGGGTTATTAAGTCCCGAAACACCGCCAACTTTGGGGCAGAGTTTTTTCCGGCGCGAAAAACCCCTAGATTAGTTACCGTGAGTGAACTGAAGCGGGATTTGTGGGCTTTGCCCAAAGCACACTTGCACCTGCACTTCACCGGGGCGATGCGTCCCCAGACCCTGCTGGAGTTGGCTCGGGAAACCCAGCAGCGCCTGCCCCGCTTTATGGGTGAAGGCGACCC
>NZ_CABTWO010000007.1 GCF_902488535.1 uncultured Mobiluncus sp.
ACTTGCCATCAACGTGGCTTCACGCTTTGATAGCGTGGAGCCACGTGATTTTTTGGCTGTGTTTAGCCTTGGTTAGCTTTGGTTGGGCCTGGTTGGACTGAGGCTGTGCCCCTGAGGTGTCCACCGTTCAGAAGCGCGGTGCGGGCGTTGCTAATCGGTCGGTCGACTCGCCGCCAGGTCGGGTTCACCGCCGCGCCACGGGTCTATCAGTTTGATGATTTCCTAGAGAAGACACTGACTATTGCCCCCAGGCTGATGCAGATTATGGCCACGTTGCTGATAGGAGGCAGAACTTGCATGAAATTCAAGACCGCCAAGGCAATGATTATTGCCAGAGCTAGCAGAACCGTCCAAATCTGGGCGGTACCGTTGACTTTGTTGCGAAAAACGACCATGGACAGGCCGGACAGCACTCCCAGACCAATGAATAGGTAAGCTATTACGTCAGGCATCGCGCCCCCTTATATTTCTGACTTTCTGATGTCTAGGGAAAGTTAATCCCGGAAACTGCTTAATACTAATACGGCAGCCAGCACAAATATACCCACAAATGTGGGTATTTAACTACCGACAATGGTAGGTGCGGCGCTACCCGTCAGGCACCAGAAGCCTCGCGCGGAGCCGACGCAAAATCCTTGCCCGAAACACTTTACAGAACACCATAAACCCGCCGAACTGCACCCCAGAGTCAGCGGATTGGCCCTCAAAGGCGTGTTAACGAGAATAAAAACCTCTAAAACCGTAGAATCGTAATCAGCCTGAACTCGTCTATGAGAGGAACTCATGTCACGCACTGCCGAATCGGTCGACCTGCTGAAGTGTTCTTTCTGTGGAAAGTCCCAGCGTCAGGTTCGTAAGCTCATCGCCGGTCCCGGCGTGTATATCTGTGATGAGTGCATCGAGCTGTGCAATGACATTATTGCCGAGGAACTCGACGGTAGCCCCGCGGGCGGTCTGGACGTCCTGCCGACTCCCCATGAAATTTTCGATTTCCTGCAGGAATACGTGATTGGTCAGGAAAACGCGAAACGTGCCCTGTCCGTAGCGGTCTATAACCACTACAAGCGGGTGCGCGCCCAACGCCACGGCGAAGACACCGGCATGGAACTGACGAAGTCGAATATCCTGCTGCTCGGCCCCACCGGAACCGGAAAGACGCACCTGGCGAGGTCTTTGGCGCGATTGTTGAAAGTTCCGTTCTGTATCGTGGACGCCACCGCCCTGACCGAAGCCGGCTACGTGGGCGAGGACGTGGAAAACATCTTGCTGCGCCTGATTCAAGCCGCCGATGGGGACGTGAAAAAGGCGGAACGCGGCATTATATATATCGACGAAATCGACAAGATTTCCCGCAAGGGCGAAAACGCCTCCATCACTCGTGACGTGTCCGGCGAGGGCGTGCAGCAAGCTCTGCTAAAGATCATCGAGGGCACCACCGCCTCCGTGCCGCCGCAGGGCGGGCGCAAACACCCGCATCAGGAGTTTATCGAGATTGATACCTCCTCGATTCTGTTCATTGCCGCCGGGGCGTTTGCCGGTCTCGACGAAATCGTGAAAGCTCGGTTGGGGCAGCGCTCCACCGGGTTTGGCTCGGATCTCAAATCCGTAAAGGAACACGGTGACCTGTTCGCCAAAGTAACCCCCGACGACCTGCACAAGTTCGGTTTGATTCCGGAGTTCATCGGCCGTCTGCCGGTCATTACCAATGTGTCGGCTCTGGACGTTGACGATTTGTCCCGGGTTTTGACCGAGCCCAAGAACGCCATCTTAAAGCAATACCAGCATCTGTTTGAGCTCGACGGGGTGAAACTGACTTTCACCGATGCGGCGATTCACGCGGTGGCCGAGTTGGCTGAGAAGCGCGGTACCGGGGCGCGTTCGCTGTCGACCCTGATGGAAAACACCCTCTCCCAAATCATGTTTGACCTGCCCTCACGCGACGACGTGGCGGAAGTCATCATCGAGACGGAGTGCGTTTTTGAGGGTGCTGAGCCCACCTACGTGCTGCAGGACATCCACGGTGGTTCGGTCGCAAAGACCGCCTAACGTTTACGTCACAAGGTTCCCCGGCGGCTCCTCTGTAGTAGTTGCGACCCCTCGGAGGCGGGCGATTGTGTGCAACGATTAAGATTCTTTCCGCTCTAAGGGCAGACAGCATTACTAACTCATAATGCCAGCTCGTTGAGGAAGCGCCTTAAAACAGCTGTCCGAGCTCCATCGCGCTGTATTAGACTAAATCGTTCACTATCCCCAGATTCATGGTAGGCTCAAACTCGGATTTGGGAGGGATATCATGAGAAAACTTTTTTCAGGACTGGTTTGTTTTTCCATCCTCATGATTGGCTTATCAGGATGTTCTCACGATGAATCGGTGACACTTTCCACGCAGAACGACCCCAGTAATACTGCTAGTTCTGTCGACGCAGCTAATCCCCTCATGCTTGAAACCGGTCCGGGATATACAGGATCACTTTCCACCCGCGAAGTGCTTAATTGCAGTCTTTCAATACCCAGTATCGATGTAAACCCTCAGCCAGAGACACTTATTCCCCTAAACTATAACCGTATCTGGGATCCGAGTGTACCAGCGGTAAATGGCGGTTCTTGGTATAAACAAATCCAGAAAAACATTAAATCAGGCAACCCGGATGCTATTGGGGAAGTCTCTTTGACTCTGTTGCGTCTGATACAGACCTATCATCCTGACCGGGTCGGTATGGGGCTGTACTTTGATACAACGAACAACCAAAGTGGAATTTCGCTCGTGGGTAATGGAAAAAGTACCGAGATGACTTGGCACAAAGTTATCGAACAGATCGATATTCCGCAGGACAAAGGAGCTCTCGAGTTGGCAGAGCTTTTGCCAGAAACCACCCCAAAAGTCCAAGTCACCTATGTTGAGAACAGTACTGAAAAACTCTGTAACGCGGCACGGGGATTATCCGAATACCTGTTTAGGACCAGTTATCTTTCGACGGGAAACTATAGCCTGACCTACGACACCTCTAAAGACATGCTCAACTTCAGGCAACGTAAAGGAACCACAAATCCAGATGGCGGTATGTTGGATCATGATAATCTGCCACCAAAACTATTGGCTGAAATAGATGAAACCATCGATGTTTCCAGACTCATCGAAACGAAATATTCAGGGCTCATTTATTACTCAGAGTTCTAAACCTGATTCTCATCCTTTTGATTGACGCCGGCATATGCAGCTTTCGGAGCGGCTGATGTGGCTTTACCACGCTTTCGGGCAACCCATTGGATTATCTCAGACCACTTCCGCAGTGGGGAGGTGAGCCGGTAAAGTGAGAGGGGAACCTAGTGAAGGGGCAACAATGAACACTACGCAAGCCGAAGCTATCGCCGCGAACCCGCCGCAAACCCCTGCTGAACTCAAGGAATACCGAGCCACCATCGACAACATCGACGCCGCGCTCGTGCATCTGCTGGCGGAGCGGTTTCGTTGCACCCAAAAAGTCGGTCAGCTAAAGGCGCGCCTGGATTTGCCCCCGGCAGATCCCGAGCGTGAGGCGCAGCAGGTAGCGCGTCTCCAGGCTTTGGCCGTCTCGTCAGGGCTCGACCCCGAGTTTGCCAAGAAGTTCCTGCGTTTCATCGTGGACGAGGTCATCCGTCACCACGAAGCGGTGCGCGAAACGCCCTCTCACTAACATTTGTGCGTCATTTTTCGCAGATGAAAGCGGATTTCTCGCTAATTAGGTAAGGCAAGCCTTGCTAATTATTTTGCGCTATGCCATGATTGACAGCGTCGTTAAATCTTAAGGAGAAATTCGCATGAAAGATAGAATCATCGGTTCGCTGCCTACCATCGTGTTGGGCCTGCTCATAGCCATCGCGCCCCGGACTTTTGCGCCGGTTTGCGAGTTCGCTGCCAAACACAGCTCCGGTATGGAGAAAATGTCCGGGATGAAAGGCTCCGGCGGCATGGACCACATGGACCACATGGGGCAGGCTGGCAAAGCGATGGGCGCGGCGCATCAGCACATGGCGTGCTACTGGACCGCTCAAGCCAGTTTGGGGATTGGAATCCTCCTGCTGGTCATCGGGCTGTTGGCACTGTTCGTGAACTCTCAGATTCGCACCGGTTTGAACCTCGGCGCGGCGCTCATCTACGTGCTGGAAATTTCGATTGTCACCGTGCTCATCGGAGTGTGCAAAGGCGAGGAAATGTCTTGCAATGTGTACGCTATGCCCACGCTGTTAGCGCTGAGCTGTATAGGGATCCTGGCAGTCGGTGCGGCGATATTCCTGGATCAAAGGAATCGTCCGGAACTTCAGAAAGCCGCGGCATAAACGGCAATGCAAAGCAGCCAGATAACCTGGGGCAAACTCCCTTTTCGTAATCTCAAATATTACCGTTACCGCAGTTTAGGACTGTTCCTGGTGGCAGTCCTGCTCAGCGCGATAACGTTTGGTGCGGGGATGGTTTCGCTGAACCTCAGCCAAGGTTTGTCGTCGGTCAAGGAGCGTCTGGGGGCGGACATAATGATTGTGCCCTCCCAGTTTGAGCAGTCCGCAAAGGATATTTACCTTTGCGGGGGAAAGCCGAGCGGGTTCTTGCTGCCAGATGATGTTTCGGATTTGGTCGCCAATGTTGCCGGAGTGGAACGGGTCACCACGCAGACCTATATTGCCTCCCTGATGGCGAGCTGCTGCGAGGTGCGGCTGCAAATTATCGGCATTGATCCGGACACTGACTTCGTCATTAAACCCTGGATTCAAGCCACTTATTCCCGTGGTCTGCAGGACGGGGAGCTGGTCGCGGGCTCCAAAGTCCAGATTAATGCTCAGGGCAAGATTCGCCTGTTTAACTATGAATTCCCGGTAAGCGCGCGTCTGGCGCCGACGGGCACAAACCTGGATTCGTCTGTGTTTGCCAATCTGGCGACCACGAAAATCCTGGCGCGACAAGCTGAAAAGGTGGGGCATCCAGTGATGTCTCAATCTCAGATTGGACACCGGGTTTCCGCAGTGATGGTAAAGGTCAAGCCCGGTTACGCCCCGGAGGACGTGGCGCGGTATATTTCCAAATCCCCGCAGCTGGAGGGCTTGGGCTTTGTGTCCGCGAACGGGATTAGTTCCCGGCTCAAGGAGGGTGTGGGCCACATTGTGGGCGCTCTACAGATTTTTCTGACTGTCTTTTGGGCAGTATCACTGGCGGTGTTGGTGACGGTCAACTGGGTCAGTGTCATGTCTCGGAGCAAAGAGCTGGGCTCGTTGCGGATAATGGGTGCCACCAAGCGGATGCTGACCGCAATGTTGCTGAAAGAGAATCTGCTGGTCAGCCTGGCGGGTGGCGTGCTGGGGCTGGGGCTCAGTGCGGCGCTGCTGCGGCCCTTTGGTAATGCCATTCAAAGAGCCTTGAAGCAGCCCTATCTGCAAAGTGATCTGTGGAGTCAGTGTTCTCTGGGCGTTCTCATCTTGGTGACGGTGTGCCTCAGTGCTGTGCTGGCCAGTGCTATCTCGGCGATTCGCCTGCTACGAAAAGAAACTTACCAGGTCGTGCGGGAGGGGCAATAGATGTTGTTGGAACTGTGCGAAGTGACCAAGAAGTTTTCGCGGCGGGGACGTGAGTTCAACGCGGTAGACAGTGTGAGCTTGAGTATTGATGCCGGCCAGTTTGTGGTCATTTCAGGCAAATCGGGTAACGGAAAAACCACCCTGCTGAACCTCATGATGGGTTTGCTGCGGCCCAGCTCAGGAACGGTTCTGGTGGCAGGAGAGGATCTGTCTGGTCTCTCGGACCGGGAACTGTCCCAGCTGCGCCGGTTTCGTCTGGGCATGATTACGCAGCAGCAAACCCTGGTCAGTTCCCTCAACGTTTTGGATAACGTGGTGCTGCCCGCGACTTTGCGGTCAAAAGGGCGGTCGTCGGGGGAATCGTCGCCGGTGGCGGTGGAGTCTTTGCCCGTCAATCGCGCGTTGGATTTACTGGAAAAGCTCGACATTGCGGACCTATCACACGCCTGGCCCGCAGAACTGTCCGGGGGAGAGATGCGTCGGGTCGCCATCGCCCGAGCACTCATGGCCCAACCGGAAGTTTTGTTGGCGGATGAACCGACCGGCGACTTGGACGACGACTCTACCGCGGCGGTGCTGCGGCTATTTCACGAGCTCACACAAGGGAGCAGCACGGTCGTCATGGTCACGCACGACGCGGCCGCTTATGAATACTGCAACCGCAGGTTCAATATGCTAGACGGCCACCTGGAAGAGCTGCGGTAGGGCGAGGGCATTTTGTTAAAAATCAACCCTGAACAGCTAAATTTGCTATAAGGCAAGGCTTGCCTTATTTATTATTTTTCTGTAGCCTTGTCATGTTTCGATTTAGAAAGAAGTTGAGGAAATCGTGGACGCAACCAGAAACCAGCCTTCTCTGTGGGCACGTGGACTGCGGTTTATCGTAGGTTTTTCCGCTTTGGTGGTGGCGCTAGCCTTCGGCGGAGTGGTCTGGCCCAGCGCGGCCACACCCCAAGATTCCGATCTGGGTGAATGGTCTGAGGTTGTGGCGGTAATGCAGGAAAAGCTCTCCGCGGTTCCGGAAGCTGGCGATCCGAGCGCGGTCCAGACTCTGATTCGTCAAGCCTACTATGAGAACTACCAGACCAGCGGACTGGAGGACCAGGTCAAACACGCTTTGGGGCGTGACGTCGACGATAAGTTCGTCGCCGAACTATTGAACTTACGCAATCTCAGCCGTGACGGCGCGAGCCCGGAGGCGCTGCGAGAAGCCAGCGACAAAGTCATAGACCTGCTTACAGAAACGGTAACTAAGCTGGTCAAAGCCCCGAAGGTGGCGGATCAGTGGAGTAGGGTCGCCGACACGATTGCGCAAACTATCACCGATGCCCAAAGCGCCTACGTCAAGGGACAAGCCGACCGGGCATTCACCCTGGCTACCGAAGCGTACCTGGGGCATTACGAAGCTGACGGGTTTGAAAACACCACCATTGTGCACAAAGGTTTCAGCCGTGTGACTGAGATTGAGGGCATGTTCAGTGACTTGCGGCAGGGCTACAAAGACGGTCGTGACCAGGCTCAACAGGAGAAACTTGGCAAGGATCTGATTGCGAAGCTGACTGAGGACGCGCAATTTTTAGACTCGAAAACGCAGGACACGGGACCGCTGGGGATCTCCGGTTTCTTTGCCGCTTTTCTGATTTTGCTGCGTGAAGGCGCGGAGGCGCTGTTGGTCGTGGCGGCGTTGGTCACCTATGCGTTGAAAGCGGGACGGCGCGACCAGCTGCGGGGAATCCTAGCGGGCGTGGGTATCGCCGTGGTCATTTCCATCGGTCTGGCTATTCTGTTTGGCCAGCTCAGCGCCAGCGTGCAGAGCGGAATGGGTCAGGAACTGCTGGAGGGAATCACCGGCCTAGCGGCCGCCCTGATGCTGATTTATGTGTCTAACTGGATACTGAGCAAGTCCAGTGGCAAACGCTGGGAGGAATACATAAAGGCGACCGCGGGCGAAAAAACCGCGTCGGGAGGCGTTTTTGCCCTGGCATTTGTGTCCTTCCTCACCGTGGCCAGGGAAGGTGCCGAAACCATCCTGTTCTTTTACCCGATTGTTGCCGGGGCGAAAACGCACAGCGATTATTGGTTTATCGTTTTGGGTGGCGTAACGGCGGTAATCATCCTCGCGATTCTATTCGTGTTGGTCTGGCAGTTCGGGGTACGCCTGCCGCTCAAGCCGTTCTTTAAGTGGACTTCAATATTGCTGGCGTTGCTGGCGGTAGCCATCGTGGGCGGGGCAATCAAAGAGCTGCAAGAGGCCGCTTTGGTCGGGGCGCATGTGGTGCCTTCCGTTCCTACCGTGGTGTTCCTGGGGATTTATCCCACTGCGGAAACCCTCGGTGCCCAGCTTATTACCGCCGCGGTATTGGTCGGCCTAGCTCTGTTGCAACGCCGCCAGGCAAAAGCCGACCAGCCCGAGGCGAGCGGTTCCGAGACACGTTGCGACACCCCTATCTCGGAAAGTAATGATAAAGCTCCCGAAGAAAACTCTTCGAGGGAAGACACACAAGACGCTGTCGAAGCACACAGCGGAAAGGAAGAATAATGAAGAAGAAGCTACTGGCTCTGGCAGCCGTCCTGGCGATGGGAGCGAGTCTCAGCGGCTGTGGCGAAAACCCGGACAACCAGGCGAAGCCGCAGGACTCCAAGCCGGCGACGACTGGGCAGGAACAGCCGGAAACCCCCAGCGATCCTAATGTTGTGGGTATCAAGGAGATTCCGGTTGGGGATTCTGGCGAACAAACCAACGGGCCGCTGAATGTAAACGTTGTTTATTTCCAGGCTGTCGATATGGAGCACGGCTCAATGAAGATGCCTCCGGCTTCCGAGTCCGATATGCACTTTGAGATTGACGTTTCCACCAATGAAAAGGCCGAAGAATTCGGATACCCGGCCGATTCATACCTGCCCTACCTGGACGATTTGAAGGCCACAGTTAAGGATCAAAAGACCGGTGAGGAAACTGATTTGGGCACCATGATGCCGATGATCGCCGTTGACGGTCCTCACTACGGTAACAACATCAAGCTCAAGCCCGGTCTGTACGATGTGACCATCACCATCCCCTCTCCGGAGGACAAGTTCATGCTGCACACGGGTAAGGATTCCTCCGCGGTCAAGGGCCGTTTCTGGAAAGAACCGCTGAAGTTCGAGTTCAAGAACTGGCAGTGGGACGGGCAGATTCTCTAAGTAGATTTCATTGCTCAAGTTATTTGTTGTCGCCCTCCGCTACGGGCTGCCGCTATTCGTGCCGCTGGCAATCTTGCTGGCAACACGACCGCACACCCCGATGGAACGCCGAGTCGTAGCTCGGATTACCACCGTGGTGTTGGTGGTGGCAGCCCTAGCGGCGGCGACACTGGCATGGTTTCGACTGAATACAAACCTGATAGACGTTCCCACCATGAACTTCTATCTGGTTCCAGTCATGCTGATTTGTTCCCTAGGTTTCCTGGGAATGTCGTGGTGGTTCGGACCTGCCGACCTCTATGACATTAAACAGAGTGCTAAACATCGGGCACTGCTGGTAGTCTCGCTGTTGACTGCCGTCAGCATCATCATCAATTTCGGCTTTGAATACGCATTTTCGACCGATGAAATTGTGCTGATGGGGTCCTCTCCGTTAGAAACGGAATCGCTGGCGCGTTTTGCCGGATTTGCGTTTGGGACGTTGCTGGTGGTCGTCGCCGGCTGGGCCTACGTGCGCGCCACCAGGTTGGTTCCCGCCATGGTGCGTTTGGCAATCACCACCGCGGTATTTTTGGTAGTTATCGGTCCGCGCTCCATTCTGCTGTATCAACAGCTCGCCGCACGTGGTTTCCTGCCACGGTCACGAACCATCTTTGAACTCGTGTTGTGGATTCAAAATGCCAACACCGTCATACTGCTGACCCTGGTGGTGCTGACCGCCATTCCTGGCATCATCGCCATTTGGTTCGGTTCCAAACCCGTCAACATTTCCGGCCCCGAAGCGCGTCTAGCGAAAGCGGATCGGATTACCCGCCGTCACTTTTTGGAGCTGGCCTTGGGTGGCACGGTTGTTTTCGTTACTGCCTTGACCGTTGGCAAGCGCGTGGCGGAGGCTGTTCCGGAGTTATCCCCGATAGAGCCTTCCACCGTGAAAGGAAATGTGGTTTCCGTCAGTCGGGAGCTGGTGTCTGATGGACACCTGCATCGGTTCGCCTACGTGACCAAGGACGGGACGCAAGTTCGTTTCATCGTCATTCAAAAGAACGCCGTGGCTTACGGTTGCGGTCTGGATGCCTGCGAAATCTGTGGCGAATCCGGTTATTACGAGGACGGCGGGAAAGTCATTTGCCGGCGCTGCGGGGTCATGATGAACATTCAAACTATTGGCTTTCCCGGTGGCTGTAACCCCATTCCGATTAAGTATGAAGTGGGCCCGAAAGAATTACGGTTTTTTGCTGACGAGCTGAGTGGGCACGCCAAAATCTTTAAAACCAAAATAATCTAAGGCTCTAAGGTATAAGTTTCCATGTTCTTTTTCAGGATGATTTTCAAGGCGTTACGCCGCCAGGTCGGTAAACGCCTCATGATTGCGCTAACGATTTTCTTAGGGGCGGGTCTCACAACTTCCATGCTGTCGGTCATGCTGGATGTCGGGGATAAAATCAAACAGGAACTTGGCTCTTACGGTGCCAATATCCAAGTGCTACCGCAAGGAAAATCCGTAGTTTCCCAACTCTATGATTTCGAGGATACGGATAGCTCGACGAATTCCCAGTCCGGAGCGTTGCAAGAATCCGAGCTGGCGAAACTGAAAACCATATTTTGGGCTTACAACATCGAAAACTTTGCTCCGTTCCTGGAAACCAAGGCAGATTCCTCAGGCCAAGACGTTGACGTAGTCGGGACCTGGTTTCGCAAGAAGCTAGCCATCCCCACCGGGGAAAAAGTCGATACAGGCATGGCGGATATGCGCGACTGGTGGGAAGTCCAAGGCAGTTGGCCGAAAGCCCCCGACGAAATCATGGTCGGAACGAAACTGGCCCAGCAAAACGGCTGGCACCTGGGGGACTCTCTGACCTTGAAACCCCCGCCCGGAATAGCTGGCTCCGCACCCAGTCCAACCTTGACTATCAGCGGTATCTTTACTTCCGGTTCCAATGAAGACCGGCAACTGTTTGCGGATTTGAGCGTAGCTCAGAGCCTCTCGGGCCGTCCGGGCCAGGTCGACCGGGTCGAGGTGCGGGCTATCACCACGCCGGAAAATGACTTGTCCCGCCGCGCTGCCCGCGATCCCAGCTCACTATCTCTGGAGGACTGGGAAACCTGGTACTGCACCGCTTACACGTCCTCAATCGCCTATCAGATTGAGGAAGTCATGAGCAACGCCGTGGCCACCCCCGTCCACCAAATCGCTGACAGCGAGGGCACGATTCTGGAAAAAACCCAGCTCATTATGACTTTGGTGGCGATTTTAGCCATGGCGGGTTCCGCTCTGGGCATTGCTAACCTGGTGACCGCTTCGGTGATGGAACGTTCCGCCGAAATCGGGCTGATGAAAGCTTTGGGGGCGCGCAATCTCTTTGTGGTGCTGATGATTTTGACGGAAACCTTCATCGTGAGTCTGGTCGGGGCCGCGTTCGGATGTGTGGGCGGAATCGGTTTGGCCCAACTGGTCGGCCACCTGGTATTTGGGGTCAGTATCAATATCCGCCCGGTGGTGTTCCCCCTGATGGCGGTCATCGTGGGGCTGACGGTTTTGCTGGGCTGTTTACCTTCAATCCGGGCGCTGGTGACTTTGCAGCCGGCGCGGGTCCTGCACAGAAAGTAGGCGGGAATGAACTCACACAAACGCATGTTCGTGCGCATCATCTGGAAAGCCTTTGCGCACCGTTTCTCCCGGGTCCTGATTGCTTCCCTAGCAATCGCGATGGGCGCCTCCACTCTTTCCGGGTTGGGGCTGGTGGCGGTGACAGTTCCCGACTATATCGCCAAGGAACTGCGCTCTTTTGGGGCAAACCTGGTGGTGCTGCCGCAAGGCTCCAACGTCATTACTCCGGAAACGGTGTCTGCCATCGACCGGCAGTGCGGCGAGAGCCTGTTGGGGCGGGCCGGCTACAGTTACGGTAACCTGCTCTACGGTCAGCAGCCCGTTCCCCTCATGGTGACGAAATTTGCCGACGCCCGGTCGGTGCGACCCTACTGGTCAATCGAGGGGAAAGTGCCGCAGGGCAGCGAACAGATCCTGTTAGGGGTGAACCTGGCGGAAAAATTCCGTCTGCACGTCGGTGACCTGATCGGCCTCAAGGTGGCGCAGCTGCGGGAAAACACCGGCGGGGACGACTCGGGGGATGCCAACCGGGCTGGCAAACAGCTGGAAATCTCCGGGCTGCTGCGCACCGGCGGTCCCGAGGACGACCTGGCGGTGTTGAGTCCGGACAGTTACACCGCTATGGGTGGGGTTGCCGACCACTATGGTTTGGTGGAATATTCCCTGAAAGGTGATACTTCCCAATTGAGCGCTTTAGCGAAAACCATCGGAAAAAAGGTTAACGGGGTTGACGCTGAAGTGGTGCGTCGGACTACCCAAAATGAAACCCGCATTGCCCATACTCTAAGCAACCTAATTTGGTTGGTCAGTATTATTATTTCCGCCCTAATGCTCATTGCAGTATCCGCGACACTGAGTTCGATTGTTTCGGAACGCGCCCGCGAGATTGGGCTGAAAAAGGCCTTAGGGGCTTTGAGTAAGGACGTGTTCACGGAGCTTATCGGGGAATCGATACTGTTAGGGATGTTCGGAGGCCTCTTGGGAGTGCTGCTGGGAATTGGACTGGCCGATTACATATTGCAAAGAGTTTTCCTGGCACGAGTAGAAATTAACTGGATAATTATAGTCCTCACAATTGTGTTTTCGGTAGCAGTAGCGGTTATCGGTTCTCTGTGGCCGGCTAAACGTATTGCCCGAATTAATCCTATAAATGTTCTTGGTGGAGAGTGAGAATGCTATGGCAGATAATAATGATGAACAATTGATTTATCGAGTCGAGAAGGTGTCTCGAAAATACGGCGAGCTGGCGGCGCTGGATAATGTCAGCCTCGATGTGACTCGCGGCGAGTGGCTCTCGGTAGTGGGGCCGTCCGGTTCGGGCAAGTCAACCTTGATGAACATTTTGGGCTGCCTGGATTCCCCCACCGAAGGACTGGTTTACCTGGAGGGTGAGCGTCTGGACAAAATGGGTGAACTGGAATTGGCTGCCGTGCGCCGCCGCAAGATTGGCCTCATCTTTCAACAGTTCCACTTGGTCAAACACCTATCCGCAGTGGAAAACGTGATGATGGCCCAGTACTACCATTCCCTCCCTGATGAAGCCGAGGCGATGGAGGCACTAGACCGGGTGGGCATGTCCGCTCGCGCCACTCACCTCCCTCATGAACTGTCCGGAGGGGAGCAGCAGCGCGTGTGCGTGGCTCGTGCCCTCATCAACCACCCCTCCGTCATCCTGGCCGACGAGCCGACTGGAAACCTCGACGAGGCAAACGAAAACATCGTTATCGACTTCTTTTCGCAGCTGCATCGGGAGGGCACGACCCTGCTGGTCGTCACCCACGATGCCAACGTCGCTCGGCAAGGGCAGCGCCAAATCATTTTGGAACACGGAAAAATCGTCAGCGAAGTAAAAAATCAGCCGCATACTTCCGCGGCAGGCGCGCAGGAAACGTCGGAAACGGGAGGGAAAGATGCGTAAAACGACCGCGGGGGCACTGCTCGCAATCGGCATGGTCGCCCTCAGCGGCTGCGCGACTTACCCAGCGGCCTCAACTTTGCCCGATGGCCAATATGCAGGCAGCTCGCAGCCCGAAGAGGACGGTACCGTCGGCAAAATTCGCTTCACGATTAAGCACGGTCAGGTGGTTGACGCCGAGTTTCGTCTCTATGACAAAGACGGGACGGTACATGACGAAAATTACGGGAAAACCGCCAGCGGCGGGATAGACACGGAGTTCTACCAGCGCGCCCAAGACGCTATAAGCGCTGAACAGCGCTATGTGCAGCAGTTCCAGAGGACCGGGGATCAAAATAAGGTCGATAGGGTGGCCGGGGCGTCCTTGTCGCATCGGCTGTTCCTCGACGCGGTTCAGGCGGCTATGGACGCCGCGCAAAAGTAGGCGTTCGTGCACCTCGCGCAGACTTTGCACGGAGAAACCGCGATTACCTTCGCGGCGATGGGGACGCTGGTGTCGGTCTCGTGGCGCAGTGCTCCCCAGGTCGCGGAAGTCCTGAGGGTGAGTCTGCCGCAAAGGGTGGAGCAGTTGGAGGACGATCTGTCGCGGTTTCGGGCGGATTCTCCCGTGAGCCGCCTGAACACCGAGTGGACGGATGTCGGGCCGCACTGTGCCGCGGTGTTTCGGGCTGCTCAGGTTTGGTCGCAGCGTACCGGGGGGTTCTTTAAACTATTTCCGTGCCTGGGTGTGGGCGCCGAAACGCTGCAGTTGCGGGGCGAACAGGCTCGTCTCACCGACGGTGTGGGGTCTGGGGGGCTGGATTTGGGAGGTATCGCGAAAGGTTACGCGGCTGCGCAGCTGGCTTCCCTCATTGCACAATCGGGCGGCAGCGACATCTTGGTGTCGTTTGGAGGTTCGTCGATTGTGGCGCCGGATCGCCGGGCCACCATTAGGGTGCAATCACCCTGGACAGGCTCGGAATTCTTGGGAAACCTGCAGATAGAAAACGAGTCCCTGTCCTTTTCCGCACTGCCGCAAACCCAGATTGTTCCCAGTCTGGTGCGCAGCCACATTCGCGGTCTGGACGGGCAGCTCGCGTTTACTGATATTTGCGCGGCACTTGTGGTGGGACCTGACGCGATGGGTTGCGAGGCTCTCTCTACCGCGCTGATTGCGGGGGGCACGCCTTTGCTGCACGATTTGACTGAAAAGGGCGTCCTGGGAGCGTCGTATCGCGCCCTCGCCATGACTTCCAACGGGAGGGTGTTTGCCGACCCCGCGCTACAGTTGAGTATTACGTTAGATTTGCCCGAACCGCTGCCACTGAGCCCCGTGTTGGCGGACTGACGCCGCAACGGGCTGGTGCGGCCCGGCGGCTTTTGCTCAGCCGGTAGCCAAACCAAAGTTTGGCACAGAGCCTACAATTTACCTAAACGCTCCCGAGGGTGAGCGCGAACCCCAGGAGGCGGACTGAACGTAAATGTGTGACTGTGCAGGAAACCTCGCGGCCGTGCCCGACGCGGTGGTGATTTTGGCAGGAGGGACCGCGAAACGTTTGGGCGGGGTGTCTAAACCCGATTATCGGGTCGGAGGCATCAGGCTTATTGATTGGGTTTTTGCTGAAATCGAGCGCACTAGGTGCTCAGGTCGGGTGGTCGTGGTCGCTCCTGAGCACCTGTCGGTTCCCCCCGGGGTGGTGCTGACATTGGAAGATCCCCCTCTGGGCGGACCGCTGGCGGGCCTCAATGCCGGGGTGTCTCAGTTGGGGGACCTGCCAGATTCCGCGGTGGTGGCAGTCATGCCTTGTGACGCTCCGCTGACCCCAAGATTGTGGGGGCGCTTGTGCGCGCAGTTCGCGGACTGTGTCGGGGCGGCGCCAATGGCGGACGATGGTGAAACGCGGCTTCAGTACCTGCATGGTTGCTACCGGCTGGGCGCTTTGCGGGGACTACCCCAAGTGCGTAACCGGTCAATCCGCAGCGGTTTTTCCCGCCTGGAGGTGGCCGCGGTGGCGGACCCGCAACATTATTGCGCGGACGTCGACACGCCCCAAGACGCGCGTGAACTGGCGGCGCGTCTAGAAATTCCCCCCGATGTAGTTGAGGCTTGATTCTCAGAAACCGCGTTCCATTTTTGAAGTACGGTTCATTTTTTGCCCAATTTCTGTGGATTTATGAACTGTGGTTCATTTTTCTGATGGTGACCCCCGCCACGGCTCGCTCCCGGGCGGCACCCTCTCAGCTGGCCCTTACGCCTGGGTCTGGTCAAGCTGTTCAATGATGTAATGCAGCAGGGGGAGCACCACCTGCAAGGCATCCGTGACCCCGCCCGAGGAACTGGGGCAGTTCACAATGACCGCCCCACGAGAAGTCCTGGAAGTCACCCCGACTACAGCACGAGACAACACCGATTGCGGCGTGTTTTTCAGCCCTACAGCGCGAATCTGTTCGGCAATCCCCGGCAACTCCACATCGCACACCGCCAGAGTTGTCTCGGGCACGATGTTTCGGGCGGAAACCCCGGTAGAGCCCACAGTCACGATGAGGCGCGCACCGGCCTGTTGCGCCCGTTCAAACTCGGCACGCAGGGGAGCGGCGAGGTCATCGATGACTTCCTCGCGGATTACCTCAATCCCAAAGTCGCTCAGCAGTTCACGAGCTTTGGTGGCACCTTTCGGTGGTTTATCGCCGCTAACCACTCGTGAATCAACAGTGATGATGGCCGCGGTTACCTGAGAATGCTCTGCCACGATGACCTCCTGAACCCGAAATCTCCATTTACGCATCTGCTACGTAGCTAAATTACTACCAGTTTATAGCCGCAAACGACACGTTTCTGGCTCTTGGTGCCGACGAATCGAGGTTGATTACCTGGTTAAACGCGGTTACATGACCTGGATTTTAAAATCTGCCAAAGAAACGTTTAACTCTGTTAGCTTTTAGACAGGTGTTCAATAAATGCCATAGTGGCTCATGAATCAATGGGGAGAAAAATGACCGCAGACGCTCAGAAACTAGATACCTCCGGAAAACTGTTGAAAAACTGGAATCCCGAAGATTCCCAGCAGTGGAGCTCAAAAATAGCCTGGACGACCCTGGTGGTTTCCACCTACTCGATGATTATGGCGTTCTGTGTGTGGTTCTTGGTGTCGGCATTGGCGCCAAAACTCAATGAAATCGGCTTCGGCCTCAGCAAAGCGCAGCTGTACTGGCTGGCAGCGATGCCGGGCCTGTCCGGGGGCTTGATTCGTTTCATCTACACTTTCCTCCCGCCGGTGATTGGAACGCGCAAGTTGGTGGGGATTTCTTCAATCCTGTTCACCATTCCCATGTTTGGCTGGTTTTTCGCGGTGCAAAACCCGGACACTCCGTACTGGTGGCTGCTGACTTTGGCTTTCATGTGCGGTATTGGCGGAGGTTCTTTCTCGGGATATATGCCGTCAACCGGCTACTTTTTCCCCAAGCGCCTGTCCGGAACCGCTCTGAACCTCCAGGCCGGTATCGGAAACTTGGGTATGTCTATCATTCAAATCGTCGGGCCTATCCTCATGGGATTCTCCCTGTTCGGTTTGTCTTGGATAGCTCCGCAGAGCGGTCCCAACGGCGATATCTGGGTTCACAACCCTGCTATCTTCTTTGTTCCCTGGTCCCTCGTGGCAGCTGTCCTCGCGTTCACGCTGCTCAAAGATGTTCCGGTGAAAGCCAACATTCGGGAACAAATGGACATCTTTTCAAACAAAAACACCTGGTTCATGACTCTGCTCTATGTGATGACCTTCGGGATTTTCTCGGGCGCCTCGGCTCAGTTCGGTTTGCTCATCAACAACAACTATGGGCCAGATTCAACTTTGCACCTAGCTGTGCAAGGTGCCACCTATGCTTTTCTCGGTCCGCTCATTGGCTCCATAGTGCGGGTTTTGTGGGGGCCGCTGTGCGATAAGTTCGGCGGGGGTCTCTGGACTTTCGTTTCCGGTGTCGGCATGGCCGTCACGCTGGCGATTTCCGGATTTTTCTTGATGAATCCCCAGTCCGCCGCGGACTTTAGCGGGTTCCTCTGGGCGATGTTGATTATGTTCTTCTTTGCGGGAATCGGCAACGCCGGCACCTTTAAACAGATGCCCATGATTATGCCCAAACGCCAAGCCGGCGGAGCCATCGGTTTCACGGCTTCAGTAGCCGCGCTCGGACCGTTCCTGGTCGGGGCGGGCCTGGCCGTTATTCCGGCGGCACAATTCTTTTTCGGTGCCACCGTGTACTGCATTTTCTGTTCCGTTCTGTGCTGGGTACTTTACGCCCGCAAGAACGCTCCGTTCCCCGGTTAGACCTTGTCAAGTGGAGGTAATAAACAATGAGTGAATCGAAAATCCAAGGCGGGGGATACAAAGACGTTCCCTCGGGAGTATTCGCACTGGGTTCTAAACTACGCCGTGGCGAAATGTCTGGCGATTCCCGCCAGCTATTTATCGAAGGTGGCCGTGACGCTGACGCTTTTTATCGGCAACGCTGGTCCTATGACAAGGTCGTGCGTTCGACTCACGGGGTGAACTGCACCGGATCTTGTTCGTGGAAAGTGTATGTAAAAGACGGCATCATCACCTGGGAATCCCAAGCCGTTGATTATCCCTCCACCGGACCGGAACTGCCTGACTATGAACCGCGTGGTTGCCCTCGTGGAGCTGCCTATTCTTGGTATGAGTACTCTCCGACCCGGATTCGTTACCCGCATATTCGCGGGGTCCTGCTGGATTTGTACCGAGAGGAACGAAAATCGGGCAAGGACCCGGTAGAGGCTTGGGGGGCGATTGTGGAGGATCCACAAAAAGCCAAAGCCTATAAGTCCCAGCGGGGTAAAGGCGGCATGGTGCGAATCGGTTGGGATGAAGCCAATGAGATCATCGCCGCGGCCCACGTCTATACCATCAAAGAATACGGCCCGGATCGGTTAGCCGGGTTCTCGGTGATTCCCGCTATGTCGATGATTTCTTACGCCGCCGGATCGCGGTTCTATGAGTTGCTGGGCGGGGTCATGCTGTCCTTCTATGACTGGTACGCTGACCTCCCTCCCGCCTCGCCCCAAGTTTTCGGCGATCAAACCGATGTTCCCGAGTCCGGCGACTGGTTCAACTCGCAATACCTCATCATGTGGGGTTCGAACATTCCCCTGACCCGTACCCCAGACGCTCACTTCATGGCCGAAGCCCGCTATCACGGGCAAAAAGTCGTGGCGATTTCGCCTGATTATGCTGATAACACCAAGTTCGGCGATGAGTGGCTGCGGGTAAACCCCGGCACGGACGGGGCCTTGGCGCAAGCTATGGGCCATGTAATCCTCAGCGAGTTCCACGTTAAACGCCAGGAGCCATTCTTCCTGGATTATATGTCGCGCTACACGGATGCGCCTTTCCTGGTCAAACTGCAGGAAACCGAACACGGAGTGGTGCCTGGCAAGTTCCTGACGGCTGCTGATTTGCCTGCTGAACTGGCAGGAGACTTGAAAGATCGGCCCAATCCGGAGCATCGCGGACTGGTACTCGACGTGGATGGAACCATCAAAGATCCCGGCGGGACCCTGGCAGACAGGTGGGGTGAATCCAGTAGCAAGGGTCATTGGAATTTAGCTTTGGACGGGGTTCAGCCAGCAATTTCGGCGCTCGACCGGCCTGATGCCGCTGGTATTGAAATTGTTTTGCCGCGCTTTGACCTGCCGAGTTCCCAATCCGAAACGGTAGCGCTCGGTGCCGGCCTTGTGAAACGGGGAGTTCCCGCTTTCAAAGTCGGATCGGACTACGTCACGACCGTCTACGATTTGCTGCTGGCTGAATACGGGGTGAAACGCGGTGACCTGCCCGGCCAATGGCCCAGCGGTTACGATGACGGCTCCACTCCCGGAACTCCCGCCTGGCAGGAAGAACATACCGGCGTGCCCATGCACGCAGCCATCCGGATTGCCCGCGAGTTTGCTCAAAATGCCCTCGATTCAAAAGGGCGTTCCATGATTGTGATGGGTGCGGGCACGAACCACTTCTTCCACTCCGACACGATATATCGCACTTTCCTGGCGCTGACCACCATGTGTGCCACACAAGGGGTGAACGGCGGCGGCTGGGCGCACTATGTCGGTCAAGAAAAGGTCCGCCCGATTGCGGGTTGGCAACAGTACGCCATGGGTCTGGACTGGTCCCGCCCACCTCGGCAAATGATTTCCACAGGTTTCTGGTATCTGTTGACCGACCAGTGGCGTTATGACGGTTCCCTGGCTGGACAAGTGGGGTCCCCGCTGGCCGACTGGAAAGGCTTGACGAATGCAGACACTTTGATTGAAGCCTCCCAACGCGGCTGGATGCCCTCCTTCCCGCAGTTCGACCGCTCCGCTCTGGAAATTGGCCAAGCGGCCCAAGAAGCCGGCATGAAACCCGGTGAATACGTGGTGCAGGAGCTCCAGGCCGACCGTCTGCACTTTGCCTGCACCGACCCTGACGACCCGCGAAACTTTACTCGTGTCCTCGCTAACTGGCGCACGAACCTGATGGGTTCCTCCGCCAAAGGCGCGGAGTACTTCGCGCGTCACATGATTGGAGCTGACAACGCAGTTTCAGCTGACGAACTTGCGCCGGAGCGCCGCCCGAAGCTGATAAAGTGGCGGGACGACCCGGGTATCGGCAAACTTGACCTCATGTTCACGGCTGACTTCCGGAACACTTCTACCACGCTGTATTCAGACATTGTGCTGCCGGCAGCCACCTGGTATGAGAAATACGATATTTCGTCAACCGATATGCATCCATTCCTGCATTCCTTCAACCAGGCCGTAGTGCCGCCGTGGCAGGCTCGCTCTGACTTTGAGGTGTTTCGGGATTTGGCCTATCTGGTGTCTGAAATGGCGCAGCGTCACTTGGGCACCAAGCAAGATGTGGTCATGGCACCGATTGCCCATGACACCCCCGATGAGATGGCTTTGCCGCATGGAATCGTGGAACCCTTGGAGACACGTGAACTTATCCCCGGCAAAACCTTGCCAAAGTTCGTTCCGGTGGAACGTGACTACACCAAGATTTATGAAAAGTTCACCACGCTCGGCCCTAACGTGGAAAAACTCGGCTTGCCTATCAAGGGCCTTACGTTGAAACCCGACCGGGAAGTCGAAGTGCTGCGGGAGATGAACGGGGTAGCTACCAGCGGGGTGGGGCAAGGGCGTCCGCTCTTGGATACCCCGATTAAGGCGGCCGACGCGGTGATGCAGATGTCAGGCACCACGAACGGACGTATCGCGGTACAGGGCTTTTGCCAATACGAAGCCCAAACCGGCCAAAAGCTGGCGCAACTGGCCCTCGGGGACGAAGAAAAACGACTGACGTTTAGAGAAATTACCATTCAGCCCCGCTCGGTCATCACCTCGCCGGAATGGTCCGGTTCGGAACACGGTGGGCGGCGCTACTCTGCGTTTGTCATCAACATTGAACATCTCAAGCCTTTCCACACCTTTACCGGGCGAATGCATTACTACCTGGATCACGACTGGATGATTGACATCGGTGAATCCTTGCCGGTGTATCGACCCCCGCTGGACTTGGCGCGGATTTACGGTGACGCCGTCGTGGGTGAACTTTCCAAAGACGACGGCGTGGCCCAAGTTGCGGTGCGTTACCTGACCCCACACAACAAGTGGGCTATCCACTCCCAGTACTACGACAACCTGTATATGTTGACTCTGGGACGGGGCGGGCAGACTATCTGGATGTCTCCCGAAGACGCCGCCAAGATTGGGGTCAAGGACAATGACTGGGTCGAGGCCTATAACCGTAACGGTGCCGTGGCGGCGCGAGCGGTGGTGTCTCACCGGATGCCGCCAGGGACGGTGTATATGTATCACGCACAAGAGCGGGTCAGCGGCACACCTATTTCACAAAAGTCGGGTCTGCGCGGAGGTATCCACAACTCACTGACCCGGATTTTGTTGAAACCAACCCATATGGCCGGAGGTCATGCTCAGCTGACCTACGGGTTTAACTACATTGGTCCTACCGGCAATCAACGTGACGAAGTGACGTTGATTCGTCGTCGTACCACGGAGGTGAAGTTCTCATGAAGGTACTAGCCCAAATCGCAATGGTGATGAATCTCGATAAATGTATCGGGTGTCATACCTGTTCGGTCACCTGCAAACAAGCGTGGACGAACCGGGAAGGCACGGAATACGTGTGGTTCAACAACGTAGAGACCAAGCCCGGTGTGGGATACCCGAAAGAATGGGAGAACCAAGGAAAGTATCGCGGCGGCTGGAAGCTCACGCCTTCCGGTAAACTCCGTCTTCGCGGCGGCGGCCGGGTACACGAACTGTCCAAGATTTTCGCCAACCCGCAGATGCCCACCATTGATGACTATTACGAACCTTGGACCTATGAGTATGAGAAACTGCTCGCAGCCCCGAAGGACTCGAAATATTTGCCGAGTGCACGTCCGGTGAAACAAATCACCGGTGAGCAGATTAATCAGCCGACTTGGGGCCCGAACTGGGACGACGATTTAGCCGGCTCACTGGAAACTTTGCCCCAGGACCCCATCTTGGAACAAATGACAGTGCAGGTTAAGGCCCAGATCCAAGATGCTTTCATGTTTTATCTGCCCCGGATTTGCGAACATTGCCTGAACCCGGCCTGTGTCTCGGCTTGTCCTGGAACCGCTATGTACAAGCGTACCGAGGACGGTATCGTGCTGGTTGACCAAGATAAATGTCGCGGCTGGCGGATGTGTGTGTCGGCTTGTCCGTACAAGAAAGTTTATTTCAACCACCTCACCGGTAAAGCCGAAAAATGCACCCTTTGCTACCCTCGCTTGGAGGCGGGGGAGCCCACGGTTTGTTCCGAAACCTGTGTCGGGCGGCTGCGCTACCTGGGCGTTTTGCTCTACGATGCGGACCGAGTTGGCGAGGCCGCCGCGGTCCGAGACCCCCAGGACCTGTACCATTCCCAGCGTAGCCTGCTGCTGGATCCTTTTGACCCAGAGGTGCGGGCCGCTGCGGAGGCAAACGGGGTGCCGCATTCCTGGATTCAGGCAGCTCAAGAATCGCCGGTGTACCGGCTCATTTCAGAATATGAGGTGGCTCTGCCGCTCCACCCGGAATATCGCACTTTACCGATGGTTTGGTACATTCCTCCGCTGTCCCCAGTAGTCGATGCGGTGACGGCTGCGGGTGCCGACGGTGAGGACGCCAAAGTCCTGCTGACCTCCATCGCGACCATGCGGATTCCCCTGGAATATCTGGCTGGACTATTTACGGCGGGAGATACCGTGCCGGTTGAAAAATCACTGCGCCGCCTGGCGGCCATGCGCAGCTATATGCGTGGACGCCACCTCGGGGAAGAACCCGATGCCACGGGAGCACAGGCCGTGGGCATGACCGGGGAACAAATGGAGGAAATGTACCGGCTCCTGGCTATTGCCAAGTACGATGACCGTTTCGTCGTGCCTACCGCCGGAGCGGAAGCCCCGCGAGGCTTGCGCGAATTGGGCTGCTCCCTGGACGTACTGGGCGGGCCTGGTCGGGGCGGTGAGGGCATCCCTGCCTTCAGCAAAACCGGTTCCACCAAGACATTCGTCCCACTGGAGGTTCATAAATGAGCCAGGTGCAGTCGAGCCTACCGCCACGGGAGGCTCTAAATTCAACAGAGGCGGGACGGTCGCGGACCGCCCAGATGATTGCCTCTGTCCTGCTGGACTATCCGAGTGAGGACTACCATCAGCAGCTGTCCATCATCCGGTTGGAGCTGGACAACGTAGAGCCGGAAGTTGCCGATGAATTCCAGGCCTTTCTGGATTGGGCAGACTCGCAAAATCTGCGCGAAATCGAAGATTTGTATGTGCGAACGTTTGACCAGAAACGCAAATGCAATCTGTACCTTTCCTACTACTCCACCGGGGACACACGGATGCGCGGCTCTGCTATTTTGGCTTTTCAACAGGCCTTTGAGGCGATGGGCTGGAAAGTCTGTGGGGGAGAACTGCCGGATTATTTGCCAGCTGTGCTGGAGTTAGCCGCCCGCAGTGGCGATGAGCTAGCTGAGCATCTGATCAATATCCACCGTGACGGTCTGGAAGTGCTGCGGGCAGCCTTGGAATCCTTGCAAAGTCCCTGGTCCTCTGTCGTTGCGGGGCTGATTTTGACGCTAGACCCGCTGGATGAAAAGGCGAAAGCAGCTTTCCGTAAACTTATCTTGCAAGGCCCGCCCGCCGAGATGGTCGGCGTGCAGTCCCAACCGTTCTTTTTGGCACCAAAACAGGAGGCGCGCTGATGAATCCCTTTGAGCTTTTCTTGTGGGCAGGGTTCCCTTATCTAGCATTGGGCTTGCTGATAGTAGGTCTGATTTGGCGTTACCGCTATGACAAGTTTGGGTGGACCTCACGTTCTTCCCAGCTTCACGAGTCGACTTTGTTGCGGTGGGCTTCGCCGCTGTTCCACTTCGGAATCTTGTTCGTGGGGGCGGGACACGTGATGGGGTTGCTCATCCCCAAGTCTTGGACCACTGCCTTAGGGGTTTCCGAGCACGGGTATCACCTGATGGCAACTATTGGCGGCATGACGGCGGGGGTAGTCGCGGTCGTTGGCCTGCTGGGCTTGCTCTATCGGCGTGTCGTCAATAAATCGGTACGTTTCGCCACCACGAAGAACGATATTTTCATGTATGTTCTGCTGTGTCTCCCGATTGGCCTGGGTTTCTGGGCCACTTTGCAAAATCAGGTGCTGGGCGGGGCGAATGGTTACGACTACCGGGAAACCATCAGCCCTTGGTTGCGGTCAATCCTGACTTTCCAACCCCAGCCGGAGCTGCTTGCGGGGGTACCTGGCTCTTTCAAAATGCACATTATCGCCGGACTTCTGCTGTTTGCGATTTGGCCGTTCACCAGGCTGGTTCACGTAGTTTCCGCTCCGGTTATGTACCCAACACGTCCCTACGTGGTCTATCGTTCCCGCACGGAAGGGATACGCGGAGCAAAGACCCCGCGCGGCTGGAAACCCGTCACGACTCGCCCGCAACCGCGAGATTCTCACTCTTACGGGGCTTAACTTTAGCTATCCGCTCACCCTGCTGTTGAGGTCAGCAGGGGGGGTCAATAGCGCCGCTGCGTCGTGACTTCATCAGCGGGGTCGGGCCTCAATCACTTTGCTGGTTTTGCGGGGTGGTCTTCCCAGCGAGCGTTATTGCGAAGAGCTTTTGCCGCGCAGGGTCGGCGCTCGACCTTTCCTAGCAGGCGTGGCAAACCTTTTCTGTCGTCGATCTTTTCACTTTCGGTATCAGTGCGGTGAGATACTGAGATATAGGCACCAGAGGTGACAGAGAGGCCGAGGTGGTGATGGGTTCGGATTTGCAGGCAGCCAGGGAGTTTGCGGCTCAGTGGGCTGGCAAGGGTTACGAGAAGGGTGAGTGCCAGAAGTTCTGGACATTGCTGCTGCGTGACGTGCTGGGTTACGAACGCATGGACTTGGTGCTGTTTGAGCATCGGGTTGCTGGCGGTGGTTTCATCGATGTGTGGATTCGCGATGCCTCTGTGATGGTGGAACAAAAGTCGCTGGGGGTGGACTTGGACGCGCCCGAGATGCGGCAGGGGGTTTTAAAGACCCCGTTGGCGCAGGTGTGGGATTATGCCGCGGATTCTGCACGTGCCGAACCGCCAACAAGGTGTGGTACACAATCGTCCACGAGACGAAAAGTTAATCTTATTTACCAGAAATAATGACAATATGTCAATTTAGACTCTTGCAAATTAGTTAAAACCCACCTAGAGTAGAGGTGAATAAAGAAAAAAATTGGAGGTTATTATGAAAATTCGACGTCAAACTATACCTGTTACTGCTCTGTTCGCTATCTTAGCGTTGTTTGCAGGCTTCATGATGCCAACTGCCCAAGCATCTCCAATTGCAGATGACGGCACGGGTGACCAGCCAGTATCAACCAGTGCACCCTCAGTCAATTCGCCAAGATCATCTACTCAGGAATTAGATCCCACAGGCTACTGGACGGAAGAAAAGATGCAATCTGCAATTCCTGCAGACGAATTAGCTTCCGAGTTTTATCAAACCGACACCAAACCATCCAGTCAACAATCTAAAGGTGTTAGTTTGGGAGAGGATTTGTCTCATCCTGTGTACCCCGAATTGCCGACAGTAACACGAACCCGGAACACGGCCGTCCCATCAACTGCTGGAAAAGTGTTTTTCACTTATAAAGGTAAAAACTATGTGTGCTCGGGCTCGGCAATTAACGGTTCGACGAAAAACGTAGTGTCCACCGCAGGACACTGCGTACATGGGGGAAAGGGAGAAGGATGGCATTCAAACATTGCATTCGCGCCTGGATACTACAACGGCGTGTCAGGATACGGCCTGTGGAATTGGAAGACGGCACACACCTTTAAAGGATGGATTGACTCATCAGATTTTTCTCGCGACCAAGCATTCTTCACCGTGTATCCTCGCAACGGAAGATCCTTAGTGGCTACAGTTGGTGGTAATGGGCTTTCTTATAACTATGGACACAATCAGACTGGAGTGAGAATATGGGGTTGGCCTGCAGAAAAACCATACCATGGTACAACTCCTTACTACTGTGACGGGAATACCAGGAAGCGGGGTTTTTGGTCCAGCGACATGGTAATGCCCTGCGGTATGACCGGTGGGGCAAGTGGAGGTCCTTGGCTACTAACAAGAATCAATGCGAATCTGGGATACGTTTACGGTGTAACATCTCGCCGAACAACTTCAGGGGATAAGTTGCTTATTTCTACACCTTTCGATAACGCGGTAAAGGATCTTTTCCTAGGTATTAAATGAGCCTGATAAGGAGGCGTTGGCTGCCTATATTGGTCGCAATAATTATTATCTGCCTTGTGATTGGGCTAGTTCTGCTTGCTTTGCATTCACGGCAAGCTACTCCAGTGCAGGACTCTCCAACCTCAACGCAAGCACCTGTAGGTGATAGTAATTACTGGACCAAGGAGCGAATGGAGTCAGCTACTCCTGCTCCCATGCCATCGCCGTAAAACAGCGTTATTTCACAGTAACGTTTCCCCAGTTCAAGCTCGCTCACTTTATCTTTTATGCGCATACTGAGGCGGGGCTTGCCCCAGCGTCCGTCCAGGCGCACGTGTACTGCGTGATTATCGGGTTTTCCTACACGGAGCGGAAAGTGAAATACGTGTGGGATTATGCGTCAAGGCAGGCTGTTTTGCCGGGTGACGCCGCCGGGGGCACCGCGTCTCGGGGCTTGGTGGGGTCCTGCTCTGTTTCTCTAAGCAACGTAGTTGCTAAGAGAAACTACGAGCACCCACAGGCTCCTTCGTCGGGTGCCCTCCCGCCGGCGCAGCGTACCAGGCGGGGAGGCGTCGGGGTGCGACGTGTGGTGAGTCGCTTGAACGGATACCTCGCGGACGCGCCGGATGTGTTCTTGGAGCGCCAGATGAAGCCGCTGTGTGATGTGCCGGAAATGTCAAAGGGATTTCAGCCCACTGACAATGGATTTCTGCTGCTGTCACCCGAAGAACGTGCGGAGCTGCTGGCGGTCGAGCCTGGAGCCGAGCGCTGGGTGCGGAAGTTTTCCATGGGAGCGGAGTTCATCAGGGGCGAGGATTGTTACTGTCTGTGGCTGGAAGGTATTACCCCTAACGAGCTGGCTGCCTTACCGAAACTGCGCTAACGGGTGGAGGCCTGCCGTGCTTGGCGTCTGGCGCAGGTAAAGACTGGAGATGCCTACAAACTTGCCGACCGACCGCACCTGTTGCGCCCGTGCGGAAAATTCCAGGATGGCACCTATATCGGGGTGCCGAAAGTATCTTCGGAGCGCCGCGATTATATTCCGATGGGATTTGTCTCTGACGGTATGATTCCCGGAAACCAACTTTATTTCGTGCCAACCGACTCACTTTATGTTTTCGGGGTTTTAGTCTCGCGGGCGCATAATGCCTGGATGCGCGTGGTTGCCGGTCGGCTAAAAAGCGATTACCGCTACGGCAACACGACGGTGTACAACAACTTGGTGTGGCCAGATGCTGCTCCCGCCGAACGTGAGCGGATTGAACACAGCGCGCAGGGGATTTTGGAGGCGCGTTCGCACTATCCGGACGCTTCACTCGCCACGCTCTATGACCCGGACTTGATGCCATCCGAGTTGCGGGAGGCGCACCGCGAAAACGACCGCGCGGTCGAGGCAGCCTACGGCCTGCCCTCCGATAGCGAGGAGGCGGACATTGTCTCGCACCTCTTTGCTCTCTATGCCGCCAAAATGCCGGCGGTTACTCCCCGCGCGGGAAACTCAGCAGGTTCTTTAGATACCCCGTGACCTTAGACAAGTCCGTGAGTTCCCTGGAGGAGTGCGGCTCCAGATCGGGCTGGGACACCCCCGCGTAGATATCCGCAATAGCGTCGGCGCACTTCTCCATCACGACCTGACGGCGCACCTTCATGGAAGGTGTCAACATCCCATTAGCCTCGGTGAAATCGAAAGGCAGAATGCGAAACTCGCGGATAGATTCCGCCCGCGAAACTCCGGCGTTGGCTTTTGCGATGGCGCGGGCAATGGAGGCGTGTACCGCTGGGTGGCGTGCCGCAGCCGTCACATCCATCGGGTTCAGACCCTTCTTCTTCAGCCAGCTCGGCAGCATTTCCCCGTCAAGCGTCACCAGGGCGCCAACGAAGGGCTTGCCTTCTCCCACCACCATAATCTGCGAAATCAGGGGGTGGGATTGCAGCGGCTCCTCCAAGGTTGCCGGGGCTACGTTCTTGCCTCCGGCCGTAACCAGAATTTCCTTGGCTCTGCCGGTAATCTTCAGCATCCCTTCCTGGTTCATCTGCCCCAAATCCCCCGAGTGCAGCCAGCCTTCCGCGTCGAACACTCCGTCGTTGCTCTCGGGCTTGAGATATCCGGGACTGATGGTCGGGCCTTTCATCAGGATTTCTCCCTCCGGGGTGACGCGTATCCGCGCGCTGCACACCGGCGGTCCCACGGTGCCAATGCGATGCAGTTGCAGGGTGTTCACGGTGACAGCGGCGCAGGATTCCGTCATGCCGTAGCCTTCCAGCACATCGATGCCGACTCCGCGATAGAAATGTCCCAGGCGTTCGCCCAGGGCCCCTCCACCGGAAACCACGAACTCGCATCTGCCGCCCAGCAGTCCCATGAGTTTGCGGTAAACGAGCTGCTCGTAAACGGTATGACGGGCACGCAGGGCGCGCGAGGGACCCTCGGCGGTGTCCAGAGCACGAGAATACTCAATCGCCGTGTTCACAGCGCGATTGAAGATAATGTGCTTCGGTTTGGAACGGCTGGCTTGGTTTTGCGCCGAGTTGTAGATTTTCTCCAACACGCGGGGTACCACCAGCAGGTAGGTTGGCCGAAAAGATGCGATATCGGGCAGCAGGTTCTTGATGTTCGGGGAGTGGCCAATCACGCCGGAACCGCTAATCATAAAGATTTCAAGCAACCTGGCGTAGACGTGAGCCAGAGGCAGGAACAGCAGCAGCCGAGCGCGCGGATCCTTCGAAAAATCCGGCATCCAATCCATGTTGAACCACACCAGGGAGGTGAAGTTTCCGTGCGTCAGCAGGGTGCCTTTCGGATCTCCAGAGGTTCCGGAGGTGTAGATAATGGTGGCAATCGTGTCCATATTCAGGCGTTTACGCGCCTCATCCACTTCCACCTGCGCGACACTGCGGCCCGCCTCGTGCAAAGCCGCTATCGCCCCAAGATCCAGGGACAGCACCTTCACCTCGCGATTTACCTTATCTGCGGCGGCGGAGATAGCCTCAGCCAAGCGCGCGTCCTCCGCGAAGGCAATCTTGATTTCCGCCTGGCTCAGGACCGTTCCAATCTGGGCGATGGAGGAAGTCTCGTACAGCGGCACATTCACCGCGCCCAAGCTCCAGCACGCGTAATCCAGCAGCGTCCACTCGTAAGACGTATGCGCCATCAGCGCCATGCGATCCCCTGCTTGCAATCCCAGCGCCAGCAAGCCGCGCGCCACCGAATCCACCTCGTCAAGAAATCCGCGTGCCGTAATCTTTTGCCACTCGCGGCCCAAGCCTGCCTTTCGCTCGATGATGGTGCCGTCCGGGTCGCGCTTTACCCTGTTGAGCAGCATCCTCACAATATTCCACGAGTGGGGTATGTTGCCGGGAGCGGGGTTGAAGGCCTCTATCGTGCCATCCGGAAGGGTTTTGACCTCTATGGGCGAGACGTATTCTTCGGTCATTGGGGGGAGATCCTTCCTCGATAAATTCTGCGGAACTAGAGCGCTAGCGGACCTACTTAGTAGGTTTTTCGGGTTTCGCCGGTTTTGCCGGGGGCTCACCCAGCTCGGCGGCGCTGACCTGCGGGGATTCGACTTCTCCGGCGACAAACTCCAGCTTGCCCTCCACGTGGTTGGCGGCCACCAAGTCGGCGCGAGCCGCCTCGGCACACGCCACATCAGGCTCGGGGAAAGTCACGGTGGCGTGCAAGAACGGGGTGCGCTGAGACACTTTGGCATCCGACTTGACCTTACGGAGGGCCGACAGTGCTCCGCCGGCCGCCCGCAACACCTGGGGATTGCCGCTCACGCTATCCAAGCCGTCGGTGCTGGGCCAAGCCGTCCGATGCACCGACCCGGTGCGATACCAAGACCACACTTCTTCGGTGGTGAAAGGCAAGAACGGCGCCAGCAGACGCACCACGTTATCAATCGCCAGCGCCAGGGTCGTGCGCGCGGAAGCGACCGCGGCACTATCGGCCGCCGGATCCTTGCCGTAAGCGCGGTCCTTGACTAGCTCCAAGTAATCATCACACAGCGTCCAGAAGAAACTCTCGGTCACTTCCAGGGCACGAGCATGGTTCATTTCCTCGAAAGCCTTGGTCGCGGAAGTGATGACTTCCGCCAGGGTAGCAATCAAAGACCGGTCTACCTCGACCGTTACCAGCGCCGGATCCAAGACTAGGTCGGCGTCTCCGCCCATCGAGAGCGCGAACTTCGATGCGTTCAAAAGTTTGATGGCCAAACGCCGCCCGACCTTCATTTCGCCCTCGTCAAAGGCCGCGTCCGTCCCCAACCGGGCCGAAGCCGCCCAGTAGCGCACCGCGTCGGAAGAATGTTTTTCCAGCAGTCCCATCGGGGTCACCACGTTACCTTTGGACTTCGACATCTTTTTGTGGTCAGGATCCAAAATCCAGCCAGAAATCGCGGCCTGGCGCCACGGCAGGGCGTCAAACTCCAGGTGGGACCGCACCACGGTCGAGAACAGCCAAGTACGAATAATGTCTTGGCCTTGGGGACGCAAGTCCATCGGGAAAGTCGCCGCAAACAGCTTTTCGTCCCGCCCAAAACCCGAATAAATTTCGGGGGTCAGGCTGGAGGTCGCCCAGGTGTCCATAATGTCGACTTCCGCCACGAAACCGCCCGGCACGCCACGCTGAGATTCGTCGAATCCGGCGGGTGTGTCCGTGGTCGGATCGATAGGTAGCACGTCCTCGCTGGGCAAAATGGGGTGGTCAAAGTCCGTTTCACCAGATTCCTTGACCGGATACCACAGGGGCAGCGGCACCCCAAAGAAACGCTGGCGGGAAATGAGCCAGTCCGTGTTCAAACCGTTGACCCAGTTCTCGTAGCGAACGCGCATAAAGTCAGGCACAAAGTCCAGTTCGCGCCCGCGCGCCAACAGTTCCTCGCGTAAATCCGTGCCTCCCGCTGTGCGAGCATAAGGCTGGCCGCCGTTGCGGATGTACCACTGGCGCGAAGTCACGATTTCCAGAGGCTTGTCGCCCTTTTCGTAAAAGTTCGTCATACGCTGGGTTGGTTTCGGATCCCCCAGCATCTCTCCGGATTCCCGCAACGCCTCGACGATAGCTTTCCGGGCGGAGAACGTCGTTTTCCCGGCGGTTTCCTGATACAGCGCCCGACCGCGCTCGGAAGTAATCCAATCCGGCACGTCAGGAATAATCCGACCGTCCTTGCGCAGGATGACCCGGGTCGGCAGCTGCAAATCCCGCCACCAATCCACGTCCACCAAGTCGCCGAAAGTACAGCACATGGCGATACCCGAACCCTTGTCTATCTCGGCCTCGGGGTGAGCCAACACGGGAACCCGCACGTCAAACCCTGGTGACGTGACATAGGTACCGAATATATCGGCGTAACGTTCATCGTCGGGGTGGGCAATCAGCGCGCAGCACGCCCCCAGCAGTTCCGGACGAGTCGTCTCGATAACGATGTCGCCTTTGCCGTCCTCGCGGTGGAACGCGAAAGAATGGTAGGAGCCGGGATAGTCGCGCGCCTCCAACTCGGCTTGTGCCACCGCAGTCTGGAACGTGACGTCCCACAGACCCGGCGCTTCGGCAGCGTACACCTCGCCACGGGCAAAGTTACGCAGGAAAAACGTCTGCGCCACCTTTTGCGCAGGCTTACCGATCGTCTGCATCGTGTAGGACCAGTCGATAGACAGACCCAGCGTCCGCCAGAGTTCCTCGAACTGTTTTTCGTCTTGCGCGGTCAAGCGTTCGCACAGCTCCACGAAGTTTTTGCGGCTGATCGGCACCTGGTCAGCGTTTTTGATGGACTTGCCTTCCCCGCCCTCATACGGCGGAGTGAAGTCGGGCACGTAAGGGAGGGACGGGTCGCAACGCACCCCGAAATAGTTTTGCACCCGGCGCTCGGTCGGCAGACCGTTGTCGTCCCAGCCCATCGGGTAAAACACGTTCTTGCCGCGCATCCGCTGGTAGCGCGCCACCAAATCCGTGTGGGTATAGGAAAACACGTGACCGACGTGCAACGATCCAGACACGGTGGGCGGCGGGGTATCGATAGAGTAAACGGCTTCCCGGGTAGTGTCGGGGTCAAAAGCGTAAATCTGTGTGTCCGCCCACACCTTGCGCCATTTGTCCTCAATCCCGTCCAGGGTCGTCTTTGCCGGTACGCTCGGAGCTTTCAGTCTCTCGGTCATCGTTTTCCTTTTATCGTTGTGATTTACCTGCAATAGTCTACCCGCTCGCGTTCCCGCTACCCTAACGGGGTCGATGGGGCGGGGGTTATTTCTGGGTCGCTTTGGCGTCCCCGGCCATGGCGCCCTCAACCATGTGTACTACGGCTCGCGAGAATCCCGCGTCCTCGCCCGCCAGCAAACCGGCGATGGTGGATCCGCCGGGGGAACACACCCGATCGACCAGCTGGCCGGGGTGAGCGCCCTTTTCCAAACCGTCTTGCAGCATGAGGGCGGAGCCCAGCAACATCTGGGTCGCGGACTCGATGGCCGCAGCCTTCGTCAGGCCCGCAGCCACGCCGGCTTTTGCCAAGGCTTCTACGTAGGTATAAGTCCAGGCGGGGGCGCAACCAGCAATGGCGGTAAACGCGGGGAACAGGGATTCCTCCAGCTCGACCGTGCGGCCCACCGCGTTGAACAGCCCCAGGGCGTACTGCTTTTGTTCCGGGGTTACCGCCGCGTTCGCGCACAAGGCCGACATGGCGGCGTTGACCTGGGCGTTCAGGTTTGGCATGACCCGCACGATGGGAGTATCCGGGGACAGCCAGCCCTCCAGATGGTCCAGCCCGACCCCTCCGGCGATAGAAATGACCAGCTTGCCTCCCAGCTCCGGGGCGATTTCGGTGAGGACTGCGCCGATATGTTTCGGTTTCACGGCGATGACCACCGCGTCAACCGACCCGACCAGTTCCCGGTTAGAAGCCACCTGCTGGGCGCCGAATTCTTTGGTCAGCGGATGTTCCCCCGGGGTCACACCGAAATCAGAAAAACTCAGGTCACTGGCCTTGACGAAGTCGTGTTTCAGAGCTCCCGCCGCGATTGCCGAACCCATGGCACCCATTCCAATAAAACCGAGTTTCATGTTGCCTCTTTTCCTGATTTGCGCGGTTTTCCCTGGCGTTCAGAGCAAACCGCCGGAGTTGTTTTCCTATAGGCTAAGTCTATAGCGTGGCTCTGCAGCCAAAAATTTTGGAAAGGTGACCAAAAGATGAGCATCACACCCGGACCCGTAAAGCCGTCCTCACACCCTCTTGACCCCCAAAGTTTCGGAATTACAGTTCCCGAAACGCGACCGGCCCGCCAGCCGGGACGAGTGCTCGTGACCGGGGCTTCTACCGGCATCGGCTGGGAAACCGTGAAACAGATGTGTGCCTGCGGGTGGGAAGTGTTGGCGACCGCCCGGCGCGCCGATAGGCTGGCCGCACTGGCTTATGAGACGGGCTGCGCGGCTTTTGCCGCTGACCTGACCGTTCCTGAGCACGTCCAGGCGCTGTTTGAGTGGGCGACCGCCGAGGGACAGGTCGTGGACGCGGTGGTCAATAATGCCGGGGGAGCGCGCGGCACCGACACCGTGATGGAGGCGAAGCTGGAGCGGTGGAAAACCATGTACAGCATCAACGTTTTGTCCTCCCTGCAGGTCACCCAGGCTTTCCTGCCGCAAATGTTGGCTCACGGGGGCGGGGATTTGGTGTTCGTCACTTCGACTGCCGGTCACGAGACGTATCCGGGCGGGGCGGGCTATACCGCCGCCAAGCACGCCGAGGCGATGCTGCCCGAGACGTTGCGCCTGGAGTTGGTGGGTAAACCGATTCGGATTATCGAGATTATGCCCGGATTGGTGCAAACCCCGGAATTTTCCTTGGCCCGCCTAGAGGATAAGGCTGCGGCGGAGGGCGTTTACGCCGGAGTGGATTATCCGTTGGTGGGGGCCGATGTCGCCCAAGCTATTGTGTGGACCTTGAACTTGCCGGCGCACGTGAATATCGACCAGCTGAAAATCAAGCCTGTGGAACAAGCCACCAGCACTATCAAAGTCCGCTTGGACAATCCGGCCCGGTGACCCATGGCGCGGATTGTTGTTATAGGCGCGGGTTGGCGTGCCGACAGGGAGCGTAGCGAGTGTGTGTCGGCGCGTGGTGGTGTGGAGCCGGTGAAAAAACGTTGCGGGGCAACGTTTTCGGCGGAACTCCTGAAGAAAAAAGGATACTAAGATGGCTCGGATTGTTGTCATAGGAGCAGGGATGGCTGGTCATTCCACAGCCCTCGGCTTAAAACATCGCCTGAAAGACGACCACGATGTCATCGTTATCAGCCCCGGCTCGGCTTGGACTAATCCCGACGTTATGGCCCAGATTGCCTCTGGCCTGCAGTCGGTGCAGCGCCAAACCGTTCCGCTCGGTCCGCTCTATCGGCGCAAAGGAATTATTTTTCACCAGGGCGTGGCCACCGCGGTTTACCCCAAGGGCTACCGGGACGACCCGCGTCCCCAGGTCCAGATGACTTTTACCGGCTCACACCTCGAGGGGGAAGTCGCGCGGGTGCCTTACGATTATCTGGTCATCGCCACCGGGCACGACATTGATCGGGTCGCGGGCATTCCCGCGGAAGCGACCACGGTGCCGACCTGTGTCCTGGACCGCCTGGACAGCGCCATCGCGGGGGAGGCAGAACTGCGCAGACTGCTGTTTGAACTGCAGGATTCCCCGGTGGACGACAAGCCGAAAGTCATCGCCATCGGTCGGTCCGCCCGCGGCATGGGTGGTTTTTACGGGGCGCTGGAATATGCCTTGTGCGTGGACGAGGTGCTGCGGGCCGCTTTCCTGCGCTCCCGGGTGGAACTGCACTTTTTCGACGCGGGACGACCGTGGATGTACGGCCACACCGACGACCCGAAGATGGAAGAGGACATGCAGACCGCCCTCGTGCATCTCATCGATCGGCACCGCCTGATTCTGCACAAAGATATGCGCCTGGCCTCGATCAATGGGCGCAGAGTCAGGTTTGTTCCGGTACACGGCGAGGGCCAGCCCGAAGAAATGGAATGCGATTTGGTGGCGGTGGAAGCGGCGCGGGTCCTCACTCCCTTGGCGGTGCATGACGCGAACGGAGCGGATCTGCGCGAGGACTTGTACGACGGCTGGGGGCGGCTGCGGGTGGACGCGAAAACCCAGCAAAACGGCTCCGGCCAAGTGGTGACAGTCTTGCCGCGCACTTTCCGCAATCCCACGTATCGCAATATTTTTGGGATTGGTTCGGCTATCGCGATGGACACGCGCGAACTCACCGCGGATAGCGATTCTGTCCCGGCACCCGTCCCGATGCAGACTCGTGACATGGCTCACTTGATGAGCCGCCAGGTCACCGATTTGATTATCGAAGAACTGAGCGGACAGAAAAACAAGGTTTTGCCCGAAACCTTGGAAGAGATTGAATCAGTGTTGAGTTTGTGTTGGGATTACGGCCTGATTTCCTCGCGGGGTTTCTATGCAGAGCTGACCTACCCAAAGAAAGGCAAAGACGGCGCGCAGCAGGTGCTGCGGGTACGTCACGGTTTGGGACCCTATTGGGCAGTGCGGATGGAGCGTTTCTTGGAACGCTACCGTGCCAAAGGCCGCGCCCTGTGGTGGATGCTGCCCACGTAAGAGCCTATTCGGAATCTTCGTCCGGTTCCGGCACCGCGTTGGGGAGCTGCTCGGCCAGATGTTCAAAGAAATCCTCGCTGGATTCCAAGGCACAGCGTACCTGTTCGTCCAGCTGCGCGTCCGTCAAGCCGGTACGCCAGCTTATGGGCAGTTCCGTATGCACGTAGACTTCGCGGTCTTCGGTCACTCTCGCGTAGGCTTTCGGCCAGTAATAGTCTGTGTTCCAGCGGTTACAAATCGAGTTAATCAGGATGAAATCATCTAGTTCCGGTTCTCCGCGCCAAGTGCCGCGCACGCAGAGGATAGTGTCCTTTTCCCCGGTTACCTGGAAGTAATAGATGCCGTTTTGCCAGGCCCCGCCCACATCACCGTCGTGGTTGACCTGGTAACTCCAGTTGTGGCCTTCCAAGACTTTCTTAACTCGGTCACGAGTCAGGTTGGGCAGCCTATTGACGGAAAAAGGCGTGTTGTCGAATGGCAACTCGAAAGGATTATCGAAAAAATCCCCGCTGTCCTCACTCATGACCCGTTTCCTCCCGACTGGTGGTAGGTTCCATTTTAGCCGATTTCACCAGGCCCTGCCGCGGAATTTCTCTGGCGGTGAAAGCGCGACTTCCCGCTGGAAGTGGCGGGTTGTTGCCCGCTGAGTCGCCCACAGTAGGATGGGATGGTGCAGGAAAAACCTCCGGAACTGGCTTTCACGTGGCGCGGAAAACACGAAGTGGTGTTGCCCGAAACTCGACCCTATGTCCCAGCCGAACGCTACCGCGAAACACTCGGGGGCAAAGTGGCGACATCGCAGAGCAAAAACCGCCTCTATGTCGGGGAAAACTTGCAGGTCATGAGCGGATTACTGCCCCAATACGGGGGCAGCGTTGACTGTATCTATATCGATCCGCCGTTTAACTCCGGGGCTGACTATGTGCAACAGATTCGCACGCACCATCGCGGTGCCCCGAAACGCACCATTGCCGTGAAACAGTACGGCGACCGCTGGAAAACCGCTGATTACCTGCAAAATCTGTATGAGAGGCTGACGGTGCTACGGCAGTTCTTGACGCGGACGGGGACGATTTTTGTCCACTGCGATTGGCATTCTTCCGCCGCGTTGCGCCTGGTTATGGACGAGGTATTTGGGGCAAGTAACCTGGTCAACGAGATTGTGTGGGCTTATGCTTCGGGCGGGGGGTCGAGGCGGGCTTTCGGCCACAAACACGACACCATCCTGTTTTACGCCCGGGACCGGCGCCGCCACTATTTCGACCCCGACGCGGTGCGGGTGGCGTATAACGCGGCCATTGCCCCGAAACGCCGCGAAATGTTTAACCCGCGGGGTATGGTCGCCCCCGATGTTTGGCAGATTTCTCGGCCGCCGAATCATTCCGAAACCTGGGTGGGGTATCCGACCCAAAAACCGGTGGAAGTCATGCAACGCGCCATCGCCGCGGCGTGCCCGCCGGGGGGCCTGGTGATGGACTGCTTTGCCGGGTCCGGCTCCACTTTGGTGGCAGCAGCCCAGCTGGGACGGCGTTTCCTGGGGGTAGAGCGCAATAGTTTGGGGGTGCACCTGACGCGGCGGCGCCTGGTGCAGGACGGGGTCGGCTTTGAGGTGTGGCGAGATTCCGCCTCCTGGGGAGCCAACCGAATCGTGCCAGGCTTGGAGTTGTTGGGCCGAGAGGTCGAAACCCGCATCGCGAAGTTGGGTGCCGCCGAGGACAATAAGACCGACGAACCCGACAAACCGGACTGGACGGAGCTGGTGGATTGGGTGGCCCTGGATCCGGATTTTGCCGGTTTCCCCGCCGGAGTTTTCACGCCTCAGTCCGTGGTGGCACCGTCACGAGACACGGTCGTTGATTTTGCCACCTTCGGGGACAGCCCTCGCGGGGTGGGACTGGTGGCAGATGTGACCGGGCAAGATTACTTCGTTAGGCTGGACGCATGAGCAAACAGAACAAAACTGGTCAGGGCGCCACGCCGGAGGAAAACCCCGGTCTGGAACCGGAAACTCCGCAGGTAGCGCCCTGGGATGGGTGGTTCGGCAAGAGTTCAAACCGTAACCAGCGCGGACGCAATCTGGCTTTGGTGGCGTTCGCTGTGGTGGCTGTGACCGGTTTGGGCACCCAGTTCGTCGGGGACGATGGCTGGTTGTTCGGGCTCATTGGTGGTGACCAGACTCATTCCGCCAGTCAATCCGGGAACGCCGGGCAACAGACTCGTGACGCCGCTGCTGGAAAAACTGCGGGGAGCCGCGCTAGTGACGTGTTGGGCACTTTGGAAGTGCGCGACAAAGATCCTTTCCGGGGCTTTGACCGTGAGCAACTGTTCGGCAAGGGGTGGCTGGACCTCGACGGTGACAATTGCAATACGCGTAACGAAGTGTTGGCTCGCGACCTAGAGGACGTCCAATATCGAGCGGCTACGAACACCACTCCCGCGCACTGCGTGGTGCAAAGCGGGGTTTTGCACGATAAATACACCGGAGAAACCGTTGATTTTAAGCGGTCGCAGGAAACCTCTGACGCGGTCCAGATTGACCACGTGGTGGCGTTGGGTAACGTGTGGCGTACTGGCGGCCAGCAGCTCAGCCAGCGGCAACGGAAAGCCATCGCCAACGACCCGCTGAACTTGGAAGCGGTAAAAGGCCAGGCCAATCAGGATAAACAATCCCAGGATGCGTCCGAATGGCTGCCGCCCGCGCGCGATTATCGCTGCGCTTACGTGGCGCGTCAGATTGCGGTGAAGGCGAAATACGGGCTGTGGGTGACCCCGGCTGAAAAACAGGCCATGATGGGGGTGCTGAAAGGGTGTCCGGAAGAGCCAATTCCATAGGTGTCAAACTGGAATCGGTGATTATAAGGTGGGATTTGGGCGGTAGCTGCCAATAATGGCAGCTACAGCGCTATTTTCACCTTATATTTACGGTTTATAAAAACTTAACGCGGATACACCGTAATTTGAGTGGCTTTAACCTCAGCGAAAATGGGCGAACCGGGTTCCAGTTTCAGGGCGCTGACGGCTTGGGGGGTCAGGATAGCTTGGATGCTTTGCCCCCCGTCCAGCTCCAAACTGATCCACTGCACCGCGCCGCGCGGCGTGATGTCCGTGACGCGTGCCTGCCAGGTATTGCGCGGGGAGCCGGAAACAGCCGTTGCGAACAGGGCCACGGACTGGGGAGCAAAAGCAGTGAGAGCTGGGGTTTGCGGGCCGGGATGATGCTTGCCTTGCCAGAGTCCCGTCAGTTTCACCCCGCCGGCATCAACGGTGGCGACTTCGCCGGATTCCTCAATGACCCCGGCCAACAGGTTCACGCCGGACAGGTTTTCCAGGAACTTCGTGGCAGGCTGTCCCAGCATTTCCACCACCGTGCCTTCCCCAATCAAATGGCCGTTTTCGATGGCGACCACGTGATCAGCCAGCATCCACACGTCGAGCGGATCGTGGGTGACAAAAATCACGGTCGGCCGCGGCTCTTGACGTAGCCGTTTCGACAGCACTTCCCGCAGTTTGGCGGCAGTTTCGACGTCAAGGGCGGAAAATGGTTCGTCCAACAGCACGACTTGCGGGTGCGTCGCTAGGGCTCGAGCCAACGCCACGCGCTGCGACTGCCCGCCGGACAGCGCCGTAGCGGGGCGATCCGCCAGTTCCAAAGCGCCCACGGCCGCTAGCTCCTGGCGCGCGATACGCCGAGCCTCCGCCCGTGACCGGTGGCGGGCTCGCGGCCCAAACGCCACGTTTTCCAGCACGCTCAAGTGTGGAAACAGCAGGGGTTTTTGGGTCAGCATCGCTACGGGACGCTGATGGGGCGGCAGGAACCGGGTGGCATCGGCAAACACCGTTTCCCCGCTGCGAACCTCTCCTGAATCGGGAGCCAGCAGCCCGGAAATCATCCCCAGAATCGTAGACTTCCCGGCCCCGTTCGGTCCGACGATAGCAGTAATCAGTCCCGCCGGAAAAGCGCACTGCACCGTGACGTCGCGTTCCTCGATGCCTGCTTTCACCAGGACTTCGCTCCCGGCCGCGGTGGTAGCGGACCGGAATTCTGCGGGGTTTGCTGCGGTTTCAGGGCGAGTTTTCACTGGTCGTCACCACTTTCCGGTTGCGTCGTGAGCTGCTTGGTGCGGCGGGTGGTAAAGATGGCCGACAATCCCATCATGGTGGCCGCCAGCAGCACCAAGACTACGGACAGCGCCAAAGCCAGGTCAGAGTCGTCCTCGCGCAACAGATAGATAGCCTGGGGGAGGGTGCGGGTCACCCCTTGCAGAGAACCCGCGAAAGTCAGTGTCGCCCCGAATTCGCCCAAGGCGCGGGCAAAAGCCATGGTGGCGCCCCCGACTATGGCAGGGCTCAGCAAGGGTAGCGTGACGCGGCGCAACACATAGGTTGGAGACGCCCCCAAGGTCGCCGCAATCCGCTCGTAACCGGAATCAAAAGTGCGCAACGCGGACTCCAGGGACACCACGTAGTAAGGCATGGCCACGAAGGTTTGCCCCAGCACCACGGCTATGGTGGTGAACCCAATCTCGATACCGGCCAAGGACAGGTACTGCCCCACTACGCCGCGGCGCCCCAGCGTCACCAAGAGCGCTAAACCGGCCACGACCGGTGGCAACACCATGGGCAGGACCGCGAAAGTGCGCCACACGTACGCCCAAAATCCCTCGGTGCGCGAGATGAGCAGCGCCAGGGGCGTACCCAGAATCAACACCAGCACCAGCGACACCAAGCAGGTACGCAGGCTCAACAGCAAAGCGTCGCGGGATTCGTCGCGAGTCAGGATCTCCGCCAGACGGGTCCACGGCACTCGCACCATCAGCCCGACAATAGGCAAAACGACCAACAGCAAGGCTATCCCCGCTGGCAGATACAGCCAGCGGGGAAAACCGTGGTTATTAGGGTTCAAAACAGGCCTTTACTTAGCGGGACTCATAAATCCGTACTTGGCAAAGACTTTTTGCGCCGCAGCGGACAACACGTAGTCCACGAACGCTTTCGCGGCCGCGTCGTTGCCGTTGTCGGCAGCCATCTTGGTGACCACAATCGGGTAAGCGTTGACCACGGTGTCAGAGCCGGGAATATCGATGGTGTCGACCGCGTCCTTTTCCGCTAGCGCGTCGGTCTGGTACACCACGCCCGCGTCAGCTTCGCCGCTGACGACCTTGCCCATCACGTCCTTGACCGAAGTCTCTTCGGACACAGCCTGACCGGTGAAACCGACCTTTTGCGCCAGCTCCCGGTAGGCGTTGCCGCAGGGAACCCCGTCAGCACAGATGACCAGTTTCTTGCCGGTGAGGGAATTGTCCAGACCGGTGACCCCGGCCGGGTTTCCTTTCGGCACTGCCAAGGTCAGGGTATTGTTCACAAAAATGCTCGGTTCGCCGGCGTTCAGACCCGCGTCGGTCGCTTTCTTCATGTTCTTTTCGTCAGCGGAGGCGAACACGTCAGCTTTGGCGCCTCCTTGCATCTGATCAAACAGGGAGGAGGAGCCGTCAAAGTTGAATTTCACGGTAATGTCGGGGTTTTCCTTCTGGAAAGATTCGCCCAGTTCCGAGAAACTCGCCTTGAGAGAGGCGGCAGCGAATACTTGAATGGTCTTGGCTTCAGCGGTTTTACCCGATTCTGGGTTCGCGGTGTTGGCGTTGTTCTGTGCACAAGAGGTGAGGCCGGTGGCTGCTAGGGAGAGGATGGCTAAGCCTGCGCCGAGACGTGCGAGTGTTTTCATGAGTTTTCCTTTCGCAAAAGCGGGGTCGGCGGTTTTCCGTTGCCGACCGTTTCATTGGGGCAGCACTAGGGTGTCGTCAGGTTTTCCCTAAGATGCATCAACTATGACGTTCGTGGCTTTGACCCGGGCGGTGGCGACCGCGCCGGGCACCAGTCCGAGTTCCTGCACCGATTCGGTGGAGATGAGAGACACCACCCGGAAGGGGCCGCATTGCATTTCCACTTGGCTCATGACTTTGTCGGAAACGACTTTGGTGACCAGGCCGCGGAAATGGTTGCGTGCTGAAATGGAGCCCGCAGAATCCGTGTCACCAAAATCTTTGGCTTTGTCTTGAGCGAGTTTCGCCAGTTCACCTCCGTCAACGACTTTGCGTCCGGCGTCGTCGGTTCCGGCGCTGAGTTGCCCGGCATCTATCCAGCGGCGCAGCGTATCATCGCTAACACCCAGCAAATTCGCTGCGTCCTTAATCCGTAATTGAGACATACCTGTCACCTTATCTTAATCTTTGCGGTTATTTTCTCGAATTTGACCGGTTTCTGCGGAACGAACGTCGGCGGCACTCTGGGCGTGAGTGTCCCTCAGTTCGCGGGATACTGTGCGGCCAGGGTGCGGAGTTTTGCCACGTTTGCGGCCGCTTTCTGGATATCCCCGTCCGCGGCAAACCCGACCAGGAAAGCCGTGAGGGGTGCTCCCGGGCGGGACGGCCCGTGTGCGACTTCGCTGATGAGGTTCAAAAGTTCCTCCTGGACGGGGGCAATAGTCTCTTCGGGCAGTTGGAGTTCTCGGCTGACGGCTTGCAGCCACGCTGCCATTTTCGCCATTTTTTCCGGATCGTCTTTGCGATGTTCTGCTGCCATGTCTGCTCCTCGGTGAGTGTGGTCAAAAATTAAGTGAGCCGGCGGGCTCACTCCATTAGCATAATGGAAAGGCAACATCAGGCGAGGGCGAACCACAAATGCCTATTGAACTGGAATAATAATTGAGACACGATAGAATGGCAGGATATACCAATCGCTGAGGAAGTAGGCAGGTTTGACTGAGACGCTGACACGAGACAATCGTGTGGAGCAGGCGTCTTCACTTGCGTCTGCTTGGGCGATGCCGCTGCGGGACAGCTGGGGCAGGACGGCCAGCGACTTGCGTTTGTCCGTGACCGATCGCTGCGATTTGCGCTGTTCATATTGCCTACCGCGCGAGGGCGTCAAGTGGGTAGCGCGTAGGGAGTTGTTGGACTCCTCAGAAATCTTGCGTTTGGCCGGGATAGCGATTCACCGCCTGGGGATTACCCAGGTTCGCCTGACCGGTGGGGAGCCCCTGTTGCGGCCGGATTTGTTAGAAATTGCGGCGGGGATTTCCCAGACGTTTGTGGCTGTGGGGCGTGACCCACAGGTTGCTCTCACCACGAACGCCCGAAGTTTGGCGCCGCTGGCTCCGGCGTTGCGGGCGGCGGGAGTTCAGCGCATCAACATTTCCTTAGACACCCTCGACCCCGACCGTTTTGCACAGATTACCGGGCGCGATGAACTCGCACGGACTTTGGAAGGTATCGCCGCCGCGCTCTCCGCAGGTTTCCAGCCGGTGAAACTGAACACGGTGATGTTGGACGAGGCCAGTCTGCGCGAGGCTCCGGATTTGCTGCGGTTTTGTCTGGAGCGGGGCATCGAGTGGCGCGCCATCGAGTACATGCCTTTTGGCCCGCACACGGTTCGGGTTGGTTCCGCTGAGCAACTCGATTTTTCTAAACTGCGCCCCGTCTTGGAACAGGAGTTTCGCCTGTCTCCGGTGCGGGACAACATCGACATTCACGCCCCGGCGACCCGTTTTCAGGTGTTTAACTTAGCGGGCACAAAGCGCCTGGGGACGATGGGGTTGATTTCTTCGGTATCCGCGCCTTTCTGCGCCAACTGCAACCGAACCCGGCTTTCCCCGACCGGACTGGTGCGTCCCTGTCTGTTTTCTGACTTGAGCTGTGACCTGGGAGCGATGCTGCGTCGCGGTGCTAGTGATGATGAGCTGGCCCAAGCGTGGGTCGGCGTGACTCAGGGGAAACCCTCCGGGCATGGTTTGGGACAGAGTGATTTTCAATCTCCCACGATTTCGATGGCACAGATTGGGGGGTAAAGATGCGAGATAGTGTCGATGCCACGGTAGGTGTGCAAGTGCGGTTTTTTGCGGCGGCTGCGGAAGCGGCGGGCACCGATACGGCGACCGCACAAGTGGCGCGGGATTCGAGTTTGGCTCAGGCAGCGGCTCAAGCTGGTGGATGCGGTAATGATTTGAATCGAGTGCTTTCAGTTTCGTCATACCTGGTGGGGGGTCTGCGCGAATCGGGCGAGAAACGCCTCGCGGACTTCGCGGATCTCGACGACCTCACCATCGACGTTTTGCCGCCATTTGCCGGCGGCTAGTTAACATCCTCGCGTAGTTTTGGAATTATTTTAGGAGCATCTTTGGCAAATATACTGCAAGCGGACCTGACCGATGAGCCTTTGGACCCGGCTCGGTTTGAGGCGGGGTTCATCGCGCCCGAAGCCGGGTGCCAGCTTGTGTTCATCGGCCGCGTGCGCAACCATGACCAGGGGCGTGGAGTGGAGGCTATCACCTATAGCGCTCACCCGGACGCGGCCCGCGAACTGCAACAGATTGCCGATGAGGCCGGTACAGTTCCTGGCGTGCACGAGATTGCGTTGCGCCATCGGGTGGGGCATCTGCAGGTCGGTGAGGTCGCTATTTTGGTCGGAGTCTCTGCCGCCCATCGGCAAGCTGCGTTTTCTACGGTGTCTTGGCTGGTCGATGCCGTCAAGGATCGGGTTCCCATCTGGAAGAAACAGGTTTTTTCCGAGGGAGATGCCGCGTGGTCAAACCTCGACGCAGACTTCCAACCGGAGAGCCGCTATGCGGCCCACAGTGCGATTCCGGGGTTTGGGGCGTCCGGTCAGGAACGTGTCACGAGTGCAAAAGTCTTGGTGGTGGGCGCTGGAGGGCTAGGCTCGCCCATTATCGCGTACCTTGCCGCCGCCGGGGTCGGCCTGTCAGCAGCTGGGGGAGTCCTGGGCATTGCCGATGGCGACACGGTGAGCCTGAGCAACTTGGGCCGCCAAGTCATTCACCCGTTTAACCGCCAAGGCGAGCCAAAAACCGCTTCTGCCGCCGCCACCGTCCGAGCGCTAAACCCCGAGGTGAATATCAGCGAGGAGCCGCCCTTGGACCCTCAGAACGCCGCCGCAATCATCGCTCAATACGACCTGGTGGTGGACGCCACTGACACGTTTGCCTCGAAATACCTGATTTCAGACACTTGCGCGAAGTTGGCGCGACCCCTGGTTTGGGGTTCCGCGGTCGGAGCGAACTTCGAGGTCAGCGTGTTTTCTCCGGAGGTCGGGACGTGTTTACGCACCCTTTATCCGACTCCGCCCCCGCCCGCAAGTACCCCGGACTCCACCACCGCGGGGATTCTCGGCCCGGTTTGTGGGCAAGCCGGGTCGCTGATGGCTACCGAGGTGCTGAAGATGGTTTCCGGCTGGGGCGAACCCCTCATCGGCCGCCTGGTCATTGGGGACGCCCGAATCGGCAAATGGAACGTGGTGGATTATTCAGCTCGCGCCGCCGCACCCCAAAACTCAAACTGTTACGAAAACCTGCACGGCAAGACTGGTGAACTCAAAGGAGAACAATCGTGAATGAGACAGAAAAACTGCTTGATTACCAGGAATTTTTGGCGCGTCTCTTGACGGAAATCACCCCGCTGACCCCGCGGGAGCTCCCGGTAGGCGACACTCTGGGATTGACCCTGGCCGAACCGGTCATTTCGCGCCTGTCGGTGCCGCCCTTTACAAACTCGGCGATGGACGGTTTTGCTTTCAATAGCGCGGGGCTACCGGTTGGTGGTTCCGTAACCTTGCCGGTGGCGGGCGATATTCCGGCGGGCGCGGATCCGAGCGCCGAGTGCCAGCCGGGTCAGGCGTGGCGCATTATGACCGGCGCGAAAATGCCCGCCGGGGCGGACACCGTGGTGAAAGTGGAGGACACGGATCAAAAGCCCGGTCCCGTTGAGCTACCGGAAAAGGTCACCATTCATCGTGTTCCCCAAGCCGGAGCGAACGTGCGCCGGGCAGGAGAGGACCTGCCGGTCGGCTCCGAAGTCTTGGCTGCCGGCGAGGTCATGAGCCCGGGGGCGATCGCTTCGGCAATTTCGGGGGGCTACGCGAAAGTAACGGCGTTCCCGCGGGTTCGGGTGGGAATTATCGCCACCGGTTCCGAATTAGCGGGGGCAGGCGCATCGCTGGAAGGGTCGATGATTCCAGATTCAAACTCGTCCCTGGCGGCAGCATTGGCACGAGTTGCCCAGGCGGAGGTCAGTTTTGCGGGCCAATGCGGGGACGACGTGGCACAGTTCCGAGAAACCTTGCGCCGGGTGGCGGACATGAGCGACTTGGTCATCACTTCGGGCGGAGTTTCGGCCGGTGCTTATGAGGTGGTGAAACAGGGCGTTAGCGACTGGGGATTCCATTTCGCCCGTGTCGCCCTGCAGCCGGGTAAACCGCAAGGTTACGGTTTCGTGCAGGCGAGTGGGGGGCGTCGGGTACCGGTGCTGACCCTGCCGGGAAACCCGGTTTCGGTTTTCGTCTCGTGGTACCTGTTTGCCCTGCCGGTGCTGGCGAAGCTCGGCGGGCGTGATCCGAAGCGGGCGCACGCGTGCCGGGAGGCGACCGTGGTGGAGGCGTGGACTTCTCCGCGAGGCAAAGTTCAGGTCGTGCCCGTCCGTTTGACGCCGGGACAGCCGGGAGAAACCCCCACGGTGCAGCGCACCCACCCCTTGGGATCGAAGTCGCACCTGGTGGCCTCGCTGCATAAAGCGAATGCCTTGATGCTGATTGACCGAGACGTTGAGACCGTGGCCCCTTGGTCGATTGTGAAAGTCCTCGAGATCTGAGCCCGGGAGGCGTGGCACCGCTGGGGCTACGAATTTTTCCGGGACCGACGCCAATCGTGGAGAGCCGCGATGCCGACCGCCAGGAAGTACAGTGCCAGCAGGGCGGAAGCCTGCAAAATGACGGGCCACGGGGTTGGCAGTGGGTTGGCGATAGCCGAGAAAATAAACGCCACCATCGTCGCCCAGCGCCAACCTTTTAGCATGGTGCGGGCGCTGAGCACCCCCAGGAAGTTCAGCATGACCAAAATTTCGGGAATCAGGAAAGAAATCCCGAACGCCAATACCAGGCGAATATAGAACTTGATGTAGGCATCGGCCTGCAGCAACATCGCCGAATCCGGGGGAGTAAAAGAGGACAAAATCGACACGGCCCGCGGTGCGGTCCAGTCGCCGAAAACCGCACCAGCCGCGAACAAAACGACTCCGGCCACGCCAAAAATCAGCAACCACAAACGTTCTCGCCGGCGCAGACCGGGCCAGATGAAAGCCATAATTTGAAAAATCCACCACGGCGAAGCAATCAGCACCCCCAACCAGAGGGACACGCGGATTTTCAGGTCAAAGGCCGCGCCGATAGTTTGGAAGTTCAGGTTAGCCCCGGCGATGTCTTTCATGGGGGCGGTGATGTGCGCCAGCGCGATTTCATAGAGAAACCAGCCGCCAATCGCCGCCGCAGTGATGCCCACAAATGACCAGATGATACGTTTCCGCAGCTCAGCTAGGTGAGCAGTCACTGTCATGACACCTTCAGAGTGGGCATCACGATTCTGGTAAGAGGACTTCTCAGTGGGCACTTGAGCGGTTACTTAGCGGCATCGTTGCCTGAGGCAGAGTCAGTTTTCGAGGAATCGCCGGTAGCAGCGTCGTCCTTGCCTTCGATAGCCTTGCCGTCAGCCTTGGTGTCCTCGGTCAAATCGTTGAGTTCTTCCTTCAAGACTTTTGCGGATTTGCCCACGTTGCGAGCAATCTCCGGCAGTTTCGAGGCACCGAAAACCACGACCAAAATAATGATGACAGTAATCCACACTACGGGGCTTACGCTGAACAACATCACATGCGCCGGAACCATTAATCTCTCCTCTGTATAGGGCTAAATCAACACAAGTTTATCAGTTTACGCGGGTTTCTCTTGACGGGGAGTGGCCGGAGGAGCGTCTGGAGGCTCGGCCGGAGGGTTAGCAGGGGAATCGTCAGGTTTAGGGCCGGCCTGCGGTTTGGGATTGCCCGGGGTTTTTTCCGGCACAAGGCCCTGGGTGGCGGCTTTCTCGATACTGGTGGCTTGCTCCATCCACAACTGCATTTCTTCGGCGACCGCGTCTTTAATCATCTTGCGCGGGTCGTATTCGCGCGGGTCAAAGTTTTTTAAATCAACATTCAAGCCGGACTTGGTGAAATTTGCCTCTTCGCGCAGCCGGGCGGACCACGCCCGCAGCCACTCGATGACTCCTTTGAACCACAGCAGAGCTTGGGCGGCGTGTTTCGGACCGATGACGATGACGCCCACGACCAAAATGAGCAGCAGCTCCGAACCGCTGATCCCAAAAAATTCCACCTGACAATTCTAGTAAAGGAAACGATTTCCTGCATATATTAAAAGGGTCAGATGAGGAAACTTGCACCGAAACGGGGACGTCCCCGGGGAGACTTGTGATGGAAAATACCCTACCCATGAACCACCTGAACGAACGCGGCGAGGCCCGCATGGTGGACGTGTCAGCGAAAAGTGAGACGTTGCGCGAAGCGCGGGCGCAAGCCACAGTCAGCGTATCACCCCAGGTAGCCGCCGCTTTACGCGATAATCGTGTCCCGAAAGGAGACGCCCTGGCAGTAGCGCGCATCGCCGGGATTCAGGCCGTGAAACGCACCCCGGAACTGCTCCCGCTGGCCCACCCCTTGGGAATCGACTACGTAGCCCTGGACATTACCCAGGAGGGCAACGAGGTCATTTTGCGCTCCACGGTGAAATGTGTGGAACGTACCGGAGTGGAGATGGAGGCGTTGACCGCGGTCACGGTGGGGGCGTTAGCGCTGGTAGATATGCTGAAAGGGGTGGACCGCCAGATTACCTTGCGTGAGGCTTTCGTGACCTATAAATCCGGAGGCCGTTCGGGCACGTGGGAGCGGGAATCATGAGCCACGTCGAACAGTCTTTGCCGCCACAGACACCGGCTTGTGTCATCACAGTTTCGGATTCCGTTTCTGCGGGCGTGAACCCGGATCGGTCCGGTCCGCTGGCGGTGGAATTGCTGACGGAACTGGGATTTGCGGTGACTGGACCGGTGGTGGTTCCCGACGGGGTGGACTCCGTTCACAAGGCCGTGGCGGCGGCGTGTCGCAGTGGGGCGCGGTTGGTCTTTACGACAGGAGGGACGGGGGTCAGTCCCCGAGACCTCACGCCCGAAGCTGTTGAGGGACTGGTAACAGCCCGTTTGAGCGGAGTGGAAGCCGCGTTGCTGGAACGTAACCGACAGGCTGGGCCCCTGGGCATGCTGTCTCGTCCCGTGGTGGGGATTTCCACGCGGGCAGCGGGGGCCGCCCTAGTGGTGTGTTCCCCCGGTTCTCCGGGCGCGGTGCGTGATACAGTAGAAGTTCTCACCCCGGTGCTGGGCCATGTCCTGGCAGTTTTGGATCGGAACGATACCGCGTTGGCAGAGTGAATCTTTCAGTAAATCTTCAGCCAGGTAGGGGTAAAATTTTGGGTACTTCAGTTAGTGTTAACTCTGTAAATGTTGGGGGGGTCAGCCTAGAACAGGAGGTTGTTGGCTGATATGAAATTCACGATGAGGTTGGTTGCAGCAGCGTGTGTAGCAATGACGGCAGTGGCGCTTTCGTCATGTGCGTTAGCAGGAAAATCGGGGGCGATGCAGTCTTACGATTTTAATTCCATCAAACCCGATCCGGTTATCGCGGCGATGGTGCCGCAGGAAAATCGGGAAACGTTGCGGGTTGCTATGGAACTGCATTATTCCCCGGCGGAATTTCTCGATGACGCCAATCAGCCGGTGGGCTATGAGGTCGACGTCTTAAAAGCTCTCGCTAAGGTAATGGGCATCAAAGAAGTGCAATTCATCGACGAAGATTTTGACTCCATCATTCCCAAGGTAAACGAGGGCACCGATGATTTGGGCATGGCCGCTTTGACGTTGAATAAAGAGCGGCTCCGCCAGGGAAATATGGTGTCCTATGTTGAGGCAGGTTACAGCTATGCAACCCAGCGAGATAACCCGAAGGAATTTGACCCGGTCTCGCCTTGTGGATTTAGCGTGGCGGCACAGTCGGACACCACGCAGGCCGACACCTTGCAGGCGGCCAGCGATGAGTGTGTGTCAATAGGTAAGCCGCCGGTCACTATCATTACTGAGCCAGATCAGGACAAATTGATTTCCCAGGTCGACCAGGGAAGCATTGATGCCATCATCGGAGAAACACCCATTTTGGCCTATAACCAGGCAAAATACCAGAATTTTGAGATGTTCGGGGAGTCCTTCGGGAATGCTCCGCAGGGTCCTTTCATCGCGAAAGACAATCCTGAGCTGGCCAAAGCCATTCAAGCCGGTCTGCAAAAGATGATGGATACGGGAATGCTTGCGGATGTGCTGTCTCCCTGGGGTGAAGAGACTATAGCGTTGCACTATGCCACGCTAAACCCGCCGATTGCCTGAAATCCCTTTCAAATTTTTCTCTCTGGGATACTATGGAACGGTAGAGTTGTTGGCGATGCCCCTTTTCCGAGGGGAGGAAAGCAAAGGCAATGAAACTCATAGTGAAGATGATCTCGGCAGCAGCGGGTGCAGCTTTGTTGGGAGCAACGCTTACTTCTTGTTCCGGCTCGACCAGTTCAGCAGGGGTGAAATCCTATAACTTCGATTCCATCAAACCGGATGCTGAAATCGTGGCGATGGTACCGCAGGCGAACCGGGATACCCTGCGGGTCGCGATGGATATTCCCTATTCTCCCGCCGAGTTCTTCGATGACAACAATCAGCCGGTCGGCTACGAAGTCGATGTCTTAAAAGCCTTGTCGAAGCTGATGGGCGTGTCGGAACTGAAAATTGCCGATGAAGAATTTGACGCAATTATTCCCAAGGTTAACGATGGCACCTATGACATCGTCATGGCATCCATGACTCTCAACAAGACCCGGATGGACCAGACCAATATGGTTGCCTACATTAAGGCGGGTTACATCTATGGCACCCAGGCGGGCAACCCCAATAATTTCGATCCCGCCAACTCTTGCGGATTGAAAGTCGCCACCCAGGCAGACACCACGCAGGCCGAAATTTTGCAGGCGGCCAGCGATTCTTGTGTGAAAGCTGGAAAACCGGCGATACAGATTGTCTCTGATGCCGACCAAGATAAGTTGGTGCAACAGGTTGCGGAAGGAACCTTGGATGCCGTCATCGGGGAGAGCCCGATTATGGCTTACGCCGAGTCGAGGAATCCGAAGTTCGCCACTATCGGTGAGGCTTTCCAGGTGACGCCGCAGGGCCCGGTCACTGCGAAAGACAATCCTGAGCTGGCCAAAGCCATTCAAGCCGGTCTCCAAAAGATGATGGATACGGGAATGCTGAAAGATGTACTTGCGCCCTGGGGCGAGGAATTCATCGCGCTCAACTACGCAACCTTAAATCCGCCGATTGCTTAATTTTCTTCAGGGAGGAAATGAAAATGCGTTTTTCATCAATGATTAAAATCACCATGACCGTGGTGCTGGTGCTGGTGGTTTTCGGTCTGGCTGCCCAGGTTGGCACCATTGTCACGACGGGTCAGGTCAATCAGGCTCAAGAAGAATCCAACCAGCGCAATAACGGGATTACCTACCTCAAGAATGCCCGGACCAGCCTGGCTGACAACGCGCGGGTTTTTGTAATTTCCGGCCTGGAAGAGGCCATGCTGGATTACTTCAACCAGGTCTATGTGAATCGCGATTCTGAGTATGGAGCCAGCCTCATCGCCGACAACGGCGGTACGCAAGACCAAGATAAGCTGGTGCAGCAGTCTTTGGAAGCCGCGAAAGTTACTCAAAAAACCGAAATGCACGCCATGGCTTTGGCGGCTTTGGGCCGGGGAAGTGACTTCAGCGCTCTGCCAGCAGATTTGGAACACTTCCAGTTCTCGCCAGAGGAACTGGCTATGGATTCCGCGACCCAGCTGCAGACAGCCTCGGATTTGGTGTTTGGAGAAACTTACTCCAATTCTTACAAGTCCGTGATGTCGCCTTTAAATATGTTGAATCAGCTGGAAACTGGGTCCGCCAACGCTGCCGATACCCAAATGGGCCGGGCCGCCTCCCTGCAAAAGATCACCATCTATATTTTGATTGGGATATTTATCGTTTTGGCGGTAGCGGTGCTGCTGTTCCTGATTGCAGCGCTGCGTACCGTACGCCTGCCCCTCTCTCGGCATACTGTGGCTTTGCAGAATCATGATCAGTATGATTTGAGCTTCCGGTTGCGTGACGATACCGGGGTGCCGGAGATTCGGGATTTGGCTAAGGCTTTTAATGGGCAGAACGATCAGGTTAATGAGTTGATTGGGGAAGTCAGCGGGACTTCTGTGGGGTTGCAGGAGCATGCCGTTAATTTGGCGGATACGGCTGCTGAGTTGGATCAGTCTGCGCAGGATACTCGGTCTCGGGCGGCGGGGGCTGCTGAGCAGGCGCAGTTGTTGGCTACGAATATGGATACTTTGAGTGCGGCGATGGAGGAGATGCAGGCGGCGATTCGTCAGATTTCTGAGTCGGCTACGTCGGCTTCGCGGATTTCTGAGGAGGCGGTGGAGTCGGTGGGTTCGGCGACGAAGGTTATCGACACGTTGGGTGAGTCTTCGCAGTCTATTGGGGAGATTACGAATTCGATTACTTCGATTGCAGAACAGACGAATCTTTTGGCGCTCAATGCGACGATTGAGGCAGCTCGTGCGGGCGACGCTGGTAAGGGCTTTGCGGTAGTGGCCGGCGAGGTCAAGGATTTGGCTGCGCAGACGGCTGCGGCTACGGCAGATATTTCTGAGCGAGTGAGTTCTATTCAAGAAGACTCCACCAAGGCGGCTGAGGCTATTACTCAGATTAGTGAGATTATTGCGCGGATTAATGATTCTCAGCAGACGATTGCCTCGGCGGTCGAGGAGCAGACAGCGACGACGAATGAGATGTTTGGGGTCGTTCGTGGGGCTGCGCAGACGACTCAGGATATTGTGGGTTCGATTGAGACGGTTTCGTCTACGGCAGAGAAATCTGCGGAGGGTGCGCGTACGACTTTGGAGGCTGGTCAGGCGGTTGCTGATTCCTCCAGCCAGCTGAGCAAACTCGTCTCCCGCTACCACCAGTAAGGGCGGGTCTGCAGCGGTCTAAAGCATCCCGACAAACGTTCCGCACAGAATCTTGGTAATCATTGCTACGGGATAAGCCATGGCGTAGCCCAGGGAAACCCGAGGGTCGGTGTTGGTTTGGTCGTTAGCGAATCCCAACACCGCCGGCTGGGTTTGGGCGCCGCCCATGAAGCCGGAGAGCTTCGTGCCTCCCATTTTGGCTACCAGACGCATCAGGATGAACAAGGTGAGTCCAAACACATTGGTGACAATGAAGCCGAGAAGCAAAATTCTCCACCAATCCCCGCCGGTGAAAGCGGTTTGAATGGAGCCTCCGGCATTCGTTCCGGCCTGGGCCAGGAACAGCAGCAGTCCGATTTCGCCCAAGACTTGACCAGTGGTGTAGGGCAGAGTCGTGACAAATGGGCCGATGCGCCCCACGCGGCCCATAATCAATCCCATAATGATGATTCCGGCGGCATACCCGATGTTGAAGTATCCGCCTCCGGGGTTGGGAATGGGAATCTCACCAATGAGGAAACCTAAGGTCATCCCGATGCCCAGCGCTACCGGGTTGAGTGAGGTGAGTCCGCGGGTGGAATCGCCCAGGTATTTGGTGATGACCGAGATGCTTGATTTCGGCGCCACCACGCGCAGTCGGTCGCCCAGCTGCAACGTAAAGTCCGGGTAAGCCACCATGTCTACGTCTCCGCGTCGAACTCGTGACACCGTGGCACCAAAGCGGTCACCCATGTTTAGCTCTGCGATAGTCTTGCCGGCTTTGGTGGCGTCGGAAAGGGTAATGCGCCGATAGTCCAGGTAGCTGCGGTCGGTCTGTAGTGAATGGGAGGACGAATGACCCAATTCTTCGATAATGATGTGAACGGCAGAGGCCTCGCCCACAATCGTAATCAAATCGCCGGGGTTGAGCGTATCAGACATATTGGGGCGGGTGATTGGCCCCTGTTCGCCACGGCGCAGACGTGAAAAAGCTAATTTTTCGTTGAATCTCTCATAAATTTCGCCTAAGCGGGGCTGGGTGTCGATCTCCACCCGAATCGTTTTGGACACGACAGGACTGGGGGCGTCCCGGTCATTTTTGCCCTTTTTCAGTGCCAGGGAGGCGAAAAATAGCATTCCAAGGACACCGTAGAGGTAAGCAATAGAATAGCCGACCGTGGAGGTGGCGATATCCCCGGATGTTTCCCCTCCCGCCTCGAGCATCGGAGTGTTCGTCAGTGCCCCGGAGAGGGTCCCCACAATTTGGCTGATTGGCATTCCCAGCAAGGTGCCGATTCCCACCGCGACAGCACTGACTCCCACATAGGCTCCGACCAACAGGAGGATTGATTTCCAGGCAGTTTGTAGGGTCGCAAAAAAGTTCGGACCAGAGTTTGAACCAATACAAAATGCGAACAAAGAGAGTCCCAGTACGGCGATTTCTTTCGGAATCATGAGCTTTATGCCCGAAGCACTGGCCCAGGCGGAGACGCCGATAGCGAGGAACAACACCGCGGCTGCGCCCAGAGAAACACCTTTGACTTTGATGTGCCCAAAGGCCATGCCTATTCCCAATAAAGCAGCTAAAAGGACAATTGGGTGGGTTGCGAAAAATTCGAACAAAATGTCCTCCAGAGACGTAGTGATAAATCAACCTTGTGGTCGGGAAAACCAACAAAGTCAGTCTATCAGCGCATACTGAAAGAATCGTCAGCGTCGGCATTAAGAACGGGGTGGGTGTCGACAATTTCCTTGTCTTGCAGCCAATTTCGATCCGTGAGCATCCGGGCTGTGGAAAGGCCGATGCCAATGGCCAAAATGACCACGGACACTTCGCTAAGGGAGGCGATAGCTCCTATCGTATTTCCTTCGTTGAGGTGTACTAAGGCTGAATAGAGAGGAACGCCGGGAACCATCAGCACTGCTGCCGGAACGGACAACGAGACTCGTGAATAGTTAAAGTTCGACAGACGGGAAATAACGTCAGCAAGCAGACCGATTGCCAGCGCCTCCAGCCCTACCGAAAATTGCCAATTGAATCCCGATTCCACAACAAAAAAACGCAACGGATTAACCAGAGCGCATATCAACCCGGCATAGACGCACAGTCGCCGGGTCGAATTGAACAGCATGGCAAACCCGGCAGAGGCCACAAATGAACAGAATGTTCGGGCGAAGTACAGCCAATGCCCCTCCAGAGGCGGGTTCACCGCGGGGTCTACCGCCCAGTGGAAGGTTAGGGACACAATCCACACGCTCACTCCGGCTGAAATAATCAACATCAAGGTATAAACCAGGCGCGGTATCCCAGCGGAAAGATCCAGGCGTACCAAATCGAGCATCGAGGTAATGAGCGGGAAACCGGGAACCAAAAACAGTACCGCGGAGACAATTCCCACCCGGAATCCGAGAGGATCAGCTGTTATCCAAGGCGGTATAGTCGCCAGAACCGCTGGTGAATAGGCGCGCTGCAGCATCGTTTCCAGTAGCACGGCGCAACCGATGTAGACCAGTGAGGCAGCAAAACCGGCGGTCATCCAGACCGCAAAATGATTAGTTTTCTTTGCCATCATTATCCGGCGCACGCTTTGCCCGAATCCCGCCGCTACACCAGCCAGAACGCACTCGATGAGCCCGCCGCGGTTCAGGAAACAGAAACAGGCACAGGCAAATCCTGCTGCCAAAGTGTTAGCAATCTTATTGAATTCAGGTTTGTAGGACTCAATGCGATCCATGAGCCGGTTTGCCTCGCTGACGGGCGTATCCGGTTTAATGTTTTGGATAAACAGGCGCAGTCGATCAAGTTTGGCCGCGTTGGTGCCAAAGTCCCTCTGTTCCGAGATCTCGGTCCGGGAAAAAGGGCGCAGATAGACGGTGGAACTGATTTCGCCAAAGGTGACTTGGACGTGGTGTTCATCGGCTCCCAACGCGGTAGCCAGGCGTGCCATAGAAATCTTAATCCGGTACGCAGAAGCCCCGCAGGACTGCAGCATATGGCCTAAACGCATAGTTGTGCGGGAGACTTCCGTGAGCTGGATACGAATTTTTTCGTACTCAACCATGCTCTGGGTATTGACTTCAATAGGCTCGTCAGCAGCTTTTTTCTTGGGGGTAAAGGCGTGGTCGCGCTCGCCACGCAGTCGTTCCAAGTGCTTTGACAGAAACATTGCGGTCTGCTCTTTCACGCGTCGGGGAAAATTTAGATTCAATGACACAAACAGATTTAACCATCTGGTGGACGCCATTAATCAGGACTAAGGGCACAGCCAGCGGAAATGATGAGGCTACCCTAAGTTTGAGAGCGCCAGCTACCACTGCTTCCGGCTTTCTGGCGGGGGTATAGCCCTGTAAGGAAGTGTCTCATTATTCGGTTCGAAATCCACATAGTGAGATTTTCCCCTTGCGGGTTTCCATCCTTTTAGCCCCAGAGTTACAGTTGGGTGCATGAGCGAACCAGAAACGAAATCCATGGGAGCCTATGGCCCCGAGGAGACCCCCAATGAAATTGATCCCGCCGCTCGCGGCGAAGTCATGACCGGTGCGAAAGCTGTCATTCGTACCTTGGAGGAACTGGGAGTGACCGATATTTTCGGGATTCCCGGCGGGGCGATTCTCTCCACTTTTGATCCGCTGTATGACTCCCAGAAACTCAACTTCGTGCTGACCCGCCACGAACAGGGCGCCGCCCACGCTGCTGAGGGCTACGCGAAATCCACCGGGAAAACCGGGGTAGCGCTGGTGACTTCGGGACCGGCCGCCACAAACCTTCTAACCGGTCTGGCTGACGCCATGATGGATTCGGTCCCCATGGTCGCGATAACCGGCCAGGTCGGAGCGGAGTCTATCGGTACTGATGCCTTCCAGGAATCCGACATTGTCGGTGCCTCAATGCCCCTGACGAAACACAGTTTCCTGGTGACGCGCCCCCAGGACATTCCTTCCCGCCTAGCGGAGGCCTTCTTCATCGCTTCCTCCGGGCGTCCCGGACCTGTTTTAGTGGACATCACGAAAACGGCCCAGAACAAAAAAATGGCCTTTACCTGGCCTCCGCCGATGGAGCTACCCGGATATAAACTGCCTGGCAAGCCTTCCAAACAGCAAATTGCGGCGGCGGCGACCGAAATCGCGGGAGCACATCGACCGGTGCTATATATCGGTGGCGGAATTATTGGTGCCGATGCGACCGCAGAGCTGAAAGAATTGGCGGATGCCACCGGGGCTCCCGTAGTCACCACCCTGACCGCGCGCGGGGCTTTCCCGGATGACTCTCCGCAACATATGGGAATGCCGGGGATGCACGGTTGCGTGTCCGCGGTGCTGTCGATGCAACAGGCGGATCTGTTGATTGCGCTCGGTACGCGTTTCGATGACCGGGTCACCGGGGACGTGAAATCCTTCGCTCCTCACGCCAAGGTCATCCACGTTGATATCGATGCGGCCGAAATCTCAAAAATCCGTCACGCCGATGTTCCTATCGTGGGGGATTTGAAAGAAGTCGTCGCGGCGTTGCTGCGGGCACTGCCCCAAGCCTACAAACAGTATGGCCGGCCGGACTTAACCGCGTGGATGAAGTCCTTGACCAAACTGAAAGACAAGTACCCCGCGTACTTCGACGATACCCTGGACGGCCTGGTCAGCCCGCAGAAAGCTATCAAGGTGCTTGACGAGGTCAGCGACGACGACGCGATTGTGGTCACCGGGGTCGGTCAGCACCAGATGTGGGCATCCCAGTTTATGACCTACCGTTACCCGCGCACCTACATTTCGTCTTGCGGTCTGGGAACGATGGGATTCGGCGTCCCCGCCGCGATGGGCGCAAAAGTCGCCAATCCGGATCGGGAAGTCTGGCTCATTGACGGAGACGGTTCGTTCCAGATGACGAATCAGGAATTGGCCACCTGCACCCAAATGCATATCCCGATAAAGGTGCTGCTCATCAACAACTCCTCGCTGGGGATGGTGCGCCAATGGCAGACCCTGTTCTATAACGAACGCTATTCTCAGACCGACCTGCATGACGGAGCCCGTAACCTCGACGAGGCGGACCGGGTGGGAATCCCCGATTTCATGCTCTTGGCGAAAGCCTACGGAGCTGAGGGAATCCGGGTAACTGACCCGAAAGACTTGCGAAAAGCCTTAGAGAAAGCTCACCAGATTGACGACTGTCCGGTCGTGGTCGAGGTGCTGGTCAGTCCCGATGCCATGGTGTTCCCGATGGTTCCCGCCGGGCAGACCAACGACAAAGTCATTTACGCCCCTGACAAGACTGTGACCTGGGAGGACTAAACATGAATATGACGCATACCCTGTCGGTGCTTGTCGAAAACAAGCCTGGCGTTTTGACCCGCGTGGCGGCGCTGTTTGCCCGCCGTGCCTTTAACATTCAATCCCTCGCGGTGGGAGAAACAGAGAAACCGGAGATTTCGCGCATCACCATCGTGGTCGATGTTTCCGAGGTGTCCCTGGAACAGGTCACGAAACAGCTGAACAAGCTGGTGAACGTGCTGAAAATCGTGGAGTTAGAGCCCGAACGAGCCGTCGAGAGAGAACTCATGCTCATCAAAGTTTCGGCTGACGACACGAATCGAACTGCGGTACTCCAGATTGTGGACCTGTTCCGGGCTCACGTCGTGGACGTGTCACGAGGCACCCTGGTCATCGAATCCATTGGTTCCCCAGCGAAACACGCGGCTTTGTTGCGCGAGTTGGAGCCGTACGGAGTTCGGGAAATCGTCCAATCGGGCAACGTCGCGATTGGTCGCGGCTCGAAGTCCATCACCGATCAAATTTAGGGGCAAATTAACCGGACTTTGCCTACTCTTTGCACGGAAAAACACCCTATATCTTTTTCAATGAAACACCTCTACAATTACTAAGGAGAAAAAATCATGGCAGAAATTTATTACGAAGACGATGCTGACCTGTCGCTCATTCAGTCTCAGAAGGTGGCCGTAATTGGTTACGGCTCCCAGGGTCATGCCCACGCGCTGAACCTGCGCGATTCTGGGGTCGACGTGGTCGTGGGCTTGCGCGAAAGCTCTTCCTCCCGGGCGAAAGCCGAGGAACAGGGCTTGACGGTGAAAACCGTGGCAGATGCCGTGAAAGAAGCCGACGTAGTCATGATTCTGTTGCCCGACCAGGTGCAGAGCAAGGTCTATGCCGCCGAAATCGAGCCGAACCTGAAGCCGAACGCCGCTCTGTTCTTTGCCCACGGGTTCAACATCCGTTTCGGATACATCAAGCCCGGTCCCGGCCACGACGTGTGCATGGTGGCTCCCAAGGGTCCGGGGCACGTGGTGCGCCGTACTTTCGTTGCCGGTCAGGGCGTTCCCGACGTTATCGCGGTGGAATGTGACGCATCCGGACGCGCTTGGGAACTGACAAAGTCCTACGCGAAAGGCATCGGCGGGACCCGCGCCGGCGTCATCAAGACGACCTTCACCGAAGAAACGGAAACCGACCTCTTCGGCGAACAGAACGTGCTGTGTGGCGGTCTGTCCAAACTGATTCAGTACGGTTTCGAAACCCTGGTTGAGGCCGGATATCAGCCCGAAATCGCCTATTTCGAGGTGTGCCACGAGATGAAGTTGATTGTGGACCTCATCAATGAAGGCGGTCTGTCCAAGATGCGCTGGTCGATTTCCGACACCGCTGAATACGGCGACTACGTCTCCGGGCCGCGCGTCATCACCCCCGACGTGAAGGAACACATGAAGGGCGTCCTGGCGGACATTCAAAACGGCAGCTTCGCCAAGCGCTTCATGGACGACCAGAACTCCGGTGCCGCCGAGTTCAAGCGCCTGCGCGCCGAGGGCGAAGGCCACCAAATCGAGAAGGTCGGCCTGGAGCTGCGCAAGATGTTTACCTGGAACACCAACAATGACACCGATTATGTGGAGGGCCACGCCGCTCGCTAATCACCTAGTACAGATAAGGACATCATGATGAAAAAGTTAATCCCCATTTTAGCGTTGGCTTCAGTTTGCGCTGCGTGGGGGTCAACTTTTTTCATGATAAAGGATCATGTTCTGGATGAAGTTCCGGCTTCTGACTTCCTGACCGTGCGCTTTATTCTCGCGGCCCTGATTGCTTGCGCGTTGTGGTTTCGGGAACTGCGCACGGCGGGATGGAAGACGCTGGCTCTCGGCTTCGGGGCGGGGGTCCTCTACGGTTTGGGTCAACTGGCGCAAACGTGGGGATTAAACCTGACCTCTCCGGCTACCTCGGGATTCATCACCGCCATGTCCATAGTCTTTGTGCCTTTCGTGGCGTTGATTCTGTTCCGGGAACGTTTCAAGCCAATTACCTGGCTGTGGATGCTGCTGGCCGCTCTCGGCTTGGCAGCACTGTCCCTGCAAGGGTGGTCCTTTGGTTTTGGTGAGCTGATAACCCTGTTGGGAGCGTTATTCTTTGCCATCCAGGTGGCGACTCTCGGTGTAATCTCGCCGGGACGTCCCGCAGGAGCGCTGGCTACCATGCAGATGGTGGGGACCGCGGCGGTGAACGCTGTTCCGGCGCTTTCGGATGGGGAACTTACCCTACCCTCCAGCGGTGCTGCCTGGGCTAGCCTCATCTATATGGTTCTGATTTGTGCTGTGGGGGCTCTGTTCATCCAGACCTGGGCACAAGCGCGGATGTCCTCTACCGAGGCGGCCTTGATTATGGCCTGTGAACCGCTCTTTGCCACCCTTTTTTCGGTAGTGTTCAGCGGGGAAGCCCTGACGTGGCGGCTCCTGGTGGGCGGTGCCCTCATCATGGTGGCGATTGTGGCGGCGCAACTGGTCGGGGTTCATCCCGATGCAGAGAAGCCAGTTCCGGACGACAGCCGCGAAGCTGCTCCTTTAACTGAGAACCGCACCAGGAAAACCGCCGATTTTAGACATAAAAAGAAAGTAGGAGTTACGTTATGACGAGCATCGATTTGGCCTTGATTCCAGGGGATGGCATCGGTCACGAGGTCGTTCCCGAGGCCGTGAAGGTCCTCAAAAAGGTCCTGGAGGGTGCGGACGTTGGTTTGAAAACCACCCTCTATGATTTGGGGGCGGCTCGTTACCATCGTGATGGGGTGGTTTTGGATGATGCCACGGAACAAGCCCTGCGTGGCCATGATGCGATTTTGCTGGGGGCGGTAGGAGATCCTTCCGTGCAGTCCGGGGTGCTGGAACGCGGGCTGCTATTGAAGCTGCGTTTCGATTTCGACCACTACGTGAATCTGCGCCCTTCCAAGTATTATCCGGGGGTGCCGACCCCGTTGGCGAATCCCGGCAACATTGATTTTGTGGTGGTGCGCGAAGGCACGGAAGGCCTGTACTGCGGTAACGGTGGGGTGTTGCGTCGAGGCACACCACAAGAGATTGCCACCGAAGTGTCCGTGAACACGCGTCTCGGCGTGGAGCGGGTCGTGCGTTACGCTTTTGCGCAGGCTCAGGCGCGCCGCCGGCATCTGACTTACGTGCACAAGCACAATGTGCTGGTCAATGCCGGACACTTGTGGCGTCGCTGTGTGGAGGAAGTCGCGGCAGAATTTCCGGAAGTGGAAGTCGATTACCTGCACGTTGATGCGGCCACGATTTTCCTGGTCACGAACCCGGCCCGGTTTGACGTGATTGTGACCGATAACCTGTTCGGCGACATCTTGACTGACGAAGCTGGGGCAATCACCGGCGGCATCGGCTTGGCGGCATCGGGAAACATCAACCCGGAAAAAACCTTCCCGTCCATGTTTGAACCCGTTCACGGCTCCGCCCCGGATATCGCTGGCCAGGGCAAAGCCGACCCGACCGCCACTATTGCGAGTCTGGTGCTGATGCTCAACCACCTGGAATATCCCCAGTTGGCGGCGAACATCCAACGCGCTATTGATGCGGATATGGCCGACCGCGCCGCCGCGTCTACGGCCGGGACGCCCCTGGTGCGCACCACCAGTGAAATCGGCGACGCGATAGCCGCCGCTCTCTAGGGCTGGTGACCACGAATCCCCGAAAACCCTAAAATCCCGGGCACAGCGTGCCTCGAACCACTCTTACCTATCAACAACCCAATGAAAGAAGAACAACATGAGTAACCTCGAAGAACTCGCGAAACAGCCGCTGCCTAACGCCAATGAACTGGCGGGGCGATTCCCGCACCAGCCTCATGACCATAGGGCCGACGAAGCCACCTACCGGGAAGTAATGCAAAAACTCGCTTTCGGTCAATCCTTTAGCGATTACATGGCACACGCCCTGTGGACCAAGGACGGCGGCTGGCAGGAAAAGGATTTGCGTCCCTATGGGCCACTGCCGGTGTATCCGGGAACCTCGGTACTGCATTACGGTCAGGAGGTTTTTGAAGGGTTGAAGGCGTACCGCCGGGCCGACAACACGATTTGGCTGTTCCGTCCTGCTTTCAACGCAAACCGGTTCAATCAGTCCGCGCGCCGCATGGCGCTACCGGAAATCCCGGTAGAGGACTTCGTGGGGTCTTGTGTGGATTTGGTGCGTGCCGATGCCCGCTGGGTACCCGTCAAAGACGGCGCCACCCTGTATCTGCGCCCCTTTATGTATGCCTCGGAGTCTTTCCTGGGGGTGCATCCGGCTCACGAGGTGACCTACCTCAACATCGGTTCGCCGTCCGGGCCCTACTTCGACAACGGTTTTTCGCCCGTTTCGATTTATGTGTCTGAGGATTACCACCGCGCCGGACCGGGCGGTACCGGTGAAGCCAAGACTTCCGGTAACTACGCGGCGTCTTTGCAGCCCCAAGAGATTGCGGCGGAAAAGGGTTACGCGCAGGTGTGCTTCCTGGATGGGGAAACGAATACCTATATCGACGAGCTGGGCGGCATGAATGTCTTTGTGGTGTACCGCGACGGTAAAGTGGCGACCCCGCAGCTCACCGGGTGCATCTTGGAGGGCGGCACCCGCGGTGCGATTATTCAGGTTCTGGCTGATGAAGGTATTACCGTCAGCGAGGAACGCATCGCCCTGCACCAGCTGTTGGACGACATTCGCTCCGGCAAGGTCGCCGAGTTCCTGGCTTGTGGGACGGCCGCGGTCGTGACCCCGATTGGCAAACTCGGCGGGAAAGACTTTGAGCTGGAGGTTCCCACCGGCCCGATGACCAAGCACATCCACGACGTCATCACCGGCATTCAGTGGGGACGCCGCGAGGATCCCCACGGCTGGTGCTACCGGGTGCTGTAGTCTGAACGGTTAATATGGACGATACCTTAGAGGTCGCATTTATTTCGCATTCTGGCTCCAGCCAGGGGAATATCCTGTCCGATTCCGAGAGACAGGAATTTGTCGGGCTATTTGCTGGCTGGAGTGAAGAATGCTTGGATTTCGAAGAGAACCGGTGCGCTCCTTGGTATTACCATCCGGAGGAACCTTGGTCACGAGACATTCCTAACTTGCTTTCGTGGGTTTACCTAACTTTCCCGGAATCGCAAAAGCCTCCGTTCGCGCTGCTGTTCGCGGCGATGTCGCATTGTGTGCGGTTGGTGAAGCCTGCCACCGTCGATGGAGTATTCATAAGAGTTGGTTCGTTTGAGTTTCCCCTCGGCAAGCAAACCGTGTCCTATGGACAATCATCGGTTGAGACGAGTTCAGCTATGTCTCGGCTGCAGCGGTTCGTCGGTGCGGTTATGCCGCAGGTGATTTTTCCAGATGTCAGGGGAGAATCGTATCTCGAAATCATCGCAGAGAACTTCCGCAAGCCGCAACAAGCGACGGTAACCATCGAATATGCCGACCAAAATGTTGAACCGTTTTGGGATATATTTTCCGAACTTGTCCAACACCAGGAAAAGCACATAATTTATTGTTCCGAAACCGCCTCGTGCAATCAGGCGGCGTCGAGCACGCCACGTCAGGCCAGCCCGAATTCGAGACAATCTGATTCACGACAGGTCAAAGTGGACGTTTGGGATCCCATAGTAATCGGCAGACTAACGCGGATTATTTTCCAAGCCCTGCACTTAGCTAACATCTCGTATCCTCTAGCCATAACTATTGAAAAATGCTAGCCTCCTAGGCCGCAAATAATGTTTTCGAGCCCGCGTCTCTGGCAACGAAGTGTCTCCAGATAGAACGACGTCTATCTGGAAACCGCAATATCAGTAATTAATTCAGAATCGGCAGCTGGAAGGGGTAGACGTAGACCTGCTGGTTAGAGGCGGCGATGGCACCGCGGATGCTGTGCCACAAGGTCAGAGCGAACACCGCCAGCCACAGAACCAGAGCCACAGGGATTAACAGGATAGTAAAGAAAGCAATCCACCCGGCGATACCAGCAATCCACATGGCGACGTTAAAGTTAAACGCTCCAGCCGCAGCGACGCGCACTGCCGGGGAACTGTCCTTTTTCACCAACCAGACGATGAGCGGTCCCAAGAATGACAGCCAGCCGGCGGAAACAGCCATAGCGATGAGCACGGAAAGATGAGCGAAAATCGCCCACAAACGTTCATTTTGATTCACTCGGATATTTTTTCATGCCGTGGACATAGCCGCAACTGGAAACATGATTCCCTAATTTGGAACCTTTCCCTTCCGCCACCGACACCTTTTAAAAATAATTCAGAGGCGGGGCCTAAACGCCAGGAAAAATCCGCTAGTGGTGAGACTTAGCTGAGCCTATTGGGGAGGCATCCCCGTCACGACACGCTGTTTCGGGGCGAGCCGTTTCTTAGGTAGCAGCGGTGCTTTGTCCCCTTCCAAAGTCAGCGGCCAGGCGTTGACCACGGCTTGGGCGAAACGACGGGAACGTTCCGAGTTTCCAATCGTGTTGCAGTGCACCCCGTCGCCGGTGATGAACCACTCCGGACGCATATCCTTGTCCCAAGGGTAAACCCACATGTTCGGGTAGCGTTTCTGCTGGTGGTAGAGTTCTGCGTTCCAAGCGTCCATAACATCTTTGGTGTACCACCTGGGTGAACCGTTCGGGTTCACCACGGTCGTAATCCACAGCACCGGGTACTTCGGACCAATAATGTCCATGGTGGCGCGAATATGGGTGTCATAGTCGGTGCCGCCATAGACATTCATGTTCGCGGCATCGTTCGTTCCCAAGGCAATCACAAAGCACGAGTCCTTATCAATCCCACCGGCGAGGATTTCGCGGATGGAATCGTTTCCGGAGGGATATTCCTGGAAGCCCTGATTGGTGGCACGAGCCCCGAAACTTGAGTTGGTAACTTTCGTGGCGCCGGTGGCCGTGTAGGTCTTGGTGGCATTGTCTGCCGGATTGAGCACTCCGGCATCGGTAAACATTGCTAGGGAGGTGGAGTCCCCCACGTGGATAATCTGGTGGCAGCGAGTGCGAGTTGCTGCGAGGGCACGTTCCTGAGCCGCTTTGCGCTCCCGTTCCGCTTGGGCCTTCGCCAGGGCGGCCTTTTTCGCTTCGAGTTGGTCGTGATAGCTCGTGGCAGCTTCAGTTGGTATTCCGACCAGGGCAAAGATGAGGAAGAAAGCGAGGGGGAAAGACAACAGGGCGTGAGGTAGGGAGGCTTTGCGAGTCAACCACCGCCACAGCGGGACAAAGAATCCATTGCGGCGAATGGGATCTTCGACCAAGATCCAAGATAATGCGGCCAAGCCAATGGTAGCCCCAATGATGATCAGGGCCCTGACAATAGCCGGCACCACCTGCAGAGGAGTGTAAAGGAAAGCGATGAGGGGCATATGCCACAGATACAAGGCGTAAGACCTCTCGCCAATCCAGGCGAGGGGACGCAACGCAAAAAGCTTATATATCCGCGTGTAGCGGTTCGAGATGGCAAAGAGCAGCGCCGCGGTAGCCAGCGAGAGAACCACCAGTAAGCCGTTAAATAAAGCTGGTGAAGAATCAGGAATAAAGATATAAATGGCCAGCACAGCGCCCAGACCAAGCCATCCCAATACTTCAGCCAGGTAGCGATCCTGTCGAAAGATTACCCTGCCGACGAGGGGGCGTGTCGTGTTCGGGTCGGTGGGTTTGATCATGATGATGGCGAGAATGGCGCCCACGAGCAGGCCGCCCGCGCGAGTATCGGTGCCCTCGTAGAGGCGGGTGGCGTCCATGCCGAGTGAATATCCGTAGGCTAGCCACACGAAAGAAGCCGCGGCGAGTATTGAGGTGAGGATTACCAGCGGCAGGCGGCGACCGCGGCTGATGACCAGTAGTAATAGCAACACTAGCGGCCAGAACAGATAGAACTGCTCCTCAACAGACAGCGACCACATGTGTTCAAAGGGGCTCTGGGAGAACTGGTCAAAATAGGAATCACCCCAAAAAATGGTGGCCCAGTTATTGACGTAGAAAATGGCGGTGAGCCCGCCGAGACGATAGTCCGGCCAGTTTTCGGCTTTAAAGAAAGGCGTGAGTGCCCAGATGACCAGCACCGTTAAGATGACTGCGGGCATTAAGCGGCGCAGACGGCGTAGCCAGAAGGTCTTTAGCCCCAGGTTGCCGCGGCGATACCAGGAACGCATGAGGTTACCGGTGATCAGGAAACCCGAGATGGTAAAGAATACGCCAACACCAGCCAAACCGCCCGGCATCCATCTGAAGCCAAGGTGGTAGCAAATGACGCCGAGGACCGCGAGGGTTCTCAAACCGTCGATGCCCGGATTGTAGCGTGACTCGTTACCTATAGGCTTTGGCATAGTGGTTGCTATGATACCCTTCCCCAGCAGCACAATTTAAACCAGGCGGTTAGCCTGAGAATTTGGGGCTCAATTAATCTCTGGCGGGGGACTTTTGTAACATGGGGGCATGGAACAGACGACTGAGCCGATAGAGATATACGACACCACTTTGCGTGATGGCGCCCAGATGGAGGGCATTTCACTGTCCGTAGCGGACAAGCTCAATATTGCTCAAGCTCTTGATGACCTGGGGGTTAGCTTTATCGAAGGCGGTTGGCCCGGCGCGATTCCGAAAGACACCGAGTTCTTTGCGCTGGCGTTGTCGAAACTGCAGCTGCGCCACGCGACCCTGGCCGCTTTTGGCTCCACCCGTAAGGTGGGGACCAAAGCCAGCGAGGATTCGCAGGTGCTGGCACTTCTAGATTCTGGGGCGCCGGTAATCACCCTGGTGGCGAAGTCGGATTTGCGCCACGTCACGGATGCTTTGAAAACCACTGGCCAAGAGAATTTGGCGATGGTACGCGACACGGTGCAGTTCCTGGTCAAGGCTGGTCGGCGGGTGTTTCTGGATGCCGAACATTACTTTGACGGCCTGACTCACGATTCCCAATACGGGCTGAAAGTGCTGAAAGCGGCTGGAGAAGCAGGGGCGGAAACGGTCGTACTGTGCGACACCAACGGAGGCAACCTGCCTTCGACCATCGGCACGAAAGTCGCTGAAGCCCGCGACTACCTGGATAAACAGGGCTTGACACAGGTAAAAATCGGGATTCACACCCACAACGACACGGGGTGCGCCGTCGCGAACGCTATGGCTGCCATCGAAGCCGGAGCGGTGCAGGTCCAGGGCTGCGTGAACGGCTACGGGGAACGCACCGGCAACGCCGACATCCTCACCCTTATCGGCAACATTGAAATCAAAATGGGACGACCCGCCCTTCTGAATGAAAACGGCCTGGCCGAGCTGACCCGCACCTCACACCGAGTGGCAGAAATCACGAATCTGCGGCCTTCCAAGCGTCTGCCGTACGTGGGGGATTCCTCGTTTGCGCACAAGGCGGGTCTGCACGCTTCGGCTATTCGCGTCAATCCCGATCTGTATCAGCACATCGACCCCGTTACGGTCGGCAACGATATGCGGATGCTGGTTTCCGAGATGGCGGGGCGGGCATCGGTCCAACTGAAAGCCAAAGAGATGGGCATTGACCTGTCCGGGACGCCTTACCTGACCGGCCGGGTGGTGGAAGCGGTGAAAGAAAAGGAGTCCCGCGGTTACGTTTTCGATGCGGCTGACGCCTCCTTTGAGCTGCTGGTGCGGGCCCAAGGCGGGGACTTGCCGACCTATTTTGAGGTCGAGACGTGGCGAACTTTGGTACAAGCCGGCCGGGCATCGCTCGGGGAGAACGGGGAAGCAGAAGCTGAAGCTACCGTCAAGCTGCGAACTCGTGATGGGCGCAAAGTCGTCACCGGGGAAGGCAACGGTCCGGTGAACGCGCTGGACCACGCGTTGCGCCAGGCGCTGTCCGAAACGTACCCGGCTATCACCGATTTTGAACTCATCGATTACAAGGTGCGGATCTTAGACACGACCTTTGGCACGGACGCGACCGTGCGCGTGCTGATTACCACCACGAACGGTGAGGCGCAGTGGACTACAGTCGGGGTGGGCGAGGACGTGATTGAAGCATCCTGGGAAGCCCTGGTTGAGTCTGTGACCTGGGGGTTGATGCACCTCGGGGTGCGTCCCAAAGTCTAGTTTGGTAGGTTCATGCCGTATTTTTCACAAGTTTCCTCGACTGAGTTTGCCAGTCGGGGAAACGTCATTTTTGGCGAATTATGTTGTGACAGCACCAAAAAAGGCCGGAAAAAGCCTAAAATGTTAGCGGTGAACAGCGATGATGTTCCATGTCATCGGAAAATTCGATTTACCTGACACGGAAAAATTTTCAAGGAAGGCGGCGTTCTTAGATGTCTAAGAAAAAGGCGGCACCAGTACAAACCGGCGCTACCGTGCAAGTTGGCGAGAGCCTGAAGACTGATGGTAAAAAATTCCCCTTAGGGAAAAAGATGTTCTTGGTCAATATGACTGCAGCTCTAGCAGCGATTTTGCTGTTGGCAGTGGAGTGGGTGGGGATTGGCATAGAGAACGTAGACGTTTCCCATAAGGCCTCCAGCTCTGCGACTTCGCAGGAAATTACCAAATTGGCTGAGGAATGGCGTTCCGCGGAATTTCTGTGGTCGCAGGGTATCTATACCGCTCTGCGCAACGATCCGAACGCGCTACAGATTTTTGGGGAATATCTTAAGGATTTGGATGCCTTTAGCCAGCACGTGTCGAGTTTCCCTACGAAACAGCTCAGAGCTAGTAATCAGGCCACGTTTGAGGCTATCAAATCCGACAGCGCGTCTTTGAGCTCCATGTTGGCGCAGGTCAGCGGGTCTGTGACTTCTTTGGATAGTCTGCGTGGCGCAGTGGTAGCCGAAGCGGAAAATATCCGGAACGTCTCGAGCTCAATCAGCGATAACATCGGAAAGCTGAGTGAGGATTTGAACGTCCAGAACCAGGCCACCAGCGCCAAGATAAAATTTATTCAGCCCCTGACCATTGCGGCAGTCATCGTGACCGGTGTGGTGATGCTGCTAGTTATGCTGTTATTGAACCTCAAGATGTCGCGCGGCTTCGTGAAATCGGCTCAGGAAAGTTCCGCTGCTTTGAATCAACTTTCCCAAAAAGACCTGACCATTCATCCGGTCAAGCACACCAATGACGAAATTGGGCGTCTGGCCGATAAGCTCGATATCGCCGCTGAAAAGCTGCGTAACATTTTTGGTCAGACCGTGACTACTGCCGAGGAAGTGCAGGTCACTACGCAAAAGATGGTCGATGACGGTCACGATCTCATCGGCACGATTGAGCAGGCCAGCAGTGTGGTTACTTCCGTTGCGGCAGCAGCCGAGCAAGTCTCGACGAGCATTGCGACGGTGGCGGCAGCAGCGGAAGAAATGAGCGCTTCTATTCGCGAAATTTCTTCGAACGCCAACGAGGCAGCCAAGGTTGCGATGGAAGCTACCGAAGTCGCAGCTAAGACGAATGAAACCGTAACCAAGCTGGGTGAATCCAGTCAAGAGATCGGTGAGGTAATTGAGACGATTACGGCGGTGGCGGAACAGACTAACCTGCTGGCGCTCAACGCCACTATTGAGGCCGCTCGGGCTGGAGACGCAGGACGCGGGTTCGCGGTCGTGGCCAGCGAGGTGAAGGATTTGGCGGCGGAGACCACGACGGCCACCGCTGACGTGGCTTCACGTATCGAACAGATTCAGGTCGACACCGGTCAAGCGGTAGAGGCCATCAGCCAAATCAGCGACATTATCGCCCAAATCAACGATTTCCAGGCCACGATTGCGGCGGCAGTCGAGGAACAAACTGCCACCACCAATGAGATGACCAAATCTATTACAGAAGCGTCCTCCGGTTCGACTGAGATTGCGGCAAATATCAATGAGATAGCTGAGGCGACTAATAACAGTGCCGATAACCTGCGTGATTCTGTCGGCAGAGCGGAAGGTGTGGTGAACCAGGCTCAAGGCTTGAACCAGCAGCTGGGCGAATTCACCTACCGGGAAGGACAGTGAGAACCATGACTCAGACGAATCCGGTCAACCAGCTAGGGGAGCAGGACATGAAGAACCAACCGAATAACACGACAAAACCGGAAAAGGCCTACAGGCGGACTTCCTTGATGAAGCGCCTGTTCAGAGGGGCTTTGCCGGGGTTCGTGGGGGTACTCATTTTGGGGATGGCTGTCCTAATAACCATGGTTCAGACCAACCACAGTACGACAGAGTTCTTGGACGCCTCCACCAACGCGGAGACTCTATCTCTGATGGAGGCCGAGATTTACGAGGTCGGCCAGCATCAATACGCTTACGCGCGTTCCGTCTTGGAAGGCCAGCCCGACGATGCGCAAGCCCAGCAGCTGGAAGCGACCCAGGGCGCTTTGGAACAAAATATCCAAACGATTATCGACACCACGAACTCTGACAAGGTTCTGGCTGCGGCCCAAGGATTACAGAAATCTGCCGCCAACTTGCGTGAGGTCATCGCGCGATCGACTTCCGAATTACAAGCCAGTCAGGGGCAGAATTCCGAAACCTTGAATACGGTCGTCCCCCAGACCATTAGCGATATGGTCGCCCAGCAAGACCAGCTCACACCATTGCTGAAGCAAGAAGTCGCCCAGTCGCAAAAGGATATGAGTGACGTGCGTCTCCGGGGACTGATTTTCCAGATAATAACCGTGGTTGCCTTGGTGATCGTGGCCGTGATTATTATGGGCAAAGTGCGCCGCGCTGTTACTCATTCTGTGGAATCCGTGGAAACTGTGGTGAAAGGTTTGGCTCAAGGCGATTTGACGCGCAGAGCGGTCATCAATTCCAACGATGAGCTGGCGGATATGTCGCGGGCAGTGAACCTTTCCAATTCGGCCCTGCAAGAGGCGTTTGGGTCGGCGGCTCGCACTTCCGAGGCGGTTCGTTCCGAGTCAGAGACCGTGGCTGATCTGACCACTCAGACCGCGCAGGCTGCCGCCGGTTCGGCGGCGCAGGCTGACGCGGTGGCGGGCGCAGCGGAACAGGTTTCCATTAACGTGCAGACCGTCGCTGCGGGCGCAGAAGAGATGGGTTCGGCTATCCGGGAGATTTCGTCTAACGCCAACGAGGCGGCGCGAGTCGCCCAGGAGGCTACCGAAGCGGCCGCGGCGACCACCGAGACTGTGGAGAAACTGGGCAAATCATCGAAAGAAATTGACGATGTGATCCACGCCATTACCGCTATTGCGGAGCAAACCAATCTGTTGGCGCTCAACGCCACCATTGAGGCGGCGCGAGCTGGCGAAGCGGGCAAGGGCTTCGCGGTAGTTGCTGGTGAGGTGAAGGATTTGGCGGCGGAAACGGCTAAAGCCACCGATGACATCACCGGACGGATTGCCAAGATTCAAGATGACACGGATTCCGCGGTGACGGCTATCCGGCGTATCTCCGAGATTATTTCCCAAATCAACGACTTCCAAACCACGATTGCCGCCGCGGTCGAGGAACAGACTGCCACCACGAATGAGATGGCGCGTTCTGTGACGGAGGCAGCCTCCGGTTCTTCCACGATTGCGACGAATATCGGCCAGTTTGCCGGGGCTGCTAGCCAAGCGGTGGAACCGTTGAACGCCCTGGCTGCGACCGCTTCGGATTTGCAGTCCAAAGCCGCGGATTTGCGTGCGGAGCTGGGCAAATTCAAGTATGAATGAGCACGGTCGGACTGTCTGACCGACTCGCGAAACAACTCAATAGTGAGGTGAAACCTCACGCTGGTGCCCTCCTATGGCTTAAACTTTAGTTATAATCACCCTTGCAGCCAAAGGAGGGCATCAACGTGATTGGTTCGGTCCAGGAGTTCGCTCGCCTGTGTACTTCGGAAAACGAAGAGGACTTCATGCGGGCGATGACGGACGTGGCGCCGACTTTTATCTGGGAGGAAATCATTCGTACCCGCCCGGAGCTGGCTGAATACGTAGCGCAAGCGCAGAATTTGCCCGATGCCGTGTTTGAAACTATCGCGCTGTTTGCCCCGTGGCGGGCGCGCTACCTGGTCGCGATGCAGGAGCGCACCCCCGCCTATGTGCTCGCTAAACTCGCCAAAGACGGCGATAGTCGGGTGCAAAAGGCAGCGGTGGCCAATGAACTGACTCCGTTGAAAGTCATTGCCGAGCTGCGTGAGGATGCCAACGAGGAAATCGCTCAGTTGGCGCGCCTGACGTGGACTGAGCGGGCGGAAAAACGTGCGGGTAAGCATTCCGGGCGGCCCGAAGCCACGTGGGATGTGCCCCAGCCGCCGGGCAATGCCGAGTCTGAGGGCGGCGAGGCCTCCCGTTACAAGTCGTATTTTGACGAGCTTTGTGCTCAGCGCGGCCTGACGGAGGCTGAGGTAGTGCGAGGGTTTGACCCTCGTGATCCCCAACTTCCGCTGGCTCCCGAAGGACCGTGGGTGGTTGCTCCCTGGGGCGACGAGGGGTATGTGGTCGGCTCACAGCGCGGTGCCGAGTTCGCTGCCTACGAAGTGTTGCCTGACCTGGAATCGGCGGTTTCCCTGGTCGCCAGGTTAGTGCGGGAAAAGCCTGAAACTAGCGAGTTACCGGGCAACGCCGCCGATCGCGGTCACCGCACCGCCATCGGAATCGACGCCCGCACGATTTCTCGTGGCGGGAAACCCGGCTCCAACGAGCTACGTCCCGGCGACCTGCTGGATTGCTTCGACGATGATAAGGCCCAATTCTTGTTTGCTCTGGGCACACCTCTGGCACAGCGGGGGATTCGCCTGAAAAATGAAAAGCCCTACCGAGCTTTTGAGGTCATGGCGCCCCTGCCACTGGCAGTTTTGGAGGGTCTCACCGCAAAAACTTCGCGTAATCCAGGGGGCGGAGCGATTGTGGTTTTGGACAAGCCCCTGCGGTGGTATCTGGACCACAACTTCCTGCGTGAACTGCGTTAATTTCTCATACTGAGACAGCAATTTCGTAAAGTGAAACCCGTGGTACCATGGGACTGTGTCGCAAACATTGCTGCTGTTGCCTAACCGCGTAGGGCTCTGAATCAGCCAGGCCCCCTGCGCGGAGTTATCCGCTTTGCCTGGCAACTAAGATAAAAGCAACATCAGCAAAGGATTTTTAACATGCGTACCTCTGGATTCACCAATCGTCAGCAAACGTCCGGAATGCCTTACGGCAAATATCGCCCGTTCCTGGAGACGAATCCTATCTCGCTTCCCGAACGAACCTGGCCTAACAATCGGATTACGAAAGCGCCGCGCTGGTTGTCCACCGACCTGCGTGACGGCAACCAAGCCCTCATTGAGCCGATGGACTCCGAGCGGAAACGCGAAATGTTTGACCTCCTGGTGCGCCTGGGGTTCAAAGAAATCGAAATCGGTTTCCCGGCCGCTTCCCAAACAGACTTTGACTTCGTGCGTTCCCTGGTCGAGGACGATGCCATTCCCGAGGACGTGACCTGCTCAGTCCTGTCGCAATCCCGCCCGGAACTCCTGGAACGCACCCTGCAAGCGATAAAGGGATACCATCGCGCCACCGTACACCTTTACAACGCGACCGCCCCGGTTTTTCGCCAAGTCGTGTTTCACAACGACAAAGCGCAGACCATCGAGATGGCGGTGTCCGGCACTCGTGAGGTTATCGCCGGAGCCGAAAAAATCCTTGGGGACGACACGATCTTCGGTTACGAATACTCCCCGGAGATTTTCGTAGACACCGAAATCGACTTTGCCCTGGAAGTTTGCGAAGCGGTCATGGAAGTGTGGCAGCCTGATAGCGAGCGGGAAATCATCCTGAACCTGCCTACCACGGTGGAACGCTGCACGCCCAACGTTTACGCTGACCAAATCGAGTACTTCTGCCGCCACATCTCGCACCGTGAACACGTCTGTATTTCCGCCCACAACCACAACGACCGCGGCACCGGCATCGCGACCGCCGAACTGGCTCAGATGGCCGGCGCTGACCGGGTCGAAGGATGCTTGCTGGGCCAAGGCGAACGAACCGGCAACGTTGACTTGGTCACCTTGGCGATGAACCTCTTTAGTCAAGGTATCGACCCACAGCTGGATCTGTCCAACCTCGATGAAGTCCGCCGAATTGTCGAGGGCTGCACCCGTATGCCCACCCCGCCGCGGCTACCCTACGTGGGGGACCTGGTCTATACGTCCTTCTCCGGTTCCCACCAGGACGCCATTAAGAAAGGCTTTGCTGCACGCGAACAGAAGGTTCGGGACGCGGGCGGAGACGAAAACCAAGTCATCTGGGAACTGCCCTACCTGCCTATTGACCCTCACGATGTGGGGCGCAACTACGAAGCTATCGTCCGGGTGAACTCGCAATCCGGCAAGGGCGGTATCGCTTACATAATGAAGGAAAAGCATCACCTCGACCTGCCGCGCCGCCTGCAAATCGAGTTCTCGAAAATCGTGCAGCGCACGACCGATCGTTTCGGTGGTGAACTCGGGGCGAACGACCTGTGGCAGATTTTTGCCGATGAATACTTGCCGGCGTCAGAAGCGGGGATTGACTCGCGTCACTGGGGTCGTTTCTTCCTCGACGGGGCGCACGTTTCTTCCGTTCCCTCGGCTTCTGGCGGGGACACGGAAGTCTCCATTACGCTGAACGACCGCGGAGCGAAGCTCCAGCTGGAATCGTTCGGCAACGGTCCGATTGACGCTTTTGTCCATGCTTTTGAACAGATGGGTATGGAAGTGCGGATTCTGGATTACGTGGAGCACGCGTTGAGCGCCGGGCGTGATGCCACCGCCGCGGCTTATGTCGAGGCCGTGGTAGATGGCGAGGTGCTGTGGGGGGTCGGCATTGATTCCTCCACTATCCGCGCTGCCTACAAGGCTGTAATCTCAGCGATTAATCGGGCGCAGCGCCAATCCCAAGTCGTGGAAAGCTCCGTTCCGTTTCCCTGAAAGTCGAACCGCTAGAGGTTACCGGGGAAAGCTCTGACCTGGAAGGTTCGCGTTCGGGAAACCACCCCGCAAGTTCAGGGTATCGGGCAGCGATTGGTAAGGTAGACCAGGACTAAGGAGAGAATCATGTTCGTGCCTAATGTCACCGCGGTCGGAGGGCTGCTGTGGCTGAGCGCCATAGTGGCTCTGCTCCCGGTAGCGGTTTTCTTTGTGCTGGTCGGAGCTGTGCGGATGCGTTCTCACTGGGCGGGTGCTATCGCCCTGGGGGTCGGTTTGCTAGTGGCGATAGCAGGTTTCCGGATGCCGGTCGACATGGCTGTGGCGGCCGCCCTGCTCGGGGCGGAAAACGGCTTGATACCCATCGTGATTATCGTGATTGCGGCCGTGTGGCTGCACCGTCTGATGGAGGCGACCGGGCGCGAAGCTGATTTGCGCAAGGTTTTTTCGGCTGTCGGTCAAGGGGATTTGCGTATCCAGGCCATGCTGATTGCGCTGTGTTTCGGGGGCCTGCTAGAGGGTTTATCCGGTTTCGGGGTCCCCGTGGCAGTGGTGACCGCGCTGCTGCTGGGCCTGGGATTCAAACCGATGAAAGCGGCCGTCATTGCTCTGGTGGCGAATACTTCCCCGGTGGCCTACGCGGCGTTCGGAGTACCGATAACGACCGCGGCGGCCCTTCTGAGCGGGCATGACCCCATCAAAAACGCCGCTGACATCACGTATTACGTGTCCTGTACCGAACCGGCGATTGCTTTTGTGATGCCGTTCGCGCTGAGCCTGTTAATTGATAAGGACCACTTCCGCCACATGTTCCCCCTGGCTTTCGTGATGGGCTTGGTGGAGGGTATCGGGCAGTTCCTGACCTTGCGTTTCGTGTCCTTTGAGTTGGGCGGGGTACTGCCGCCCATAGTGACGTTCCTGGTAGTCGCGTTGATGGTGATGGTCTATCGTCCCCCGGTTCCTCCCGATTTCGTCACGGAAAAGCCCGCTGACCTGCGCGTGGGCCGGGTGGCGCTGGCTGTGATGCCCTATGGCTTGGTCATCGTGATTCTTTCTGTGGGGCGAATGGTGCCCCAGGTCGCCAAAGTTTTGACCGCGACGGATCTGCACGTCGCCTGGCCCGCTTTGGCAGGTCGGGTGGCCAGCCCGAACAAACCGAACGTAGCGGGAAACATCGGCAACATCACCATCCCGATACTGTCCCAACCGGGAGTATTGATTGCGATGGCGGCGCTGGTAACCGGGTTAGTGTTTACCCTGGTTAGCGAAGGCGGGAAGTATCCGCTTGGCTTCAAACAGGTCGGTGCCAAGCTGTGGTCAGCGATTTATTCCATGCGGTATTCCGCGGCCACCATCCTGGAAGTGATGGCGCTGGCTTACTTGATGAACATCTCTGGCATGGTTTTAACCATCGGGACCCTGCTGGCTGGCACCGGGACGTTCTTCCTGTTGCTTTCCCCCATGATTGGCTACCTCGGCACGGCGATTTCCGGCTCCACGACCTCGGCAAACGCCCTGTTTGCCTCCCTCCAAGAGACGACTGCCCTCCAGATCGGTCTGCCCGGTGCTTTCTCCGTGGCGGCCAACACCGCAGGCGGGGTCATCGGCAAGCTCATCGCCCCCCAGTCCTTGGCGATTGCCGCCGCCGCGATGGGCGAACCTGAGAAAGAGACCGATTTGCTTCACGAAGTGCTCGGCTGGTCTTTCTACCTGCTGCTTTTCGCAGTGTTCATCTGCTTCGTCTGGGGTCTGATTTTCCTGGGCTAGCCCGCTAGCTTTCGCATTCCTGCCAATTCTAGAATCCAGTACTGCTAGCATTTACCGCAAAGGATTCGCAAAACCCGGGGGTGTACAGATGCATAAATGGCAAATCGTCTTCTATCTAGTGTTGTCTGTTTATGCTTTCTATGTCCTGTTTTTTCGAGGAGGGACTTTAGTCATTGCTTTCGCAATCCTGTTGATTTATTCACTGGTTCGGGACCTTCCGAAAAAAGATCCCCGGAACGATTCACGACCCCCGTTCTTCCGCAAGGACAACAATGACAGGCTCTAATCTGTCCTCTACGAAGGAATGGTGGAGCGGAACCAGACTCGGAGGACGGAATGAGTCAGGGGAATCGGGTTACAAAAGAGTGGGAACGGGATTCTTCCGCTTGCTCATGGAATAATGGTCCGTGATGAGAACGTTTCGAGATGCGGCGATTGTGTTGCGCACCCAGGACCTGGGGGAGGCTGACCGCATCGTGACCCTGCTTACTGAAAACCACGGGCTTTTGCGCTGCGTGGGGCGGGGAGTACGTAAGACCATGTCGCGCCTGGGGGCGCGACTGGAGCCTTTTGGAGCGGTCGACATTCAGATTCGCTGGGGCAAGTCCGGCCTGCACCATATCGAACAAGTGGAAATCCTGGCTCCTTATGGCCGCAGCCTCGCTAACGATTACGCCCGCTACACCGCCGCCAACCTGATGGTAGAAACCTTGGAACGTCTCACCGAGGATTCTTGGACTAATGAGAGGTACTATCACCTGACCGTCGGGGCTTTACACGCTTTGGCGATGGGGCGCCACGAGCCGTCTTTGATTCTGGATTCCTACCTGCTGCGTCTCATGTCGTTGGCGGGCTGGGCGGCAAGCTGCTGGGATTGTGCGTCTTGCGGGGCCAGGGGTCCACACGTGTACTTTAATCCCAGCGGTGGCGGGGCGATGTGCGTAAACTGCAAGCCCACCGGGGCGCGACCGGTTGATTCTGAGACGATGCGTCTGTTGGCGGCTTTGGCTGTCGGGGATTGGCAAACTGCCCAAGACAGCGAATGGATGGCTCGGGCTGATGCCCACGCCTTAGTCTCGGCTTTCGTGCAGTGGCACGTGGAGCGCCGTCTAAAATCCTTGTCCTTGCTGGAACTCGCCTAGGTTATTGCGTGGAAAAATCCTGGGTTCGTCGTATCACCCCGCCGGGGCAGCATCCTGAGTTACCGGCGGGATTGGCACGCGCGGCTGCTGCGCACGTGGCAATCATCATGGATGGGAATGGACGCTGGGCGAACGCGCGGGGTTTGAACCGCACCGCCGGTCACGAGGCAGGGGAGTACGCCCTGATGGACACCATTGCGGGAGCTGTCGAGGCCGGGGTGAAATTCTTGAGTGTGTATGCGTTTTCTACCGAAAACTGGAAACGCAGCCCGGCAGAAGTGAAGTTCCTGATGGGATATTCGCGCCGGGTGCTGCGGAATCGACGCGATGAACTGAACGCCTGGGGAGTCCGGGTACGATGGAGTGGGCGGGAAGGCCGCTTGTGGAAATCGGTTCTCACCGAACTGCGGGCGGCAGAGGCCTTGACCAAGGGCAACACCGGCACTCAGCTAATTATGTGCCTCAATTATGGGGGGCGAGCGGAACTCGCTGACGCGGCTCGGAAACTGGCCCAGCGAGTCGCGGTGGGAACGCTAAAACCCGAGCGCATTACCGAGGCTGCTTTCGCACGGGAACTGTATCTGCCGGATGTGCCAGATGTTGACCTGCTCATTCGCACTTCCGGGGAGCAGCGCACTTCCAACTTTTTGCCGTGGCAGGCGGCTTATGCGGAGCTCGTTTTCGCCCCCGAACCGTGGCCCGAGTACGGGCGGGCGGCCCTGTGGCGGGATTTATTGGCCTATCAGCACCGCGACCGCCGTTTCGGCGGGGCAATTGACAGGCCGCAGTGACGTTTAATTCCAAGCGCAGCGGGGGGCCTCTGCACAAACGACCGTTCTCAACGCGAAATTTAAGCGCGAACCATTCTCAAAAGCCCTCAACCTGCGGTAATAAATTCCAGCCGAACCCCGAATCCGGGAAACCGTGTCCGGAATCGGTCGTTCGTGCACAGCCTGACCCAGGCTGAACCCGGTTTTCTCTATTCCTAACCGCGGCCCCACCACGCCCGCGAGCGGTAAGGTGAAAAGCGATAGATAACAAGATTGGTACTAAGTTATAAACGGATTGCGAGGGGTCAAATGTGCGTTTGTTGAAAAGATTTAAGATAAGCTCTTGTGTAGATTAATTTACGGCAAGTACAAAGTTATATAGTTTAGAATCGTGATTGAGTAAACGGTACAAGCAGTCTGTTTATACATTTTAATTACTTGAGGTTGTTTTCACGGTTATACTGAGAAACTTTTGTGCTTTAACAACGGGAGAAAAGGCATCTCTTGCAACACCTTTGTAGTTAAGACCACGAGAATGGATTCCGTAAGCATATGTGCTGGAGAACCAGGGCCCGCCACTATCACCTTTTTTTGCTTGACGATTATTCATTACTGTTAATTCGCATACCCTGGGAAAGTGGGTCGAATCGCAGTAATTATTAGTGACAACTGTTTGTCCGCATCTTCGTCCAGTAGTTTGGCCGTTGCGACAAAGGGCTTGTCCTACAGACGGGATTTTCAAAGCCGTTACATTCACTAAAACGCTAGGAGCGCTGTAAAACTGTGGAGCCGTGTACGCTGAAGTGGAATAGACTCCGAAATCGCCATGATTTCCAACATGGGAACCCTCATACACGAGAGGGACGGAATGGTAAGACTGCGGAGGTTGACAGTGTCCGGCGGTTAGCAGCAAGTTCGGCTTTCCGGGGCTCTTGGCAGAAAAGGCACTAGTGCATGAAGAGAGATACCCGCCTCCAAATAGGGCATCGAGAGTGGATTCTTGCATTGACTCGAAAGTGAAATGAGGGCGCAGAACCTGGCTGGATTTCAAAAGAGCTAGAGTCGCAGGCATTTTTTTAAAGTTAGAGATTTGTGCGGAGTCCAGTTGGATTTCGATAGTCTTTTTTCGGAAATCGACATAGGAACCAAAACGTAGATCCGGGTTGTCCGCCCGTAGTTTTTCAACGAGCTCGAAGTGGAGACGTTGAGCCTCCATATTCGAAATTCCGCTCCCTCCAGTCAGCTTGAGATAGGGGAGCTTACTAGCAGCATCAGTAACCGCTCGGGGAACTTGTCCTCTAAAGAGGATTTCACCATTCTTTCTAGTATTGTCAATGTAGCTTTCCGTGAAATCACGCGGATAATTTTCCTGAGCAAAAGTAACCACTGTAGCAATTTGATCCTGCCAGTCAGAAGGTATTTCCTGGGGCGATGATGATTCAGCATTTGCAATGTTCGCCATACTGAGCAATAAACAGAGGCTGGAGAGTATGACAATACTTTTCAATTTCATGATTACCACTTCCTTATGCCCTGAACCCCATACCCCCATCCTAACACAGTAAATCAAGGGAAACTAGGGTGAAAATGGCACCATTGAGGCTAAGTGAAATGATTGACAAGCTAGGTTCGGGGGCAATGCCAAAGAGAATCGCAGTAATTCACAACACATTTCGGGTTGAGAAGTATGTTTGCTGCCGGTCTGTGGCGTTAAACTCTCAGATAAACAGCGAGGGATCGATGTTCATATCGGGGCTGACGGGCTTCTTGGGATTGCGCAGCCTGGCCGGCACTCCCAGGGCGATACGCCCGGCAGGAACGTCCTTGATGACCACGGCGTTGGCGCCGATTTTGGCGCCGTCTCCGATGTTGATGGCGCCCAAAATTTTCGCTCCGGCACCCACCATGACCTGATTTCCCAAGGTCGGGTGGCGTTTACCCTTGTTCATGGACTGCCCGCCCAGGGTCACCCCGTGAAAAATTAGGCAGTCCTCGCCAACCACCGCGGTTTCCCCAATGACCACCCCGGTCGCGTGGTCGATAAAGAGTCGGCGTCCGATGGTCGCGGCCGGGTGGATGTCCACACCCGTGATGAGGCGCGCGAATTCCTGAATCAGGCGCGCAATCATTTTAAAACCATTGACCCAAAACCGATTGGACAGCCGGTGCGCCCACAAGGCGTGAACCCCCGGATAGGTCAGCGTGACTTCCAGGCGTCCGCGCGCGGCGGGGTCGCGTTTCAAGGCCGTGTCCAAGTCCTCCAACAGTAAATCCCGCACGCCAAGTTTATAGGCGGGCAGGTGTCGTGGCGGGGTAGTGTGTTTCACGAAAGTCATCGGGACGGGTACTTCCTCTGGTTGGTTGAACGACCGGACGCTAACTATTCTAGGCTATCGTTCCCGAGGTTCGTTTCGGGCGGCCTGTTCTGGCAACTTAAAGTGCTCTGTTTGAGCCAGTTCGGGTCAGCCCGGGCGGGTGGTCCCGTTTATCTCGTCAAAACTGCACCAGGTTGGTGGGTTCAATTTCCCTGACTGCCGCGGTTCCTCAGTCACCCAAGTGCGCAAACAGTACCGTGGACAGGTAGCGTTCGCCGGTGTCGGGAAGCAGCGTCACCACGGTTTTGCCAGCAAACTCAGGCCGCGCGGCCAGTTCGGCGGCGGCCGCCAAATTCGCCCCGGAGGAGATTCCGACCAAAAGACCTTCCTGCGTAGCGGCTTTCCGCGCCATCTCGAGGGCATCGTCCGAGGTCACCGTCATGACTTCATCAACGGTTGCACTATCGTAGTTATCCGGCACAAAGTTGGCGCCAATGCCCTGAATCTTGTGGGCGCCGGCCTGGCCGGTAGACAGCAATGCCGATTCTGCCGGCTCTACCGCCACGACCCACACTTCTGGGTTCTGTTCCTTGAGGAACTTCCCGACCCCGGAAACCGTGCCGCCGGAACCAACTCCAGCGACGAACGCGTCAACGTGTCCCTCAGTTTGTTCCCAAATTTCGGGACCGGTGGTGCGATAGTGAATCTCAGGATTGGCAGGATTATCGAACTGACCGGCGAATACCGCTTCGGGGTGGTTCGCCAAGTAGTTCTCGGCAGCTTCAACCGCAGCCGCCATGCCCCCCGCAGGGTCCGTCAGCAGTAGCTCCGCACCGTAAGCCTTCATCAGCTGCCGACGCTCCACACTCATGGAGGACGGCATCGAGATGACGACCCGATACCCCAGCGCAGCCCCCACCATGCACAGGGCGACCCCGGTGTTACCGCTGGTAGCCTCCACGATAGTACCGCCCGGCTGCAGCTTTCCCGAGGCCTCGGCAGCGCGAATAATCGCCAAGCCGGGACGGTCTTTTACCGAACCGCCGGGGTTCGTGAACTCCATTTTTGCCAGCACGTTTGCGCCGGTCCCCGCGGGCAGCATCCGATTAATTTTCACCAGAGGAGTGTGGCCGATAGTTGCCGTGACGTCGTTTGCATAAGTCATAGTTAACCCTTTAGATTCCTTTTCTTTAGTTTCTGTTCGTTTCCCTGACGGGAGCCGTCTATTACAACCGTGAGCGCACCACTTTTATTCCCGCATTGCTGAAAGTTACCGGCGCGCCGAGCTGGGCGGCGAGAGCGGCGGCGAGTTCGTCCTGGGTACCGCCTTCCACCGCCAGTTCAAACGTGACCCGGTTTGACCAGGTTACACTCAGTGGCTTGCAGTTTCGCGAGTGCAACCAAGATTCTAGGGCAGCCGCCCGGTTCGCGGCGACATCGAAAGATACCACGGGAACGGACTTGACTTCCATCCTTTGTGCAGCAGCAATAGCGCCCTGCGCTGCCTCGCTGTAGGCTCGCACCAAGCCGCCCGTTCCCAGCTTTATTCCGCCAAAATACCGCGTCACCACCACACAAGCGTTTTGCAATCCGCTGCCCAGCAGCACATCGAGCATGGGACGTCCGGCAGTACCGCTGGGCTCGCCATCGTCGCTGGAATGTTGGACCGGCTGAACCCCGTTTTCCCAGCCCGCGGGCAGATAGGTAAAAGCGGAGCAATGATGGCGCGCGTCGGGATACTGTTTCCGCGCGTTTTCGATTGCCTGACGAGCTGCTACTTCATCCGCGGCGCCTCGTGCCACCCCCAGGAAACGCGACCGTTTAATTTCCAGCTCGAAATGTCCCGGTGCGTCCTCAGCAATGGTCACGTAGCGTTGCGTCATACTTTCGCCTCACGATGGTTCAGTTTGATAAAATCATCAAATTGTTGCTAACATTGTATGTCTTGTGAACAATCACTAATTGAAAGGAGCGCAGGGCAATGGCAGTACCCAAGCGCAAAATGTCCCGCGCCAACACTCGTGCACGTCGTTCTGCTTGGACGGCTAAGTTGACGCAGCTTGATAACGTTAAAGTTCAGGGTCAGGAAGTCGCGGTTCCCCGTCGCCTGGTGAAGGCTTACCAGAAGGGCCGTTTGACCGTCGAAGACTAACGAGGTCTATATTCGCGACGCCCGGCCCTGGTGCTGGGCGTTACGTATTTAATTATTTCATAAGTCGGTTCGGGCAGTTTTTCGGGTGTGCTCGGGGATGGAGGCAATATCGTGGTGGACCTGAGCAGGGTGGAAATCGTCTTGCTGGATATGGACGGCACCCTGACCGATTCTGTATCGCGTATTACCGAGTATTTTGCGGCTTTGGATCTGGAGCTGCATGGCCGAATGTTGCCGCCTGACGCTTACAAGAAATATGTCGGTCCGCCCCTCGCCGATTCTATGCTGGACATGGAACCGGATGCTGATGAGCAGCGGGTGGCTTTCATGGTCGCTCGGTACCGCGAAATGTATTGGCCTAATGCCATTGACGTGCCTCTTTATCCCGGTATTCAGGAAATGCTGGAAAAGCTGCGGGCGAGGGGATACCGTCTGGGCGTGGCTACTACTAAGAACCAAAAGATGTCTTTGGAGATTCTCCAGCACCTGGGGATTGAAGATTTCTTTGAGGTTGTTTCAGGTGTGATACCGGGTACTTCACAGGTGGACAAACCCGCTGTCATTGCTGCGGCTTTGCAGCAGTTCGGATTGAGCGAGCCGCAGGACAAACAGCGTATCGTGATGGTGGGGGATCGGTTCTATGACATCGAGGGCGCTCAGATTAATGGGATTCCGGCAATCCTGACTACCTGGGGCGATACGGCTCAGCCCGGCGAGGAACGCGGGGCTGTACAGGTTGTCTCAACACCAGCCGAGCTGTTGAGCGCTTTGGGTGTCCATCCGGGAAAGAAATAGACTGTTTTGAAAACCACGCAGATGTCTACAAACTTTTGGAGTGCCGCGGGACCAAACCTGGTGGTGGCAGGGGATAACCTGCCGGTGTTACGGGGGTTGCCGGACGCGTCCTTTCAACTCATCTATATAGACCCACCGTTCAATACGGGGAAAGTGCAGTCGCGTCAATCCTTGAAAACGGTGCGCACCGATGCTCCGGTAACGGGTTCACGAGTGGGGTTCCAGGGGCAAACTTATGAAACCGTGCGTGGGAAAGTCACTGCTTATAACGATAGTTTTTCGGATTATTGGGGATTCCTAGAGCCGCGCTTAGAGGAGGCATGGCGGTTACTGACCCCCAGCGGGACTTTATACCTCCATCTGGACTATCGTGAAGTTCACTATGCAAAAGTGCTTTTGGATGCGTTGTTTGGGCGGGATTGTTTCCTGAATGAGATTATTTGGGCGTATGACTACGGTGGGCGTTCCAAACGGAAATGGCCCGCCAAGCATGACAATATTCTCGTCTACGTTAAAGACCAAAAAAAGTATTATTTTGATTCTGAGTCTGTGGACCGTGAACCGTATATGGCTCCCGGCTTGGTCACCCCAGAGAAGGCCGCTCGCGGCAAGCTCCCGACTGACGTGTGGTGGCACACTATTGTCTCTCCGACAGGTAAGGAAAAGACGGGGTACGCTACGCAAAAGCCCGAAGGGATTTTGCGGCGTATTGTCCAAGCTTCGAGCCGTCCGGGGGATTGGGTATTGGATTTTTTCGCGGGTTCCGGAACGACCGGGGCGGTCGCGGGTCAGTTGGAGCGTCGCTTCGTGTTGATAGATGAAAACCCGGAAGCGATTGCGGTCATGCGTCACCGGTTCAGCCAAGCAAACATTTCTTTTGAGTACCTATCAGAGCTAGGGCTTGGCTCGTGAACTTGGAACTACCGAAAATTCTTCGGCGGCGCAGTCCCGAAGTGTTGGCGCCGGCAGGAAACCTGCGGGTGTTACAAACCGCGGTGGATTTCGGAGCCGACGCGGTGTACTGCGGAGGGGCAGAGTTTGGGATGCGAGCCGCTCCGAAAAACTTTACGTTAGAGGATTTTGAACAAGGCGTTCGCTACGCTCATGCCCGCGATGCCCGCGTGTATGCCACCGTGAATATCATTCCCGGTAACTCTGAGGTGGCAGGAATGAATGCTTACCTGGGAGCGCTGGCGGAAATTGGAGTGGACGCGCTCATTGTCACGGATATCGGCATTCTTATGGCAGCGCGGCAGATTGCTCCGCATACCGAGCTGCATATTTCCACGCAAGCCGGGGTGATGAACTACCAGGCTGCCACCGCTCTGTACGAGCTGGGGGCAAAACGGGTCGTTTTGGCTCGCGAGATGAGTTTGCCGGAGATTCGAGAAATGCGGGCCAAAATTCCTGCTGACCTCGAGATTGAGGCTTTCGTGCACGGCTCCATGTGCATGGCATTTTCGGGGCGCTGTCTCATCTCCAAATACACCACGGGACGGGACGCTAACCACGGGGACTGCGCCCAAAGCTGTCGATGGAAATATCATGTGGTCGAGGAAAAACGCCCCGGCGAGTTTTTCCCCGTAGAGGTGACCCAGGGCGGCACCTACCTGTTTAATTCCCAGGATTTGAATATGCTGGCACACGTTGATGAGGTCATTGCCGCCGGGGTCACCAGCCTGAAAATCGAAGGTCGTGCCAAGGGAGAGTACTACGTCGCGGCGCTGACCAATGCTTATAAAACCGCGGTCACCACTTACCTGGACGGAAGGGGAAACGTGACCGAACTGGCTTGTGAAGGCGCTTTTGCCCTACCCGAATGGGTCTTGCAGGAACCGTATAAAGTGACCCACCGAGAATACGGCACCGGCTTTTTCTACCCCGAAAAACCTGCGGAAGAAAGTGTTACCCGAGGAGGGTATAATAGTGATTGGCTTTGGTTGGGAACCGTGGTCGATTATGACGCGACCGCACAGCGCCTGACGGTGCTGTCTCGCAACAAGATGGTGCCCGGACAACAAGTCGAGTTCTTGGTTCCGGGAACCGAGCCGATTCTTTTCGAGATTCCCCCTGCGGGGATACGTGACGAAGCGGGAGAAACGGTGAGTGAAATCAATCACCCGGCGCACGTGTTTTCTTTCCCCTGTGAGCTGGCGATCCCGCCCGGCGCCATGCTGCGCGGCAAAGCTCGTTAATGCGATGGTTCCGAGTGTCTGGGCGGATAAGGCCGAGTGCAGTTTTGGGGAATAGAGTTCAATCTGGTCTTGGGTTAGGCTGTTAAGATGCGCATTGAGTATCAAAATGATTTGAAACCCGGTCAAGCCGAATTCTTGGTCCGCGACCTGCTCGAAGTCTCTTTCGGACCCGAGGAACTGGGGGATCCCGGTGATTTGATTGAGCAGCTGGCCGGCGAGGACCTGCCAGTATTCTCCGCGTGGGATGATTCGCGGCCCTTAGGGGCAGCAATAGGTTGGCTCGCCACCACGGAAATCACGATGCTCAGTTGGCTGGCGGTCAGCCCCCTGACCCGCGGACATGGCGTCGGCTCTGAGCTGTTTCAGAGAGCTATTTCGCAGTGGGAATCGCGCTACAGTCCCCTCTTGATTCTGGGGGAAGTGGAAAATCCGCACCAGCACGTGGCTTCCGAACAGTACGGCGATCCGCGTCGGCGGTGGGCGTTTTATCAACGGTTAGGTGCTAAACACCTGGACTTTCCTTTTGAGATGCCCCGGCTCAGCCCGGATGTACCGGTGGGCGAGGACATGTGGTTGGTGAGTTTTGCCGGCCGGGCGCACGGCGCTATTGACACACAAACTGGTGAGCTGTCCGGCTTGGGAGTAGGCAGTGCCCTGCGGGAATTCCTGGATACCTATCTGAAAGACAGCGCCGAGACTCGTGACGCGAACGGCAAATTCCGTCCGCCGGTGGAGCGGATGCTGGACGCAGCTGCGCAACTCGATTAATTTCAGGGCTCCCCAAAGCGCCAAATGTCAGAAAATGCCAGTACCTTCCGCGTCGGAGACACTCTAAAGCGTGGGGTCGGCGGTGTGGATGTCAGCAACCTCGGAACGCGTGGGGGAGTAGGCTCCGACCTTGCTGACTGTGAGCCCTGAAGTGATCGTGGCTCGGTGCAGAGCTGGTTGCACGTCGCTTAACCGGGCTTGCCGCAGACGCTGTTTAGCTGACGCTGAGCCAAGCAGTCCGTCGTCCAGTAACCCGGAAATCAGTCCCGCCATGAAAGAATCCCCAGCACCCACGGTGTCAGCTACCTCGATATTTAGCGGATCAACCACCAACATATCCCGGTCGTTAGCGCACAGCGCATAGGAACCCCACGGTCCGCGGGTAGCGACGATCAGACCAGGCCCCATCTCTTTCCATTTGTGCAGTACGGACTCGAGGGTCACGTCATCACCGTAGAGCCAGGCAATGTCCTCATCGCTGGCTTTCACCACATCGGAGAGGCTGATGATTTCCTCGATTTGAGGACGCACTTGCTCGGGGCTGCCCATCAGCGAAGGTCTAATATTCGGGTCATAGCTGACGGTTCCCCGGATTGCCATGGACTTCACCGCGCTCATTACGGCAGAAGCGCCGGGCGCGAGCGTAGCCGCGAAACTGCCGGTATGCAGGTGGCTAATCTGAGTCGCGTCCGGAAGTGGCGGCACTTGCCACTCCAACTCAAAGTCGTACGTCGCCTGACCGGCTGGGTCGATATGGGCGTTCGCTATCGGCGTTTTCTCGGCGTTAGCGCTGCCCGCGACAATCTGTACCCCGGCAGAGTGCAAATGTTCTTCGAGGCTGTGACCGCGGGCGTCATCGCCCCACCAAGAAGCTAGTGCGGTGGGGTGGCCCAAACTCGCTAAACCGCACGCCACGTTCAAGGGGCTGCCGCCCACCTTTTCTTCAACCTCGCCCGCGCGCTCAATGACGTCAATGAGCGCTTCACCCAGGCACAGTACCGGCTTACCCGTTGAGTTCGTTTCTGTCATGATTATTACTCCACACCTAGTTTTTCGTACATTTCTTCAAGCGGAATCCCCTTCGTTTCCGGCATAACTTTCAGTACCCACAGCAATTGAGCGCACATACAAATAAAGAATACAAGGAACGACCAGCCCCCGCCGAGGAACGCAATCATAGAGGGATTAATACGCACAAGTAGCGGGCGACGGAGTTTTTTAGGGTGTTTCGGCTAAAACGGCACATCGGTGCCGTTTTTTAACGCCTCCACCGTTTTACTCAGCGGCTCTCTCTCGCTTCGCTCGATGCCTTTTTTCTGTTTGGTGTTCAGGCGGCGCAATGCCCACTGGGCATTGCTTTTATGCCGCCCTCACCGTTTTCGCGACGGCTCTCTCTCGCTTCGCTCGATGCCGTCGTGCAATTTGTTCGATTCCCGTCGTGAACCCTAAAAGCCGGGCTAAAACCCGGTTCTTAGTCAATGGATATTAAAGACGTCAGATTTGATAACCAATGCGTGTGCGTAAGCACCAGGTTAAGTAACATTCAGGTGCGCACCGACCCTGCCGGCAACATCCAGCCTGACAAGCAAAAATCCACCGAAAAATTGATGAAGTCATCGCCACCATCATGGCCTTGGATCGGGCAATAAGATGCGGCAACAGTCCAAGCTCGAGCCTAGTTTATGATTCGCGGGGACCGTTGGTGCTGTGAGGCGGCCAGGGAAAGATGCGATTAACGCGGGCAGCATATTGGGTGTATTCATCCCCGAATTCATTTTCGAGCCAGCGTTCTTCAGTGTGTTTCATCAAAATAGTCAACGCCACCCAATAGATGAACGGGAGGGTTAGTAGCCACCAGTTCGTTTGTATGAGCAGCAGACCGCAGTTCAATAGCAGGAAGGAAGAATATACAGGATGCCTAACCCAGGCGTATATCCCGCTAGTCATAAGCTGACCAGTTTTAATGCTTTCTACCATGTGAGAGCAAAAAACAGCTGAAACCCCCACGATTACGGCAACCCCCATCACAACTAGGCCCGCCGCAAGCGTGAGGTTACGCACCCAACTATTTCCGATAGTTCCGTTTGCAATCCAGCCTAAAAAATTGACAATACTCGCTGCAATCGTGACGGTGAAGATACCCGAAACATATATTGGACCTACACCTAACACAGGCAAATGAGAAGTTCCGGTTTTACTCATACAGCTATTTTCGCATGACCTCAACAAAGTATCCATGGTCGGGCCTCTCGACGAAATCGACCTTTGAAACCGGCACGGGGTAAAGATCGTAGCGGTGCTGCGGGAAAACCAATGGCATCCGGTGCTGGGGGAAAGTAGAACTTGCCGAGGGTAACCAAGTGCAGATTTCCGGTAGCGCGAAGCAGGTAGAAAAGTTCGCCCGCCTTGCCCCCGCCCGTAGGGGCTCGCTCCCCACTTGTAGATATACCAGGATCTTGCGAGCGTATTAGCAAAAACCCGTGACATAGGTTCGCCGTTCTTTATGGACCAGCAAATCCGCTGATAGGCGAGCCCCTTGTGAGCTAGTTAGTCTCTTAGCTCTCCTCTTTCTTCTGCCTATGTGTCGGTTAGATTACCCGGACACTACTTGACCCAATAGGAGCACCCATGCTACCTTCTTGTTAGGCAAGACTTACCTAATTAAAGAAGGGGTAAATCGCATGAATACTCGCGACTTCATCAACATTGGCGTTTTCAACGCAATTTAATTTGTGCTAGTTTTCGGTACCGGAATTCTAGGCATTATTAATCCGGTTACCGGTCCTGACCAAGAGAAACATTGAAAGAGGAAGCCAAGTGACTGATCACCAAGTTAGCGAACCAGGAAAAGATGCAGCGGCAAATATCAAGCTGAGCAGCAAACAAGGTAAGGCCGCATTACGAGAACTCTTAGCTCCCGTGCACATGGCGCTGCGAGTCGGTCAAGTAATGGCGGTTATATCCGCCATTTTGCGAGTATTTCCTTTCGTTGCTTTAGTGGGGATCGGCAACGAACTCCTAACCTCATTGGGCAATGGCGTATCTCCCAAGCAAAGCGTCATCATATTTTGGGTACAGGTGTTAATCGGAACATTTTGTGGAGGGCTAGTCGCCTATTTTGTGGGCTTGCTGGTTACCCATATTGCAGATAATCGTCTATCTGCAAGTATTCAGCAAAAGATTATTCGTTTTCTGGGGCAAGCTCCTTTAACTTGGTTTAGCGATAACACTTCCGGACATGTGCGTAAAATACTGCAAGACGATGTAAAGAATCTACATGCGCTGGTAGCACACCGCCCCGTAGATTCACTGATCGCTACCCTAGTGCCCATATTTTGCGCGGGTTATATCTTCACTATTGATTTAAGACTCGGAGTTTTAGTAATTGTTGCGGTGCCAATCTACATAATTGCCTACGCGGTGATGATGCGGGGAATGGGCGATAAATCCTTAGAACTTGATGCAAAACTTGATCAGGTTTCCTCCGCAATGGTGGAGTTCGTGAAAGGCATCCAGGTGGTTAAAACTTTTGGGATCACCGGAAAAGCACACCGCAAATATGCCCACAGCGCTAATGAAGCCTGTGACTATATGGAGGAATGGAATCGACCAATGGTGCATGCGGCTTCCCTGACCACCGCCCTCACCTCTACCCCATTGATAGTTCTCCTATTTGGGATTGTCGGCCCCTGGTTCGTCTCCAAGCATTGGGTTAGTCCAGTAGAAGTAGTCGCCGGTTGTTTAATTGCCATCGCGCTGCCCTCCTCAATTAACCTGATAACCCAGCTTGCTTGGAATTACCAGTTAGCGGGTGCCGCGGCCAAAAGGATCATTGATCTTCTTAGGGTAAAGCCTCTCTCCTGCCCGGATCAGTCACTGCATTTACCCCAAGACGCAAGCATCGAATTTGAAAATGTATCGCTCAGCTATGGCCATACGCTAGCTTTGGATAATGTTTCCTTGCGTTGTACGCCCGGTACAGTAACCGCTCTCATGGGCCCATCAGGAGCCGGAAAAACCACCCTGGCCAAATTGGCCGCCCGCTTCCTGGATCCCGATACGGGAACAGTACTAATCGGTGGAATCAACCTTAAAGAACTTAGTAGAAGCGACCTCTACCGTCACCTTGGATTCGTCCTGCAAGATGCGCAGCTCTTGCGGGCTTCCATTCGCGACAACATTTCTATCGGGCGACACGATGCAGATGAAGCCGAGATTATTAACGCTGCTCGCCAGGCACAGATTCATGACGAAATCATGGCACTGCCTAAAGGATATGACAGTGTTGTCGGGGAAGATTTGAAGCTATCTGGAGGGCAAGCTCAGCGGATTGCAATCGCCAGAACCTTACTATTGGATGCACCGATACTTATATTGGATGAGGCAGCAGCCATGGTAGATCCGGAATGTGAAGCACAAATCCAAAAAGCTATTAACCATCTAATGGCCGGACGTACTGTTCTGGTTATCGATCACCGTCCCGATTCAGTCAAGAACGTCGATCAAATCGTCCTACTTGATAAAGGACAGCTGGTGGCCTGCGGTAATCACCAGAAGCTACAAAATATAGAGCTCTACCATCGTCTGTGGTCGGCATCCAATATTGAGCTTACGGAAGGAGGCCGAAACTGAAATGGATAAATCAATGGGAGCTATCGACATAATTCGAACAAATTTCCGACTCAGCGCCAACTCTCAAAATCACAGCAGAAGTATCAGCTGGGTAGCTCGGATCATCAGCGGCATTGCCCAGGGGGTAGGCTTACTTGCGCTGATTCAGCTCGCAAATACCTGGGCTAGCAGGCAGGAGGAAAGCACTAATAGCTCTAACCCCTGGATCTTAACCCTGCTCGTCATGGCGATTATCGGGGCGATCAGTATCTACATACGAGATCGGTTCTCCTACGAAGGCGCTTTTTCGGTGATGCGTTCTGTCCATCGCCGCGTTGGAGATCAGTTGGCAAAACTGCCCCTGGGATGGTTCTCAACTGATACTACCGGGCGTTTGTCCCGCCTAGGGGCAGCTACTGTCAATGAGCTCGGAAACCTGAGTGCCCACTTACTCACGGAAATGTCCGCCGCCACCGTCACTTTGTTGACGTTGCTTGCTGGTCTGCTGTGGTGGTACCCCATCCTGGGCTCAATTTTTGCGTTATGCCTAATCTGTTACCTGATACTGATGTGGGCATTAACCTACCTCGACAGTGCCGCCAGCGCCTACGCGGCACCGGCGGCTACTGAACTAGCTGATCGGATCGTAGAATTTTCTACCTGTCAAGCTATGCTCCGTGCATGTGACCAAACGATTTACCCCCAAATGGCCACGGCTTTAGCAGAAAATCGCCGCAGGTCCACTCGCCGACTATGGATAGAATGCATTGGAAATTTCCTCGGCGGCATTGCCTCGCAAACGATTTGCGTTGTAATGATTATTTCCAGTGTTCATCTTGCTTTTACTGAAAGTCTTGCTCCCTTGGCAGTGGTGGCGGTTATTGGGATAAGCCTGGAAATCACTCATTACCTTTCCACGATTTCTGATTGTCGAACCGGGTTATTATCGGTTGGACCGACAATGGCGACTATTAACGAAGTACTAGATGCGCGCCCTCTGCCCGAGCCAGAAACTTCGCTACCCCAACCCCTACCCCAGCAAGTTGAGCTTCGAGAGGTTGATTTTACTTACGGGAACGATAAACAGGTTCTAAACAAAGTCAGCTTCACCGTTGTTCCCCACACTATGACCGCACTTGTTGGCCCCTCGGGCGCCGGTAAAACCACTATTGCCCGCTTGATATGTCGCTTTTGGGACGTAAGCTCGGGTGCTGTACTCGTTGGAGGTCGAGATGTCAGAGAACTAACGACTGAAGTTTTAATGAGCCAGATTTCAATGGTTTTCCAAGATGTCTATCTTTTCGATGACACTTTGGAAGCAAATATCCGCATCGGTAACTCCAATGCGAGCAAAGAGGCTCTACTACATGCGGCAGAACTAGCAGGAGTCAACGATATTGTCAGCCGACTTCCCGATGGTTGGAATACGCATGTTGGTGAAGGTGGCTGCGCATTATCAGGAGGGGAACGCCAACGAGTTTCGATTGCTCGCGCTATTTTAAAAAATGCTCCGATTGTACTCTTCGATGAAGCTACCAGCGCTCTTGATGCCGAGAATGAAGCAAATCTGCTGCGCTCTTTCGAAGTATTACGTCGCCAATCCACCATGTTGGTAATCGCGCATAAACTCAACACGATTACTCAGGCTGACCAGATTGTGGTTCTAGATGATCAGGGGCATGTAGCTCAGATCGGCACCCACAATCAACTTGTAAGCTGCCAGGGGATTTACCGAGATTTTTGGGATGAGCGTCAAGCGGCCTCTGGATGGAAAATAGCCGCACAATAGTTCGGAACAGGTAGGCAGCATACACGGAATTATTTTCAACCATTTTCCAGTTAGAGGCCGTTGAAATGGCTATTACTTCAATATTTAAGAAAAAGTCTAGAGATTAATGCCAATTATTTTTATACTGATTCAGCATTGATGGTGTGGATGAGCTCATTTCTGTACGAGCCGTTAACGTTTTCTGCTAGCGCGTTATCGTAAGAATCACCAATGGTTCCGGTTGAGGGCCTAATCCCAGCATTGGTGAGCGTGTCGTTATAGACGATGCTTACGTATTGGGATCCATAATCTGAGAGCATGCCACATCTTACGTATCCCATAAACACTGTAATTATCACAGTGTATCTGTTTGACCCGCTCAATAACAACCACATCACGCAAAACGCGAGCACCTATCCCACGAGAATTGGATCGCCGAGGCCACGAGAGGTAATGAAACCCCCTCACGACGAGAGCGCTGCACCCACTGGCGAGCAGTATGCCAGGAAACACCAAGCCTTGGCGCAACCACCTGACACGCTTTTTGCAAGGACAAATTCTCCGCAAGAACCCGATCCTCAACAAGATGAACCACACGATCCTGCGCATCCTGACCAAATTACTTAGGCATAATCCAGTTTTTCCCATCCACTCAAACGAAACAAAACCTGGGACAGCTCAAGACCGCTTTAGCAGGGATTTTTATGGTTTTTGCTTCTAATCATAAAGAGATTATTCGCGGAACTCGGGGTGGTAAAAGCTCAGCAAAATTGCCGCAGCTATCAGGACTGTGCAACATGTCATTGGTAG
>NZ_CABTWO010000008.1 GCF_902488535.1 uncultured Mobiluncus sp.
CCCACGCCCCCACAAAGGTAGGCCCAGAGGGGCTCGACCCCTCGACCCACGGATTAAAAGTCCGCTGCTCTACCAACTGAGCTATAGGCCCGTAGGAAAGATTATAGGTAAAAAGTCTGCGTAACGACAACTGAGCGGCTGGTTCGCTCCTGAAATCAGACCCCACAACGGATTGTCACGCAATCCTAGCCCTTACAGGCGCTTCTGGTGCGGGCTCTGTAGCTCTATGCCTGTTTGTCCCGTCATTACCAGTCAGGCACTGTTCGTGGGGAAAATACCTTCCGTGTTACCAAGTCCACACAAAATCCCGGGTGAACGGGGATAATTAAGGTGAATCGAACAGGGAGGAACCATGGAAACCAGGAAGCCGCGACGCCCGGCCATCATCGAACCAGAAACCTTGGAATACTTGGAAGGCGAGGAAGATCCGGCGCTGTCCAGCGAATCAGCCCACACCTCGGCTCGGATTTTGGTGAAATCCCCCAATGGGGAGTGGTCTGACCCCGATCCGAAAACCAAGGAACGACTGTTGAAACATATGCGGGACAACGGCGTAGACGAACTGGCCGAGCTGTGGTCGCGTTCCCCGGTCAATACTTTGCCAGGCGTTTTGTGGCGGCTCCTGCTGATAGACCAGTGGGTGAAACGTTACCCGGAAGGTGTGAATACGCGCTTTAAGCAGGGGTTGAATTCGCCGCGGCTTTCTGAGTATCTTGATATCGAAGGGGCTCATTCCTTGGATTTTCCCGAATGGAAAAAACAGTTGGGACAAATCCTGGGGGGAAGCTTCGACGATAATTTCGCCGATTTTCTGGATACGTCTCAAGCTGTGCTGCGGGTGTTGGCAGCCAGCGAGTCGGTTTGGATGAAGGAAAATCCTCAGGACGTGCTGGCCAACGCGGTGACCCTGCGGGACAACGCATTGCTGGCTACTGCCGACGAGCTGCTAGATGCGGCGACCATGTATCGCGAAGGCCGCTTGGATTGACGACTGCGCCGCTCGCCGCACCCAGTGGTGGGACGGACAACTGTGCAAACCCAGGCAATACGTGAGCAAAAATAACTAAAAAGTTGAGGGGACATAAGGTGTCTGAGAACCAAGAAAACCAAGATACACAGGAAAACAATGAGACAGGAGTTCCGGCTCCTCCCCCCTTGCCCGGTGCAGAAAAGAAATCCCTCTTTGCGGGCGCTACCGCGGAGGAAATGTTCCCGAAAAAAGATTTGGATCCCGGTGGCTCCCAAGAATACGATGACGCGGACTTCACGGAACCGGATACGTCCCGGGAGGAAAAACTGCCCGAGCATCTGCCTGACCCGGTAGTGATTGCCCGTGCGGACGGCTTGGGCTCGAAGGTGAAAAAGAACAAGTCCTCAAAGAAAGCCGACCACAAGCCCCTTTCTCTAAAGAAAGAAGAAGGGCTGACCCCAGACGGATTGCCGAAACTACCCAAAGGCCGCTTCGCCGACCGGGAACTGTCCTGGCTCGCCTTTAACCAGCGTGTCTTTGAACAGGCCCAAGACCCGCGCCTGCACCTGTTGGAACGGGCGTGGTTCCTGACTATCTATTGTTCCAATTTGGACGAGTTCTATATGGTGCGGGTCGCGGGGCTGAAGCGCCGTATCGCCGCTGGGTTTGCGACGGTTTCCGCTTCCGGGTTGACGCCGCGTCAGCTGGAAGGCGAAATCAGCCGTCGCTCACACGAGATGACCGGCAACGTCTACCGTTATTTCCAAGACGAGATTCGCCCGGCTCTGGATAAAGCCGGTTTGGTCATCACTGACTGGGATAGCCTGAACGAAACCCATCACGAAATCCTGCACCGGTACTTCCGCAACCAGGTGTTTCCCATCCTGTCGCCGCTGGCAGTAGACCCGTCCCACCCCTTCCCCTACATCACCGGACTGTCGCTGAACCTGGCGATCATTGTGCGTAACCCCAACACTGGCAAAGAACACTTTGCGCGTATCAAGGTGCCGCCTATCCTGCCGCGTTTCGTGGCAGTGACCGAAAACGGGGTCGAAAACGACCCCTCGAGCGTAATTTTGGCGGGGGAAAAGGTCAACTTTGTCCCCATTGAACAGATAATTTCCGCACACCTCGACCACTTGTTCCCCGGTATGGAAATCAAAGAATCCCACGAGTTCAGGGTGACCCGTAACGAAGATCTGGAAGTCGAGGAGGACGACGCGGAAAATATTTTGACCGCGATGGAATCCGAACTCGCGAAGCGGCGTTTCGGGCCGGCGGTACGTCTGGAAGTGGCGGAATCCATGCCGGCGCTCCTGCTGGATTTCTTAAAAGAAAACCTTGAAATCGGGACTTCCGACGTGTTCCGGCTGCCTGCGCCGCTGGACTTGCGCGGTCTCAATGACCTGCATGACCTGGATATTCCCCAGCTCAAATACCCTCCGTATGTTCCCGTGACGCCGAGCGGGCTGGCCGAGAAAGAATCATCGAAAACCTCGGATATTTTCAGCTCCATTCGCGACCACGATGTGCTGATACACCTTCCGTATGATTCTTTCGCCACCTCGGTGCAGCAATTCATCGTGCAGGCAGCTCAAGATCCGAACGTTTTGGCAATCAAACAGACCCTGTACCGAACTTCGGGCGATTCCCCGATTGTCCAGGCTCTGATTGACGCGGCCCGCGCCGGAAAACAGGTCGTGGCCATCGTCGAGATTAAGGCGCGTTTCGATGAGGAAGCCAACATCGGCTGGGCTCGCAAGATGGAACGCGCCGGGGTTCACGTGGTTTACGGTTTGGTTGGTCTTAAGACTCACTGCAAGCTGTGTCTGGTGGTACGTCAAGAACCCGACGGGATGCATCGCTACTGTCACGTGGGCACCGGTAACTACCACCCCAAGACCGCTCGCGGCTACGAGGACCTGGGTCTGCTGACCGATGATCGCGAGGTCGCCCAGGACCTGACCCGTTTGTTTAACCAGCTCAGCGGATACGCGCCGCGCTCGACATTCCACCGTTTGCTGGTCGCGCCCCGCTCTATCCGCGATGGCTTGATTGAGCGGATAAACCGCGAAATTTCCAACAAGAAAGCGGGCAAGAAAGCGGGAATCCTGTTCAAAATCAACTCGATTGTGGACGAGCGTTTGACGGATGCACTCTATCGGGCTTCCCAAGCGGGGGTTCCGGTGATGGTCCAGGTCCGCGGTATTTGTTCCATTAAGCCAGGTATCCCCGGTCTCAGCGATAACATTCGGGTCGTTTCTATCCTGGGACGATTCCTGGAGCACTCGCGGGTCTATGCGTTTAAGAATGACGGAGACCCGGAAGTGTGGATTGGTTCCGCGGACCTGATGCACCGTAACTTGGATCGCCGCGTCGAAGCGCTGGTGAAAATCGTGGACCCGGAGCAGATCCAATATCTGGTTGATCTAGTCAAACGCGGCATGGCAGACACCACCGCCTCGTGGCGGTTGATGCCTGACCAGCAGTGGGTGCGGGTCAATACGAACCAGGCTGGACTGCGTCTGGAGGACATCCAGGAAACTTTGATGAACCACGCCTCCTCGCGAGTGTCGGGACGCGGCGGCGTCTCCCGGCATTGAGGTTGACATGTCACGGCATTCGAGTGAGGCACCGAGCCGGGGTGAGACCGCCTCGATATGGCACGCATCAGCCCGGTTGGTGAAGTTTACAGAGTTGAGTACACAGAAAAGGGAAGGTAATGAGTAGAGTTCTGGCTGCCGGCGGGGTGGTTTGTCGAGGCGGGGAACTGCGTCCGGCCTTGGAGGGCGCACCCACCCAAACCCCTTATGAATTTTTGGTCGTACACCGGCCAAAGTACGATGACTGGTCCCTACCGAAGGGAAAACTGGAACCCGGCGAGCTGCTGCCGGCCTGTGCGGTGCGGGAAATTGCCGAAGAAACCGGGGTGCAAGTGTGCCTGGGGCCCCAGCTCGGTCTCACGACTTACCCGGTGGAGGGTGTCGAGAAACAGGTCACGTACTGGCTGGCTCAGGTGCGCCACAGTGCGGCGATACTGGCTCGGCCTTACGTGGAACCGGCCTCGCCACATGAGATAAACGAGGTTCGTTGGGTCAACCAGGCCCAAGCGCAGGAACTCTTAACCCAAGAATATGACCGCAATCTGGTGACACAAGCTGAGCAATACCTGCGACAGGGTTGGGGCGACTCGACTCCAGTTATGTTGGTGCGCCACGGAAAAGCCAAGAATCGTCTGAAGTGGAAGACCGATGATTCGCTGCGTCCTTTGAAAAAACGCGGTAAGCGCCAGGCTGTGGCGCTGGCCTCCACCCTGAGCGCTTTCGGGATTTCCCGACTGTTCTGTTCGCCGTGGAAACGTTGCGAGCAAACGATACGCCCGTACTTGAAAGCCAGCGGGATTAGGTGTGAATACCCCGATGTGTTGAGCGAAGACGGCTTCGCCGCTAATCCTTATGGCGGGTTGGAACTGTTGCGCGCACAGCTCAAGGCAGCCCCCACGGAAGGGCCGACCGCCCTGTGTTCCCATGCCCCGGTCCTGATTCCGCTGATTCGGGCTTTGGGAAACGATTTCTTAGAAGAAACCCTGATACCTCTGGAAACCGGGGAGTCCTTGATCGTTCACGTAATCTCGGACGCCCAGGGCGAACCAAAACTCATTGCCGCCGAGCGCGCGAAAGCTGAACCCCCCGTCGGGTACGTGCTGGATTAATGTGATTTTTCGCTAGTCACAAGCCCGCCCGCCCGGTTTTTCGGGTTCGTGCGGTTGTCGGTGGGTGGCGCTGTCTAAATCCGGAACAGGAATTCCAACAGGGTGTAGACCGCGGCAGCTACCGCGGCGGCGGCGGGAAGAGTCAGAACCCAAGCCACCACAATGTTTCCGGCCGTTCCCCAGCGCACTGCGGAGAGTCTGCGGGTCGCGCCCACTCCCATGATGGCGGTGGTTACGGTATGAGTGGTGGAAATCGGAGCGTGCCAAATGAAAGCCGTGAAATACAGCACCCCCGCGGCCACCGTTTCGGAGACAAAACCGTTTGCCGGATCGACATGAATCACCCTCGAACCCAAGGTTTTCATGATACGAAACCCGCCTACGAAGGTGCCGGCCGCAATGGCCATAGCTGCCGCCAACTTGACCCACAGAGGAATCGGGTCGTCCAAGTCGACGTGACCGGAAGCTACCAGAGCAATGAAAATGACCCCCATGGTCTTCTGAGCATCCTGCAAACCGTGCCCCAAGGCTAGTGCGGCAGAAGAAAACTTTTGACCAACCCGGAATTTACGCATGGTCCGGCGGTAAGCCAGGTTTTTCATAGACACCATGACCAAGCTCATCAGCACGTAAGCAAAAGTGAAGCCGATGAGCGGGGAAACCACCATCGGAATCAGGACGTGAGAAGTAATTGTCGCCCAGTTCACCGTGACGCCCGCAGCCAAACCTGCCCCGGCGAGGCCACCAATCAGTGCGTGTGAGGACGAGGAAGGCAGCCCGAAATACCAGGTAATAACGTTCCAGCAAATCGCCCCGATGAGGCCTCCGAGAATAATCAACAGGCCGTGGGCCCTTTCGGCGTGGGAAACCGCCGTAGCGTATCCTGACATATCAATGATTCCAGAACCGATGGTTTTCGCCACTTCTGTTCCCAGCAGTGACCCCACCAAGTTCATGACCGCAGCCATAGCTAAAGCGGTGCGCGGTGCCCAAGCCCGTGTAGAAATAGCGGTGGCAATGGCGTTAGCAGCATCGTGGAAACCATTAGTGAAATCAAAGACAACTGCGATGATAACGACACAAACAACCAGTACCAGAGAAATGTCCATGCGGGAGCACCCTCAAGATTCCTTGATTGCGATACCTTCGACCAGAGCAGCCAGATGCTCGAACGCATCGCAGGCATCCTCAAGCCGCTCGGTGATGTCTTTCAGTTTGATAACTGCTATCGGGTCAGGATTGTTGTTGACAATGTCGGATAGGCAGTGCATATAAATCTGGTCGGCTTGATTTTCTAAGCGGTTGACTTCCACCCAGTATTCGCGTAACTCGTCGAGGGTTTTCAGCCGAGGCATGGCTTTGGCTGTAACCGTGGCGCACTTTTGGAGTATAGCCGCCTGTTTGTGCAAGCATTCGGGGAGCTCCTGGAGCTGATAGACCACGATGAGGTTCCCGGCGTCGTCAATCAAATCCATGCAGTCATCGAGCCGGTAAGCCAGTTCGCTGAGGTCGTCGCGATCCAGGGGGGTGACGAAAGTCTGGTTAATTTTGTTCATGAACGCGTGGGTCAAATCATCGGAGGAATTCTCTACCGCGTGTAAGTCGTTGCGCTCCCCGTCGCGCTGTTCGGGCGGGAGCGCCATCAACTTTGCCAAGATATCGGCACCTTCAATCAGGTTACCGGCAATTTCGGTGAGCTGCTCGAAAAATCCCTCGTCTTTGGCGCGATGGAACAGGCCCATTTTTCACCCTTCTTTGTGATGGATTCGGCAAACCTGGCGACCCGGAGAGACGGTTTCGATAGTCCCGGCGGGGCCTTCCTGGTTACCTCTGTTTACTCTATCCGTTTGGAACCAACATTGTAAAAACGGTGTAAATTCCGGGGTAAAGTCAGGGTCGTAAACGGTGGTGCCAGGAACTTTGTCAGGTTAAAGGGGAGTTAAAAAGTAAATTAAGTAAAATCTCGAGACAACGTCTCGCTGGTGTGGTAACTTAAATATAAGACATCGATGTCCGTAGAAGCCCCGGGCTCCATATACTGCCGCTACGAGCGGCCTTCGCGCCGACAGGCGCTTTACGGTTTCGGTGTCGTTGAAGGCTCCGCACGTCGGAGCCTTCAAAGTTTAACCCTCTCGGAACCGGTGAAACGGTCTGTTCCTGAGAACTGCCGAAGTTATGAGAGAATCGGAACATGACTTCCCAGCCCAACGCGGAAATACCGGACCCTTCGCTGACCGATACGGTAAAAATTACGCGCCGCGTGCGGCGGGAGGAACACCAGGCCGAAAAGATTGAAAAGCTACCGAAAGTTCCCGAGTCCCTGATAGGGCGGGTCATCTGTGCCCACCCCGAGATTATTACCGCCCTGGCTGCGCTGGGGATGTCCTTGATTTTTGTACTCCCCTCGGATTTCCTGACCGTAGCTGCGGCCATTGCGGTAGTGTGTTTCGCTTTCGGCTGGGCGCACCTGGCGCATCTTCCCGCCCCGCGGGCGTCTTTCATCCTGCTGACCATCTTCGGGGTGTTGGCTTTACTGACGGGAAGAATTTTTGAAGATTTCTCGATAGTGGCTGAAGTCGTAGGCTTGGGAGTGATTGGGGTCTTCATCGCGGAAATGCTGCGTAACCCCAGGGAAAACTTACTGAACTCAGTAGCGGGTAACGCGGCCGGAATCCTCATCGTTTCTACCGCCGGGGCTTGGGTCATGCTGGAGTCGGAAGCGCTGTGGTATTTCCTGTTGGTGCCCGGAGCAGTCACCCTCATCGGAGGGTGTATCGGCATGGCGATGAGCGCCAACTGGCAGCTGAAATGGAGAGTTTTCACGGGAATCCTGTTCTCGGTAATTTTCGGTTTGGCGGCCGGGGCGGCCATCCTCGTGATGGAAGGAACCGCGCGAGATCAGATGGTGCTTTTCGCGGGAGGACACCTCCCCAGCCTGACCGTGGCTCTGGTCTCCGGTCTGCTGTTGGGAGTGGTGTATGGAATCGCGTTCGCATCACTGACCGTAATTTTCAGCGGTGACTTGGCTCCGTCAACAGTTTCGGCCGCGGTGAGTCAGGCTTTCATCCCAGTCCTGGCTGCGTCTGTCCCGCTCTATATTCTGGCGCGGCTTTTAGTGGGGGAGGGCCCTACACTTGCTTGAAGGATGTTTCTCACGTTTGCGTCCAAAGTGGTGAATGGGGGTAAAAATGCAGGTGACCTATCCGAGTATCGACAGAATTTGGCCGGGAGCGGCGATAGACGCGGGCTGGAATCATGGCCCCGAACTGCTCGAAGGCCGCGGCTACGCCAAGATTCCCTTGGGAGTGCTGAAAGTTTCCGGGCCGGATCGCTGGGCTTGGCTAAACTCTGTCAGCACCCAGGACTTTTCAAACTGGGAGCCTGCCGCGCCGCGTGAAGCCCTCATCCTCGACCCCACCGGACACATTGAGTTGAGCTTTTTCGCCGTCGATGATGGCAGCTCAGTGTGGATTTTGACTGAAGAACCGGGGGGTGCCGCTGAGTTTTTCCGCTCTATGCGGTTCCGTTCCCGCGTTGAGATTGCTGATGCGAGCGCGGACTTCGCGGTCTTGGGATATCTGAAAACCAGCGATGTTATCTCTCCGGTAGCCCGATTCTGGAGCGAACACAGCCGCGTGACCTGGGCTGATCCGTGGCCCGGACCGGTGGGAAACACAACCGTCTTTACCGCCGCGAGCGTAAGCCATCCGGCGGACGACCCCGCCGCCCCGCACCGCGAACTGGCGGTAGTTTCGCGCCTGGACTTGCCGGCGCTTGAAGCCACAGCCGCAGCGAGCGGTCTGGTAAAGGCCGATTTGGGTGCTTGGGAAGCCGTGCGTATTTCCCTGTGGCGCCCCCGCCTAGGCCGCGAGGGCAAACCGGGGACCCTCCCTCATGAGTTGGACTGGCTGCGTGTCGCCGTCAGTTTGCAAAAGGGGTGCTATCCCGGTCAAGAAACCGTGGCAAAACTGACCAACCGGGGGCGTCCTCCGCGCCGACTCACGTTCTTGGACCTAGATGGGTCGCGTGAGGAGCTGCCGGCCATAGATTCTCCCCTCACTTTGGAGTCTGACGGCTCCGAAGTCGGGGTGTTGACCTCGGTGGCGTACCACCCCACGGACGGTCAAATCGGTCTGGGCTTGGTCAAACGCCAGGTTGACCCCGCGGAAATGTTACTGGTGGAGGGGATTCGCGCCGCCCAAAGCGTCATCGTGGATCCGAGCGGAGAAAACCCGCGCCGCCTAGACGACAGCCAACTGGGCGGCTTACTGGGATTGAAAGCGAGGAAATAAAATGTCGACAGTTTTCGCGGCTATAAACTCGGTGCAGGCGTTACTGGTGCTGGGACTGGTCCTGGTCGTGGTGGGAATGAGCCTGTATGCCTTGATCCACGCCCTAACCACCCCGGCCCAAGCTTTCCCAACGGAAGGAAAACGAACTCGCAACTTTTGGGCTCTGCTGAACCTACTGGCGCTGGTGATTTCCTTCCTGGGATTAACGCCTAACGCTTTCGTCGGTTTGTTCGGGGTGATGATGGCGCTAATCATTCCGGCCGTTTACCTGGCCGATGTGCGTCCCGCCGTGGCTTCGTGGCGCCGGCGGGGCAAGAACTCGCGAGGAACCGGCCAACGTCCCCCCACGCCCTGGTGAACTCGGGACAGACCGGCCAAAACGACACAGAACAGGAAAGGGACAATCGATGCGGGCAGTGATTCAGCGTGTTACGGGCGCAAAGTGCGTGGTCAACAGGGATGTTACCGGTGAATTTGCGGGCCCTGGGCTGGTGGTGCTGTTGGGGGTCACGCATACCGATGGCACGGCACAGGTCGAAAAAATGGCGCGCAAGATTGCGAATCTGCGCATTTTTGACGCCCCCGGTGCCTACGATGCAGATGGTGGGTCTGAGAAACTTTCACAAGCGCGTGGGGCGGAAGTGTCTGCGGTCCAGTTGGGTTTGCCGGTGCTGCTGATTAGCCAGTTCACGCTCTACGGAGACGCTCGCAAGGGTAATCGGCCCTCGTGGGTGGCGGCGGCGCCGGGAGAGGTGGCTCAACCGCTGGTTGATGCGGTGGGGGCAGCGCTGCAGGACCAGGGTATGCGGGTTGAACAGGGAATTTTCGGGGCGGACATGAAAGTCAGTTTCACCAATGACGGGCCTTTCACGATTCTGTTGGAAGTGTGAATTAGCCGGTAGTGAACACGGTCGCGTTTTCGCGATGCGGGGGCATAAATTGGTAGCGAGTATAAAAGGGAGTACGTATGTTTGAAAGATTTACCGACCGAGCCCGCCGGGTGGTGGTGTTAGCCCAAGACGAAGCCCGCCGGTTGAACCAAAACTACATCGGTACCGAGCACCTGCTGCTGGGTCTCATCCATGAGGGCGACGGTATCGCAGCGCGAGCTTTGGAAACGATGGGTATCTCGCTGGAGGCCGTGCGCGCTCAGGTCATTGAGATTATCGGTGAGGGCGAGCAGCCCACCACCGGCCATATCCCCTTTACTCCGCGCGCCCGCAAGGTGCTGGAGTTTTCGATGCGCGAGGCGCTGCAGCTGGGGCACAACTATATCGGTACCGAGCATATCCTGCTGGGACTGCTGCGGGAAGGCGACGGGGTCGCCGCCCAAGTCCTCATCAAACTCGGTGCTGACCTGAACAATGTGCGCCAGACCGTTATCGAACTGCTCTCCGGTTATCAAGGCGGCCAGCCTCAACAGAGCGGTCGCGATACTGTGGGTGTCGGTGGCGGACGGGCGGATAACCCCAACGCCGGGGGTAACTCGGCGATTTTGGACCAGTTCGGACGCAACCTCACCCAGGCAGCGCGCGAGTCCAAACTTGACCCGGTCATCGGGCGTACCAAGGAAATGGAACGCGTCATGCAAATTCTTTCCCGGCGCACCAAAAACAATCCGGTCTTGGTCGGCGAACCCGGGGTAGGCAAAACCGCTGTGGTGGAGGGACTGGCCCAGGGCATTGTCCGCGGCGACGTCCCGGAAACTTTGAAAGATAAACAGCTGTATTCCTTGGATATGGGCTCCTTGGTGGCGGGCTCGCGCTACCGCGGCGACTTCGAGGAACGTCTCAAGAAGGTGCTGAAGGAAATCCGCACCCGCGGGGACATCATCTTGTTCATTGATGAGATTCACACCCTGGTTGGTGCTGGCGCGGCGGAGGGCGCGATTGACGCTGCCTCGATTTTGAAACCGATGCTGGCGCGTGGTGAGCTGCAGACTATCGGCGCCACCACCATTGACGAATACCGCAAGTACATTGAGAAAGATTCCGCTCTGGAACGCCGTTTCCAGCCGGTGAAGGTCGAAGAACCCAGTGTGGAAGAAACCGTTGCTATCCTCAAGGGGCTGCGGGATCGCTACGAGTCTCACCACCGCGTCATGATTACTGACGCGGCTCTCGCTGCCGCGGCGCAGCTTGCTGACCGCTATGTGTCTGACAGGTTCTTACCGGATAAGGCAATTGACCTGGTTGACGAGGCCGGGGCGCGTTTACGGATCCAGCGGATGACGGCGCCGCCGGAGCTGAAAGAAGTTGACGAAAAAATCGCCAAGGCTCGCCAAGCGAAAGAGGCCGCCATTGACGCCCAGGACTTCGAAAAGGCTGCCCAGCTGCGTGACGAAGAAAAGAATCTGACCGAAGAACGCGCGGCGAAGGAATCCCAGTGGCGCCAAGGTGAAGACACCTCCGAGTCGGTAGTTGACGAGGAACAAATCGCCGAGGTTTTGGCGATGGCCACCGGCATCCCGGTGTTCAAACTCACTCAGGCAGAATCCTCGAAGCTGCTGCGGATGGAAGATGAACTGCACAAGCGCATCATCGGTCAGGACGAGGCAGTCAAGGCGGTGTCTCAGTCCATTCGCCGGACCCGCGCTGGTTTGAAAGATCCGAAGCGTCCTGGCGGCTCGTTTGTGTTCGCCGGCCCGACTGGGGTGGGAAAAACCGAGCTCGCCAAAGCACTGGCGGAGTTCCTTTTTGGAGACGAGAACGCCCTGGTCCAGCTGGATATGTCCGAGTTCTCGGAGAAACATACGGCCTCTCGGTTGTTCGGTTCACCTCCGGGCTATGTCGGCTACGACGAGGGCGGTCAGCTCACCGAAAAGGTGCGTCGCAAGCCCTTCAGCGTAGTGCTGTTCGACGAAGTGGAAAAGGCCCACCCGGACATCTTTAACAGCTTGTTGCAGGTGTTGGAGGAGGGCCACCTCACCGATTCGCAAGGTCGCCTGGTCGACTTTAAGAACACCATTATCATCATGACCACGAACCTCGGCACTCGTGAAATCAACAAGGGTGTGCTGACCGGTTTCCAGGCCAGCGGTGAGCTGTCCACGGACTATCAGCGGATGAAGGGCAAGGTTCAGGAAGAGTTGAAACAGCACTTCCGGCCCGAGTTCCTCAACCGTGTGGATGAAATCGTAGTGTTCCCGCAGCTTGAGAAGGGCGAAATCCTCCAGATTGTTGATTTGATGATCGCCAAGCTCGACGACCGGATGCTGGATCAGGGCATGGCTTTGCGGCTGACTCCCGCGGCGCGAGCTCTGCTGGCGCATAAGGGCTTCGACAAGACACTGGGGGCTCGTCCGTTGCGCCGGGCGGTACAGCGTGAAATCGAAGACGTCCTGTCTGAAAAGATTCTGTTCTCTGAACTGGGTGAAGGCCAGACCGTTACAGTTGACGTCGAGCCGAAGTTCATCAAGCACGAGTCTGCGGACAAGGTCAACGGGACAGATTGGGAGTTCACTGACGACGCTGAGTTCAAGTTTACCGGCGAGGACGGTCTGCCCGAGGGGCGGGCGCAACAGCGCCGCAAGCTCGAAGACGTGACCGCGGCGACGATTCGGGAAGCTGAACTGGCTGCCAAAGAAGCGGAAGAGTCCCCGGAAAAGGAACCTGCTTCCTAGACGCCACCTAAACCAACTCGCGGGTCCGCCTCGGCGGGCCCGCAAGGTATTTAACCACAACTTCGGGTCCGGTTCTTTTTAGATTCGAGTCAGTGATGGGTTCATGGTTGAGCACGTTACGGGGTATATTCGTATGAGTTAACTATTTCGTTGCACAGCGTCAAGGGAGAGGCCGAACCTATGTCCACCGCTATCCACGATGAACAGTGGTTTGAGCGGATATTTGCTGAACACAGCAAGGCTATAGTGCGGTTCCTCTATAGACGGGGAGCCTATAGCGACGCCGAGGACCTAGCCGCGGAAGTTTTCGTCGTGATGTGGAAGAAGAAAAACGACGTTCCCTCTGGCGCAGAACTGCCTTGGCTGTACAAAACCGCGGGCTTGACTTTGGCGAACTGGTACCGCAAAAAGAAATCCTTGCCCATGGGAGATAACCAGGAAAACCTGGACTCCACCGATTTCGCCGATCCGGCTCAACTCGTCGTGGAGGATCACGGGATGCGAGCGGCCCTGCTGAGCCTCAGTGAGCGCGATCGCGAGATTCTCTTGGCGGTCGCATGGGAAGGTTTGAGCGGCAATGATCTGGCACAGTACCTGGGAGTGAGCCGTTCAGCCGCGGATGCAGCATTGTCGCGGGCGCGGAAACGACTGGAGGAAGCGATTGAAAAAAATACTTCTTAGGAAAGTGTAAGAAACGCCAGGCCGGTTACATGTATATGTTGCAAGGTCGAAACTGCGCCGGGCCTGAGGACGGTTTCGACCAGCCAAGTTTTAATAAATAAGAACGACGAAGCGCGGTAATTACAACGATTACCGCCCAAAAGAAGGACAGGGAAGTGGAAAACCACAAAATCGAGATGAGCGGGCTGGAAGCTCTGCGCTCACTCGACCCTGCCCAAAATTTGCCCGTAGATTTGGATTCTTTGCGCGCTAAGATCGCTGCCCAGATGGAATCCGAAGGGTTGGCTTTTGAGACTCAGCCGCCTGCGCACGTGGTTGCGGTGGAAACCGCGGATACCCAAGCCCCGGTGGCGGAAGTCGTGTCTCTGGCAGTGCGTCGTCACACGCTGGCAGTGCGGCGCAACTGGCTGGTTGGTTTGAGTGCGGCCGCGGCTGCGACGGTGGTTGGTTTCACCGGGTGGAGCGTGCTTTCCCCCGGCGAACCAGGTGAAGTGCCCAATCAGGGCGATGGTGTCGTGATTACGGATGGTCCGATTATTACCGCCGCGGGTTCCGAGCTTATGGTGCCCGGAGCTAGTCAGCGCTTGGAAAAGGTCGGTGATGTTGAGTTTGTAGCGGCGGGCAATTTTTCCACTGTTCCTACCAAAGCCCCGATTTCACGGTTGGGTAAGGGAGCCAACGTTTCCGCTGATCAAGTCCAGAAGGTCGCGAATTCATTGGGCATGCGGGGTTCAGTTAAAAGGAATAGCTCCGGGTTTACCGTCACCGACGCTAAAGGGGCGACTTTGACGGTCACTATGGGTCAGCTGACTTCTTTGAGTTTTGATAACCCCTCTGCGGTGCGGATGGAATGCGTGCCGGTGAAACCCGGAGACGGTACTGTGGAGTTGCCCAATCCCGACGCGACCCAGAATCCGACCGGGAACTCTACTTCCAACACCGGCAAAACTCCGGCTCCGAATACCCCGACTACTCCCAGTACCACTCCGTCGGAACCTAGTGACCCGACTGAGCCGACCTCGACGCCGACCCCGACTCCAACTGAGACCCCGACCGAGACTGTTCCCCCGGCGGTGCGCCCGGACAGCCCGGAACCGAGCCATTCCAATACAAAGGGAGCTACACACAACGTCGATACCGCTGACACCACCAACTTGCCTGGCCCAGTGGTCGAGATTGGTCAGCTACAAGTGTTGCTGATAGTGACCGAAACCACGGATCCTTCCGGGTCTTCGCCGACAGAATCCGTAGAACCGCAGGCAACCCAGAACCCCTCGCCGGGTCCGACCCCTTGTGTAATGAAAGTGGCAGGAAACGCGCCCTCTTCTGAGAAAGCTATCGCCCAAGTTGAGAAGGTGGCGGCTTCCTTGGGAGCCACCGTGATGAGCAGTGCGGCGGGAACCACCCAGAAAGACGGTCTGACCACGGTGAGTGTCCCGGTTAAGATGCCCGGTCAGTCACAAACCCAAAACTGGAAAGCTGTGGTTTCGGAAACCGGAGTGGCTTCGATTCGCGCCAATCTGGGTAAAGAAACGAAGATTGGCGAGTACAAGGTCATCTCGGAGGCTCAGGCTGTGCAGCGCCTCAACGACCCGAAGTATGGTCCTTTGGATGTGCGCAACCAGAAGGGGCTGCCAGATAAGATTGATGGCCGCATCGACTTGGTCAGCGCGAGGCTGATTAGCCAGCCAGTCAAGCAAAAGGACGGCTCAATCCTGGATATGCCGGTCTATCTGTTGACCGACTCCCAAGGACGGGTCTGGACCGTCTTGGCAGTGGCGGAATAGGCCCCTTACAGAATCTTTTATATCTGTTCCTTTCATTCAGCAGGTTCCTCCACCGTTTTGCGGGAGGGGAACCTGCTGTGTTTTCCTGCGTCTCCGTTTCATAGCACGGCTAGGGGGAGCGATTAGAGCGGTGAGGACGTGGCTTTGTACCCGGGGCTCGGGACATGGCGAAACCCGTGAAGGGACGCAAAATAGGGCGGTGTGAGCGAGGAACGAAATATTGCTAGGATAGTTTTGGCGCGTTGTGCGCAGATTGTTTCGAAAAAGTTGGAGGCTTAACACATGCCCAAATTCGTTTACCGTTTTGCAGAAGGCAATAAGGATCAAAAGGACCTGTTGGGTGGCAAGGGTGCAAACCTGGCGGAGATGAGCAACCTCGGGTTGCCGGTACCCCCGGGATTTACGATTACTACCGATGCCTGCCGGGCTTACCTGAAGGAAGGCAAAGTCCCGGAGGAAACTACCGTGCAGGTCACCAAGGCTTTGCGTGAGGTGGAAGAAACCGTTGGCCGCGAGTTGGGTGCGGCTGAGGATCCGCTGCTGGTGTCGGTGCGTTCCGGCGCAAAGTTCTCTATGCCCGGCATGATGGAAACCGTTTTGAACGTTGGTCTGAACGACAAATCTGTGGAAGGCTTGGCCAAGATTGCCGGTAGCGACCGTTTCGCTTGGGATTCGTACCGCCGTTTGATTCAAATGTTCGGCAAAACCGTGCAGGACATTGATGGCGACCTGTTCTCTGACGCGCTGGAAAACATGAAAAAGAACCGCGGAGCTAAGGCAGACACCGATCTGAATGCCAGCGACCTGAAAGAACTCACCGCGCAGTTCAAAGAAATCGTTGAATCCCAAACCGGCAAGCCGTTCCCGCAAGATCCGCGCACACAGATGGACATGGCTATTGAAGCCGTGTTCCGCTCCTGGAACTCTGAACGCGCCCGTATCTACCGTCGCCGTGAGCGGATCCCCCACGACTTGGGCACCGCCGTCAACATTGTGACCATGGTGTTCGGCAATATGGGCAACGACTCCGGTACCGGAGTGTGCTTCACCCGTGACCCCTCCTCGGGTCGTCCAGGAGTGTATGGCGACATCCTCATGAACGCTCAGGGCGAAGACGTGGTGGCCGGTATCCGCAATACCGAAACCCTGAAAGACCTGGAGGGACACGACAAAAAGTCCTATGACGAACTGTTGGGTATCATGCGGAAGCTCGAAACCCACTACGAAGATATGTGCGATATCGAGTTCACCATCGAACGCGGCAAGTTGTGGATGCTGCAGGTGCGCGTGGGCAAACGTACTCCGGCCGCGGCTTTCCGAATCGCCACGCAGCTGGTTGACGAAGGCTTGATTACCACCGATGAAGCCCTGCTGCGGGTCACCGGCGAACAGCTGCAAAACTTGATGTTCCCGATGTTTGACATGTCCGGTAAGCCGGAGGTGTTCACCAAGGGTATGGCGGCGTCTCCCGGCGCCGCAGTGGGCAAGATTGTGTTTGATAACGATGCTGCCGAGGCCTCCGCTGATGCGGGAGTGCCGTGTATCCTGGTGCGTCGCGAGACGAACCCCGACGACCTGCGGGGCATGGTTGCGGCTGCGGGCGTTTTGACCAGCCGCGGCGGCAAGACTTCCCACGCCGCTGTGGTGGCTCGCGGTATGGGCAAGACCTGTGTGGTCGGGGCGGAAACCATCGTGGTTGACCAAGCCGCCAAGACCGCTACCGTGGGGGATACTGTCCTGCGCGAAGGAGACGAGATTTCCATTGACGGCGGTACCGGCGAGGTGTTCCTCGGCGCGGTACCGGTGCAGGATTCCCCTGTCACCACTTACCTTTCTCACGGTCTGCAGGCTGGTTTGGATGCTTCGGCCACCGAAGATGAGAAAGACTTGATTAAGGCAGTCGACCGGTTGATGACCCACGCTGATGAAGTTCGCCGCCTGGTGGTGCGCACCAACGCCGACACCCCGGCGGACACGCAGCGGGCTCTGGACTTTGGTGCGGAAGGCATCGGCTTGTGCCGTACCGAGCATATGTTCCTCGGCGATCGCCGTCCCCTGGTAGAGAAACTCATTCTCTCCCCCGAAGGGTCCGAGGAACGTCAACATGCTCTGGACGCCTTGGAGCCGCTGCAAAAGGGCGACTTTAAGGAAATGCTTAAGATTATGGACGGCAAGCATATGACCGTTCGTCTCATTGACCCGCCGCTACACGAGTTCCTGCCAGACTTGACGACTCTGGAAATTAAGAACGCGGTGGCGAAAGCTCAGGGCGGGGCGCTCTCGGAGGAAGACCAGCATATGCTGGAGGCCGTGCGCCGGATGCATGAGGAAAACCCGATGCTGGGTCTGCGCGGTGTCCGCTTGGGTATTTACCTGCCGGGGTTGTTCAAGATGCAGATGAAGGCGCTGGTTTCGGCAGCTTGCGAGCTGAAGAAGGACGGCTTGAATCCGCATCCCGAGATTATGGTTCCGCTGATTGGCTCCATTCGTGAGCTCCAGCTGGTGCGCGATGAAGCCGAAGAAATCATTGCTCAGGTTCAGGGCGAATACGGCGTGACCTTCGATGTTCCGGTGGGCTGCATGATTGAGCTGCCACGCGCCGCCATGACCGCTGACACCATCGCCAAGGAAGCCGAATTCTTTAGCTTCGGCACCAACGACCTGACCCAAACCACCTGGGGATTCAGCCGTGACGATGTGGAAGGCGTGTTCTTCCCGCAGTACGTAGAAGCCGGAATCTTCGGGGTCTCCCCGTTCGAATCTATCGACACCCACGGGGTGGGTCGTGTTGTCGCCGAAGGCGTGAAGCGCGGACGTTCCACCAAACCGAATCTGCCGATGGGTATCTGTGGTGAGCACGGTGGCGATCCGATTTCGATTCACTTCTTCCATCAGGTCGGACTGGATTACGTGTCTTGTTCGCCGTTCCGGGTGCCGGTGGCGCGTCTCGAGGCTGGTCGTGCTGCCGCGGAGCATCTGAAGTGGGACGAGTCCGCTACGCAGGGCGTCGAGTAGTCCGTAGCATCCCTTATTAAATAAACCGCATTTTTGGTGCCGGGTTCCGTCAAGGGCCCGGTACCAGCGGTTTTAGTGAGGATGGGTTTTAATAACGCAAGACAATTGTTGAAAAAAGATTTTAGCTAGGTTAGGCTTAGTTTCGTGAAATTGTGTGAATGTCCTGTTGGGGTTCCCATGATTATGGTGGATTTGGGGTGCGATACCAGATTCTGTGGGCGGATTCACGAGCTGGGTCTGCGTCCGGGGACGCGTTTCACGGTCACGCAAAAGGGTGCTTTCGGGGGTCGTGTTTTGTTCGTACGCGGAACTCGGTTGGCGGTAGACCGCGGTTTTGCCCGGTCCGCCTTGGTGCGGCCCTGTATCCAGTTTGCGCAGAAGCTCGGTTTGGACCAGGAAAAGGCCGCCCTCGAGGCCGCGTTGGCTCTCCACGACCTTTCGCCGCAGTTCGAGCCACGTTTGGCGGTCTGCGGTATCACCGCAAACTGTGAGGGCTCCCCGAAAGGTATCCCCGCGGCGGAAAACGGAGAGTAAACATCCGATGAGCTGCCCCAAATGTAATCCGCTGCCGCCCAAATCTGCTGATGGCTCAACCGCAACAGCCGCCACGCACGCACATCGTGTCTATCTGCCCAAGCGTGATACCACCAATGTGGTCTTGGTAGGAAACCCCAACGTGGGGAAATCTTCGCTATTTAACGCCCTAACCGGAATGCATCAAACGGTCGTGAATGCGCCCGGAACCACGGTGGAAGTCTTTACCGGTTTCAATAAGTCGTTGGGCGTGCGGTTCATCGACACTCCCGGAACGTACTCGCTGGTGCCCAATTCGCCTGACGAGTCCGTGGTGGTACAAACTTTGGCGGGACAGCCCGGTTCGATAACCGACATCGGACGCGACGATGGGGGAATTGACCTGGTCGTTACCCTCTTAGATGCCAGCGCGTTGTCGCGCTCCTTGTACCTGTTGGCTCAGGTAGCCCAGACCGGCCTGCCGGTTGCGGTCATCCTGACCATGCAGGACGTCGCTGCTCAGAGCGACGAGGCTATAGATGCGGATAATCTTTCCTGCCTGCTGGGAGTTCCCGTGGCGACGGTGAACCCGCGTACCGGCGAAGGCCTGCGTGACGCGACGCAGCTGATTGCGTTGGCGTTACGGAATCCGACTTACCTCAGCGGTTTGCCCTGGGATAAACACGCTCCCGGCTATAACCCGGCGGCAGTCGTGGCGGCGAAAGCCTCGCTGTCCCAGACTTCCGAGTCGGTTGAGGCCAATGCGGAAAGTGGTTTATCGGTTGCCAATCTCTCCAACCCCTGCGGCGGGACAAATTGTCAACCGTGTCAACCTTCGGGTCGCCCTCTTCCAGAGCTAATCACCAAACCGATAGAAGAAACCCAGCGGGCGGCTTTGCTGTTTGATTGGATTGAAAATATCGAATCTGGTCTGCGTCAAGAACGTATCGAGATTCCGCGGGCGACGCGTTCGGACAAAGTCGATCGAGTGCTGCTCAATCCTTTATCCGGAACGCTACTTTTCATGTTGGCTATGTACGTGGTGTTCTGGCTGGCTAATACGTTCGCCGCGATTTTCCAAGATCCTATCGAAGGAATTTTCGATGCCGTCGGCGGTTGGGACTTCACGATTCCTGCCCGACTCCTAAAGCTGCCATTTTCCTCTATCGGAGTTCCCGGACAGGACATCACGGTATTCCATGCGCCTTCTCTAGCCGATGGAGTGTTGACTTGGTTGACGTGGATGGGGTGGGATAACCCGGTTCTGCAGGGTATTTTGATAAACGGACTGTTTACCGGTGTAGGGGTTGTATTGTCTTTCGCCCCGCTGATGCTGGTTATGTTCGCCGCCATAGCGGTAATGGAAGACTCCGGCTATATGGCTCGTGTTGCTTTCCTGGGCGACCGCATGATGCGTGCCATTGGTTTAGACGGACGCGTCATTATGCCCTTCATCGTGGGCTTTGGCTGTAACCTTCCCACTTTGGCGGCGCTGCGTACCGTTCCGGATTCCCGTCAACGTATGATGGCGGTCATCCTCACCCCCTACATAACCTGTTCGGCACGCATGATTGTCTATATGTTTATCGCGCAGGTGTTCTTTGGTACTCATGCCACCGAAGTGGTGTGGTTGATGTACTTCCTTTCTATAGTCATGGTGGTCTTGGGAGGGCTGCTGCTGCGTCCGCTGTTCATGCGCGACTCTACCGGCGCGCCGCTGATGCTGGTTCTCCCCGCCTACCAGACTCCCCGAGGCATCATCTTGGCTCGTTCGGCCCTGCAGCGCACCTGGGCTTTTATCAAGGGCGCGGGCAAGGTCATCGTAGTGATGACTATCGTGATTTGGTTCCTGATGGTTACGCCCGTTACTGGCGAGGGCCGCTTCGGGGATTCCCTGCCGGCCAACGAATCTGCCTACGGAGTGGCGGCTTCGGCGATAGCCCCAGTTTTTGCTCCCGCCGGTTTTGGCGACTGGCACCTGGCAGGTTCGCTGATAACCGGATTTGTCGCGAAAGAAACTATGCTGGGCGCACTAGCGGCCACCTACACCGATGCGGATATTTCCGACCAAGACGTAGACGCCGCTCAAGACGAGGGGAATCCCACTCCGACGATGCGTGAATTGACCCGGCAAACGTTCATCGATTCCGCGGGCAGCGCGGCGGCAGCCCCCGTGGCCGCTCTGGCATTCCTGATTTTTGTTTTGACCTATACCCCCTGCCTGGCTACTGTCGCCGAACAGTGGCGTCAGCTCGGGGCGCGACGCGTCCTTGCGGCGGTAGGAGGACAACTGGTCATCGCCTGGCTGCTCGCGGTAGCAGTGTTCCAAGTTGGCCGCATTTTTGTCTGAGGTAAGCTTATGAACAGCGCTGATGGCCTTAAATCCCAAAAACAGGCTACGGGTGAAACACTGCGGTCCGCCCCCGGTGAATCTCGTGCCGCAATCTTTATTGACTCTTTGGGCCAAGGCTCCACGTTCTTAGCTGCGTTAGGACGCAGCGGTTTGAGCGTGGAACATGGACAGTTGCTCTTGGAGCATCTGCGCCGCACGGGACTGTTGGCAGACCGAAATAACTCGCTAAACGTGTCTTGTGCGCACGGGGCTTGCACGCCGGGAGACGTGTCCTCCGTGAGCGAGCAACAGAGCCTTCACTGTGTCGGCTGTCCCTTAAGTCTGATTTAAATAAGGATATCTATCCAGGTAGTAAGCATCTGGATGCAGATTTGCTTATTTGCTGAGGATGCCGGAGTGAGTTATCCACGCCGCGACTTCCGCGAAAAACTCGGCGCGTTCTAAAGGCTGGGATAGGGTCAAGTCATGCAAACCGGACATTTGGCGCAGCGTTAATCCGCCGCCTACTTGACCGTAAAGGGTAGTAATCCGTTCTTCGATGAGATTTTCGTTCAATACTGTGTCAGTGTGGCGCGCCGCCTCGCTCCAGTCCACAAGTGCAGTTTCATAGGGAGTTTCCTGCTCAGAAGTATTGCCTTTGCTCAGAATAGACTTTGACGTGATTGACCAATAAAGGCGGTGTTTTAACAGGTTCTGACGGAGAGGTGACATTCCGGCAGATTTCCGTTTCTGAGCCATGAGACGGTCAACCCGGGCAATCTCAGGATGATAAAAATCATCCGGGTCATGTGCGGCGGTCAGACACAGCACCGGCTGGTTGGAAAAACTAGCATGATCCACCAACCACTGCTGGGTGCTGAGGATGGCAGAGAGCCATCCAAATAGAATGGGCGCTCCGCTGGTAACACGCCATTGCGGATTTGTGACCCAACCGCACACCGCCGGATCGTTGCCAAAAGGCACCAAGCGCCGGGGCAGGGGAGAGCCAATAGTGGCATAGCCCACCAGAGAATCCTGGTAGACCGTAGACCCGGGGCCAAGCATCGGTATATGCAGCCCCCGCAGATATTTCGCAATGATGTTGCGTATCGTATTCCCGGCGGGAATTCCCGACACATCTTGCACCACCCAGGGAGAAATAAAGATGAGGCCGTCATAGGCATCGTGGTGCCGCGATGCCCACCCGGAAACTACAGCACCACCGTTGGAATGGGCCATCACGACTACAGGCAAATCAGGATGCTCCTGACGGGCGGTCGCGATGGCCCAATCCAACTCCCGGTCGTAGGTGGTGTAATCGTCCTCGTAACAGTTGAAGGGGATAAGGCCCGACCGACGCGGCATATTGCGACCGTAACGGTGCAGTTCAAGAGCGTAAAACGCGGCACCCAAATGGGCCATCATCCGGGCCAGGTGGGCTTGATAAAAATAGTCATTCCAGCCGTGAACATAGACGGCAATAAATTGCGGAGCTGAGGGTGCATCAAGCTCGTCAACAGCTTCAATTTCGCGACCCCGCAGCTCGGAAGTTAGGTAATCCTGCAGGTAATCCAGGTTTCGAGCGGGTGAATCGTCCCACTGTGCCGCCGCGTCAGAATGATTGGGGTAGCTCCCGGCACGCTGCTGCGGGCTAGCTGAGGGCGAAAGAACCCTGAAACTACCTTGATTGGGACCCCCACCTGGTTTCACGTTAACCGGAACTACACGGTCGGGCAACTGTGATTTTGGATCCTCTGCGGGAGTGTAGCGCACCAAGGTGGCAGAGCGCGGGGAAATCTGATCAGGTTCTAACTGGAGTTTAGCGGCGCCGAATCCGGGTCCCAGTACGTCAGGCAGGTATCGCATTCTCAAATTCTAACGCCACCGGTGTGACGCGGCGCGAGAATGGCTGATTTCTCAAGGCTGTGGCGCTAACGCATCGGGTCCGAAGCATTAGCTGACAGGGCGCTGAGCCAGCCCATCGCTAGCCAGAGGAGTGACCTAAGCGGCGAGGAACTCACCAATAGCCTGGCCGACAGGTTCGTTTTCAATCAAGAAACCATCATGGCCGGAATCGGAATGAATGATGACCGCTTGGCTGCGACGGGTCAGACGCGCTAGCTGTTGCGTTTGGGACGGGTAAAACAGCCGGTCAGAGTCCACTCCCAAGGCCAGGACGCGAGCCTGCACTCGAGAGAGCGCGACTTCTAAACCGCCTCGGCCTCGCCCCACGTCGTGAGTCAGCATCGAGCGAGTCAGCGCCAGGTAGGACCCAGCATCAAAGCGTTTCGCCAACTTCACCCCGTGATAGTCCAGGTAAGACTGCACTGCCAAACGGCCTCCCGAGAGCGGATCCTCACGATAACCCGGATCGCGCCCGAACCGCTCCTGCAGTTCCTTGGGTGAACGGTAGGTAGTGTGCGCCACCTCCCGCGCCAAAGCTAACCCACGGAATGGCCCCTGACCAGGGGGATTATCGTAATAGTCGCCGTTGCGAAAATTCGTGTCCAGTTCCAGCACGTGCATCTGCACATGGCACCAAGCAGCCTGTTCGGCGGTGGTGGCGCAGCCGGTAGCCACCGCCACCAGCCGCTCCACCTGTTCGGGATAAGTCACCGCCCACTCCAGTGCCCGGTGTCCCCCGTGCGAACAGCCGATGACCGCAAACCAGCGGGGAATACCGAGCTGATCCATGAGGATTTTTTCCGCCGCCACCTGGTCGCGGGTCGTCAGGAGGGGGAAACGCGACCCCCAGGCGCGCCCGTTCGGAGCCAAGCTGGCGGGACCGGTCGAACCTTGACAACCGCCTAAAACGTTGGGACAAACCACAAACCACCGATTCGTATCCACCGCGGCACCGGGCCCGACGACCTCGTTCCACCATCCTGGCGTGACGTGGCCCGGCCCGGCTTCACCGTACACATGAGAATCTCCGGTGAGGGCGTGATTGATGAGGATAGCGTTGGATTTGTCCGCATTCAAAGTGCCGAAAGTTTCAAAGGCGAGCCGGGCGCCCGGCAGGGCTGACCCGCCCTCCAACTTCAGCATTCCCAGTGCCGCAAACTGGCGGTTTCCTTTGGGGTCAGTGGGTTTCCAAGCTCCACTGACCGGTATCAACTCACTCGTTTCGGGCATCGCTATCCTTAGGCTCGACGGTTTTCAGGTTCAGGCTTCGAGTTTCGCGCGCACCGCCTTCGCGGCTCCGACCAAGTTCTCTAAGGTGGCCACCGTTTCGGGGTAGGCGCGGGTTTTCAACCCGCAGTCCGGGTTGACCCAAACTTGGTGGGGGTCCAAAGCAGCGACAGCCTTTTCCAGCAGCCCCACTTCCTCATCGAGTTTCGGTACCCGCGGCGAGTGAATATCCCAAATCCCCGGCCCCAGCCCGCGCTCGAAACCGTGCTCGTGCACTGCCGGCAAAATATCCATCTTGGAGCGGCTGGCCTCAATCGAGGTGACGTCCGCATCCAGGTGATCAATCGCGTCCACCACCACGTTGAACTCGGAATAGCACAGGTGGGTGTGGATTTGCAGCTCTTTTGGTGCCCCGCCGGTGGCCAAGCGGAAAGCTCCCACCGACCATTGCAAATAATTCTCCCGTCCGGCAGCGCGCAGCGGCAACAGCTCGCGGATGGCCGGTTCATCCACCTGCACGATTTTGATGCCAGCCGCATTGAGGTCGGCGATTTCAGCGCGCAGCGCCAACCCCAGCTGGTCCGCGACCTCCGCACGAGACTCATCGTCGCGGACGAATGACCACGCCATGATGGTGACGGGGCCGGTCAGCATCCCTTTCATCGGCTTTGCGGTGAGAGATTGGGCATAAGTCGACCACTCGACCGTCATGGGGTGGGAACGCGTGACGTCGCCCCACAGAATCGAGGGTCGAGTGCAACGCGAACCGTAGGACTGCACCCAGCCGTGTTCCGTGGTGGCGAAACCTTCTAAGTTTTCGGCGAAGAACTGCACCATGTCGTTGCGTTCAGCTTCCCCGTGTACCAGCACATCCAAACCGAGATCTTCCTGCAGCTTCACGACCCGAGCAATCTCATTGCGGATTTCCTCGTCATATTGAGCCTCGTCGATTTCGTGGCGGCGGAACGCAGCCCGTGCCTGGCGAATCTCGGTGGTTTGCGGGAAAGAACCAATCGTGGTGGTGGGCAGCAACGGCAACTGCAGAATCTCCGCTTGTGCCGCCAAACGCTGCGGATAGGGAGCACGAGTCCGATCGGCCGCCGTCACGGCCGCGGTAGCCTGACGCACCTCGGCTCGTTTCACTCCCGGATGGTTGGCGCGGGAAGCCAAGATCTCGGCATTTTCCGCCAACTCAGCGGCAATGGAACTGGGATCTGCCAAGCCGCGCGCCAAAGTCTGTACCTCGGCAATCTTTTGGTCCGCAAAAGCCAACCAGGAACGCACTTGCGGATCCAGGGACGTTTCTCTGGCCGCATCGTGGGGGACGTGCTGCAGCGAAGTCGAGGTGGACACGCTGAGGTTCGGGACGACCTGGTGAATCGTCTGTAAAGTCTCAAGAGCCTGGTGCAAGTCGGTACGCCACACGTTGCGACCCGATACGATGCCCGCCACCAGGGTTTTGTTCCCGAGAGTCTGCAGGTCCTCGCTGCTGGGTACCGGGCCGGCAACCATATCCAAACCGATGGCTTCCACATCGGTGGCGCTCAGCACGTTCAGCCCATCGAGACCCAGCGGCCCGTAGGGGGCGTTGACAAAAATTTGGGGGCGATTGGTCAGTTTGCTCAGGAATTCGTAAGTCTTACGAGCCGCCGCCAGCACTTCCTCGCGGGAAGTGGACCAGGTGTCACATACCAAAGCCGGCTCATCAAGCTGCACCCAAGTCACGCCGGCCGCCGCGAACTGGCTGAGGAAAATCTCGAATCCAGCCAACACCGCGTCCAGTCGCTGCAGGGGGTGGAAATGTGCCGGAGCATCCGCGCTGGCTTTGGCACCCAACAGATAGGTAACCGGACCGATGAGGACTGGACGTAGCGCAGGGCCCCCGGCCTTGACCTGTTCCAGCCACGGATTAGCTACGGCGGAAATCTGAGTGTAGGGGCCGATTTCAGGCACCAGGTAGTGATAATTCGTGTCGAACCACTTGGTCATTTCCAAAGCGGGTTTATCATCTACGCCCCGCGCCAAGGTGAACTCTCCGTCCACGTCCAGGGAACCGTCGGGGCGTACCAGGTTACCAAAACGCTGGGGTACGGCCCCCAGGGCACAAGTCAGCGTCAAAACCTGGTCATAGAGCACGAAGTCCGCGGGATTTGACCCCGGTTCGTTCAACCCCAAGTCTTTCAGGTGGTTGATTCGAGTCGCCAACTGTTGCTTTATCTGGGCGTCGAAAGTGGCGCGGTCGATTTTTTGAGCCCAATAGTGCTCTAGGCTCCGCTTCAATTCGCGGTTCGCGCCAATTCGGGGGTATCCCGCAACAGTCGCGGCGGGAAAAGCTTGCTTTTCAGTCATTTTCTAAAATTCCCTTCAGTAGGTTCTAATGTGTGTTTTCTTTGTTAAGTTCGGTTCGGTTGGTTTCATCGGGTTCTTCGGGCGAGGGCCTCAAGGAGAGATGCGGTGCATGGCGGCGTTCATCAGGCCGAGCAGGTCGTGTGAATCCTCCTGGTCCACGTGAGCAAAACCGCGAGAACGCAGGTGTTCCACCAGGTCCAAGACCGGCCGGGGCCGATTGAAAGTATAGAAGTGAATGCCTGGTGCGTTGGCTTCGATGAGGTCGTTGACGAAGTCCAGGGTAGCGCCCAAGCTCTCCAAGATTCTCTCTGCGGGATCGGTGATATTCGCCATGGTCTTAATCCTTTCCGGTACCGGGACCCCGGTGAGACCCTCCAACCGCTGGAGGCGGCTGACATCTGTAAACGGAATAATTCCCGGAACGATGGGTATCGTCACGCCCTGGTACGTTGCCGACTGAACCAACTCGGCATAGTCCTGGGCTCGGTAAAACACCTGAGTGATAGCAAAATCGGCGCCAGCCGCTTGCTTTTCCACCAGAGCCTGAACCGCATCCGTGCGGGTCTGGATGCTGCCTGCCGGATAGGCAGCCACCGCGATACTGACGGCTTGCGCGTCCCCGAGGTAATCGGCGGAAACCTCTCGAATCAGCTGCACGAGTTGGAATGCTCGGTCAAATTCGTCTGGTTCCGTTTTTCCCAGCTCATCCTCGGGTATATCGTCCCCGCGCAGCGCTAGGAAATCACGCACTCCCAAGTCCATCATGTCCCGGATGATTCCTACTAGGTTCGCTCGGGTCTTTCCTACGCAGGTCAGATGGGCCAAGACGGGCCGCCCCGAACGCTTTAAAGCGTGCCACAGGACAGATTGCGAAGCATCTGGTGATGTACCGCTCGTTCCAAACGTGACCGAGACGTAATCGGGACGAGAATCTAACAGCCGGTCTATGCCCGCCCATGCCTGGGAAGTCGGTCGGGCATTGCGCGGCGGATACAGCTCATACGACACCCGCAGATCACGCCCTGACCCGGCCTCGTGAGGCGCAGCGCTGTTCTCCCGAGGAGGCGACAGCGCGGGGTGCGGTGCCGCATAGAGGTCTTTGATAGTCATCAGTTTTCCTAAGTGAGTGATAGTTTTATCCGGTTACGCGGCATTCGCCTGCCGTGCCGCGGCCAGACCGCGCTCAATGTCAGCCAAAATATCCTTGGGGTCTTCAATGCCAATCGACAGCCTGACGGTGCCGGGGGTAATGCCCTGTGCCAGCAGCTCAGCTGTAGTCAGCTGGGCGTGAGTCGTTGAGGCCGGGTGAATCGCGAGGGAGCGCACGTCTCCGATATTAGCGACATTTGCCAGCAATTCCAGGGAATTGATGAATGCTTTACCGGCTTCCAGACCGCCTGCCAGGTCAAAGTTCAGCAGGGAACCGCACCCCTTCGGGGTATATTTTTGCGCCAAGGCATAGAAGGGGGAGGAGGGCAGCGATGACCACCGCACTGTCTCTACTAAGCCACCGCCGACCTGAGACTCCAGAAATTCAGCGATTCGACGAGTGTTGGCAATGTGGCGTTCCATCCGCAAGCTCAACGTATCCACTCCCAGTCCTACCGCCCATACCGCGAAAGGTGAAGCTACGAAACCGAGGTCGCGCTGGCCTTCTACCCGCGCCTTCAAAATAAACGCCAGGTTCGCGCCCAACGCCCCTTGAACACCGAAATCACGGGCATAAACAACGCCGTGATAGGAAGGGTCGGGAGTGTTAAAGCCGGGGAAACGCGGAGCCGCTTTCGCCGCGGCATAATCGAAACGGCCGGAATCAACCACGATACCGAGCATGGCTGAACCGTGCCCGCCCAGATACTTGGTGGCGGAGTGCACCACGATATCCGCCCCGAACTCGATGGGACGGCACAGGTAAGGGGTGGGAACCGTATTGTCGACAACGAGTGGAACCCCGGCTTGGTGCGCAGTTTGAGCCAAGGGCTCCAGGTCCAGCACGTCTCCCTGCGGATTAGGCACCAGCTCCCCGTAGTAAGCCGCCGTGTTCGCGTCGGTGCGGGCCGCCCACTGGCTAATGTCACGAGGATTGTCAACAAAACGTACCTCGATACCCAGGCGGTCCAAAGTGTGGCCCAACAGGTTGAACGTGCCCCCGTAAATCGAGTTTGAAGCCACCACATTTTGACCTTTCGATGCCAAAGTCAAAATAGCTAGCGTGATGGCAGCTTGCCCCGACCCGGTGGCAATCGCCCCGACCCCGCCTTCCAGTGCGGCAATCCGGGCTTCTAAAGCATCGTTGGTGGGGTTGCCCAAGCGAGAATAAATCGGCCCCAGCTCCTGCAAAGCAAAACGGGCAGCCGCCGATTCCACACTCGGGAAGTGAAACGCGTTCGTGGCATAAATCGGCACCGTTTGCGTGCCCGTGGTCGGATCGCCAGTGTAGCCGGCATGAATTTGCAGAGTATCGAAGCCCCATTCGGGGTGGTCGACCCAGTTGGGTCCAATAGTGGTTTTAGACATCGTAGTTTCCTTTGCGTGAGTTATGGCTGTACAAACTTGTCCCCAAAAGATTTTTGGCTCTGACGGGCACGCAGGAACATGGAGATACGAATGCTCAGTACCGGACGCGGCACTGGACGTTTAGAGGCTGACGTGCACGTCAGCGAGGCATTCGTTTAGTCATGCTGTGATTGTAGCAACCTCAGGACCAAAAAGCTAAACCGGTGTTTCAAGATGTGGAATCGGGCAATTCTAGTTGGCGGGAGCTTCCTGATTCGGTGGTGCGGCGCCAGCGGGAGGGGCAGTGGGAGGTTGGCTCTTTGGGTCGACGTTAGAGAAAGAGGTTTTCGCGCCGAGCAAACCGTTGATGAACATCTGTTTTGCTTGGATACTGGGACCGCCTTGAGAGTCAGGATAACCAGAGATGACCAGGGCATAAATAAACTCCTGGTTATTGCGCACGAATGTCCCGGCCAGAGAATTCGTAATTCCTAACGTGCCGGTTTTACCGCGAACCACACCCGCGGCGAGGGTTCCTTGGTAAGTGTGCTCCAAAGTGCCATCTGCCCCCGCAACGGGGACGTTGGCGGCAACAGAGTGCAGCTCGGGGTGGTCTTTACGCATTGACAACCGCACCACATCCGCAAGGACTCGGGCAGGTATCCGCGTGTTATAGGACAGCCCCGAGCAGCCTTTCAGTTCAGTTTTGCCCAAGTCCAAGCCCAACTCCCGTAGCGACTCCATAACCGCTGTTCCAGAGGCGGCAAAAGTCGGTTTTGCGTTGCGGTGCAGCGCTACCAGCCGACCGAGGTTCTCTGCCAAAGTATTATCCGAAATCTTTAACATTTGCCGCTCCACCTGGGCGAGCGGGGCTCCTTGTGCGTAGGCAATCGGGGTCGGACCGTGACTGGTGGCAACCTCTGTGTTCACTTCCGGTAGGGCAGAGAGCGGGTCGAGGAGTTCTTTCGAGGCCAGTCCCGATTTCCCCACCTCGACTTTGGCTGGTCCCGCCCCGCCTAAACGGCTCAAGGACTGGGCAAAAGCCTGGCCCGCGACCCCGGCCGCGTCCGGGTAGTATCCCTTATTAGCGTTCGGGTCAATCAGCCCGGTATCGATGGCCATGCCTTGAAGGGGACCGACCCAGCGGTCGTCCCCCTTACGCCAAAAAGGAGAGGCTGTTTCAGAGCCAAACCAGGAGGTGTCCAGCACCAACGTGTAGGGCTTGCCGTTCAGCAGGCTGCCCGCGGGGGATTTGCCTCGAGAGGCTGGTGCTTTGGGAGCAGAGGTTTTCCGTTCCTTGGTGGGGGAGGGCTGATGACTTGCGCTGGCTTGCTCAGATTCCCCTGGAGTTTGGGAAGAAAGTGCCACTATGGTGTCCGCCGCGAGAGCGTCTAGACCGGCGTAGCCTTTGATGGAACGCGGGGCGTCCGCTCCCGACCCCAGCAGCACATCCCCGCCGGCGATTAAGTATAGTTTCCGCTTATCGTTGTCCCAGGCCACGACCGTGCGGGCCCGCGCTTCCGGGCCGAATTCGTGCAACGCCGCCACCGCGGTGAGCAGTTTTGTCGTAGAAGCGGCAGTCAAGGCGCTTTGAGGTTCGTAAGAGGCCAGTTCCGCGCCGTCCCGGTCGCCTACCCAAAAGGACAGTTTCGCGTTTGCGAGGCGGTAATCAGCGGCGAACTCACGCACCAGGGCTTTATACGTATTGGCGTCGAAGTTAGTGGATTTGGCAAAAAGCGGAATTTCGGCAGGTTCGGGGCTCATGATGGGAGAGTCAGGGAAAGGAACCACTCGCGGCAGGGGTGCTTTGAAGGTCAGAAACCCCGGCACCAAGTCCGCTCCGTCAGCACCAACATAAGCGCCGCTGAGAACTATGGCACCTGCGATTATTGCTGCGTTTACGCGTCCTTTGGTGCGCACCGACCCCCCCGTCACACGGTTCTGTTATCTGGAAACAACCCTATCTAGTATAGAAGATGTCGCTTAGGGGTGCGGGTGTGGCACAATAGTTTACAGCGATGTTCACCAAAGCAGGTGACATCGGTGCAAAGCAACGCCAATCCGGAGACACCGGTGGCACAAAAAGTAAGGATGCCGAAGAAAATAATGGCTGAAGATTTTTTGACGTTCAATGTGACCATTGAGATTCCGAAGGGGAACCGAAATAAATACGAAGTCGACCACGAGACCGGTCGTATTGTTTTGGATCGAATGCTGTTTACCTCAACTCGCTATCCCGATGACTATGGTTTCATCGATGATTCCCTAGGCATGGATGGCGACCCGCTCGATGCCCTGGTTCTGCTGGAAGAACCAACGTTCCCCGGATGTGTCATCAAGTGCCGGGCGCTGGGGATGTTCCGCATGACTGACGAACACGGCGGCGACGACAAAGTCTTGTGCGTCCCCGCTACTGACCAGCGAGCCGCATGGCGTACCGAGCTGGAGGATGTTTCGGAGTTCCATCGCCTGGAAGTCCAGCACTTCTTTGAGGTTTACAAAGACCTGGAACCCGGCAAGTCCGTGGAAGGGGCTAACTGGGTCGGCCGGGAAGAGGCGGAGAAAGAAATTCACGCCTCATGGAAGCGTTTCCGTGACAAGGAAGGCCCTGACGCGCATACTTACATTCATCTGTGAACGAATGGTACTTAGACCGGTCAACAGTTCGTTGGCCGGTCTAATGTTTTAGCTAACTTGTTTCGGGGGCGGCACCAAAGTTAGATGACCGTGGCGTTTCCCTGGGGTGTCGGGCGTTCCGGGTGCGGTATCGCCCAACCCCGGCTGAGGTTCCCTCCCTAGGGGACCGCGATAGCCTTCGGGATGCACAGTTTGGCGAGGGGCGGGATTCTGCGCCGCTGCCTTTACCGCGTTAGCCAAAGCCATCAGTTCCTCATCGTTGGGAGGCGGGGGCGTAAAGGAATTCGTTAAATGGACGACCTCCCAGCCCCGTGGTGCTGTCAGTTTTTCGGCGTGTTCACGGCAAAAATCGTATGCTCCGGGATTCCGATGGGCGCTGAGTGGGCCAATGATTGCGCTGCGTTCCCGATAGTCAAAAGTCATCGTCGCTACCGCTGGGTTGGGGCAGCTCGGTTTGGAACAACGGCGCGTATAAGTCACCTCCCCAGCATACTGCCCCCCAGGGGTCGGGGGCACTCAGGCTCGCTTGCTGACACCGATTCCGGGCCGGGATAGAGCCGGGATTGCGAGCTTAGCTCAGAGTGTTCGCGATTTTTACGGGACATCCTCGACCCGGTTGCCGCCGCGGGATAAGCTAGAGGCGATGAGTGAAAAAGCTGGAACCAACCGGGTTCGTGTTTTGGATTTGGGCGGCGAGATTCGCTGGGATGTCAGCAGCGGACCGCGGCTGCGGCGTGCCTATGTGCGCCGTGATCGGCACGGCCGGGGCAATCGCGGAGTTTTAGTTCCGGCGATGCTGCCACGTTACCGAACTCGTCGGGAAACCTTTGACGAACTGGTCATTCAGGAAGTTCGTTCCCTGGTGGCAGTCTGCCCGGAACTAGCCACTATCCAGTACGGAGTGGAAGACGTCCCCCCTTCGGACCCGGCACCTTGGGAGAGTGAGTCAGTTGTCCTAGGTCGAGGATTCGGCGCTGACCCAGGCAAAAGTTTGCCCGCCCAAGTTGTGGTGTATCGCCGTCCCCTAGAGCAGCGCGCCCGCTCCACGGATGATTTGCGTTCCCTCATTCACGGGGTAGTGTTGGAGGAATCTTCCCAGCTCATCGGCAAACATCCCGAAGATATCGACCCGTATTGGTAAACAGCGTCTCAAATCTGTCCACGGCGTTTTAACGAAATGTAGGCATCCGCCAAGTCGGGAGGCAGTTTTTCCGGGGTGGCGTTCAACAAATGGCCCCCTAGCAGAGGCAACAGATTTCCGGCTTCCTCGTGCTCGTTCAGCTCCGCCATCGCCGCTGCCGCCAGGAAAGCGTCAGCGGGATTGAACTGACCCAGCGATTGCTTGGCATCATCGAGGTTCCATTGGCCGGGCAGTTGAGCCAAACGGGTTAGCTCGGGGTCTAAAGAGTTCGCCACCAGGACGTGATGACGGGAGGACAGCGCCTCTACCATCGGCATCAAGCCGGAACGTTCCGCCCCGCCTTCCAAACCTGTCAAAATCACAACCAAAGAACGTTGCCGCAACCCGGAAAGTAAAGTGTGACTGAGCCCTGACCAGTTCGCTTCGGTGAGCGAAACCTGCAATTCAGCCAAGGCTTGAGCCATCTCGGTGATGAGTCCGACACCTCGAGCCGGTTGGATATGGAAACGAATCTGATTGTCGAACGCGATGAGATGTACCCGGTCCCCGGCACTGCCAGCCAATGCCCCGAGCAGCAGAGCCGCCTCCATAGAGGCATCCAGCCGAGGGTATTTATCAAGCCGCACCGCGGCACTGCGCGAGGAATCCAGGCAGATGATGACGTTGCGGTCGCGTTCAGGGCGCCAAGTTTTTACCACCGGGGTGCGCAGCCGCGCGGAAGAATGCCACTCGATGTCGCGCACGTCGTCGCCGGGAACGTATTCCCGCAGGGAATCGAACTCTGAACCTTGCCCGCGTTGCATCACCAGGGAGTTGCCCTCCAAACGGCGTAACGTTTTCAGGCGGGAGGGCAGGTACTTGGCGCTGCGAAACTCCGGCAGGACTTTCACTTCCTGCACGATAGGGGCGGAGAACTGCCGGGCGCCCAGCCCCAAGGGTCCATAAGAGCGCACAGTGACGGCATCGCTGCGCAAAGTGCCTTTGCGTTGGGGGGTGAAGCTGGCCTGTAAAGTGGTAGAGCTTTGTGCGTCCAGCACCAAATGTTGCCGGCGTGGCAGGGCTTGGAGCGAGGGCGGCCACGCGTCACGCATCTCGGCCCGGAATTTGCGTTTGGTGGGATTTTTCACGCTCACGGTGTATGGCGTTTCGGTGCGTTGACGCAGCGTGTGGGGCAGGGAGCGGGTGATCTCCAGGTGGCGGGGACTGGGAGCAGCGACGACGTCAAACAGCCACACCAGCAGGCACACCAGCAGCCAGAAAAAGGCGCCAGTTTTCCAGTGAGTCAGCAGCACCAGCGGAATACCCAGCGCTATCAAGAACGCCAGGCGTTTGGAAACCGCCATTTTTCGCCTCCCCTGTATCTTTTCGACTGTGGAACCTGGGTTACGCTGCGTTTAGCGCGGTACCGGGGTCGTGGCCAGGACGCTGTCCAGGACGGTCTTGGCGTTGACGCCCTCCATTTCGGCTTCGGGACGCAGCCGCAAACGGTGGCGGAACGTGGGCAACACCAGGGACTTGACGTCGTCTGGGGTGACGTAATCGCGTCCCGACAACCATGCCCAAGCCCGGGAAGTCGACAGCAGGGCCGTCGCGCCACGCGGCGATACTCCCAACTCCACCTGCGGTAACACCCGAGTGGCTCGCACTAGGTCGACGATGTAGCCCAGCACCTCACTGCTGGCCTTGACTTCCTTGACAGCCTGGCGAGCCGCCGCGATGTCCGTCGCGTTGGCCGCCACGTTCACCCCTGCGGCATCAAGGTCGTGAGTGTTGAAACCGCTTAGGTGCAGCTGTAATACCTCCAACTCGGTTTCCCGTGCTGGCAGGGGCACATCGAGTTTTAGCAAGAACCGGTCGAGTTGAGCTTCGGGAAGGGGATAGGTACCTTCGTATTCCACCGGGTTCTGGGTCGCGATGACCGTAAACGGTTCTGGCAGAGAACGGCTCACCCCGTCGGTGGTGACTTGGTGTTCCTCCATGGCTTCCAGCAAGGCAGCTTGAGTTTTCGGAGGGGTGCGGTTGATTTCATCCGCTAGCAGCAAGTTCGTGAAAATGGGACCTTCCCGGAAAGTAAACGAAGACTCTTGGGCATTGAAAATCAGTGAACCGGTCAAGTCGCCGGGCATCAAATCCGGAGTGAATTGGACCCGCTTGTGGTTCAGGTCCAGCGACTTCGCCAAAGTTCGCACCAGCAGGGTCTTGGCGACACCGGGGACGCCCTCCAACAGCACGTGCCCTTCCGCCAACAACGCGATAACCAGCCCGGTTACCACCGCATCCTGGCCTTTCACCACCTTGTTGATTTCGGTACGCAACGCGATGAGCTTGCGCAAAGTCGGGTCTTGGATATCCATTTAGCTTTCCTTTCGCGGATTTGTTTTGGTGAGTAAGTATAAGTCGTGCAATAGGTTTCCCAGCCCACGGTCGGTGACAGGCACCTCACCGTAGAGAAGGTCATAGACCTGAGATTCGTCAACCCCGGTGTATTGCGACACTTCCCGCACCATGACTGGCGGGGTTGTCGGGGTCGGAATGTGCAAAGCCGTGCCTAGACGTCGGGCGGTGTATTCCCGAGCCTTACGAGCCGCCACTGCCACAGCCCCGGATTTTTCGTACAGGTGTCCGCGACCGTAAACCGCCTCGGCGCCATGCACCACGACCGGTAACTCTTCGGGAACTACGCGACCCAAGCGGCGCCCTTGTGCCAACGTAAACACGAATGCTGCCACGAATAAATACACCAGGGAACTGAGGAAGAAATCGGGAAGGAGGGGCTGAGCCTTACCGTTCTGGTCAACACCCTGCTGGAACGTGGTGCCGTTGACCCAACCGACCCGCGGGCTGGAACTCAACAGATTCAACAGCAAAGCGGCATTACCGGCCGCGGTGATGGTGTCGTTGCGCGCCAGGCTATCCTCGGAGAGCAAAGCTAGGCGGAAACCTTCGGGACGTTTAAACGATACATAGGCAAAAGCGTTGTCCTGCAGCGGAAAGCACGCGGCTTCGGGCTGGCGCAGAGGGCGGAGCGAGCCACGGCTGGAAGAAATGGTGCGGGCTGCCTTTGCGCCGGGGAAATCACATTGAGCCTTGATTTCCTTGGGAGATCCCGCGGGTACGGATTGTACGTAGGGGTCGAAACGTTTTCCTTGCGCCAAAGTTCCTATAATCAACAGATTTGTGGGAGTGTGCAGGATTTTCCGCAGGGTGGCATCGTCGATTTGGTTGGTATTGGTGATGACTACAGTGTCCTTGGAGCTGTAGGACTCGAGGTCACGCACCGAATACAGGTCACTGACCAGCACACCTTGGTGGCGCAGTACTTCGGCCAGAGCCATCGTCCCGCTGCCCTTCGGATTGCGGATCGAGAGATTGACATCATCGGTAGGCGCGCGCAGCACAGCGCTGAGAAAGGAAAAAACTGCCAGCAATACCAGACCGCCGATAACCCAGCGACCCCGAAAAATCGCTTCCGAGATACGCGGGGTGGCTGTAGGCGGGGTCGCGCTACTCATCAGACTGCACCTCCCGCCGGTGCCAAAGCTTCCTGCGGCGAGACGGCGACGCCACCGCGGGCGTGGGAACGATTAGAAACGAAAGAATCCAGGCGAGAATCTAGGGAAATAAGCCTCTGCACCTGGGCGTTGTCCGACTGTCGTCGCCCATACCGTAGCGCGTTGAACACGCTGGCTGCCCAAGATAATTCCTCTGATTGGGCAGGAACTGCCCGGCTTAGGGCGGTGCTGCCTTCCCCGGCGGTGAGTCCGGGGGTGATTACCAGCAGTTCGTTGGCTTCACAAAGACGCAACAGGTGGCGGAATTGCTCCAAGAAAGCCGTCGAGTAGTCTCCGCGTGAGAGAGCATTTTTGGCTGCCGCCAGGTACTGCACCGCGTTGCGGTCATCCTCGAAAACCGCAGCCTCATCAGTGAGGGTCGGCTTGATTTGCTCGTGGAACCTCCAGTTTCCAGTGAACAAAATCATGATGACGATGACCAGCACCGCCACTATCAGAGCGGCAATCAGCCACAGCCAAGAAGGCAAGATGGGATTGACGTTTGCGGACGAAAAATTGTCGGCAAACCACTCCAAGATTTTTTTCAGCAGGGAGGGGCGTTCCTGGTATACCGGTTTGGACAGCTCATCTTCGAGCTTGTCGCGCCCCTCCCGGTCTGACACATCCGCCAACACTTGGCTGAACAAATCAACATGATGGAGCCACAAGCTCCCCAGTTGCGTTGAAATGTTCAGCATCCTTACCCAAAGTCCTTTCTGCAGTGCCGCCGTCAGCCCTGCTGAGCCGCCTGGAGCAGGCTTACTGCCAGACCCTCGCGACGCATCCGCGTATCAACATAGAGCAGACCTAAAACTGCTCCATAGAACGGCATCGCCAGCCCGGTAATGATGGTGCCTAAAATGGCGGAGAGAGACATCATTACCGAGAAATTCTGACTAACCATCATGGCCGCTGAGATAATCAAGCTGATTACAGCATTCAATCCGTAGGTCAGGAATGAAACAATGAGGGAAGTTAGCAAGATGACGCCAAAAATCTTCCAGAAGCTGCCTTTGGTCAGTCTCCAAGAGCGTTTCAGGGCGGGAATGATGCCGATATCTTCCATGATGGCAGTGGGGATGGTAAAAGCTAGCTTGATATAGAACCAGGCGGAAAATACCGCGACGGCTGCGAGGGTGAGGAAAGTGAGACCCAGTAAGCCCAGCGATGCCCCGACATCTTTGATGTTAATCAGGAAAAACCCACCCAGCGGAAGCAGACCCAGCCCCAGCAACAGGGCTGACCCCAAGATGAGCAACAGAGAATAGCCGACGATCCCCCAGACGTGGCCTTTCAAAGTTTGCCACGCATCAGCGACCGAAGGGCGGCGACCCAAAACCAACGGCCCCAATCCAGCCACGCAAACTCCCAAGGTCAAAAAGAGGACGAACATCTGGAGCAGACTCGTGATGACACTTATGAGCATCGTTGATTCCGTAAACTCCAGCAAACCGTCCAACGAAGCTTCCGTGCTGTCAAAATTGAAGTCGTTGGAAAGGTAGGTGTTGATGTCGGGAGTGAGTAAATAAAACAGCGCTCCCATTACCCCTCCAAGTACCGCCCAGAGAGCCAAAACCAGACCGAACATGACAGAAGGGGCCTGACGGATAGCAGAGAAAGCTCCGTTGTAAATATCGCCAAGACTCAGTGGACGCAGCGGGATAATTCCGGGCTGGACCTGCTGATAGTTCAAACCATAGGGGTCGAATCCAGTGTTGTTTGCTGGGTTTGTACCGTTGAAGCTGTTTGTACCGCTCGTTCTAAAGTTCGGGGCGGGGGTTTGCGGGGCGGCCCCAGCGGGGTACGGGGTCGGAAGAGGATTTGGGAAAGACTGCGGTTTACTGGTGCTGTCCTCCGGGGTCAGCGTCCACGAGCCGGCGTCGAAGCTGCCCGGGGCAGCCGCGGTTGGCGGTGTAAACGGAGGTTGCTGCGGCACCGGGCTGCCTTGGCTCGATACCGGAGCGGTTTCGCCGGGGTTGTTTCCGGGAGGAGTGTCTTGAGAGGAATAAGAGTTGTCGCTCATGATGCCTTTCCAATACATGGTTCACTTAATATTGCCACGACACGGCGCAGATGCGCTCGTTCAAACCGAAAAACCCTTTTAATGCCGAGCTTGGCTGCGGGTCTCCCCGCAAATTGTGAAATCGTGTCAAAATAGGAGTATGAGTGCAAAAATCCTGGTAGTAGACGATGACCAAGCCTTGAGCGAGATGATTGGCATTATTTTGGAATCATCCGCCTACGAGCCAAGTTTTTGTGCCGATGGCGCGAAAGCCGTGGACAAGTTCCGCGAAGTTGAACCTGACCTAGTGCTGCTCGACCTGATGCTGCCGGGAATGGACGGCATCGAGATTTGTCGCAAAATCCGCGAGTTTTCTAATGTCCCCATCATCATGCTGACCGCAAAATCCGACACCACCGACGTGGTGGCGGGTCTGGAAGCGGGAGCGGACGACTACATTCCCAAGCCTTTCAAGCCCAAGGAGCTGCTGGCACGGGTCGCCGCGCGGCTGCGCAGTTTAGAAGCCGCTGAACATGACGTCCTGAAAGCAGCGGGGGTAGAAATCAACCTAGCCTCCCATGAAGTGAGTCGGGACGGAAAATCTTTGAACCTCACTCCCTTGGAGTACGACCTCTTGGTCGCTCTCGCCACTAAACCAGGACGGGTGTTTTCCCGTGAAGAATTGCTGGAACAGGTCTGGGGACTGCGCCACGCCTCCGACACGCGTTTGGTCAACGTGCACGTGCAACGGTTGCGGGCCAAGATCGAGCTGGACCCGGACAACCCGACTGTGATTCGCACGGTGCGCGGGGTGGGTTATCGGATTGGGACTGAACCTCAGTGAGTTCCCCGCAATCTCTGACTTTTCGCCGGACGCGCCGACAGCGAAGAATCTCGCAGTTCTTCGGCAGCGCCACCCGCTATTTGGTTGGTTTTAATGAATCGACGTGGGTACCGGAACGGCTCCGGCGTTCACTGGCTCTGCGGATGGCCAGTATCATGCTGGTCGCGACGTTGGTGATTCTGTTCGCGGTAGGGATTTATGCTTCCACAGCCATCAAAAACGGTATCTTTCAAGAACGGTTGAATCAGGTGCTAGAAGAATCGGCCACCCAAGCGCGGTCGGCGCAAAATCGTTTCGACCAGGCTCCGGCTTCGACCGTGGAACAGGTACAGTCCCTCGCTCAGGACGTGGTCACCTCAATCTCCACCCTCACCTCCGGCTCTAGCGCTCCAGCCGTGCTGATTTTACGTAATCCGAGCGAAACCTCTTCCTTTGTGATTAACGAAATCGCCACCCAAAATATGCGGGAAGTCATTACCTCCCAACTACGTGAGGCGGTACAGCAAAAGAGCGGCCAGCATTGGCAGTCCATCGAAATTACGGACGCGCAAGGCAAACGACATCCCGGTATCGTGGTAGGGACTGCCGTGAGCCTGCCCCTAGCGGGTGCTCACGAACTCTACTTGGTGTACTCCCTGGCTGATGAGCAAGCCGCAATCAACCTGGTGATGGGGGTTTTAGGCGGTGGCGGAGTCGCCGTTCTGGTGCTGGTGGCGGGCATGACCTGGGTGGTGGTCTATTCCGTGCTGGTGCCGGTGCGCCGCACGGTGCGCACCGCGGAACGTTTAGCGGCTGGGGACTTGAACGCGCGCGTGCTCTCACAAGGTGAGGATGAAACCGCACAACTGGCCGATTCTTTCAATAAGATGGCGGATTCTTTGCAGTCCAAGATCAATACTTTGGGTCAAATGTCCCGGCTGCAGCAGCGTTTTGTTTCCGATGTGTCTCACGAGCTGCGCACCCCGCTGACAACTATGCGGATTGCCGATGACGTCATCTATGACGCGCGCGAAGAACTCGACCCTGCCGCCTTGAGAAGCGCGGAATTGCTGCATGACCAAATTGATCGATTCGATGCCATGCTGGCCGATTTGCTCGAAATTTCGCGTATCGACTCCGGGTCTGCCCGGCTCGATTATGAGATGGTGAATCTGAACAAGCTCGCTGAACAGGTCGTGGAGGACAACGCCGCTTTGGCTGAAAAGGTGGGCTGCCAGGTCATTCTTAACCCGCCAAAGTACCCTTGCGCAGCCGAGCTCGATGCTCGCCGAGTGACGCGTATCGTGCGTAATCTGCTGGTAAACGCCATCGAGCATTCCGAGGGAAATCCAGTAGTAATTACTACCGATTCCAGTGAAACCGCCGTGGCTTTGCGGGTTTCTGATCACGGGGTGGGGATGTCACCGGAAGTGACCAGCCGCGTGTTTGACCGTTTCTATCGTGCTGACCCGGCACGAGCGCGGACCACGGGCGGTACCGGGTTAGGCTTGGCTATTTCTCTGGAGGACGCTCGCCTGTCCGGAGGCACCCTGCAGGCGTGGGGCAAGACCGGTTATGGCTCGTCTTTCCTGCTGACCCTGCCGCGGCGTCACGACATGGAGATGGGGGCGTCACCGCTGGACATCACCGATTACGTGGAACCGACTCTAGACAGTTACGTTCCCCCTCAGGCCGCCCCGGAGCAGCCAGAAACCTCGACGAACGCGACCCGGACGCTTGGGAAGAATGGGGAGGAGCCATGCTAAACAAACGTCGAACCCGGTGGTGGGGAGCTGTCCTCGTGGGGATTTCCACCCTCAGTCTGGTCGGCTGCGCCGCACTGCCGACTGCCGGACCGGTCAATGATTCACAAGTGAGAGTCGGTTCCAACCAGCCGCTCTTAGGTTTAAGCGCCCCCGGACCGGTCCCGAATGCAACCGTGGAACAAATCGTGACCGGTTTTATTCGCGCCTGCTCCGCGGGGTACTCTGATGATTTCACCGTGGCGCGTTCGTTCCTGGCTCCCAAAGCGGCGATGGATTGGCGCCCTGATGCCCAAGTAGAGATTTTTGACACGGATTCCGCCTTGGAAACCCGTCAGCTGGGCGATGGCTCTGTCGAAGTGACCGCCCGCGCGCTAGGAAGTGTCGACGAACACGGAAACTATACCGTGGCGGGTCCGACCGAACGGGTCCGCACCGTGTTTTCCCTAGTGAAGCCCGCTGACAACCAGTGGCGTATCGCGGCTCTAGAGGATGGGGTGGTGCTTTCCCAATCAGCTTTTAGCTCGATTTACGCTTCGGCTCCGGTGTACTTCCTCACCATGGACGGGGGAGCCCTGGTCCCGGATTTGCGTTGGTATCCGCGCCGACGGCTGCCAACCTACCTGGTTAATGCGCTCTTGGCCGGGCCGCAAAACGCTTTCAAAGGGGCGGTTCGTTCCGCGTTCCCCACCGGCAGCACTTTGGCTGGGGGAGCGGTGGATGTCTTTGACGGGGTCGCTAACGTGTCTTTAAATGTCCCGGACGCTCTCAACGACCCCACCACGATTAATTTGGCTTACTGGCAGATGGAATCGACCCTGCGCGACGTTTCGGGAATTTCTACCGTCAGTTTGAGCATCGGCAAAGTTCCTTTGGAAAACACGAATCCCATCACACAAAGCACCACGCCACAATTCCCCATCATGGTAAAGGACGGCAACGTGGTGCGTCTGAATTCCGGCGCCACCGAAGTCCTGGTTCCTGCCGGTGCGGTGACTTCCGGTGAGATTACGAACCCGGCTATTTCCACTGCCGGTGACGAAATCGCCTTTACAGACTCCAGTTATCGCCGGCTCTATCTGTGGGCGCGTGGGGCGGCGACGCAGCTGTATAGCGGGCGAGAACTGCTGGCTGCTGCCATCGATCGAAACGGCTGGATTTGGACCCTGGATACGGCTAATCCGCGCCAGGTTGTCGCGCTGCGTCCCGATGGAACCAGGGTGAATTTGGAAGTGCCGTGGGAGACCGGAGACCCCGTTCATGCTTTCACCGTCAGCCCTGACGGGACGCGAATCGCTTTCGTACACCACGTAGGTCAGGCCGACATTGTCAGTGTAGCGGTGGTAATCCGGGACGGGACGGGGACTCCCAAATCTTTTTCCGCACCCGTGGCTTTGCAGGCCGGAAACGAAGTTGTTTCCGCAATAGCGTGGCTGCAAGGAGATTCCCTGGTGTTACTGACCGGCACGGGAGACAGCACCACCGTCCGAATCGCTCCGCTGTTCGGACCGATATCAACATTGCCGGGGGTTAAGAACGCGGTGGATTTGGCTGCTGGTGAGGAAGAAAATCAGATTTATCTGGTTACCGCAGGCGGTGATTTATACAAGCGCTCCGGCAGAAACTGGCAGCAAGTTCTAAACGGAGTCGCCGACCCGAGTTACCCCGGTTAGCCTCGTTAGGGACGCGTTATGGTGGGTTTTTCGAGTTTATGGGATGCCGCAGGGGAACTGGGAAAGGTGCTGCTGCCTACGGAATGCGTGGGTTGTGGAGCTTGGGACGAAGAAATCTGTGACAACTGTTTGGCGCAGATGCTGGGGCGTCCGTTCCCGTTGGAAATCAGCGAGAACGAAGATAATGTAACAGACGTTCCAATATTTGCCATCGCCAAATATGACGGTCCGATGCGGCGCGTGGTTCTGACTGGTAAGCATGATAAACGGCGGGATTTACGCCGATATTTCACAGCGGCTGGCCAATCGGCAGTGCAGGGCTTAGTGTCAGAGGGGCTGCTGGTTAGGGACGAATCTGGAACGGATGGTACAATCCGGGGGGAAATGTTTGTGGTTCCGGCTCCATCCGCCCATCCCCGAGATCCGTCTGAGGTTGCCGCCGCCTTTGCCCAGGGCGCGGCGCGGGGAGCGGTCCGCGCGGGACTGTGCCGTCAGGCATCCGTGCTGGAAATCCTGGAACTGGCGGCAGGCTCGACGACCCAGGCCGATTTGGGATGGGAGGCCCGTAACCTGAACCGGCACGGCAAAATGCAGATTCGCGGCAGTGCGGCGGTGGCGAAACAAGAACTTGCCGGTAAGGCCCTGCTGATAATCGATGATGTTAGCGCCACCGGAGCGACGCTCAGAGAAATGATTCGCGTTTTGTCAGGCTTAGATGCTGAAGTGCTCGCGGGGCTGGTTTTTGCTTCATCTCGGAGTGAAATGCCCTCAACACCCCCACAGAATTCCGAAAAATAAGTGGAAGTCCTGCACGGCTCTGCGGTGTGCTCTAAAATATAAAGCACACGCAAAAATCGCAGGTGACACACCGGAGTGCACCCGCGTGAGAAAGAGGTGAGAACCGAACACTCCGTCCCAGCAAATGATAGTTGGAACCCAATTCTTAGCCTAAGGAGGCCCTCATGGAAATCACCGTGAAAGCACGTAATGCTGAAATCCACCCGAATTTTCGGGAATACATCGAGGAAAAAATGGCCAAGGTGGAGCAGCTGGCTCCCCGTACGCAGCGTGTCGATGTGGAATTGACACATGAAAAGAATCCGCGACAAGCTGATACTGCGGAACGCATCGAACTGACTGTTCTCGGCAAAGGACCCGTGGTGCGGGCGGAGGCATCTTCGTCAGACCGGTACGCCGCTGTGGACATCGCCGCCGGGAAACTTTTTGAGCGTCTGCGCCGAGCTCGGGATCGGGCCAAGGACCACCGCAAGTATGAGATTCCCCCGGATGTGGAACTGGACGTGCAGCTTCCGGGAACCGCCCCGGCTCCCGCCGCGAAACCGCCTTTGAAACTGGGCGAGTCTCGTGAGGAACAGTTGGGTGATTCCCCTGTCATCGTGCGCGAAAAGTTGCACGAGAGCCGGGCCATGAGTGTCGAAGAAGCTCTGGATGAGATGGAATTGGTGGGTCACCCGTTCTACCTGTTCATTGACTCCGAGACGAAGCAGCCAGCAGTGGTTTACCACCGGAAAGGCTGGACCTATGGCGTGATTCGCCTAGACGCGACCTGCACGCTGAACAATTGAGATAGGACCGGACCCTGGGGCACCGTCCCGGGGTCCCTCTTTTTTATCCCCGGTGTGCCGATGTGGCTGCCGCCAAGAACCAGAGTTTCGCCGCTCGCTTTCGCGAAAATAGGCGCTTTCAACTAAAATAGTCAAGGCTGAGTCATCACGATTGGGTCAAACTCTTGACAATCGTGGATAAAAGGCTGTTGACCTCAATGGATAGGCCTGTAAGGCAATCCTAAAGACCTGAAAAGGAAGGCAAAACGTGTCCTTACTTGATAAGTTCATGCGTATCGGTGAAGGTAAAGTTCTCAAAAAGCTGGTGAAAGTTGCTGATGCGGTGGACCTGCTTGAAGATGAATACCGCGAGCTGAGCGACAGCGAGCTAAAGGCGAAGACCGACGAGTTTAGGCAGCGCCTAGAAGAGGGAGAGAAACTCGACGACCTCATGGTTGAAGCTTTCGCAACGGTGCGTGAAGCATCCGATCGGGTGCTCGGACTGCGTCACTTCCGGGAACAAATTATGGGCGGGGCGGCCTTGCATTGGGGCAACATTGCCGAAATGAAAACCGGTGAAGGCAAGACCCTGGTAGCTACGCTGCCGTGCTACTTGCGGGCTCTGAGCGGCAAAGGCGTACACGTCGTGACCGTTAACGACTACCTGGCTTCTTACCAGGGCGAATTGATGGGTCGCGTGTACCGTTACCTGGGTCTGAGCACCGGCATCATCATCGCTCAGATGGATCCGGAGGAACGTCGCAAACAGTACAACTGCGACATCACCTATGGCACCAACAACGAGTTCGGCTTTGACTACTTGCGTGACAATATGGCGCAGCGAGTCGAAGACTTGGTGCAGCGGGAACACAACTACATCATCGTCGACGAGGTGGACTCCATCCTCATTGACGAAGCCCGTACCCCTCTGATTATTTCCGGTCCGGCTCAAGGAGACGTGAACCACTGGTATACGGATTTCGCCAAGATTGTCCAAGATTTACATGCCGGCGAAGATTACGAGGTGGATCAAAAGAAACGTACCGTGGGGGTCTTGGAACCGGGTATTGACAAAGTTGAGGACTACCTGGGTATCGATAATCTCTACGAGGTTGCCAACACGCCCCTGATTGGTTTTTTGAATAACGCCATCAAGGCTAAAGAGCTGTTTAAGCTGGACAAAGACTACATTGTGACTCCCGAAGGCGAAGTGCTGATTGTGGATGAGCACACCGGGCGTGTCTTGCCGGGAAGGCGCTACAACGAAGGGATGCACCAGGCGATTGAAGCCAAAGAGGGCGTGGAGATTAAGGCGGAAAACCAAACTTTGGCCACGATTACCCTGCAGAACTACGTGCGTCTCTACCCGAAAGGTTCGCGTGCCGGGATGACCGGTACCGCCGAGACTGAGGCCGCCGAGTTTAACGATGTTTACAAGATGGGCGTGGTGCCGATTCCCACGCACAAACCCATGATTCGCGAGGACAAAGACGATTTGGTGTATAAAACCGCCGAAGCGAAGTTCAACGCAGTCGTTGAAGACATCGAAGAAAACTATCACCGTGGTCAGCCTGTCCTGGTCGGCACCACCTCGGTAGAGAAATCCGAATACCTTTCGCACTTGCTGAACCAGCGGAAGATTCCCCACCAGGTGTTGAACGCGAAACAGCACGAACGTGAAGCCGCGGTCGTGGCGATGGCTGGCCGGAAAGGCCAAGTCACGGTCGCGACCAACATGGCTGGGCGCGGTACCGATATTATGCTGGGCGGCAACGCCGAATTCCTGGCGGTACAGGATTTGAAGGACCGCGGGCTGGACCCGGAGGAAAACTCCGAAGAATACGAGGCCGCTTGGCCCCAAGCCTTGAAAGATGCCAAAGCCAAGGTGGCTCAGGAACATGACGAAGTTGTGGAACTTGGCGGGCTCTATGTCTTGGGGACGGAACGCCACGAATCACGCCGTATCGACAACCAGCTGCGAGGCCGTGCGGGGCGTCAGGGCGACCCCGGTCGCTCTCGTTTCTACCTGTCTATGGAGGACGAGCTGATGCGTTTTGCCAACCAAGGTTGGCTGGGCAACATGATGCGTTCGGGACTGCCCGAGGATATTCCCATGGAGTTTAAGATGGTTTCCGGCGCGATTCGTTCGGCGCAAACCCAGGTGGAGGGCCGCAACGCGGAAATCCGCAAGAACGTTTTGAAGTACGACGACGTGATGACTGAGCAGCGCGAAACTGTCTACGGAGAACGGGGACGAGTGCTGCGTGGGGAGGATCTTTCGGCCACGGTTGACTCTTTCATCGAGGGCACCATTGCGGACGCGGTTGCGCAGGCCACAGACCTTCCCGATACCAGCGAATGGGATTTAAAGACCTTGTGGGCGGGGTTAAAGAATCTGTACCCGGTGTCGCTTTCGGTAGAAGACTTAGAAAATGCGGTCGGCGGGAAATCGGCTTTGACCACGGATTTCATCACCGAACAGTTGGTTGACGACGCCAAGCTGCAATATGAGTTAGCCGGCAAGTCTTTGGCGGATAATCCCATAGCTCAAGCCCAGCTGGGCGATGAGCCGATGAAAGAGTTGGAGCGGCGGGTTCTGCTCTCGGTGGTGGATCGGTTGTGGCGCGAGCACCTGTACGAAATGGATTACCTGAAGGAAGGTATCGGGCTGCGGGCGATGGGACAGCGCAATCCCCTGGTGGAGTATAAGACTGAGGGCTACCTCATGTTCAGCGCCATGATGGGACGCATCAAGGAAGAGACCGTCCAGAATGTGTTTGGGTATGTCAAGGCCTTTGTTGACGCTATGCAGCGGGCGGCAGCTGAGGAAGCCTCAGGGGACGGGGAAGGCCAGGCGCAGGCGGCAGAAGAACCAACACCGGCCAAGGAAGAGCCTATCTCTAAGAGCGCGGCAAAAAAGAAAGCCCGCAACTTTAAGAAATCCGGGCGCAGAGCCGGTCTGAAATCGGTATCAGCGAATCGCACGGTTATGGGAGATACCGGTCATCAGGCGATGAACGCTCAAATTTCCTATTCCAGTGATGGCACGGTTGAGTCGGCTCCGCAGGGCAACCGGGCACAGCGCCGCGCGGCAAAACGGCGGGGCTGAGTTTCTCAGTTCAGCCCAGGCGAATCGCGGCAATCATCCACTGATTGCAGCGGTTTTCTAAAGTTAGCGCGGCGGCACGAGTGCGCTGCCCATCGTCTAGCACGATGACCGCTTCGTGCGTTGTCGCTGAGGTCGCCCGACTGTGGGCACTGAGCACCCTCACCGGTGAAACCCGGCGCGTTTTGCCTCCAATCAGTCCGGGTTGTGGCTTTTGTTTAGAGCCAATAGCGTTTCGCCGCTGTTCGAGGTATCGATAAGCCTGCGGCGAGGCCCAGCGGGTCATCTGGGACAAAGGACGGATTCCCTCAATGATTTCCAGCCCGCACCGAGCCATTTGAGCGGCCCAAACGCGAGGGGAGTGTTGGACGTCTTCGATGGAAGAGTTTTCCCGGGAACTGGCGCGGGCTTGGTCGGCCAGATCGGTTCTGGTGTTCCCTGATTTTCCCGTTTGGTGCTGTGGCGGCACTGATTTCACTGCCTGACCACGTTGCGCATAAGTTGCCTGAACCAAGCTCCGCAGAGATGGCTTGGCGACCTGACGGCGTTTCCAGGCGGGACCCACCATCGGTTGAGGCCGCTGGTTCGTCACGAGTGCGGCAGCGTGCTTGAGGTCATTCGAATCAGGCTGATGACGCTTGACTTCCTGTTGGAATCCTCGTTCAGTTTCCATCAGCAGGTTCTCGGTGGCGCCGGCGGCCAGTTGTGAGGGTGCGCCAGCAAGTAGTGGCGTTGCGGGTTCGGGGGTGGGTCCCGCATTGAGTTCAGCGTGAGTCGTCCGGGGAGAGGCATTGGTTTCAGCAGCGTTAGGTTCAAGAAGTGTGGTTTCCATAGTTTTCCCTTTGGTAGTGAGTTCTATTTAGTTATAGTACGTTTGATAACGTTTGATTCCGTATCATAGTGTCATGCCGGTTACTTTGTCAATATTTGGCATTTTGAGCGTATTTACAGCATTTTTGATACTTTGTAGGAAGGTTTGCTGCTGTAGACAAATCAAGTGAGCTAGACTGGAGCGCGTGGAACACGACGATTTTCTGGATGATCTCTCAGCTGATTTCGCTGCAAAACTGCGGGCGCAGCGCCAAGTGGAGGCTACCGAGCTGTCGGCGGCGGATGCCGCGGAAGTGACTCTATCCGGTCGTTTATTAGCCAGTGTAGGCACTACGGTCGAGATTCAGCTCATCAACGGGGAGTCGTTGCGTGGCGAAGTCGCTGACGCCGCGGCGAATTGGCTGATTTTGCGCCTGCTGCGCGTGGACATCTTTATCAGGTATCCAGCCATCGAAGTCGTTTCTAGCTTAGGACCCGCTCCGCGGTGGCCCACTTTGGTTGAGGCCAGAATTCCAGGCACGGTGAAACTGCGTGAGTTTGCCGCCGCCCGCCGTGAGATTCAGTTCACCACCCGGAATCAGACTCTGAAAGGTTGTATTGAGCGAGTGGGTGCCGACTTCGTGGATATTGTCGACCACGGCCGCCATGAAGCCATTGCACTCTCAGCGCTGCTCTATGTATCTTGCCCGCGCTGAGGAAAACTACTGGCAATAACCCCTGTCTTGATTGGGTCTGATTTCGGGGGCTGCCAGATAAGGGGATTTACTCCACCAGAGCCGCCCCGGAGGCGATTTTTTCCTCACTTTGGGCGTATTGTCCTTTGATGTATTCCTCCATCGCGGATTCCTCGATGCGCCAGAGGCCGCGCCCGCCAATTTGGATAGCTTTGAGCTCTCCGTTGTTGATGAGGTTACGCACGGCACCGTGGGAAACTTTCAACATATCGGCAACATCAGCAATGGTGTAAAAGTTATATTCCATATAATCATGATACATCAAATGCTATAAAACCACCACAAAAACAGTCCTATGCTTCTATATTTTAATGATATAAAGCCTATAAGCAGGTTTTCGAGGGAGGTCTCGTATGCCTATTGGTTCGGAAATATCAAGTAAATCTCGGTACATAAATCGGCGTACCATACTGGGGATTGCCCTGATGGTACTGGCTGTAATCCTGGTCATCGTTACGGTGCGGCTGGCCAGTCACCTTGAGGGTTACCTAGCGGCAAAGACAACGCTCGTTGCTGGACAAACCGTTCAATCCGACGATGTTGAGGTTATTTCAGCAAATCCAGGTCGGGCGGCGGGGCAGTACTTGCGCGAAGGTGAGCTGAAGGAAGGCACTGTGGTCGTGCAAACTATTGCCGTGGGACAGCTGCTCCCCAAAGCCTCACTGAGCCAAACCAAGCCCTACAACAAACGGATTGTTCTCAATCTCGCCGCGCCTCTGCCAAGCAGCGTGAAGAAAGGCGATTACCTCGAAATTTGGCAGCTCCCTGACGAAAAATCTGCCAGCACGTTCGAGCAGGATACCCCGCCGGAAAATGCTCAGAAACTGGCGGACAAAGCCGTGTTCCTAGCAGAGAAAAAGTCTGAAACGGCTCTCGGATCGAAAAATCAGACGAATGTGGAAATTAGCGTACCGGAAGAGGACTTGTCGCCTATCCTCGCTGCTGTCGGAACGAAAACCCCGCTGATGGCGATACCGGTGTCATCATGAGTTTCATCGGGGTAGCGACTTGCCTGAATCCGGATTTGGAAGCGGATATTATCCGGACTATTGAGTCAGATTCTCTGCCTCTGCAAGTTATTCGGCGCTGCCGTGATGCCACGGAGCTGTTATCGATAGCCAAGGCACACCTAGTGCAGCTGGTAGCGGTGGACACCGAGATGCTGGAACTGGAGGGTGCCACTGTCCAGGAGCTAGCCGCCGAAAACGTTGCCATCATTGCTTTTGCTCCGCTGGAAGACGTGGATCAGTTGAACAGTCGAGGGGGAATTTCGGTTTTAGCCAAAGCGGATCCCCGAGTGGAGGAACCTGAACAGAGCGAGGCGGCTCGTCTGCTGGGGCAGATGATGTCCACCCTTATGCCTCCACCACCCCCCAATCCTCGTGAAGAATTCGGCACCGAAAATGCGGATTTGGCCGGTTCAGTAGGTCAGATAATCGCTTTTTGGGGTCCGGTGGGAGCACCGGGAAAGTCTACGCTAGCTTTGAACATCGCCTCGCGTTTGCGTAACTATGGTCGGGTCCTGCTGGTCGATGCCGATACGGTCGAGTCGTCTTTGGTGCAGATGCTGGGGATTGCCTTAGACACTTCCGGGGTGGTGACTGGATGTCGTCTAGCGGAACAAGGAAAGTTGAAACCGGAAAGTTTCCCGCAGTTGGTGACGCGGGTGGGTTTCGGAGTTGACCTGTTGACTGGACTGACCAAGGCGGAGCGTTGGCGTGAGGTCGGCCAGCACTCGTTGTCAGCCCTTTTAGAGATGGCTCGGATTAACTACCGTTGGATTCTGGTGGATTTGTCGAGCGGTGCAGACGACCAGTCGGATTTGTTGGCCGCGATGGGGCCGACCCGTTACGGGGCTGCCTTGGGCACTTTTGACGTTGCCGACCTGGTTGTAGAGGTCGGTCTGGCCGACCCGGTGGGAATCCGCCGGCTGTTGGTCAATCACAATTGGGCTCGTGAACAGAAACTGTGGAGCTGCCCGACCTTGGCGGTAGTGAATCGCGGGCGGGCTTCTGTGGGAGGAGCGAACTGGCGAAATTCCATAGTTCGTGTCGTGGCTGCTTCGGTTCCGAACCTGCCGGTGGTGGTGGTGCGAGAAGCCGGAGAAGATTTTGACCGTGCCCTGGTGGCTGCTTGTGACGTGATGACAGCTAATCCTCACGCTGGGGTGCTGGAGGACTTGGAAGGGCTACAAAATGAGATTTATAAACAACTCGGTTTGTTGCCCCGGCGCGGTTCGGGACGAAAAAAGCTCCGGGAGAACAAACTGTTGAAGTTCAAACGCGGCGAACAGAAAGAACCTGAAAATGAGTGAAGCCCCCCGTCAGGCAAAAAAGATTCGTGCTTACATCGCGCTTTGCCCTCAATCCCTGCGGGACAAAACGTGGGAGGGGGCGCTGGTCACGGTCGTGGACAAAGCCTGGTGTGCTGCTGCCGGTTTTCCTGCCCCCAGCGAGCTGCATGGGGAGGACAGAGAAGTGGCGGAAGACGAGGCTTTACATGCCGCCGCTTTGAAATCGTTAGACGCGCAAACCGAAAGTTCCCAGCCGCTTCGGGTGGTGGCGGTGGCGGAAGTCGCGGATACTGACCTGCAACCCTGCCGCCCGGAAATGGCGGGAGGATACATCTTGACTCGCCCGATTCAGTATTCTGAAGTGGTTTCCTACCACGTAGACGAGCCAGCGGCTGGCGCAGAAGTGGCAAAACTGGCGCAGCTGCGCGCGGAGCAGACGGGGAAGTCCCCTCAGGACTTGGAGTTACCGGAACTGCTGTGGTTTGACGGCTCCGAGCTGGAGATCCTGCGAGAATTCCTGGGCTTGAGCTAGACTGCATCCAAACCGTTGATTTGTAGGTAGGAGCCAATCTTGCGTTTCCCGCTTGGTTTCAGTTCCGTGGTATTGCCGCTCTGATAGTTTCGCACCTGAACCTGGAGGGGAATCTCCTCTTGCAATTCATTGACGTGTGAGATGATTCCTACGCAGCGTCCTCCCTCCCTCTGCAGACTGTGCAGCGCGGACATGACTGCCTCTCTGGTGTCATTGTCCAAGGTGCCGAAACCTTCATCGATGAAAATGTTTTCCAGGGTGATGCCGCCCCTTTCTCGTTGCACGACTTCGGAAAGAGCCAGGGCAATAGCGAGTGAACAGTAAAATTTTTCGCCCCCGGACAGCGACTTTGGCGGTACCACCTTGTCCTGAGCGCCGTTGTACATTTCGATGCCCAGTCCGTGATATTTCTGATTGCGGTCAGACTCATAGTTTTCGTTATGCCTGATTTCGTAGTACCCCCCGGAAACATCAGAGATCAACTGGTTAGCTACAAAAGTCACCTGTCCCAGACGCTTGCTCAAGTAGTAAGCGCTCAAAGTAGTTTTCATCGGGTTTTCTCCATTGAGCACTTGGGACAAGCGTTCAAATCCGGCAATCTTTGATGCTTCCTTGTCCCATTCCTGTTTGGTCTTTTCGTACCTTTCCTTGAGGGTGCACAAATTCTGGTGGGAACTGTCCAAAGACGCCGACTTTTGGGTGAGAGAGTGATACTTCTGCTCGCTGGTTTTCGCCGCAGAACGAAGGTTCTCCAGGTCGGGGAGTTTGGCTGCGGCTTTGTCTCGATACGCATCGGTGTCCAGTTGCGAGCGCAAACCATGTACGTTTTCATGATAGGAAGTGACGGTCTTTTGGTCAGCTTCCAGTTCCTGGCGTGGCTTGGCGCAGGCTTGGGCCTCGGCTACTGACTCGAAACCGTGGTCTGTCAAAGACTTGCGCAACGCTTCGTGAGCGCTAATCCACTCTTGTCGGATCGGAAGCCAGGAATCATAAAACTTGGCGAGCTGTTTGACCGCGTCCAGACTGTGCTGGTTCGTATCTAACAAGTTTTGCGGGTCAGAATCGGGATCAAAATCTGCCAACTCCGCCCGAATTTTTTCAGCATACGCCTGAATTTCCTCGTGGAGGTTTTCCACCTCCGCGCTTAATCCTGCTTCCTGTTTAATGAGATTTTCACGCTCGGTTTGGTTTTGTTTGTCTGATTCTTCCAGTTCGGAAATTTTCTTTTCCAACTCGGGTACTTGGTTGCTCGCTGTGGTGGATTCACTGACGGCCTTCTCAGCTACAGAGAGGGCCGCAGTCAGGGACTTTATATCCTGGCCCTGGAGCTGTTCCGTAACTGTTTGCAATCTGGTGCTAATCTCAGTTTCCTTATTGTTTGCCTCAGACAGCTTATCGTGAGCCTTTTTGGCTTCGCTCGCAGCTGCTTCATAGTCCTGAAACGTTGTCTTTTCAGCTGTTTCGACTGCAGGATGCGGGTGATCCAGAGAGCCGCAGACCGGACAGGACTCCCCGTCCTGCAACTGTGATGCCAAGCGAGATGCTGCGGTATCAGACCATTTTCGTAAAACGGACTCGGCGTTTTCCTGTGCCCGGTCGTAGCTTTCTTGCAGACGGGCAGCGTTTTTAGTGGCAGCTTTCAAATCCTTGGCTAACTTTTCAGCCGATTTCGCCCAATCGTGGTGCTCCTGGGCATTTTTCAGCTCTGTCTGCCGGCTGGCTAACCCGTCCGCAAGCTGCTTCTTCTCTTTCAGTAGCAGGCGCTGTTTGTTCAACGCTTCTGCGGTTTTGTCAGCGGTGTTACGAAGCTGGCTAATCTGACTGCGCAGGGACTCCAGCTCTTCTTTCTTACTGTTGGCAGCGGTAGTTTTCTCACTCTGGAGGGTGAGATTGGCTTTGATGGCCTCTAGTCTCTTTTGGTTGTCATTAATCTTTTCGCTCATCTCATCACGCAGATCAGCCAACTTGGTACTGGGTTCCTCCCCTTCCAACCAGGTTTGCAATTTTGTGTCCGACAGCTTGGATACTTGGTCCCTAAATTCGGCTAAATCCACATCGTTATCGACCAGCTGAGTCAAAGTAGCAAGAATACTGCCACGCTGGTGCTCAGCTGACCGGTAAGGTTTCTGCTCTGCTTTCTCGGTGTCCATGACGGCGTTGGCGTGCACGGCTTTCTGGTTGCGTTGATCCAGTTGTGCAATCTCAGTTTCCTTATCGACGAGTTTTTTAAGTTTTTCAGTAAGCTGTTTCGCCTCTAAGATAATGCGCTGCTCATTTTCCGCTTTAGTAAGTACTGTCTGAGCCGCTTGGGATTGCACCTGAGCTTGTTCGGCGGCGTCCCTAACCTTAGCGGCTTCTTCGCGCAAAATTTTGGCGGCGCTAGCAAAGAGGGGCTCTCCGGCTTGCTCCAAGGCAGAAATCGACTGAGCCGCCCCGTCCTTTGCCGCCGCAAATTCCCCCAAAGCTTCGTTCCAAGCGGTTTCATTTTCACCAGTAATCTCAACGTTGGAAAGATCCGCATACACAGTTGTGAGCAGCTCACCTAGACGCCTGGTGTACTCTTTGGTGGTTTCCTTGCCTTTTGAGGCACGTTCCTTAGCGGCTTTTTCCATGGCAATAAAGCTTTCTGCCCCGAAAAGATTGGATAAAACCTCATGCCGTTCGGCAGCCCCTGCGGTCAGGAACTGCTGAATCTGGCCTTGGGGAAGTATGACCGTCTGCAGAAAATGTGATTTCTCCAGGCCGAGGATACTCACTACCTTTTTCGTTACGTCTCTACCTATCGCAATGGGTTCGGTAATGTTGTCAAAATTCGGGGTAGCTGACATCTTAAGCTGGGCGATGGATTGAGTGAAAGTCTTACGCCCTGGCTTCGTAAAGGTCACCGTGCGACGCAGCTCATAGAACTTGTCGTGGGCAGAGAACACCAGCACTACCTCAGGAGGATAGTCTTTGTCCCAGTAGTAGGAGAGAATACGATCTGTTGTGGAATCTCTCTCACCAGCTACGTCTCCATACAGAGCGTAGACAATTCCGTCCAGGATAGTGGACTTTCCCGATCCGGTATTGCCCGTAATTAAGAACAGTCCCGATTCCGCTAGTGCATCCAGGTCCAAGGTGGTGCGCTCGTAAAAACTCCCCACTCCTTCAAGAGTAAGTTTATGGAATTTCATTTCTCTGTCCCCCCAACGGTGTCTTCATATATTTCGGTTAGCAAAGCGAGGTCTTCCTTTGTGTCAATGCCACAGGTACGTAAGAATTCGGTGGCAATCTCTAATTCAGAAAGTTCCCGAAACTCTGCACCAGATTGCAGCGCCCCGGTCAGGGTGCCCTGGGAATGAGTGAGCTTCAACATTCGCGGGAAAACCGCTTTCAGTCGGTTATAAGCGTTAGGTGGCAAGGTCGTTTCAGTCAGGTTGATGCTACAAAAGGCCTGATGCCAGGGCTGGTAGCGGGAGTCGTCGGGGTTCGTGAGGTCCTCGATACTGCCCTGTAGCCGTGTCACTTGATAAGGCAATTCCAAGGGTAGCTTCTCAACCTCGACCTGGTGATCTGGGTCAACCTCGACCAAAAGGATGCATTTCTCGTTGCTCTCACTGACCCGATAAGGCAGGGGAGACCCCGCGTACCAGGCCGTGACTTCAGTGCCATCTACCGGATACGCCCCGTGAATGTGTCCTAGAGCTAGATAGTCAATGCCGCGGCCTCCTTTCAGTCCATCGGCGAGCTCATCCAACAGGGAAACCGGAATCGGATAGAGATTTCCCAGCGGTTCCACTTCCTTATTCGGATCTACCTGTGTTACATAGTCATGAGCCATCGCGAGGATCGGCACGTCTGTGTTCCTCCGTTCCAGATCCCTCCCGATGCGGCGCAGGGCCGCGGCAAACAGTACTTCAGGTTTTCCCGGGAGCAACGGCGCCGTGTCGTCTTTGCTGGCGGGCTGCTCCAAAGTGTCATCGAGATGACAAACCCCGTCATCATCAACCCACTTGGATAGCTCCGCGCGATCCTGATACGGAGACAGGTAGGGGATGGGGTAGACCAGCGCGCCGAGTTCACCGTCGGGTCCCGGAACCTCGATAGCGGTGCCAACCTGGGCAGCTTTCGTCACGATATTGACTTCCGGCAGAGTGAATCCCTTGGCAAAACCTAGCCGGGAGGCTCCGTCGTGGTTTCCGGCAATGAGGATGATTCGAGTCATTTGCCGTGCCTCATTCAGAAAACCGGACAGTTTGTCTAAATCCGCGTCTCCCGGATTGGGTTTGTCCAATACGTCGCCCGAAATCAGCAAAGCATCGGGACGATGCGCTTTAATTTGCGCCAGGATTTGCCTCAGGAAGTCGTCCTGGTAGGGGGCCAGGTCATAGTTCATAAAGTCCCGGCCGAGATGCCAATCAGAGGTGTGTAAAAACTTCATGGCTCAAGCATAAGAGCAACCCCGAAGGCGAAAATTTAAGAGTTTTGAAAACCTTGCAAATTAGTCTGTTTCTGAGCCAATATACTGCAAAACTTGGGAATGCAGACGGCCGTTAGTAACTACTGCCCCCGGTCCGTTCACGCCATCCTCACCGGTGAGGGACGTGAACTTACCGCCAGCTTCGGTCACGATGGGATACAGCGCCCCCATGTCCCACAGATTCAAGTCCGGTTCCGCCGCGACGTCCACCGCGCCTTCCGCCAGTAGCATGTAGGACCAAAAATCGCCGTAGGCACGAGTCCTCCACACCTGCTGAGAGAGATTCATGAAGCCCCGCAAACGATGAGCCTCGGCCCATTCGCCGATAAGCGCGTAGGAAAAGGAAGCCTGATTCAGGTTAGAGATACGTGAAACTTGCAGCTGGCGTGCCGAGGAACGCGACCGGCCGGTCCACGCCCCACTGCCCGCGGCAGCCCACCACCGAAATCCTAGGGCGGGTGCGCTGACCACCCCCATCACCATCTTGCCGTCCTCCATTAGCCCAATCAGTGTGGCCCACACCGGAACCCCGCGGAGAAAATTCGCAGTACCGTCAATCGGGTCGATGACCCATTTCCGGGCTGCCAGACCGGTGCTGCCCTCTTCCTCGCCCACGATGGCATCCCGAGTTCGCGAATGTGACAGATGCCGCCGGATGAGCTTTTCAGCAGCTTGATCCGCATCGGTTACCGGTGTCAAATCCGGTTTATCGCTGACTTCCAAATCGGGAGCCAAGAAACGCTTGGTGGTCAGGGCGTCTACCTGGTCTGCCATAATCAGTGCTAACTGTAAATCTTCTTCCCAGCGACTACTCATGTTCTAAACCTATCCCTAGAAACGCTTAGAAACGGTCAACGGCGCGATTTTTCCATTAAGCTGAACTTATGCAAGCAACAGTTTGGCGAGCTCCCCGCGCGAAGGGTCCCGTTTTCGGTGCGGTGACGTTGCCGGGTTCCAAGTCATTGAGCGCCAGAGAATTGTTGCTGGGTGCCATCAGCGATACCGAGGCCTCCCTCACAGGAGTCCTGTTCGCTCGTGACACGGACCTCATGGTACAAGCACTGCGCTCATTGGGGGCGATTATCGAGCCGTGGCCCCCAGTTGTGGACCAACCGGTACAGATTACGCCTCTGGCCCAACTGTGGTCGCAGTCTACTTCCACAGTTTCTCCGGGCGGTTTGCGGGATAATGCACCCGTTACGGTGGATTGCGGTTTGGCTGGAACCGTCATGCGCTTTATCCCCGCCGTGGCGGTGGCGCTGGGGCGCGCCGTGCGGTTGGTCGCCGATGCACAAGCAAATACGCGCCCGATGCGGCCTCTCTTGGATGCCCTGACGCAGTGGGGAGCCCATATCGAGTACGAATCCTCGGATGGGAGGGTATTTCCCTGTACGATTTATCCTCCCGAAGGGCGTCTTGCCGCGGAAATCACCATAGACGCTACGGCTTCATCGCAGTTCGTATCTGCCCTGTTGTTGGCGGCTCCGCTGTTACCCGGCGGCTGTACCGTTCGTTCCAAAACCGGAGCGCTGCCTTCGCTGCCGCACATTGAGATGACCTTAGAATGCCTGTCTCAACACGGAGTTACCGTTACACCGGGCAGCTCCGAGGATGGCAATCCCTTCTGGCACGTGGCCTCAGAACCAGTTATCGGCCAGGACGTCCTCATCGAACCGGATCTCTCCAACGCCGGACCGTTCTTGGCTCTGGCAGGTATTGCCGGTGGGCGGATTTCTATCCCCACCTGGCCCGCGGAAACCACCCAGGCAGGAGCGGCTTGGTTGGAGATTTTGCCAAGAATGGGCCTGCACGTGGAGTGGAACTACGGGGTGTTGACGGTTTCCAGTCGAGGTCCGCTGTGGCCGATAGACGCTGATTTCACCGCGGTGGGCGAGCTGGTTCCCACCGTGGCGGCTTTGGCCGCTTTTGCCCCTGGAACTTCCCGATTGCGGGGTTTGCACCACCTGCGAGGTCACGAGACGGATCGTCTCGAAGCGCTCCGCACCGAACTCACGACCGTCGGGATACCCTGCGAAATAACTCCGGAGGACGACCTTGTGATTACCGGTGTCAGCCCCTCCGGGCTTGTGAACCAAGACCCGGAATCCCTCCCGCTGCTGCTGCACAGTTATGGGGATCACCGACTGGCAACTTTTGCGGCACTCCTGGGATTGTACTATCCGGTACAAATCGATGATATTGATGCCACCTCCAAAACTCTGCCAGATTTCACAACAATGTGGGAACACCTGTTGGGAGCAGCCTCTTGAGTCGCCGCGACATCGGTACGGATGATCCGCGCGTACACGTGCGCCCGGGGAAAGGCAGCCGCCCCCGCACTAAGAAACGTCCCAGTTTTGCACACGCTGAGCCCGGTATGGTCGTCGCCGTGGACCGGGGCCGGTTTACGGTAGCGATCGGCGAAAACCGCATGGTGCAAGCCGTTAAGGCGCGGGCGCTGGGGCGAAAGGGCGTCATCGTGGGGGACCGGGTGGGCGTAGAAGGAGACACTTCCGGCACTCCCGACACTTTGGCGCGCATCGTCACCTTGGGGGATCGCCAAACCGTCCTGCGCCGCAGCTTTGACGAATCCGAGTCCGGAGCGCGAGAAAAACTCATTGTCGCCAACGCCACCCAGATGCTAATCGTGGTCGCAGCGCGTGACCCAGAACCAAAACGCGGCATGATTGACCGCGCGATAGTGGCGGCTTTGGATGCGAAAGTCACCCCGCTGTTGGCGGTGACGAAAACGGACTTGGATTCTGCCCAGGAACTTATCGCAGACTACGAAGCTATTGGAATCACAGTGTTTGCCCTGAACAGAGACCTCTATGAGCCTGTAGTCCTGGCGCTACCGCCGGCCGAGACAAACCCGCAGGCCCCGCCGTCCGCCCCTGTCGCCCCAGGACTGGTGGCGCTCCAGAAGCAGCTGACCGGTGAAATCACGGTCCTGCTAGGCCACTCGGGGGTCGGTAAATCTACCCTGGTGAACGCGCTGGTGCCGGGCGCAAATCGGGCGACTGGGACAGTCAACGAAGTGACCGGCAAGGGCCGACACACTTCGACCTCGGCGGTCGCTCTACCGGTGGCTGCACAAGGGTGGCTCATCGATACTCCCGGAGTGCGTTCTTTTGGCTTGGCTCATGTTGATGCGGCGGGATTGCTGCGCGGATTTCCGGAACTTTACGCGATAGCCCGGGACTGTCCGCGAGGCTGCACCCATAGCGCGGACTCTCCGGATTGCCTGCTGGATGAACACCCGGAATTAGCGCTGCGTTTGGCGTCCTTTCGGAGCCTGTTGACCGAGATTCCGTCAGCCTACTGAAAAGGGAAAGTCCGCAAATTCCCAAGGATAACTAGAACTATAGTAAATCTTTGTCAAGGTCTGAGAAATAAGGTGAAATTCCTAGGCTAAAAGTCCTAAATTAGGAGCACAACGGAAAAAATTTCCAATGACCTTGAAAGGGAAAATATAGTGGCCGAGACACAGTCGTCGAATAATTCAGCCTCCGAAGAAGTTATTGCTCAGCTTCACGCCCAATACCTCGCGGATAAAAGTTCAGTTCCCCCCGAATGGCAGTCGTATTTTCAACAGATGGAAAGCCTGGGATTGCTGCCGGGAGCAACCGCTGGCACCGCCTCTGCACACACAGAAGGCGGCGAAACAGCTAAACCTGTTGAGGAATCCCGGCCTGCCGGACTTGATGCCCAACACTCTGACCGTCCTCCTCTGCCGCGTTCAGTCGTTCACGCTCCAACTTCGCCCTACGCCGCAATGGTGGCAAAGCAGCACTATGATGCGGCAAAGTCAGCCGTAAAGGGGGAGGATCGTTCAGAACGGCTGAAGGGTGTCTCAGCCGCGATCGCGAAAAATATGGACGCTTCGCTGTCAGTGCCGACGGCAACGTCTTACCGCCAGATTCCGGCGAAGGTGTTGATTGAAAACCGTACCCAGATCAATGACCACCTAAAGCGGACTCGCGGCGGCAAAGTATCCTTTACCCACTTGATTGGCTACGCCATTGTGGAAGCCTTGGTGGAAACCCCCGATGTCAACGTGCGTTATCACCTGGAAGACGGCAAGCCGTACATTGACCATTTCGCGCACGTTGGTTTTGGACTGGCGATTGACTTGCCGAAGGACGATGGCTCGCGTCTGCTGGTCACGCCCGTCGTGCACAATGCCGACACCCTGTCTTTTGAAGAATTCGTCCACGCTTACGAAGAACTCGTGAAAAAGGCTCGTGACGGCAAGCTGGGAATGGAAGATTATTCCGGCTGCACGGTGACGCTGACGAATCCGGGAACCTTGGGAACCCTCATGTCATCGCCGCGTTTGGTACAGGGCCAGGGTTGCATCATCGGGGTCGGGGCGACGAATTACCCGGCAGAGTGGGCCGGAGCCTCCGAAGAACAGCTGGCCCAAGCCGGTATCGGCAAGATTATGCATATGTCCTCCACCTATGACCATCGGGTCATTCAAGGAGCCTTGTCCGGCTCTTTCCTGGGGCTAATCGAAAAGAAACTCAAGGGTGAAGACGGATTCTACGAACGTGTCTTTGATTCCATGAAGGTGCCTTACGAACCTTTCAGCTGGGCGCGTAACAACGATTACAGCGGGGAAGGGGAGTTGTCCAAGGACGCGCGGATTGCGCGGTTTATCCATTCTTACCGTTCCCGCGGGCACTTGATTGCGGATATCGATCCTCTGGATTATCGGGTACGTCGCCACCCAGATTTGAAACTCGACGCCTATGGGCTTTCTATCTGGGATTTGGATCGGTACTTCCCGGTGGGACAACTGGGCGACAAACATAACGTCAACATGAAGCTGCGCGACATTCTGACCCAGATGCGCGATACCTACACTCGTACCGCGGGCATTGAATATATGCACATTCAAGACCCCGAACAGCGCAAGTGGATGCAACATGAGATTGAGCGCCCCTACGAACCCCCGAGCAAAGAAGTTCGTCACGCCATCATGAACCGTTTGAACGCGGCGCAGGCTTTCGAGGACTTTTTGCAAACCAAGTATGTGGGCCAAAAGCGCTTCAGCTTGGAGGGCGGTGAATCGCTGATTCCTTTGATGCTGCGGATTATGGACGATGCCGCCCACGACGGCTTGGCCGGGGTGACCATCGGGATGGCGCACCGTGGTCGGCTGAATATGCTGGTGAATGTGGCCGGCAAAACCAACAACCAGATTTTCGCCGAATTTGAAGGCAACATGAATCCTGGTTCAGTTCAGGGCTCCGGGGACGTGAAGTATCACTTGGGCACCGAGTCGATCTACGAGTCTTACGAAGGCAAGACCACCAGCGTCTATATCGCAGCTAACCCCTCCCACTTGGAGGCCGTGAACCCCGTGGTCGAAGGCATTGTCCGGGCGCAACAGGATAAAGTCGGTATCGAGGGCGACTACGGTTACCTGCCCGTGCTGATTCACGGCGATGCGGCTTTCATCGGTCAAGGGGTTGTCTATGAGACGCTGAACATGAGCCAACTCAAGGCCTACACTACCGGCGGGACGGTGCACATCATCGTGAATAACCAGATTGGTTTCACGACTTCCCCGACCAATGCCCGTTCCACGAACTACTGCACTGACTTGGCTAAGGGCTTGCAGGTGCCGATTTTCCACGTGAACGCCGACGATCCTGAGATGGTCACGCGGGTGGCTGGTCTGGCCTACCGCTTCCAGCAAAAGTTCCACAAGGACGTCATCATCGACCTGATTTGCTACCGTCGCCGCGGACACAACGAAGGCGACGATCCGTCGATGACTCAGCCGGTGATGTACCACCTGATTGATTCCCATCCGACCACCCGCACGGTTTACATGAATAACCTGATTGGTCGTGGCGATCTCTCGGATGAGGAAGCGAAAGCGGAAGTGGAGGATTACCACCAGAAACTCGAAAAGATTTTTGAGGAAACCAAGGAAAAGGGCTACACCCCGTCGCGTCAGGGCGAACAGGGCGGTAACGACTGGGATTGGACCTTGCCCGCTGCTCAGACGGACGAGTCTGACGACATGATTGCTTGGACCTCAGCCATTTCGCGGGATGTGGTGGAAACTATCGGCGACGCGCACGTGGATTACCCCGAAGGCTTCACCATGCACCCCAAGGTTCAAAAGCTCTACGAAAAGCGTCAGCAGATGTCTCGCGAAGGCAACATCGATTGGGGATTCGGCGAGCTGTTGGCGTTCGGGTCGATTCTGATGGAGGGCGTTCCCATCCGGATGTCCGGTGAAGATGCTCGCCGGGCGACTTTCGTGCAGCGTCATGCGGTTGCTCACGATTTTAAGACTGGTGAGGAATGGACCCCGCTGGAATTCTTAAGCGACAGACAGGGCAAGTTCATGATTTACGACTCGTCCCTGTCCGAGTACGCGCCGATGGGATTCGAGTACGGCTATTCGGTGGAACGCCCGGAAGCTCTCACTATCTGGGAGGCGCAGTTCGGCGACTTCTCGTTTGGCGGCCAGACCATGATTGACGAGTTCATCTGTTCGGCTCAACAGAAGTGGCATCAGCACTCCTCTCTGGTGCTGTTGCTGCCCCATGGTTTTGAGGGTCAAGGACCTGACCACTCCTCGGCGCGTATCGAACGCTGGCTGAGTCTGGCTGCCCAGGACAATATGTGGATTGTCCAGCCCTCCACTCCGTCTAACCACTTCCATATGTTGCGTCAGCAGGCCTATCGTCGGCCGCGAACCCCGCTGATTGTCTTTACCCCCAAGCAGTTGCTGCGTTTGAAAGCGGCGGTGTCTTCGGTCGAAGATTTCACCTCTGGTCAGTTCCAACGGGTCATCGGAGACCAAGGCAATCTGGATCCCAACGCGGTGACTCGCGTGCTACTCTGCACCGGCCGACTGTATTACGACTTGGCGGCTGAACGTGCCAAGACCGGGGACAAAACCACCGCAATCGTGCGTTTGGAACAGTACTACCCGCTGCACGAGGACCTGAAGCCGATTTTGGCACAGTACCCCAACGCTGAACTGGTGTGGGCACAGGACGAGCCGGAGAATCAGGGGGTCTGGTCCTTCCTGAAGATGCACCAGGATGCCTTCATCGGCGACCGTCCGATTCGTGTGGTGTCCCGCCCGGCGATGGCCGCTCCCTCCACCGGCTTGGCTTCCGTACACAAGAAGCAGGCTGCTGACCTGGTGTCGCGCGCTTTCGCCCGCTAAGGGCAAAGATAGTTTTCCCCGGAAGATTGGTTTCTTCCGGGGAAAACTGCGTTTTAGGTTTGGATAAAAACACTGCGGGTGCGGGAAGTTTTCACTATCCCGCACCCGCCGTTCAAGCTTTAAGCATTGGGGCGTTTGCCGTGATTAGCGGCACTCTTGGACCGCGCCCGACGCTTGCGACCGCGTTTCGACATAACAGCCTCCTTCTCAGGTTTGTAATCAACCTGCCTATTTTCACACATTCCCAGCCTTCCCGCAAACCCGCGGCGTGCCTGTCGGCCGGGAGGCACAGCGCGGCTAACAGAGTTTACGAATCTCAATCATGATGCGTTCCCGCAGCTCAACCGGGGCTTCACAGTGGCAGGATTGCCGCAGCAACGTGATGTAGCGTTCCACCCGCAGGGATTCCTCGTGGCAATTCGGACAGTGGCGCAAATGCTCATGGAAACGTTGTGCCGTGGGCAAGTCCATCTCCCCGTTCATGATTTCGCGCATATTCTGCGTCACGGTATCGCAGTCACAGTCGAATTCAGACACGGTGGGCATCTGTGGATTAAGGTTTTCCTCACTCATACCAACACCTCAGCTTCCAGACGTTCTTTCAGCATTTTTCGCAGCCTTGCTCGGCCGCGGTGCAGACGAGACATGACCGTCCCTGAGGGAATATCGAGGATTTTCGCAATTTCTTTGTAAGCCAGACCTTCCACGTCAGCCAGGTACACCGCTTCGCGGTATTCATCGGGTAGGGCATCCAAGGCGTCGAGAATGTCTTGGGTCCCCAGACGATCCAAAGCCAGAGACTCCGCCGAATGAGCTTCTCGGTTTGAGTCGTCCTGAGCGAGTTGGTAATCCGTCAGCTCAGCCATAGTTTCGGTGCGGGGACGACGCTGATCCTTGCGATAAGAATTGATGAAAGTGTTAGTCATGATGCGATAGAGCCACGCCAACAGGTTCGTTCCCTCCTGAAAAGAATCAAAACTTTTAAAAGCTTTCAGGAAGGTTTCTTGGACTAGGTCCTCGGCATCGTGCGGGTTCCTGGTCAAACGCAAGGCGCCGGAATAGAGCTGATTCAAAAACGGCATGACTTCTGTTTCAAAACGCTGTTCTGATTCGGAAGGCGTCCTGGGGGATACGGAATTTACTGTTTCGCTCATCGCTGCCCAGTCTAGACCTGTGCAGGGCGTGGGTGGGAGAGATTGCGCCCGGTTTGTCGCGCCGCGGGCGCGAGTGGGCTTGGCGAGAGGTTGTTTCAAAGTTTGTCTCACACCTGTTATAACCGTAGTGGGTGGTTTTTATTCCACCGCCTAAAAACGTTTCAAAAAGGTGCGAACTGGTCTAAAAAATGGGGACAATAGTGTTATGAGGACTTTACTGCGTTTTATTTCACGTCCGCTGCTGGCTGCGGTATTCATTCATGACGGCCTCGACGCTTTGCGTAACCCCGCAGACCACGTGGAACGTTTCCGAAAGATGGAGCCGACCCTAGAAAAAATCGGGCTGCCGCCCATGCTGACTTCGGATGCGAAGTTGCTGTCGCGCCTGGCTGGAGCCGCTACGGCGGTGACCGCGATGGGTCTGGCCCTGGGGAAGTACCCCCGGATTTGCGCCCTCATTTTGGCGGTGGTAAACTTTCCCATCAGCGTGGTAAACAATCCGGTTTGGGCAGCGAATTCCTCAGAGGAACGCAAAGAATACACCCGCGGCTTGGTAGCTGGGGGTTCGCTGGCGGGAGGCTTGGGCATGGTCCTAGCCGATGGCAACGGCCAGCCTTCTCTGCGGGTCCGCCGCGAAATCGTCCGTGCCGCCGCAGCTGGCAAATAAGTACGGTGGTTAAACTGCAAGACATACCGCGATTATCTTTTCTTCTGTTCCCCACCCCGGTTCTCCGGTTTCAGTCCGGTCGTCCCGCTTTAGTTTCAGATGAGGGCGCACAAGGGCGGTGGGTTGGTTGAGTCCTGTCGTGGCTGACTGGCTGTTGGTGGCGGTGGGGCTGATTTTGACTTTGGTCACAGCTTTTTTTGTAGCCACTGAGTTTGCCTTCCTAGCTGTCGACCCCGCCAGAGTTGCGGGGCGCGCGGCTAACGGCGACAAGCGGGCCGCCCTTGTGAAGGACTCTATTTCTAATCTGTCTACCCAGTTTTCGGGTACTCAGGTGGGCATTACCCTGTCCACAATTATGGTGGGTTACACCACCCAAACAGCCATCGCGAACCTGGTGACACGCGGTTTGGGACACACCGGGATGGCTCTGGCCGCAGCCACGGCACTGGGTGCGGTGGTCGCCCTGGTCATCACGAATCTGTATTCCATGGTCTTTGGCGAGCTCATTCCCAAGAACCTGGCGCTGGCGGATCCCATGAAAGCGGCCGCTTTTGTGGTGCGTCCGCAGCGGGCGTTCACCTTTATTTTCAAGCCTCTCATTGTGGTGCTGAAGGCTTCGGCGAACTTCGTGCTGGACCGGATGGGTGTGGAGGTTGTGGAAGAACTGTCCGGGGCTCATTCCGCCCAGGAGCTCGTAGCGATGGTGCGCCAAAGCGCGGAAGAAGGGTTGCTGGATTTATCGACCGCTTCCCTGTTTACCCGTTCGGTACATATTTCCGGGTTAGCGGCGAAAGACGTGATGACCGACCGCGGGCGGGTACACTTTTTGACTCAGAATGACACCGCGGATGACCTCATCGCGAAAGCGCGGGAAACCGGACATTCTCGTTTCCCGGTGATTGGACCGGACGGATTGGACGACATCCTGGGATTCGCTAACCTGCGCCGGGCCGTATCCGTTCCTTATGAACGCCGCGGTGAAGTTGTGGTGACTTCATCATCGCTGATGTATGAAGTCCCCAGGGTTCCCGAAACGATGGGACTGGCGGATTTGATGGTGCTGCTGCGCGATGCCGGCAGTCAAACAGCGGTAGTGGTTGACGAGTACGGGGGCACTTCGGGCATTGTGACTTTGGAGGACGCGGTCGAAGAAATCGTGGGTGAGGTCGCGGATGAACACGATCAGCACGCCGCCGGGATTAATCATCCGTTGGAAGGTGAGTGGCTGGTTCCGGGGTTGATACGTCCTGATGAACTGTTGATTCAAACCAAAGTGGAACTGCCCGATGAAGGCCCCTACGAAACTTTGGGGGGCTTGATTATGAACGAACTGGGACATATCCCCTCGCAGGGCGAGACAGTCCTGGTCAACGGATACCTTTTGCGTGTCGAACAGATGGACGGTCGGCGCATCGACCGGGTTCGCATCACCCGCAATCCTGTTCCTGGCAGGCAGCTGACTTCCCCGGAGGTGACGCATGAGTGATTGGGTTGCCTTAGTTTTAATGGTGGTACTCCTGGCCATCAATGCTTTCTTTGTCGGGGCAGAATTCTCGTTTACAGCTTCGCGCAAAGCTGAGATTGAACCCCTGGTGAAAGCGGGTAAACGGGGAGCAGCGTCCGCAATGATTGCGGTAGAAAATGTTTCCGAGATGCTCGCCGTTTGTCAGTTGGGAATTACGTTGGCGTCTACCGGATTGGGAGTGGTGGCGGAACCGGCTATCGCGCATCTGTTGCTGCCGGTGGCGCTAGGGCTGGGACTGCCTGCCGTCAGTGCCCATTCCCTAGCCATTATTCTCGCTTTGCTGATTGTTCTGTACCTGCACGTGGTGGCCGGTGAGATGATCCCGAAATATACCTCAGTTTCGGCCCACACTCGGCTCATTTTGATTTACTCACCCCCGATGGTGGCGATAGAAAGGTCACTGCGTCCCGTCATCGGCGCCATGAATCGCTTTGCGAACTCGGTGGTGAGGTTGTTTGGCATGGAACCGCAACATGAAGTTGGGGTAAGTTTTACAGTCGAGGAAATGTCCTCAATCGTCGAGAAATCCCGGGAGCAGGGGGTTTTGGAGGATGACCTGGGTCTGCTTTCCGGGACGCTAGAGTTTTCTGCCGAAGTGGTGTCCGGGGTAATGGTCGGTTTAGAGAACTTGGTGACGTTGCCCGCGGATATCACTCCGGTAGAGGCAGAAAAAACCGTGGCACGCACCGGGTTCTCGCGTATCCCGATTATTGATGAAACCGGGAATATTACCGGATACTTGCACATCAAAGATGTCATTGCAGTAGAGAAAGAATCGCGTGAGAAACCATTGGAACCCTGGCGGATTCGCTCATTAATCACCGTGACCCCCCAGATGGAAGTGGAGGATGCCCTGCGAGTGATGCAAAAGCAAGGCACTCACCTGGCTGGGGTGGTCAAACCAGACGGTCCCGGAACGGTTATCGGAGTAATTTTCCTGGAGGATATCCTGGAAGAACTGGTCGGTGAGGTTCGAGATTTGCTCTGAGCGGAGCAAAAACTGCGTGCGGCGAAATTTATACTAAAAATCCACGATTTTTTCAGGTAATTTTCGTAAAAAAGCGTTTAGTGATAACAAATGTTACTAAAGTGAAAATTGATACACGCATTTAATTGCGAATCGTTATCGACTTGTTATAAACTTGAGTTCGAGTTGTTATCCAGAGTCGGAAGGTAATCCGTGGTAAGCGAAAGGCCTCGCACTCGTCGGGAAGCACGCGAATTGCGCAATCGCGCCAAGACCGCGCGCATCCGTAAAGAAGCGCAAGTTTTCAATGCTCCGCGCCTAGTGTTGCTGGGCGTAGTTTCGGCTATCACCGTCGTCGCTCCGCTGTCCGGGATGGTTTCTCCAAATCTGTCGATTGCCTCTCCGAATTTTGATTTCAGCACCAATCAGACTTTGCTCTCCGTCGTGGCTAAGGCCAGCGGAGCTACCGATTATGACTCCGACTTAAACGCGGTTCCCGCCAGCTCGCGCTCCCGTGTGGTGGAAGCCTCCGCATTGGGCCAGTGCGCCGCGCAGGGCTCCGCTAACGGCGACGCTTCCGCCGCTCCGGAGGAAGAACTATTGCTGTGGCCACTGCTGTCGGGAAGCTACACGTTTACTTCCCCGTGGGGGATGCGAGTCAATCCGGTGACAGGGACTCGATTGATGCACGAGGGCGTTGATCTTTCCGCCCCTACCGGTACGAATATCCATGCGGTAGCTGACGGAGTTGTGACGGAAGCGGGAATGCAGGGTTCCACTGGCATTATTACCGTCAAGCATGTTTGGGATGGCGAAGTGTTCTATTCTCGTTACCTGCATATGTATAGCAATGGAATTTATGTGCATGAGGGCGAAAAGGTGAAAGCCGGAGATGTTATCGCTGGCGTGGGCTCGACCGGTCGTTCTACCGGACCGCACTTGCACTTTGAAATTCGCAATCCTGACAAGGAATCCGTCGAGCCTATGGGCTGGATGAAACGTCATAACGCCAGGTTCATCAATCAGATTTGCTCCTAGATTTATAGCCTGATTTTGCGGCCCGCTCCTATTTTTCCCGTCTCGCGCCATCGGCCAGTATTGTTGGCTCATCGCGGAGCGGCAGTGTCCGCCAGCGCGGCTCTGGGGTGCCCGGTTCCGGAGAATTCACGAGTTGCCTTTGACTGGGCTGTTTCTTGCCGAGCGGTTGCCGGGTTGGAAACTGATATTCACGCCACCACCGACGGGGTTCCCGTAATTAGCCACGACCCGCTGTGGCACGCGGTGGATGGGGAAATCGCTATCGCCGAAGTTTCGTGGGCTGAGCTGTGCCGACATCAACTACCTAACGGCGAACAGCCTTTGAGTCTGGAAGAATTCCTCGATCGATATCCCGAAATTTACCTAAATATCGACGCGAAAACCGATGCGGTTGTGCCGGGGGCGCTGCGCGTCTTGCAGGGACGCCGCGACTTGGGACGCCTCGCGTTAGCGTCCTTTTCCGCTCGGCGAGTCTGGCGAATGGCCCGGCACCTCGGACCGGTGTGCGGATATTTGCCAGGAGCGCGAGACATTGCGCGGCTCCTGGGGGTAGCTGCCGCCGGTTTGGTGCGGCCAATCCACCCGAAGATTCCCAGCGTAGAAATTCCCCCGGAAACTTTTTTGGCCTGGGAACAGGGAAAAGAGGCAATGTCTCAAATCGAAACCAACGCGCACCATGTCATGGTGGGATTAGCGGAAAAACGCCATGTCGAACGGCTCTACCGTTTCGGCATAGCGCCGCGCCTGCTCAGAGATTTTCACTGCGCGTTGGCGGTACCGGAAACTATCCGGGGGATAAACATCGTGACCCCGCGGTTTGTGGCGGCAGCGCACACCCTGGGCTGTCCGGTTTATGTGTGGACGGTGAATGACACCTCAACGTATCGACGCTTAGTTTCCCTTGGAATTGATGGGATTTACACGGATATTGTCAGTACATTAGCCCAAACCCGCACTAAGGATTCTTCCAGCTAAATGCCGAAAATTAGTTGAAATAACAAGGAATACTTAGCAAACTCTGAAATAAATATCAGAAAAAGCTAAGAATTCCCTTGGAGCTGACGAAGGTAACTGGTAGATTACTGATATCGACATACTTTCAAAGAGAGGTTAGGCAATGGAACAGCAGCGCTCGGCAGTTCGTTTAGCAGCCGTGGTCGCGAAGCAGCGCCAAAGCAGCGATGTGTTGCGTGGGGCTCAGGCCGTTGTCGACGAACACACTCAGTGGGTGCTGTCCCACCTTTCCCGCGGCGACCGTGACCTCATTAAGTCCGTCACCGGTGAGGTCATCGAACCCGGAGCTGATTCTGCCTCTCTGTTTGCTCTGACTTTGGCTGAATCTCGGGTCAACCAGGTTTCTGCCTCCACCACCCATTCGCAAAGCCAGCAACTCCTGATGCGCCGCCCGCAGCCGCTGAGCCAACACGACCGCATCGCCACCTTTACTTCCATGCGCGCCATGCTCGGTAACGGCTCGGTGGGCCGGGCCTTGGACACTGAAGCCTAAGTTTCCCTTCTCTTCCTCCGCGTTTCGCGTCGGGGTTTCACTGCCTAGCAGTTTCGCGTAGGGTGTAGGTATGCCTTATCTTCCCGACGAGCAGAAAACCCCTCAAAAGTCTCTGGTTGCCCTGATGGGGCCCGCTTTCGTGGCCGCTGTTGCTTACGTGGATCCGGGTAATGTCGCTGCTAATATCACAGCCGGAGCTCGCTACGGTTACGCGTTAGTGTGGGTGTTGGTGCTGGCTAACTTGATGGCCATGCTGGTGCAATATGAGAGCGCAAAACTTGGAATTGTCACCGGCCGATCCCTGCCGCAGGTCTTAGGTGACCGTTTACGCCGACCGGGGCGACTCGCCTTTTGGATTCAAGCCGAAATCGTGGCCGGCGCCACCGACCTGGCCGAAGTCATCGGCGGAGCCATAGCGCTCAACCTGTTGTTTGGAACTCCCCTACTGGTGGGCGGCTTGATAATCGGTGTGGTGTCTTTAGGGCTGCTGTTTTTACAAAATACCTCCGGTCAGATTGTGTTTGAACGGGTCATCATCGCTCTGCTCCTGGTCATCACCCTGGGTTTCGTGGGGGGACTGGTGGTCGCTCCGCCCTCCTGGCAAGCTGCTGTGGCGGGACTGCGGCCTACATTCCCTAATGCTGACTCGGTATTAGTGGCAGCTTCCATGCTCGGCGCCACCGTGATGCCACACGCGATTTACCTGCATTCTTCCCTAACGAAAGACCGTCACGGTTCGGAGCACACGGACGACCACAAGCGCAGACTCCTCCGAGCGACGAAACTGGATGTGTTCTGGGCGTTGCTGGTGGCCGGTTCGGTCAACATTGCCCTGGTACTGCTGGCTGCCGCCTCGTTGCACGGCCCCGGAACAGGACAGGAGGACACGGACACTATCGAGGGCGCTTACCACGTCATAGCCGGCGCTCTCGGCGGCGGGGTAGCTACGGTGTTCGCAGTCGGATTGCTGGCTTCGGGATTAGCCTCCACTTCGGTGGGAGCTTATGCAGGTTCAGAGATTATGGCCGGTTTGCTACACATTCGCGTTTCGCTGCTGATACGGCGCGTGGTGACCTTGATACCCGGATTGGCTATCTTGGCGATTGGTTTCGACCCCACTTGGGCGCTGGTGCTCAGCCAGGCGCTGTTGTCCCTAGGAATTCCTTTTGCGTTACTGCCGCTGATTTTCTATACGTCAAAAAAGGACGTTATGGGACCGTTTGCTGACCCCAAATGGCTGCTGGCTATCAACATCGTGGTGGCCGCCTTGATTGTGGCTTTGAATCTGGGGCTTTTGGTGCTGTTAGTGCTGGGCTTTGGGGGCTAAAATTTACCTTCTGGAAGCAAAGCGGTAAACTGTTGGAGCTGATTACAGTATGCCCCGGTAGCTCAGTGGATAGAGTGTTTGCCTCCGGAGCAAAAGGTCGTGGGTTCGAATCCCATCCGGGGCGCTGAGTCATGTGTGATGCGGCTCACTCAATGGACACGGCGTCATCTCCGATAATTTCCCCAAAAAACGAACCAATTTGAATGTGCTCTTGGCGAAACGTTAGGCTGGTGGGGTGACTCCTGAAGAATTAACTCAGCGCATAATTGCGCAGCTTGGCACCGCAGCGGCGGAAAATAATATCGTTTTGGCAGACGGCGTTTTGGACGAAAAAGTACGCGTGGAGCGTCCCAAGAACCGAGACCATGGGGATTGGGCGACGAACATCGCCTTGCAGTTGGGCAAGTCTGTAGGCAAGAACCCTCGGGAACTGGCAGAAATCTTCGCGTCCGCCATCGCCCAGATTGACGGGGTATCTTCCGCGGAAGTTGCCGGCCCGGGGTTCATCAATATCCGTCTCGAGGCCGGGGCCGCCGGTGCTTTGGTGGCTGACATCCTGGAGGCCGGTAACGAATACGGGCGCGGTGAAAGCCTCAAAGGAATTCATATCAACCTGGAGTATGTGTCGGCCAACCCGACCGGACCGCTGCACATTGGCGGCGCTCGCTGGGCCGCCGTTGGGGACTCCCTGGCTCGTCTGTACAAGTTTGGTGGGGCGAAAGTCACACGTGAGTACTACTTTAACGATCACGGTAGCCAAATCGACCGCTTTGCGGTTTCTTTGCTGGCGGCGGCTCGCGGCCAAGAAACCCCCGAAGACGGCTACGGCGGGCAATATATTGCTGACATTGCGGCCAAGGTCCAAGCCGAAGCGAAAGCTGCGGGCGACCCTGACCCGGTAACTCTGGACGATGCAGCCGCCCAAGAATACTTTCGCTCTCACGGCGTCGAAATGATGTTCGATGAGATTAAAGAATCACTGCGCGGTTTCCGTACCGAATTCGATGTGTTCTTCCACGAAAATTCCCTCTATGAAACCGGGGCAGTCACCAAGGCGCTGGATTACTTGCGTGAGCGTGGCGAGGTGGCCGAAAAAGACGGCGCGACCTGGCTGCTGACAACCAAGCATGGAGACGACAAGGACCGTGTGGTTATCAAGTCCGATGGCAACGCCTCCTACTTCGCTTCTGACGTGGCCTACTATCAGGACAAGCGCAGGCGTGGGGCGGATCGCACCGTGTTCTTATTCGGGGCTGACCACCACGGTTACGTTGGGCGCATGATGGCAATGTGCGCCGCTTATGGCGATAAGCCGGGCGAGAATATGCAGATTATCATCGGGCAGCTGGTGAACCTGTATAAGAACGGTGAACCGGTACGTATGAGCAAGCGTGCCGGAGACATCGTTACGCTGGAGGACTTCGTCGAAGCTGTAGGCGTTGATGCGGCCCGTTATGCCCTGGTGCGTTCTTCGATGGATACCCAGTTGGCGATTGACCTTGATGTGCTGGCTTCGCATACCAACGAAAATCCTGTTTACTATGTCCAATATGCGCACGCCCGCACCGCTAACGTAGCCAAGAACGCTGCTGAACACGGGGTTTCTTGCGAGGCGGGCTTTGACCCCGAGGAACTCAGCGATCCGGCGGATGCAGCGCTTATCGGCGTGCTGGCGCAATTCCCGTCGGTAGCGGCGACGGCCGCGGCTGAAAACGCCACGCACCTGGTGCCTCGCTACTTGGAGAACCTGGCGGGGGCTTACCACACCTGGTACGGCAAGCGCCGTGTCACCCCCGCTGGTGATGAACCGGTGACGGCCGAGCACGCGGCGCTGCTGGCGCTGAACAACGCAGTTGGCCAGGTTCTGCGTAACGGTTTGGACCTGTTGGGTGTGACCGCACCCGAGCGTATGTGAGCGGCACCGTTTTTCGAGAAAGCCGCGCCACGTAAGGAAGGAACTGACGGTGGATTTGGCGGCTGATGACCCGGCACGTTTACATCCTGGGGAGCCTGATTTGGAAAATTGGGCTGCCCCAGACCCGCAGACGCGCCCTGATTTGTGGCCCAGCGGGCTCAAGCGCGGCTCTCAGGGAGAAATGACTCTGCACGGGCGAGGCCTCAGCGAGCTGTTGAGTCAGGCCCCACAGGCGGCCGGCCGGGGCGGGCAAACCCCGATTTTTGTGCTGGACATGGCGGATTTTCGAGCCCGTCTCAAGGCTTTTCGTAAGGCTTTCACCGCAGCGTTTGGCGAGCATGAAGTGCAGGTACATTACGCCGGAAAAGCCTTCCTATGTGTGGAAATAGCCCGCTTGGCGGCTGGGACAGGACTCGGTTTGGATACGGCTTCAGCCGGAGAAATGGCGTTAGCGCTGGCTTCGGGTTGTAAACCGAGTTTGATTGGTTTGCACGGGAACGGAAAATCCCCCGAGCTGTTGCGCCGAGCAATCGAGGCGCGCCTGGGGCGGATTATCGTTGATTCCCCCGCCGAAGTCCGGCGGATTCAGCGCATCTTGGACGATTTGGCGCCGCAAAGCCGGGTGCCTCTGATGGTGCGGATTACCACGGGAGTTCACGCCGGCGGTCACGAATTTATTGCTACCGCCCACGAAGACCAAAAGTTCGGGCTGTCCCTCACCCCCGGGGCTCACGGCTTTGAACCGACTGACGCCGCCGATTCTTCCCGCTGCGCAGCATCCGCCTCCGATTCTCCGGCCCTGCGCGTGGTGCAGTCCATTTTGGCTGATGAGCGCCTTGAACTTAGTGGTCTGCATTCTCACATCGGCTCTCAGATAGTGAATCTTGACGGTTTTTGTGCCGCGGCTCGGAAAATTCTGGAGTTTAGGGCCCTGGTGCGGCAAACCACCGGCTATCTCATCCCGGAAATCGACCTGGGGGGCGGTTACGGCATCGCCTATACCTCTGCCGACGCCCCCGCACCCGGTGCCGCCGACTTCGCTGCCGGACTGTACCAAGTGATACAAAATACCTGCGATGAGTTAGAGCAGCCTTTCCCGCGGGTTTCGGTAGAACCGGGACGGGCTATTGCCGGCCCCAGCACCATTACTTTGTACCGAGTGGTCAATATCAAGGATCAGCCGGTGTCCCAGTGTCAGGATGGCAGCCTCGTCTATCGTCGCTACGTGTCGATAGACGGCGGAATGAGCGACAACATCCGTCCCGCTCTGTACGGCGCCAACTATACGATTGCTTTGGCTAACCGCCTTTCAACAGCACCTCTGGCTGCCTGCCGCGTGGTGGGTTCCCATTGTGAATCTGGTGACATTGTGGTTAAAGACGTGGCTTTGCCAACAGACTTGACCGAGGGCGACCTGTTGGCGGTGCCCGCCACAGGTGCCTATGGGTGGGCCATGAGCTCGAACTATAACTGGTTTACGCGCCCGGGAGTGCTGGGGGTGGAGCAAGACAATACTGGAACGGTCATTACAAAATGGCTTTTAGAGCCGGAAACTGTGGATGCAATGCTGGCTCATTTTGACCCGCAGTACCGCAAATTTTTAGACGACCGCCCTGCTGATACAGTGAACGTGTAAAGGGATACCGAAAGGGAAACAACGATGGCGCAAAAGCAAGACGTAAAAATTGGGCTGCTGGGGGCTGGCACGGTGGGGCTGCAAGTCGCGCGCATTTTGCACGACCAACAGCAGGAACTTGCGGCTCGGGCGGGTGCGAACCTGGTGCTCAGCGGGGTTGCGGTCCGCGACATTAGCAAGGCTCGGGAGGGCCTGGACCGAAATCTGTTGACCACCGATATTGACGCGGTGATTGACTCCGCCGACCTAGTCATCGAATTGATGGGAGGCCTGGAACCGGCTCGCAGTGCCATGTTGAAAGCCCTAGAAGCGGGCAAAACCGTGGTGACCGGCAACAAAGCGGTGCTAGCGCAGTACGGCCCGGACCTGTACGAGGCCGCCGCTAAAACCGACGCGAATTTGTACTTTGAAGCCGCGGTGGCAGGGGCGGTTCCCGTGGTTTATGGATTGCGGGAATCCTTGACTGGGGACCGAATCAACAAAGTTCTGGGTATCGTCAACGGCACCACCAACTACATTCTCGACCAGATGACCACCCAGGGCTGGTCTTATGAACAGGCCCTAAAAAAGGCTCAAGAGCTCGGCTATGCCGAGGCGGATCCCACGGCTGACGTAGGCGGTCACGATGCGGCAGCCAAGTGCGCTATCTTGGCCTCCCTGGCTTTCCACACCCGGGTGAACCTAGAAGATGTCCCGGTGAAAGGAATTACCGAGGTAAGCGCCTCGGACATTCGACAGGCTACAGAGTCCGGGTACGCGGTGAAACTGTTGGCTCGCGCCCAAAGGGTCACCGTCGATGGAGAGGAACAAATCGCCCTCGGCGTGGAACCGACCCTGGTGCCAAAGAGCCACCCGCTGGCGGGCATCACCGGACCCTACAACGCCATAGTTTTGGAAACCGAGTTCGCCGGCCGGCTCATGTTTTATGGGGCGGGCGCAGGCGGAGCCCCTACTGCCTCCGCGGTACTTTCTGATGTGGTGGCAGGAGCTAACCACCTGGTCTCCGGAGGGCATGCCCCTCGCGAGAGCGTGTATGCGGACCTGCCGATTTGCGACCCGGGACGGGTGGAAACCTGCCGTCAGATACGTTTGCAGGTAGCCGACCGGATTGGGATGCTGGCGGAGATTGCCAAAATCTTTGCCGCCGGGGAAGTCTCTATCGCGTCTTTGACCCAGCCACCGACCGAGACCGCACCCGACGAAGCGACGTTGGTCATTTCGACCCATCTGGCACAGAATTCTAAGCATGATGGGATTATCGCCGCTTTGGCGAAATCACCATTAGTGCATAAAATCGCCTCAGAGATGTCCATTGAGGAAGACCAATGAGAGCCTCAATTTTTTCGTGACACCGGCACAGCCGATGGCGAAAAATTGTTGAGGTTATCGAAACCGCGAATAAGGAGCAACCAAAACATGGCACAGATGTGGAGCGGTCTGCTGGAAGAATACCGGAATCGACTTCCCTTGGAACCAGGCGACCCCGTTGTGACCCTGTTTGAGGGTAATACCCCCTTGATTCGGGCGCGCCGCGTGGAAGAGCGTATCGGCGCTTTGAGTGAAAAAGCCGGCGTGGACACCACCGGTACCGAAGTTTATGTGAAGTTTGAGGGCGCTAACCCCACCGGTTCGTTTAAAGACCGGGGCATGACTATGGCCATGACGAAGGTGAAGGCGGCGGGCACTCAGATGGTCGCCTGCGCTTCCACCGGCAACACCTCCGCTTCTGCGGCTGCCTACTCGGTCGCGGCAGGGGTGGGATGCGCGGTCATTTTGCCAGCCGGAAAGATTGCTCTGGGCAAGCTGGCTCAGGCCGTGATGCACGGAGCCAAGCTCATAGCCGTGGACGGAAACTTTGACGACTGCTTGCGAATCACCCGGGAACTGACGGAAAAGTACCCGGTGGATTTGGTCAACTCGATTAACCCCTACCGCCTGCAGGGACAAAAAACCGCTGCTTTTGAAATCTGTGACGCCCTGGGTGATGCTCCGGATATTCACTGCCTGCCGGTGGGCAACGCCGGAAATATCAGCGCCTATTGGATGGGATATAACGAGTATTTTGGACGGAAAGTTGCTTCCTCAATCGAGGATTCGGCTCTGAAACTGAAGCCGCAAACCACCAAGTTGCCTCGAATGTGGGGGATTCAAGCCACCGGAGCCGCGCCTTTCGTGGCGGGACACCCCATCGAGAACCCCGAAACCATCGCTACTGCAATCCGGATTGGCAACCCCGCGTCCTGGGACTATGCCACTGCGGCACGTGACGATTCCGGTGGGTTGATTACTGCTGTCAGCGACGCAGCCATTATGCAGGCTCAGTCCATTATCGCCGCGGAAGTCGGAGTGTTTTGTGAGCCGGCCAGCGCTGCCCCGATAGCGGGTCTGTTGGCGTTGGCCGAGCAGGGCAAAGTACCTGGAGGCGTGCGGATTGCCTGTACCTTGACCGGAAATGGCTTGAAAGACACCGCTACCGCGATGGAAGCGAAAGGCAACGTGACTCCGTCCGTAATCGAACCCACCCTGCAGGCCGCAGTGCGGGAACTTGGTCTGTAACCGTACCGTCCCGCCGGGCCGGTGCTGTTACAGACTAGGCGCAAAACCACCGAACCTAAGGAATTGCCATGAATTTTGTGCGTGACGAAGTAACGGTCAGCGTGCCTGCCTCTTCGGCCAATCTGGGGCCGGGATTTGACGCTTTGGGGCTCGCCTTGGAACTGCGCGATGAAGTCAGCGTGCGGGCCACCACCGGAGCGACTCACGTCACTGTAAAAGGCGAAGGCGCCGGCAAAGTACCTGAGGATGATACCAACATGGTCGTGCAGGCTTTGCGAGCCGGGCTGGAATCTGTGGGAGCCTCCCAGATTGGGATCGAGATGCATTGCGTGAACCGGGTTCCGCACGGCCGCGGGTTGGGTTCGTCCTCCGCGGCGCTTGTTTCCGGCTTGGCCGCTGCTGGGGCTTTGCTGGAGCCGGGGGTCTTGGATATCGATTCGATCTTTCAGCTGGCGGTTCAGATGGAAGGCCACCCTGACAACGCCGCCCCGGCAGTATACGGGGGAGCCGTGGTGGGTTGGATGGAACCGAGCCAGAGTACGCCGCGGGCCTATGCGCAGCATTTTGAGGTGTCTCCACAAGTGCGGCTGACTGTGCTGATTCCCGAATTTGAACTGGCCACGTCCAAGGCGCGCGGGTTGCTGCCTGAGTCGGTTCCGCATCGGGACGCGGCTTTCAACGCCGGACGCGCCGCGCTGTTGCCCCTGGCCTTGGCGAAATACCCTGAACTGCTGTTTTTCGCCACCGAGGATCGGCTCCACCAGGAATATCGCCGTGAGGGTATGCCCCAGTCTCTGGAATTAGTAGACCGACTGCGGGCCGCGGGCGCTCCCGCCGCCATCAGCGGTGCCGGGCCCACCGTGATAGTTTTCGACCATCTGGACCCCGCCACGCGCCAGGACCTCGAACACCTTGGTTGGAAACCGCGGGAATTGCCGGTGGCTCCACAGGGAATTATCGTTAGGTAACCACTGGGAACCACCCCAGTGGCAATCCGGCCCCAGATACAAGCACCCCCGAACTTGTGAATAAGACCCTACCCCGCCAAGAAAGGCAATGACGGGGTAGGGAGACTTTTTCGAGAGGGCCGACGCTTTAGCGTCTGAGGACGTAACGGACCTGGAATCCAGCTTTCGTGAACGCATCTTCCAAGTCGGAGGTGTTCACGGTGTTCACACCCAAAAGCACGAAAGAACTCTCCATCCCGGTGCGGTACACCGCAATATGGGTGATGTTGGTCTCGAGTTCCCCGGTGACCCGCGCGAGGCGGCTCATCACTCCGGGCTGGTCGTCGGCCTCAATGACCAGGCGAGTTCCGGGCTCACGAGCCCCGTTAATGTCGATAAACGCATCGAGGACGTCAGATTCGGTGATGACCCCGACGACCTTGCCCTCATCCATGACCGGCAGAATGTCAACTTTCGAGTCACGCATGACGATGGCGGCTTCCTCCAACATGGCATCGGCCGAGATGGTGGGGGGATTCTTTTGCATAATCTTATAGATTTTCAGTTTGGACAACAGGTAGGCCACTTCGCCAAAAGACAGGGAAGTCGCGTCAGAGGGCAAGGCCCGGTTGATGTCCGACTGAGAAACGACGCCGCACAGTTTGCCGTCACGCAATACCGGTAGCTTCGTGATGTTGTGTGTCTGCATCAGTTCGATGGCATCGGGTACGGTGACGCCCGAATCGATGGTAAAAGGGTTGGCTGTCATTCGCCATTTCACAAACATGGTTATCCTCCTAGGTAGGCATGCTTAACTTCGTCGCTAGTTAGCAACTCTGCGGCATCGCCTTGCAACACAATCTTGCCGGTTTCCATCACGTAGGCGCGTGAGGCAATCTGCAAAGCCATGTTGGCGTTTTGCTCGACTAATAAAATCGTAGTTCCCATTTCTTGAATCTTGACGATGATGTCAAAAATTTCTTGGACAAACAGCGGAGCCAAGCCCATAGACGGTTCGTCCAAGAGCAGTACTCGCGGTTTGGCCATCAGCCCGCGGCCCATAGCGAGCATCTGCTGTTCGCCGCCGCTCAAGGTCCCCGCCAGCTGATTTTTCCGGTCAGCCAAAACCGGGAACCGCTCAAAAACCATTTTCAGGTCCGCGGCGGTACCGCTCCGGTCTTTGCGCATGTAGGCACCCAAGTCGAGGTTTTCCATCACGGTCATTCCGGGGAACACCCGACGGCCCTCGGGGACGTGAACCAAGCCGTGACGTACCCGCGAACGCGGCGAGGACTTGGTGATTTCCTTGCCGTCGAGCCAAATCGAGCCTTCCAGAGGACGTTCCAGACCGGAGGAGGTACGCAGCGTCGTGGTTTTACCGGCTCCGTTGGCGCCAATCAGAGTGACGATTTCGCCTTCTTCCACGCGCAGGGAAATGCCCTTGAGAGCCTGGATGCCGCCGAAGGAAACCTTGAGGTCTTTGATCTCAAACATTTTCCACCTCCTGGCCCAGATAGGCTTCGATAACCTTCGGATTGTTACGAACTTCCTCAGGCGTGCCGGAAGCGATGACCACGCCGTGATCGAGCACGTAGAGGCGCTCGCAGATGGTCATCACCAGCGACATATCGTGTTCAATGAGCAGGATAGTGAGGTGATAGCGCTGGCGCAGCATCGCAATTAACTCGGTCAGCTGGGCGGTTTCGGCCGGGTTCATTCCCGCCGCCGGTTCGTCCAGCAGCAGCAGCTGCGGGTTAGTCGCTAGGGCGCGAGCAATCTCCAGGTGGCGCTGTTCACCGTAGGACAGGTTCCGAGCGGATTCATCGGCTTTTTCAGCGAGGTCCATCATCTGAAGTAACTGCATAGACTCTTCGTAGACGCGCTGACGCGACTTGGACCAGGATGGCAGATGGAAAAAGGACGCCAGGAGGGAATACTTTTCGCGCTGTTCCATGGCAAAAACCACATTTTCCAGCACCGTCAAGTCCTTGAACAAGCGAATGTTTTGGAAAGTGCGGGCGATGCCGCAGCGAGAAATCACAAAGGGTTTCTTGCCGGCAATAGAAACGTCCTCGCCCTGCGGGTCAGGGCGGAAAGCAATGGTACCCGAGGAGGGGGGATAGACCCCGGTCAGCAGGTTGAAAACGGTGGTTTTCCCTGCTCCGTTGGGCCCAATCAGACCGATTAGCTCACCGGGCTGCAGATACATATCGACGTCCGTAAGTGCGGCGAGGCCACCGAAGTGTCGCGTCAGGCGGCGCACGTCCAAGATGGCGTGAGCACGTTGCTCCTCTGTCGGAGGCTCGGTGGCGGCGGGTTCTTTCCCGGTTTCGGCGCTAGCCTCGGCGCGGGGTGTCTGCGGGGAAGTCTCCACAGTTGAGGGAGCAGACAGGGCACTGCCACTTTCCGGTTTATTCTCGCCGGTTGGCTTGCGGAACAACCGGCCAAAAACTTTAAAGGTCAGTTCCTTGGTGCCCAACAGACCCTGGGGACGGAACACCATGAGGATGACCAAAACCAAGGCGTAGAGAATCATCCGGATTTCAGGGAAGGGTTGGAGCAGGGTCGAGACCACCGCCAGCAAGATGGCGGCGATAATCGAGCCGGTCAGCGAACCCAAACCGCCCAAAACCACGATAACCAGGATGTTGATGGACATCATGAAGTTGAACAGGTCAGGCTTCACAAAGAAGAAGTTGCCGATGTACAGGCCGCCCCCGATGGCTCCAAAGAAAGAACCGACCACGAAAGCCAGGGTCTTAATCCGGGTGGAGTAAACACCGATGGATTCAGCGGCGATTTCGTCCTCGCGTATCGCGATGCAGGAGTGACCGTGACGGGAGTTCAGGAAGTTACGAATCAGCAGGATGGTGCCCGCCGTGAGGATGAACAGGATGTTCCAGTCCGTGAACTGCAGTTGGATGAACAACCCAGCAGCCCCGCCGGAAAATTCCAGATTCAACAGCAGCACGCGGATAATCTCGGCCAACCCCAGGGTGGCGATAGCCAGGTAGTCGCCCTTCAGACGCAGGGTCGGCAAACCGATGAGAAAACCTATGAAGGCGGCGAAAAGTCCGCCGATGAGCAGTCCTAGGAAGAAACCGCCGTAGGTAGGAATCGCGGTGACGATGAGGCCGGTGGAATAGGCTCCTACCGCCATGAATCCGGCGTGACCCAGAGAGAATTGTCCGGTAAACCCGGTGACGAGGTTCAACGACACCGCCAGGATGATGTTCACGCAGATGGTGACCATAGTGTTAAAGATGTAAGAGTCGATGACCCCCACCGTGATGAGGGCGTATCCCAGCCCCCAAAGAACCGCGAGAATGACGGCTTGTGCAATGATACTTTTTATTCCAGGTTTCATGGCTCAGACCTTCTCCTGTACGTTCTTGCCGAGGATACCGGCAGGCTTAAAGATGAGCACGATAATCAGCACCATGAACACAGCTGCGTCACGGAATGTGGACAGACCCAGAGAGTTCACAATCGTCTCTAGGAAGCCGACCAGGTAGCCGCCCACCAATGCTCCTGGAATCAAGCCGATACCGCCCAAAACGGCGGCCACAAAGGCTTTCAAACCCGGCATAATGCCCATTAGCGGGGTAATCGAAGTGTAGTACAGTCCCCACAGCACCCCGGCGGCGCCAGCCAAAGCGGAACCGAGGGCAAAAGTGAAGGAAATCGTGTTATCCACGCTGATTCCCATGAGCTTGGCGGCGTCTTGATCCTGGCTTACCGCGCGCATGGCTTTACCGATGCGGGTTTTCTTAATGATGAACTGTAGGACAATCATCAGGACCACGGAAACCACCACGATGATGATTTGAATCATGGACAGGCTCACTCCGCCGAAGCGGTAACTGGCTCCTAACCAGCCGGTTTGGGCGGGGTAGGCGCGGGCTTCAGCCCCGACAAAGTACATCATTACGTACTCAATCAGCAGGGACATACCGATGGCGGTAATCAGCACGGCAATTCGGGTTGAGTGGCGCAGCGGCTTATAAGCCAAACGCTCAATCAGCATCCCCAGAATCGCACAGATAATCATTGCCGCCAGCAAGGATGTGAATGGGTCGAGGTGCAGCAGGACCATTCCCGCGAAACCAACGTAAGCCCCGACCATCAGGACGTCGCCGTGGGCGAAATTGATGAGCTGAATGATGCCGTAGACCATGGTGTATCCCAACGCGATTAGCGCATAGATACTTCCCAGCGACAGACCATTAATCAGCTGTTGCAGTATCAAATCCATGAGGAATGTTCTTTCTCGAGGTCCCGAGGGCGGGGGGCCCGAACCCGGTGAAGATTTAGGTAAACGGGCCGCCCCGCCCTTGGGAAACGCTCGATTACTTCAGGGCGTAGGCCTCAGCGGAGTTCTGGACACCGTCCTTCAGGGAAACCACGACCGCCGTCTTAATCGGGTCGTGGGTCTTGGGATCCATGTCGAACGAACCGGTCACGCCTTCGAAGCCTTTAGCGTTAGCCATCGCTTCGGCAATAGCCGGTCCGGTCATCTCCTTCGCTTCACCAATCGCCTTGGCCACGAAGTAAGCCGTGTCGTAACCCAGGGCGTTGAACGAGGACGGATCCTCGCCGAACTTATCCTTGTAGGTCTTGATGAAGTCTTGGAGTTTCGTGTTGGAAGTATCCAACGCCGAGTAGTGCGAGGTAAAGAACACGTTGTTCAACGCCGGAGCGCCGGCCAGTTCCAGCAGAGTGGGGGAGTCAAAGCCGTCGCCTCCCAGAATCTTGGCGTCAATGCCCAGTTCGCGGGCCTGCTTGATGATGAGGCCGACTTCCTGGTAGTAGCCGGGGATATAGAGTACATCGAAATCCTTGCCCTTGATGTTGGTCAAGGTCGCCTTGAAATCGGTGTCACCAGCCACGTAGCCTTCTTCCGCCACGACCGAACCGCCAGATTTGGTGAAGTTTTCCTTAAAGTTCTTGGCCAGGCCTTTAGCGTAGTCAGAGGAGGTGTCTCCCAGGATGACCGCGGTCTTGGCTCCCAACTTTTCAGCAGCATATTGAGCCATCACGCCACCCTGGTAGGAATCGGAGAAGCAGGTGCGGAAAGCAAATGGTTGGACCTTGCCGCCGGTCACGGTCACGTCGTCCGCGGTGGCAGATCCGGAAATAACCGGAACTTTATTCTGGTTACCAGCGGGGATAACCGCTTTGAAGGAGCCGGACGTCGCCGGGCCAATCATGGTGAGAACCTTATCCTGGCTCATCAACTTGGTGGCCAGAGTGGTGGCTTCGGCCGGCTCAGACTTGGAATCGTATTTCACAATTTCAAGCTTTTTACCTTTGACACCGCCCTTGGCGTTGATTTCATCAACCGCCATTTGGATGCCGTCAACATTTTGTTTACCGTAGGTGGCTACCGCGCCGGAAAGTTCGTAGTTCACGCCGATTTTAATCGTGTCTCCGGTGGCAGCGTTCCCGCCGCCAGTGGGTCCTGAGCTGGGCTGAGTGCAGGCCGACATGCCGACCAAGGTCAATGCTGAAATTGCAGCAGCTGCAATTATGCGTTTCATAAGAATGCCTTTCTTTGAATAATGAAATTTTTTCGGGTGAGATAAAGAATCCGGGTACGCAGAGCCTTGAATGCTAATATAAAGCGAAAGCGGTGGAAACTTTCTTCCCTAAGGCCCCGGAGTTGCGTCGCTGCTTTAGCTTCCGTTCCTGATAGACCATTGTGTGGTCTGGGTCATGACGGGGTCACGTTCACGAAGTTGATACTCGTTTTGTTGAAACCTTAGCGCGGAGGTATGATTTTATCAACACGGCTTAGCCGCGGGTCCGTAGATATCTTCCGGGCCAAACCCGATTCGTATTCTTGAGTCGGTCTGCTTGCGAACCTTCTTAATTTGGAACGTTGCGCGAGTTTTACCCATTAACCTTTGAGATAAGGACACTTGTGAACGACAATCAACTGGCTGCTATGAAGCTTTCGGAACTGCGCGAACTGGCAAAGTCGCTGGGCATTAAAGGCATTTCGCAGGCCCGAAAACCGCAACTTATTGAAGCGATTATTGAAAAACAGAAATCTGGAGATTCCGCGCCCGCCTCCCAAAAAACTGCGACGCGGGAATCGTCTCAGGATATGGAACGTGACGGTGAGAAAGAAGCTACTTCCTCCGCGGGTCAAGCGCGTACGGCGCGTCGTCACCGTCGGGTCTCCGCTCCGGCGGGCGAACCTAGCGCGGAAGAAAATTCCGCGAACACGGCCACTCTTGACGTGAAGGCGGCGTTGGAGCACGACCTCGGGGCCGCGCCCTCGCGCCACCACCGCAGCCATGATGACACCGAGTCTGTTACCGAGAACAATCCCCAGTTGGAGGCGGTAGCTCAAGGGGCCAGCGCCCGGCGCGAACAGACTCAAGACGACCGGAGCGAACGCTATGACCGGCGCAACCGCAACGATCGTCGCGGCCGGAACCGTAACCGCAACCGTGGCCGCGACCGGGATGACAATGACAACAACAACGGCGGCGAAGAAATCAGCCCGGAAGAGTTGCTGCCTATCGCCGGTATCTTGGACGTGAAAGAGAACCACGCCTTTGTGCGGACCTCCGGGTACCTGCCCGGCCCCAACGATGTTTACGTGACTTTGGGTCAAGTGCGCAGGTGGGGACTGCGTCCCGGCGACGCGATTGTGGGAGCCGTGCGCAAGCCTCGTGAAGGCGAGGAACGTCGCGTCAAGCACAACGCTTTGGTCCATCTGGAGTCCATCAACGGGCAGAGCATCGAGGAGGCTTCGCAACGAATCGAGTTTTCCAAGCTGACCCCGCTGTATCCCGATGAACAGTTGCGATTGGAGACATCTTCGAAGGTGCTGGCTCCACGGATCATTGACCTGATGGCTCCCGTCGGCAAGGGTCAGCGCGGCTTAATTGTGTCTCCGCCGAAAGCCGGTAAGACCATCATCCTGCAGCAAATTGCCAACGCGATTTCCATCAACAACCCCGAAGTTCACATCATGGTGGTTCTGGTGGACGAACGCCCGGAGGAAGTCACCGATATGCAGCGCACGGTCAAGGGCGAGGTCATTGCCTCGACTTTCGATCGTCCTGCCTCGGAACACACTACGGTGGCGGAACTCGCGATTGAGCGGGCCAAACGCCTGGTTGAGCTGGGCGGCGATGTTGTGGTGCTGCTGGATTCCATCACCCGTTTGGGGCGTGCTTACAACCTGGCTGCCCCGGCTTCGGGCCGGATTCTCTCTGGCGGTGTGGATGCGTCTGCTCTGTATCCGCCCAAGCGTTTCTTTGGCGCCGCCCGCAATGTTGAAAACGGCGGCTCCTTGACGATTATCGCCACCGCTTTGGTTGAAACTGGTTCCAAGATGGACGAGGTCATCTTTGAGGAATTCAAAGGTACCGGCAATATGGAACTCCGGCTGTCTCGCGAACTGGCCGAAAAGCGTTTGTATCCGGCGGTGGATGTCAATTCTTCGGGTACCCGCCACGAGGAGGTGCTGTTCACGAAGGAGGAGCTGAGCGTGCTGTGGCGGCTACGTCGAGTGCTGGCGTCTCTGGAACTGGAACAAGCCGCCGGCGTGGTGCTCCAGAAGCTGAAAGATACCCAGACCAATGCCGAGTTTCTGATGGCAGTCGCCAAGACGACTCCTGCGGAATAGGTTTTTCACTTTTCACAAGGTTCCCCTCTCGCGTTTGTGCGGGAGGGGAACCTTTTTTCGGTGGGGTGGTGCCGGCAACCCCCCAAGCATTTGTCAGGACAAATGTTACTGCTGTTACTAAAGTGAAAGCTGAGGCTATTGTGAAAGAGGTGATTTTTGTCTAGAATCGTTAAATCTGTTGAAAACTGCCGATTGATGTGGTTAGAGTTAGAGAAGCTGTTAAGGGAGGCAGGCTTTGAGTAACGCAGACCAGTTTGGACGATGGAAACGTCGCTTGGCGGCAATGAGTGTGGCTGCGGCTATGACGCTGGGGATGGGAGCAATTCCCCTGGCCGTGGGTGCTCCCAGCGCAAAACCGGATCGCATAGCACAACTGGAAAGCGCTATTGCCCGCAACCGGGTGAAAGTCGATGCAGCCCAGTTAAACTATGCCCAAACTGCCGAAGATTTTGCCGAGGCTACGGATGCGCTCAATGCCGCCACTGCCGAAGCCAGCGAAAGCGCGAAAAAAGCCCAGGCGGCGAAGCGGGAAGCCGATGCGGCCAAAGCCAAGCTGGGTCGGCTGGCTGTGGCGATGTATCGCCAAAACAGCAGTGGATTGTCCGATTTGGCAGCTATTACCGAATCCGACGCCTTCCGTGACGCCGCTTTGAAAGAAGCCGCCAACGATGCTCTGGGCAATCAGGCAGACAGCCAAACTCAGGGCTTGATGGCGCTGCAAAATGTCGCCGAAGTTTTGCGTGACAAGGCCAATCGCGCCGCCAAAGCTAAGAAAGATGCTGCAGCCAGCTTGGCCACTACCGAAAAAACCGCTCGTGCTCAGGCTCAAGACGCCTTGGACGAGTTAAAGAAACTTGAATCTCAGCGGGAAAAAATCATTGTCGAGCTGGCGCGGGAACGCGAAGTGACGATTGCGGAAGAAACCGCCCGACAGGAAAAAGTCGAGCAGGAACGCCAAGCTGCCCTAGCAGCCGCGGCGCAGCGCAAACGTCAAGAACAAGAGGCTCTGGCAGCCCAGCAGGCAGCGGCTCGGGCGGCCCAGCAAGCGGCAGACCAAAAAGCCCGTGAACAGGCCGCAAGAGCGCAGGCGGACCGCGAGGCTCGTCAGCGGGCCGCCGCAGAGCAACCGTCTGGTGCGGTCTCGCCGTCTAACGCTGCACCGGTACAGCCGACAAGGCAACCCGCTCCCGCCCCTCAGCCTGTGGCGCCCCCCAGCAGGGCCGCGAGTGGGGGATACGGGCCGGCTCTGCTGGAATGGGCCAAAACAAAAACGGGCATACCTTACGTTTGGGGTGGAACTGGACCGAACGGTTATGACTGTTCCGGACTGGTTTACGCGGGGATGAGGGAACTCGGCAAAGGAGTCCAGCGTTCCGCCGCCGCCCAATACAACGCCTATGCCAATGTTCCTTTCAGCCAAAAGCAGCCGGGAGATTTGGTATTTTGGTCCAATAACGGAACTGGTAACGGGGTCTACCACGTGGCGATTTACTCCGGCGGCAACACCATCCTGATGGCGCCTAAGCCCGGTAGCTCGGTGGGCACTTTCAACTTCTATAACCAGAACAAGATTATGCCTTTCGTGGCGCGCCTCTAATAGAATGCGTCCATGAGTTCTCTGCCGCCCTTTGTTGGCCCTGAGGGTGCCGAAACGCGCCTTTGGGAGCGCGATGCCGGGGGGGCTTTAGGAGAAATTCAGCTCGCGGTGCGCCGCGTGCTGCAATCAATAGGTTCCCCGGATGATACTCTGCTGTGCCTGGCGCTTTCGGGTGGTCCTGATTCGCTGAGTCTAGCGGCGGCGCTGGTTCGCGTCGCTCTGTGTCACCCGCGCCCGTGGGACGTGAGTTGCCTCACGGTAGACCACGGCTGGCGACCCGAATCCGCCGCAGAATCGCAAGCTGCCGTCCAGTGCGCTCGCGATCTGGGGTTTTCTTCGGCGATGGTGTTGCGGGGCGAAAGCGGCGGGGGCGCAAACGGGCCGGAGGGAGAGGCTCGCCTGTTGCGCTGGGGATTGCTGGCACGAGCCGCCATCGCCGAGGCCAAAGTCCAAGGGAAGGCGCGCGCGGTTATTCTCACCGGGCATACGCTGGATGACCAGGCCGAAACCGTCTTGTTACGTTTGGCGCGGGGATCTTCGCTACGTTCCATTGCGGCCATGAGAGAGTTTGAGTCCTTGGATTGCCAAACCGGCCTACCCTTACGTTTTGCCTGGAGGGAGGAAGATTCCGGTGTCGATGCCGCGGTGGATTTGGGCCTAGCGCGTCCATTGCTGGGAATCCGGCGGGAACTCACCCAAGCCGCTTGTGAGCAGTCTGGGCTCGTAGCTGTCAACGATCCGAGCAATCGGATGGAAGGCCCCGTGAAAACTGCCGCTGGCCAGCCGTTACCTCGTGCTGCCATCCGCGAACGGGTTATGCCCGCTCTCGCGGCCGCGCTCGGTCAAGACCCCGCTCCCGCTTTGGCACGTCTGGCTGGTCAGGCCGCCGCGGACGACACCATACTGGAAATGCTCGCGGGAGAGGTCTTTTGGGAGGTGCTGAGCGACGAGCCCGGCGATGGGGAACCGGGGGACAGCGTGAAACTGAATCTGAAAGCGATTGAGGGGCACAAATCCCGCGACTTAATCCGCTATTCCGCTCCGGTCTTGCGTCGGGTGGTACGCCGAGCGAGCCTGTTAGCGGGGGCGAGGGTGGATTCCCTCACTGAAGCCCACCTGCGTGGCGTAGTGGGCCTGATTCATGACTGGCATGGACAAGGTCCCCTCGCCTTGCCCGGGATTACCGTGACCCGCCGGGGGAACTTCTTGGAATTTATCGGCCGTTCTAGCGACTGCTCTGACGGCTCCTCCCCAGAAAGCCGTTCGGATTAACCGAAAAAATGACAATTTAGGCAATGTCGGGGGAGGGCCTAAAATAGACACAGACCTGCGGGAAAACTTTTAGAATGGACCTGCAACTTGAGGGAGGCATCTGATGGA
>NZ_CABTWO010000009.1 GCF_902488535.1 uncultured Mobiluncus sp.
ACTGCCCAGAGACCTGCCTTCGCCATCGGTGTTCCTCCTGATATCTGCGCATTCCACCGCTACACCAGGAATTCCAGTCACCCCTACCGCACTCAAGCCCGCCCGTACCCACCGCAGACCAACAGTTAAGCTGCTGGCTTTCACGACAGACGCGACGAACCACCTACGAGCTCTTTACGCCCAATAAATCCGGACAACGCTCGCGCCCTACGTATTACCGCGGCTGCTGGCACGTAGTTAGCCGGCGCTTCTTCCCCCACTACCATCAACACAGCCAAAACTGTGCCTTTTTCGCGAGAAAAAGGAGTTCACAACCCGAAGGCCTACACCCTCCACGCGGCGTCGCTGCATCAAACTTCCGTCCATTGTGCAATATTCCCCACTGCTGCCTCCCGTAGGAGTCTGGGCCGTATCTCAGTCCCAGTGCGACCGACCACCCTCTCAGGCCGGCTACCCGTCAAAGCCTTGGTAAGCCATCACCCCACCAACAAGCTGATAGGCCGCGAGCCCACCCAATCCCAGAAAAAACCTTTCCAAACACCACCATGCGGTGACGCCTGAATATCCAGTATTAGCAGCCGTTTCCAGCCGTTATCCCAAAGAAAAGGACAGGTTACTCACGTGTTACTCGCCCGTTCGCCACTAATCCACGAGTGCAAGCACCCGCTTCATCGTTCGACTTGCATGTGTTAAGCACGCCGCCAGCGTTCGTCCTGAGCCAGGATCAAACTCTCCAAAAAAAACAAACCAAAAACAGTCCATCCAAAAAGAGCCAGAAAAACCTGACAAACACGGTCCTCATCAAATCAGAAAACCGCAAAAACACTAACAAAAAAGCACCCCAAAAAAAGGGCACCAAAAAACGCGTAAACAAAAAACAAAACGCTATCGAGATCAAAACCAACAAACCCACTCACCGATCCACCCCAGTTTTCACCGAGATTTCAACAATCGGGGCGCTGCAACCCTTCGGAATAACCCAAAAGAGCGCAACAGATAAAACAATACACCAGGCTCGAACGCGATGCAAATTTTGGAGCCTCTGTTGCTCGTTCGGGCGTGTCGCGAACCCGGAAATCCCTGAGTTTTCAACGAAAATACGAGAAGGAACTTGTTGCCAGCTTGGGTTTACTCAGCCGACTGACGCGACCAACTGCGAGGGAGCCGTCGGCTTGATTCGGGATTCTCGCCAGATGAGGATGACCAAGGTCGCCACCGCCACCACCCAGGCGCAGCCTCTAAAGACTGGCAGGAAGGTTTGGTTATAGAAATCTTGTACATCCGGGTCAATCAGAGGACGGAAACGCAACAGCAGATAGTCCGGCAGGTAGATTGAAGCCAAAGCCAACACTGCGAACAGGCCGTAAGCCACTCGCTGCCAGGAGGTTGGCGGAAAACCAGCAAAGAACTTGAGGGCGTAGACCAGTTCGAACACGCCGATTAGCCCTATGAGGGCAGCAGTAAAAGCCACTAGCAAATCCATTATTACTCCTCAGATTGGCGGGAAAGAATCGAATCAGTTACAGGTAACATCATTAATCGCGCTAGGGAGTTTTGATGGTTCAATGTTCCACGGGACTTTGATAGAACCATACCGTACATGGCATAGGTACTGTTTCCTCATACTGCTATCTGCACCTTTACTTTTATAGAAAGACCAATGGCGGTCTCCATTGAAGCGGTTGTATATCTGAACCCATCCTTCACCTGAATATTTGGCTGAAACTGCTGGAATCACAGTCTGACTAGGCATTAGGGAAAGAGCCCAAACTTCGCGGCCTATCCAACGACCATAAGAAAACAGGTCGCTGGACCAATAACCTTGTAAGGTTGTGCCATCAAGGCTTGCGTACGAAGCACTTTCTCTGTCCAGTTCAGCTTGCTCTGCTTCGGAGGAGGCTACATATTGACGAACTTCTTCTGGAGTCGGCACAGAGCCGAAAATCGACAGGTACTCCTCATGTTCCTGAGGGGAAAAACTGTGACCATATGCTTCACGGTAAAATTCCTGCTCTTGAGCAGTCGGGAGTGGTTTATCTGTTGCAAATGCCAACGATGGAGCTAACAGCAGGGATACAGCCGCAATAGTTACGGATAGTTTTCTAAACATTTCAGCGCCCCTTTACGCTTAGGTTAGCTTAACCTAAATATACATCCGGTATTTGAGTCCGTCAACATTTCGGGACACCTTACCTGTCGGCATTGTCTTAGTTGGAACGCACTGCTATTGCGGGTTGAACCCTGGCGGCCCGTACGGCCGGATAAACTGAGGCCAGCACACCCACCGCTGTGCCCAACAACGGCCCGCCTGCTAACCACACCGCGCTTAGAAATGCTGACCAGCCGCTGAATGCGGACACCACCAACACGACTAGTGCCGACAGAACCGAACCCGCCAAGCCGCCCAAAAAACCCACCAAAGCACCCTCGACCAGGAAGGTGATCGCTATGGCAGACCGAGACGCTCCTAAAGCTCGACGAATCCCAATCTCAGTAGTGCGTGAAGTTACGGAAACCACCATCGAATTTGTAATCAGCAACATGGTCAAAATCAGCAAGAACCCGCCAATCCACGCAGCCTGCTGTCCCAGCACATTCGCGACTTTCCCCCGCGAGGCCCCCGCCGAGATCACTTGCGAAGCCGCCAAAGTCTGCGGCGCTTCGGGACGCAAAGCCAACCGCGCCACCTTTGCCACTTGGGAACCCGCCCCAACCTTGGAATGCAACAATACTTCGGTCTGGCGGTCGTTACCTGCTATTCCCAGTCCCACTGTATAGGGGATGAACACGTCGTTTGCCCACATCCCATCCCCTTTCACGAAACCAACCACAGCGAACTGGCGTCCGTCAATCAGCATGCTCACCCCAGTAAGGTCAGCTGTAAAGGGAACCTCAAAGGTCTTAGCTGCAGCTTCACCCAAAATCGCCACCGGGAGCTCGGAATCCATAAGACTCACCGCTCCCGTCGCTCGTGCCGCACCAGCGGCGAAATAGTCCGAGGTCACGGCCCGCACTGACTGGTTATCGCGGGTGGTTTTTGTAACAGGCCGCGCGACGGTGACTCCGTGAACCTGGCTGACAGGAAGCATCACTCCCACGTGTTGTACCGCGGAAAGAACCTGCAGGCGCTCCACCGTGTCAGACGGATACTCCCGCTGTATAGTTTCCCCGCCTGATTTTCTCGTGTTGGACGGGGCGCCAGATTCCTCCGGCGCAGTGTCTTCCGCTAGCCGCACCACAACTTGGCGCCCCGTAGATGCTGCCAAATCGGCGTCAATGGCGTGCGCTGCATTATTCGTTATCCCCATCGAAGCGAGAAGTGCCCCGATGCTCAGCGCGACTGCAGAGGTCAACAGAATAGTTCTCATGGCTTGGGTTTTCAGCTCAATGGCAACATCAGCGAGAAAATCGAGGGCAATGTCGTGGCGCGTTTCACTTCTCATGCAGCACCCCCTCTCTGAGCTCCAGTGAACGGTCGGCCCATCTCAGCAATCGCAGGTCATGAGAGATAACGATAACCGTGACTCCCCTAGCTGCCTCACGGTTCAATAAACCCAACACGACCCGAGCATTGCCCGAATCGAGGTTGCCGGTAGGCTCGTCAGCGAGAATGATTTTCGGGTCACAGATGATGGCACGAGCCAGGGAGAGGCGCTGTTTTTCCCCGCCGGACAAAAGCCGCGCCAAAGCGTGTTCACGCCGCTTTAGGCCGACCCCATCCAGCACGACGTTAATGCGTTCCTCGCGGTCGGATACCGGCACGTGACTGATGGACAGTTTCAGTTCCAGGTTTTGCCGCACACTGCGGTGTCCCAAAACGTGAAAGTCCTGAAACACGAAACCGAGCGTGTCCCCGCGAATTTTGTCTCTCTTGGCTTCTGGCAGAGACTCGACGTGTTCACCTTGCAGCACATATTCACCGCTGGTGGGCTCATCCAACAGTCCGATGATGTTCAACAGAGTCGATTTCCCCGCTCCGGAACGACCCGCAACCAAGACTTTTTGTCCTTCTTCAACATCCAGATTTACACCTTTTAATACCGGCACCGGCGGGCGCACCGAATAGGTTTTCGTCAAGTCCCTAATTTCCAACAGTTTCATCGGGGCACCGCCACGATTACGGTTTGTCCCGGTTTTAGAGCCGGAGCAGGTTTTTCTGCCAGTAGCGCCCAGCCGTCGACGACTTGGTCCACATGGACTTCGACCTGTTTTCTGTCCTGGCGGTCGCCTTTGATTTTGGTTCCGGCCACGGCCACGAAAGTTTTTCCGCCGATTTCCCGCAGCGCGGTGGCGGGAATGGCGATGGCGGTCTTGTTCCCTTGCGCCCCTGCCGGAGAAACCATGACTTTTGCACCGTCGGTCAGACCATTGTTGTGCGTGACATTCACACTAACGTCGTATCCGGGTTTCACATCGGAAGAGCCTGCTGTGGGGTTGGTGCTAAACTCACCGACTGTTGAGACGCTTCCCCGGGCGACGACTTTGCCCTGAGCCGGGTCAGTTATTTCTACCTCTTGACCAACGGGGAAACTGGAGGATTCGCTGATGTTGACTCGTAAGGTGACGCTGGGGTTGCCCAGTTTCAACGTTGCCAATGGCTGTGTGTCAGAGAGTACCGTCCCGATAGGCGCCACGGCGGTCACTGTTGCCTGGGGGGCTCCCATAGCCATGATTTCGGCTTTCAGTACCGGGGTCAAGGCCGGTGGTGCAGGCTGTGCGGGAGCCGGCGCGTCAGTAGTCTCTCCAGACTCGGCTGGTGCAACAGGTACTGCTGCCTGGGGCGGGCGGATAGCGTTGCGGGAGTAGAGCAAGTTAACGGCTTGAGAAGTAGTCCAGCCGTAGGATCCATCCACGCGCCCGTGGTAAAGTCCGAGGGCTTGCAAGGCACGTTGCACTTCACGTACATCGTCACCAGCATCGCCAGTATTGATATCACGGTACAATTTAAACGGCATATTCAGGACAATGACTGGGTTGCCGTCCACACGGCCAACGACCTGACCAGAATTGACCGTGTCGCCACCAGCAACGTTCAAGGCGGTAACCGTGCCGGTAGCCGCCACATTTTCACTGGCACCTGTTGAGGCTGTACCTTCGATTTCTACTGGAGTCAGGTCAAAAGTTTTCTTTTCAACTTTCGCGGTCACAACGGGGGTAATGCGTGAGTTTTCAATGGCAGCTTCGTTCGGTGAACGCACGAATAAGGCCACCAAACTAATCACCAACAGTAGCGTCAACAAGATAATAACAGCCGACAGAATCCAGGCAAGACTATTGTCCTGAAATTTTGCGCGCAAACGGCCTAAAGCTGCTAGCTTAGAGTCGGTCAAATTGTGCGTTGTTTCAGAATTATCTTGAATCATTTAATTACTCCCTATGTAACTTTATTTTTTAACTGTAAGTATTCGAAAAGTTATTGGCTTATATTCGACTGCTCTTCCATCTCTTGCAGGTTATGTGAAATAAACTGTAAATAAAATAACATAGACTAAAAGTGTCACCATAAAAAGTATAAATACTGTTAGTTATGAATACGTATCTATTAGTGGATAACTTAGAAAACTTGTAGACATGGGGTATTATTTCCAAAGCACGTCGGAATTTTCTGCTATCACCCCTTTTGCTTGAGATAAAGCTTTGTCTATAGAAGCTCGATATGCTTGTAAATCAGCGGAATTTTTCTCAATAAAAGGAGCCTCATAATTTGCCCACAAGTCAGCTATCCGTTCAATTGTGTGAGTCTGTGTTTTACATTTGACGTCTTGCAGAGCTAATTGAATTTGAGTCACATTTATAACGGAGGAGCTGGCACCCTTAATATGAAAACCTAACGGACTATCGGAATCTTCGAAGGACAAGCCAGCGCGTCGGTAGCAATTCTTCAAGTCGGTTTTGATGGCAATAAATTTAGAGTTTTTTGCAAAAATTGTAGAAAAGTTGGAGATTGATAGGTTATCAAAAACTTTAGGTTTAGTTTTTAGTAAGTAAGTGTAGGAAGTTTTCATAGATTCCACCTTTTTATTACAACCGTTTGATATCCTAATGAATGATGATGTGGTTGGTATGAGGGTGTTAGGATTCTCCTTATGTCTCGAATCGTAACCATCTGGTTTGGATGTAATGAATCCGTTAGCAAAAAGTGTATCTTGACTCATTGGTTGTACTGAGCCAAAGCGATTTGCCATATCTTCAGTCCATGGACCAAACTCATAAAACATCTGGGACTCTGGTTCATAGGACTTGGTCAAATCTTGAGCAACCCAAGAAATTCCATTTGATTGCATACATTTAGAATACTCAATAAGTTCAGCAGTCATCAAGATTGAACCTTCATTTCCCTGCACAGAAAACCGTTCACTTGGAAAAATTACTGTCGATTTTTCAGGGATTATCTCTGCTGTTAAAATGAGCCCATTAGTACTATCTTGTATTTTTTGTTTTTGATCTATCGTATTCATAGGTGAGGCACAGCCGAGCACTAAAAGCATGGTGAAAACCAGCGTCAGGCTGGCAATAAGTTTTTTCCAAACAAAGTTACAACTCTCAAATACAATCATAAACAAGATCCAATACAATAGCGGTCTTACCATAGGTCAGTGCAACTTTGACACAAATAGATTTCATGGCAAGGTAATTGTCTTTTTCAGTTGGGTGTATGATACAACCGTTTGTACCTCCAAACTCCAAAGGTGCTTTGTAACTAAACTAAACCTATGAAATCAAACACACAATTAGGGATGACCCTGATTGAACCCTGATTTTGCCTTGCAGCCCTAAGGGCCAACTCCGAATTCAAACTAAGCTAACCTGTGGTTAGTGCTGCGAAGACGAACACCATTGCCGCAATGCGCCCGTTGCCCAAATCGTACCGCCGGGAACTATGAGAGTACGTGCGTGGGTCAGGAAGTAGCCTGTTTCCAAATGACATCCTGATGAGCGTCAATGTACTCATCTGCTTCTTTCAGTACCCCATCAAGCTGCTTTCGCCAAGCTGTTAAATCCTCAAGGTTTTCGACAATTATGGGTGTCTGTACGCGAGCTATAATATCTGCCATTTTTTGCATGAAATCAATTTTGACCTGACACTTGGCATCTCTAACAGCCAACTCAATTTGCTGAGCATTAATCGTGCTATAGTCGGCTCCGACAACTGTGAATCCCAATATCGCATCAGAGCTGGGTTTAACCGATATTCCGGAATCTGCATAGCATTTCTTTAAATCTGAAATGAGCGGATTATAATCTGAATCTTTTTTTATTTTTGTCCAAAGATTTGATACCCTCAAAGAATCCACAGCTGGAGGCCTGCCCTGTTGCTCTGAATAACGCCTAAATTTTTCCGCTGTTTTATACTTACGGCAACCCTTTGACATAATTTCTCGGTCTTCAGGTGTAATACTTTCATTCGGATTTACATATTCGCTTTTTTCCGTTGGTGAAATTATACCGTTCTCAATCATGTCGGCCTCAGTCATCGGACCTAAATAAGCATATTTATTTGCCATTTCCACCGTCCAAGGTCCACCGAAACCACCACGCATGCTATACTCGGGAGCTTTCCCATTTCCAATAAATTGGGCATAAAACGGTACACCGTGTTCACGCGCACACACGGCATATGCAACCAGATCAGCATCAACCAAATGCATCCGCTCCACTTCGGAAAGAGCAAAACGATCGCCGGGAAAAACCACCGTTCCTGCCGTTGGGTTCACCTCAGACTTCAGGTTTACGCCGGAGGTGTTCGACCTTCCCGCATCCACCTCTGAGGAACACGCCGCAACGGACACGGAAAGCAGCACAACGGCAAGCAGGCACCGCAACAGTCGTTGTTTCGTCATGTTAATGGACACAATTGTAGAACCTGATATAGCTGATACGGTTATCCCAATTTTGGGAGCTATTACCGTTTACACCTGCTCCGTTCGAGAGATCGGGGTCTTCAAAATAATGGTCTGGATAAACGGAACGGCTAAACAAATCAAAATAGGCGCCGTCGTTACTGCCACTCTCGGCATCATAGAATCTTGTCATCCCACAATGTCCCCCGTTAGCTGCCGCTGAGGATGCCTGGTTGTTCATAGCAGCAGGCGTAGGTTGTGCATTCGCAGACTGTTTCCAATAATGTTTCCCGGTATATGAAGTATCCTGCCAAATACAGGCATAGCCAGTCGCACAGTTAGCGTACATCGGTGGGTGAGCTTGCGCCGCAGGGACAACAATCGAAGACAATGCCATGGCGGCTACCATGACGAAACCAAGCCCAGTAACTTTGCTTTTCATGATTTTCCTTTCGTTAAAGAACAGCTCTTACCGTTCAATCTCAGGGTATGAGGGGTCCTTACCTCCGGCAAGAGGAAATTCTGACCCAATGACGAGTCATCTCTAGGTGAATTTGCACCTAGCAGATGCTCAATCGTCATAAGAAAGCTGCACACAGCGGGTTTCCAAAGCCTTGAAGGCGAATTCAGTCCGGGAGTCACAACCTGTTCGTTCTAAAATTTCCGACACATAGTGCCTAACGGTCTTCTCGCTAAGATACACGGCTTCGGCAATTTTCTTGTTGGAAAAACCCTGTGCCAGTGGCGACAAAAGTGGCTGATAGCGGGCTTCCAAAGCCTCAATTGCTGACACGAACTGCGCGAAACGCTCCCGGGATTTTGCGGTTTTCCGATAATCTTCCACGATGAACTTTTGTGGTTCCGGGCTAACTGGCTGCTCCCCGTTCATTACCCGATGGAGCATCTGCACAATGACATCAACTTCGGTGTCTTTGGTGAGAAATCCCCTAGCCCCCGCCACCAACGCTCGCTCCAGGAAGTCCGGATACGGGAACGAAGTCAGCATGACGGTCTTCACCTCCGGGAAACGCCTGGCTATCTCTTTGGCAGCAGTCAGCCCACCCATCCCCGGCATCTCGACATCCAATAAGGCAATATCAAAATGATCCGCGCTGAGAGCTACCAAAACTTGTTCACCATTTTCAACAGCGATAACGTTCTCAATGGATGGCTCATTTGCCATGACCGAAGCGAGAGCCGAGCGAATCAACGGGTCATCGTCAGCAAGAAGAACCCGCAGCTTTTCCTGTTCAACCATAAAGAACTCCCTTCTGTGAAGTTCCCTCATCGTTATTTTTTGCCGTATGCCCTCGTGCTTCTTGTCCTGGAATTTCCGCTCTCAGAATCCAGTGACCGGAGATCCGGTCAAAGCCCAGGCTGCCGCCCACCTCTGAAATACTTCGTTGCAGATTTTCCAACCCGTACCCCGAAGAGAGATGCCCACGTTTTGCTGCTTTCGTATCTATCCGGTTCTTCATGATGACCAGAATGGTTCCGTTTGTAAGCACTTCGACGTCTAGGGTTACCACGCTCCGTCTCGGAGCGTACTTCAAGACATTGAGAGAACCTTCCTGCACAAACAAGTTGAATAGTTTACGTTGCGACTCCGGTAAACCGTTCAGCCGGTCGAAATCAAGTTCAATTTCCAACTCAATATTCTCTTGTAAAAGCATCTGACGATTCTGAGCAATCATTTCTTTTACAGGCAAAACGGCTCCAGTGGGCTTGAGATGATGAATCAGGGGACGCAGTCGCAAGGATGCTCCTCTAGCTATAGTTTCAACTTGCTTCCAATGCAGCCGGTCAGTGTCCGTAGCGGAGCTTTGTGCGTACTGCTGAGCCAACAAAGAGATCTGAGTTAAATCCTTGGCGGTGTTGTCATGGAGCTCTCCTGCCAAATCGCGGCGTATCTCGTCCTCTTTTGCCTTTGATTCGCTCCTAGCACTTGACACCCTATTATCCAGTTCATCAAGCTGTTTCGAAAAAGCTCTGGAGAGGAATCCTAAAATAGCGATTATGACGAACTCAAAAACGATAAATTCGATAAATCCCTCTCGATGTCCAGAATTGAAAAGTACTGTGAGAGCATGAACGGAGACAAAAATCGTACCTGATATAAAAATGTGTTTTTTGTATATCCAGAACACGCAAATTGGTATCAAACCCAGTACGAGAAAAATAGAGCCTAGAGACAAAAAATCATTACCGACCGAAAACAGGTAGAAGACCAGGTATGATGCGGTTCCAATCTCAGGGAAAATTCCCACACAGGCTAGGGAAAGAGCAAAGAAAAGGTCAAAAAGAACAATCTGGGGTACATTTCTGAAATCGCTATTTGTCAACCTTACTAGGTTCAAGGTCAACAAGCCTGCAGCGGTCAGGGTAAAAGTCAAAGCCTGAATCTTGCTTGTTCTGGGCTTGAAGAGTTCTCTAAGCACGATTTATTGTCACACACATCCATGGAAAAAAATTACAGAAATCAGGAAATGAAATGTATTTTGCGTCGAACGCATCAGTGCCCCATTCAGAATCGCTGCCACCCAACTCTGATACTGCTGGCAGCGGCACTAAAACCGCGGCGGCTACTATCAGAGCCAAAACCTGAAAAACGAGAACAACTTTTCGCAAGCGAGTCCCCTAACTTCGCGACTCTATAAAACTTACAACGCGACTCATGCCAGAAAAACGGCCAAACGTTGTTAATTTCTACCACTTTATAGGTTATTTTTTACCTAAAACCCGCAAAATCCTGAAAACACACCCCAAGTGTTTCTGAAGGGTCTAACCGTGCAGGGCCGCGGCGAAACCCGGTTGTATCGGCAGGCTAGACAGGAACATAGCCTGGCCAGCGTGGTAAATATCTGGTTTGCCGGGCCACGTCAGCACCGCGGGTAGGTTATGCGCATCAAGCTCGTGGCGCCACCGGCCGGGAGATTCAATCAGCCAGCGCTGGGCGTATTCACTAAAACGTTGCACCCACTGGGCCGCAGTCGCTGCCAAGTCCGCGCTCTCTTGACCCGCCCGCCCGGTAAAGTACTGTGCTACCACCAGGCTGGCGCCAAGCGCTTCACAAATGACCCAGTGCATCCGTTGGGAGGAAACCGGGCGGCCCTCGAAATCCGTCGTGTAGGGTATCCCATCAGCACCATCGCTACCCCACGAAGCCAGCGCACTACGGTAAAGTCCCGCTGCGGCCTTGGGAACCCAATCCAAATTCAGATCTAACCCAGCAGCCTCGGCTGCGGCCTGGAGCTGCAAAATCAGACGCGCCCACTCGAAACCGTGACCCGGCGTGGCTCCCCACGGACGGAACGGATCGGTCGGTTTATCGCGGTTGTAATCGGAATCTATGCGCCAATTACCGGTGTAATGCTCTGGGATTTTCCAGTCGTATTCCCGGGCTGACTCATTAATAATTTTTGTGGCGATAGAAGCACCCCGGCGTAAGTATTCGGTGTCGGCAGTGGCGTCAAAAGCCGATAGGCACGACTCTACAGTGTGCATATTCGCGTTCGCGCCGCGGTAGTCTTCCAGCTCCGTCCAGTCCCTAGCGTAAGATTCTCGGGCTCCCCCCGCTGATTCATCCCACCAATAAGCATCCTGGATACGCCTGGCTTCGTCCAACAGTTCGCGCGCCCCCGGGATTTTCGCGACGGTGGCGGAACTGGCCGCGACAATCACGAACGCATGCGCATAGGCTTCCTTACGGGGTCCTTTCACGAGGTTGGGGCGAGACTGCCCGGATGCATCGAGTTCGGTGTCAATCCAAGAAAACCAACCGCCGTGTTCATGGTCCGCAAAGTATTCCCTCAGGGCATGAATCCCGTGAGTAGCCAGTTCGCGGGATTGCTCGGGATGTATCCCCGCCAGGGTGAACAGCGAAAACATATGCGTCATTCGGCAATTAATCCACAGTTGTGCCCCGAGCTCGGGCATGACGTCACCATTCGGGCCGAGATAGCCAAATCCGGCGGGAACCTTAGATTTCATGCCGAATTCACACAACGCCGGGAGTTCGCGCGCGGCCAGAGAACGCAAATCAAGAATTTCACACATGACTGAAATTCTAATGTAGCCCCACCTAGCTCACGGGGATACAGAATATTCAAAATAGTTAAGGTCTAAAAACAGCTGTGTGTGCGAACAATCGTCTGTTCGCACACACAGATTTATGTATTTATAGGGGAAAAGCTAAGCAGCGCGGTTATAGGTGAGGCACTCGCCTGTCTTTCCACCAACTTTGACGGCAGTCGCCTGGCACTCCAGGTGCTCATTGAAGCTGCAGTCGGATTTCTGGCAAGCCCCGACCGCGGCTTGCTTTCCGAGGCCTCCGACCTGAGGCAAGGCAATAAAGGTGGAGCAGCCCTTGGTGCCCATGGTCATCGCGGTGGCTTGGCAGCCGTCGTGGTTATAAGAGCAAACGGATACTGCGCAATCACTAACTACTGGTTGAGTACTCATGGCTTCTTTCCTTTCGGGATAAGTAAACAGAAATGAATAATTCTTAATTACAACTGTCAACTATATTTTCTCGATTGTAAACCCGAACCCTAACGCCCGGCGTTTCCGCAGTTCAGAACCTTGCAATAATAACGAAACGTATTAATTGCTTATATTAAAAAGCATATATGGAGATTTTTAAATAACATTGACAATTCTAATTCGAGCTGATTATGCAAAATAGATGTAACCTAAAGAAGGATTCAACCACCCTTCCTCGATCCGAAGGTCAAAACCTCCACACCCAGCGCTGACAGGTGTCGATTCATTATATGAGACAAATCTGCTCGAATGCTGGACATGACTGTACTTCGGGCGAAAAAGTGCGTACCTTTATCTTGTGACCGGTCCGACTCGGACCAACCGGTTTCAGTAAGAAATTGCGAAAACTTTGGAGGAAAAGATGAATAAATACCGCGATTTTGACAACTACTTAAAGGAATACCCTGACGAAAAGGGGTACTTCGGCAAATACGGCGGCAACTACCTGCAGGACCCGGAGCTGGTCAAAGCCTTTGACGAGTACGCGGAAGCCTATAACACTATCGCCCAATCCGCCCAGTTCATTGCGGAGTTGCGCCGCATCCGCAAGGACTTCCAAGGCCGCCCGACCCCGGTGTATCACTGCCAGCGCCTGAGCCAGAAACTGGGCCGCACCCAGATTTACCTAAAGCGCGAGGACTTGAACCATACCGGGGCACACAAGCTCAATCACTGCATGGGTGAAGGGCTGCTCGCTAAATACATGGGCAAAAAGAAGCTGATTGCCGAGACGGGTGCTGGACAGCACGGTACCGCTCTGGCCACCGCCGCCGCTTACTTCGGGCTGGAATGCGACATCTATATGGGCGAGGTCGACATCGCCAAGCAGGCTCCGAACGTGGCGCGCATGAAGGTGCTGGGCGCGCGCGTGATTCCAGTCAGTGCGGGTCTCAAGACCCTGAAAGAAGCCGTGGACGCCGCTTTCATGGCTTATTCCGAGGAATACCACGACGCGATTTACTGTATCGGTACCGCCGCCGGTCCGCATCCTTTCCCAGTTATGGTGCGCGATTTTCAAGAGGTGGTTGGAGCCGAGGCCAGGGCTCAGTTCCTGGAACAGACCGGACATCTGCCGGATAAAGTGATGGCCTGCGTGGGTGGCGGTTCCAACGCCATCGGTATGTTTGTCCCCTTCCTGGCCGATCCGGTAGAGATTTACGGCGTGGAACCTCAAGGCCGGGGCACGGCATTGGGCGATCACGCGGCTTCCATTACCTACGGCGGCGAAGGTGTGATGCACGGATTCAACTCGATCATGCTCGCGGACGAAAAGGGCGATCCCGCGCCGGTCTATTCCAACGCCTCCGGCCTGGACTACCCCTCGGTTGGCCCCGAACACTCCCTGCTACACGATATGGAACGCGTCAACTACGTGACCATTCGAGACGAGGAAGCTATCGAAGCCCTGTTCTTGCTCTCGCGCTTGGAAGGCATCATCCCCGCCATCGAAAGCTCTCACGCCCTGGCTTATGCCATCAAGGAAGCCCGCAAAGGTAAGACGGGATCCATCCTGGTGAACCTGTCAGGTCGCGGGGATAAGGACCTCGACTACGTGATTGAGCATTACGGTACCGGCGAGGAATACGTCAAATAGGCCAAAGCTCTAAAAATGTTTTGTTCCCGGACCATTTGCTTATGTGTGATAAAGAAGCAATAGAAGTGCAAAAAATTTTGCCGTTCCTATCCGACACTTGGCCATTGTGTCGGATAGGTCGGGCGGTTATTCGGGCAAGTCAATCTTGCCGACAAAGCTGTAATAAATCTCAATGTCCTGCCTGCGGGTGCCGTTCTCATCATAGCTGCACTCATGCACCACAATTTTCTCGATCATTTCCCGCAAGAGAGTGGGGGTCAGTTCTTCAAAGGCAAGGTGCTTGCGGACAATGCCCATAAATTTCTCGGCGTTGACGGTAGCTGCCTGTGACTTGTCCAGTTCGGCTTGCAGGGCGGCGGCTCTCTTTTTCAGCTCCGCTTGCTCGGCTTCGTAGTCAGCCGACAGTTCCATGAAACGCTCATCGCTGATTTTGCCGTTTACATTGTCCTCATACAGCCGCTTGATAATGCGGCTGATTTCAGAAATGCGTTCCTGCGCCTGTTCAAGCTGCTTGATGGCTGCGGCGGTCTTTCGCTTGCCGCCGATCTCGTTCTGCTGGACAAGTAGTTTCACAAACCGGCTCTCATGCTTGGCTGCGTATTCGGTCACTTGCCGGAGATTTGCCAGGACACCAGCGGTCAACAGATCGGTGCGGATAAAGTGCGCCGTACAGTTGCGGGTGCGCTTCTTGTAGCTGCCGCAGATGTAGCAGTCCTGTTTGCGGTCTTTGTTCTGATACCGCTGCTGATACAGCACATGGCCGCAGTCGGCGCAGAACAAAATCCCGGAGAACAGCCCCACTTCATCGTAGCGGTTCGGGCGTTTGCGCTGTTTGCGTAACTCCTGCACCCGTTCCCATGTTTCCTTGTCGATGATCGGCTCATGGTGGTTCTCGAAAATGGCCTGCTTCTCGACGGGGTTCTCTATGCTGTGCTTGACCTTATAAGAAGGCTTTTCCGTTTTGAAGTTCACCAGACATCCGGTGTACTCTCGGTTTTCGAGGATATGAACGACGGTGTTGGTCGCCCATTTGCACTCATAGCCTGGGTGATAACGGCGGGTGCTGCCTGTCCGCTGATATTCCAGCGTCCCCGGCGTGGGGATTTGCTGCTCCGTCAGCATACGGGCAATCTTGGTCGGGCCGTTCCCGGCAAGGCAAAGCTGGTAAATCTGCTGCACCACCGGGGCGGCTTCCTCGTCTATAATAAAATTCTCGTCCTCGTCCATCACATAGCCGTAAACCGGCTTGCTGGTAACAGGCTTGCCGCTCATGCCTTTTGACTTTTTCACTGCCTTGTTTTTCTTGCTCGTATCTCTCACCAGCCATTCATTGAACAGATTTCGCAGCGGGGTAAAATCGTTGTCCATGCCCTCGCTGGCACTGTCCACATTATCGTTGACAGCGATAAAACGCACTCCCTTTTGAGGGAACAGCATTTCCGTGTAAAACCCTACCTGCAAGTAGTTTCGCCCTAACCGGCTCATGTCCTTGACGATGACCGTACCCACTTTCCCGGCTTCAATGTCCGCAAGCATGGCTTGAAATCCGGGCCGCTGGAAGTTCGCGCCGGAAAAACCGTCGTCGGTGTACCAGCGCAGATTGGTAAAGCCGTTCTGTTTTGCGTAGGTTTCGAGTATCCTTTTTTGGTTCGATATGGAATTACTCTCGCCTTGCAATTCATCCTCGTGGGACAATCTCGGATAAAGGGCGGTAATGAGGTTTTGGGTGGCTTGTCTTAACATAAAATCCTCCGTTTCCGACAGCCAGCCCCACTATTCCGTGGTTTCATTGTACCACGGAACGGCGGGGGCTGTACAGCGGCAAAAGCGTTAAATTTGCTTCTTTACAGCTTTTCAATTTTCCGATTTTTATGGTATGGGTTGTCGTCCCATATTTGCAGTAGAAAAGTTCATAACTCCGTGGTATACTCTGATTTAACAAAAAAATCAGAAGTTAAAGGAGAAAACATGAAGTATACAATAGATGAATTAACCGCGGCCAAAAGGCAAATTGATTCAACTCTGCACAAGCTAAGAGAAACAGTAAAAACATTTGAATCAAAGGATAATTCCGAGCGTTATAAATCACAAATCACATTGGCAAAGAGAAGAATAAAAGCCTTTGAAATTGCAAATTATTTTATAGAGAATGAGATTAAGAATTGCTAAAGCACTTCCGATTTTCGTTCCAGCGGTCATGCTCCCTGGCATGGCCGCTTTTCCATGCCCCGGTTCACGCCGGATAAGTCGGCTCCTGTGTAGCAGCGGCTTCCGCTTCCAGTACCCGCGCCATTTTGTCGGCGGCTGTGGTTGTGGTGTCTTTCTTGAAATAGCCGGACACGACAAGGACGGAATTGCCCATGCGGATTTCCGTCACACAGTCAGGGCGGCGGGTGGTGCGGGTGTCGTGCTGCTTGTTATCTGCCATAGGCAATACTCCTTTCAGTCGGTAATCAGTTTCTTCATGCTCTCCATTTTCCGCTTGGCGGTTTCCTGCCGGAAGTTGTCGCCGGTAAAGCGTACCGGGACGCACATGGAAAGCAGGCGGTCATAAATCCGGGAATGGGCGGTGTCCTCCGGGTTGTGCAGGTCGTCCAGCGTAAGGTTGGTCGTGACGATCAGCGGCTTGCCGCTGCGGTAACGGCTGTCAATCACATTGAACACCTGTTCCAGCCCGTATTCCGTCCCGCGTTCCATGCCGAAGTCGTCAAGGATCAGCAGCGGATAACGACAAAGGCGGGAAATGTACTCGTTGCGCCCCTCAAAGCTGGCGGCAAGGTCATTGAGGATAAGAGCAAAGTTCGTCATGCGGACGGGGATTTCTTTCTCCATGAGGGCGTTTGCGATACAGCCTGCAAGGTAGCTTTTGCCGGTGCCTACGCCGCCCCAGAACAGGCAGCCGATATTGTCTGTCCGCATATCTTCCCAATGCTCCACATACCGGCGGGCAAGCCCGGTCTGCGGGTTCCTGCCGTTGTCGTTCTCGAAAGTCCAGTCCCGCATGGTGGGGTCGGTAAAGCCCCGGCGTTTCAGTTCTTCCACGGTGTCAAGGTGTCTGCGCCGCTTTTCGGCGGCTTCCCGTTCCTCGCGGGCGGTTCTCTGGCAGTCGCACTCTGCCGGGTGGCGGTCGCGCCCGAAGATAGCGGCCTTATCCGGCGCAAAATAGGCTTCTTTCGGCTTGCGGCACTTGCCGCAGTACAGTAAACCGTCCTCGCCGGTGTAGTCCTCCGGCTCCGGGATGGTGGTCGTCATATTCTCCAAAACCGCGTTGATTTCATTCTTCATAAACTCTCGCCCTCCTTGCATGAGTAGTCTGGTATGCCCTTTTTAGGGGCTTCCTTTTTGTCGTTCCCCGCCCATATCCGCAGGGCGGCGGCATAGTTCTGGTAGCTTTTCCCGTTGGCGGCAAGGTAGCGGCTCATTTCCTCGATGAACCGTTCCAGCCTGTCAGGGTACTCTGCCTGCAACTCGTCGTATTCGGTCTGTGACAGAAAAATATTTCCATATCGGCCATAGGGCGCGGACGGCCCCCCACTCACTCCCTTTGTTTGGCTCTCTGTAAGGTTGTTTATAGTAGTTTGGTTAGGGGACGGTTTTCCGACCATCATAAGGTCGGTTTTCTGACCATCAGTAGGACGGTTTTCCGGCTCTATGAGGGGCGGACTTCCGGCCATCAGTTGGTCTGAAAACTGTACCTGTGGCACTGGCGGTACTTTGACATAAAGCCGGTTCGGTGCGGAGAAGCCGCCCCGTTCCCGTTCCAACAGCCCCGCCGTGTCCAGTTCATTAAGCGCCCCCTTGATGGTGGTGCTGCCTTTATCCAGTATTTCTGCTATCTCCGCGATGGGATAGATAATATAAATCCTGCCCTCGTCGTCCAGCCACTTGTTTTTCTGGGAGAGGGTGGAACGGTCTAACAGCAGCGAATACAGCAGCTTGGCGGTCTGTGAAATCTCCATTTTCAGCAGGAAACGGGGATACGGCAGATAGGCGGGCAGCCGCGTGTCTGCCCTGATATAATCAGCGATAGGATCACCTCCCTGTGTTCGGGTTGATTTTGGCGTATTGTCACGCATTAAAACGCCGTTTCCGGGGGAAAAGGATAAATGTATCGCGTACCCTTTGACACCCACGAAAAAAGCCTTGATTTATGCGGGTTTGAAAGGCTCTAAAGCGTGACATCTCTGCCTTTGTTTCCGCTTTCTCTCGGCGGCTTTGATTTTCTTCATGCGCCCGGCGCAGTCGGGGCAGTATTTTCCCCGGTTGGATTTGGGGACAAAGGCCGCCCCGCAGACGGCACACCGTTTCCGGCTTCCCCGGCACAAGAGGGCTGCGGCCAGCTCCCCGTCAAGGGGCAGGACAGCCACACGGAACCAGTGGCACATGAGGGAAAAGGAAATGCTCTGGACGCACACGCAAGGCTCCCCGTCGTCCAATAGCAGGCAGTTCCCCTCATCGTAGTTACAGCACTCATGTACCAGCCGCCGCGCCCGCCGGTGCTGGCGGTAGTCCATGTGGGGCAGGTTATCGCTCATGGCTCTGCTCCTTTCTGCGGTGCGGCTCGTCCCGGCGCAAAATCTGGTCGATGTTCCGCTTGACGGTCTGCAACTCCTTGAACCGCTGTTTCTGTTCGTGATAGGTGTTATACAGGCCGTCTTTCTCGGAGATAAGCTGCTCGATCTCGGCCTGCAACGCTTTCCGGGCGGGCAGCTTGGTAATGCCATGCGCCTTGAAATACCGGGCTGCTGCGTCGGCTATGATAAAATCGCTCTCATGGGCCTGCCGGTATGCGGCGCGGGCTTTCTCGGATTTCTGTGCCCGCAGCCCGTCGCGGGCGGCCTTGGTCTGGGCGTAGGCCAACACCTGCCGCTGCAACTTCTTTTTCCCTTGCAGCTTCGTTTCCAGTGCTTTCAGTTCGCCGCTGGTCTGGCGCATTTTCTGATAGGCGGTGTCAACGGCGGCTTCTAACTGCTCCGGGGAAGTAAAGCCGTATTGCTGGTAGACGGACAGCGTTTTGGCGGCCTGCTTCAGATTGTGTATCTTCGCCCAGCGTTCATAGCCCCGGCCTTTGCCCTCGGCCATTTTCTGCTCAATGTCCACAAGCCGCTGCACTCCGTCCTGTTTCGGGGCGGCTATCTCGGCTCTGGCAACCTGCAAGCGGTCTTTTATGGTGCGTGGGGGATCGGGGGATCTGGCTGGCGCTTCGGCTGCTCTGGCGGCGTTTTGCTCTAAAACGGCAAAGACAGCGGCGCGGTCAAAATCGTCGCCCAGCTTCCGGGCGGTAATTGGCTTTGTCCTGTCCGGCGTGAGGTAGGAAAGCCGCCCCCGGCTCTCCTTGACGGTCACACCCTCCTGCAGCAACAGAGAGGAAAACTCGTCAAAGCTGGCGGCGGTGGCAAGGGCTTTCCGTAGGGTCTGCCGCAGCTTCTCCTTGTTCGTTTCAAACTTGGTCTGCCGGGGCGTGATACTATCGGCAATCATGGGGGCGTTCTGCTTGTCCAGCGCGGCCTGTCCCTTTTTCTGCGCCCAATACTCCCGGTCGGTGACGCGGTTCTTGCTGCCGTTCAAGAGGTCGATTTGATAAAGCCCCTCCCGGTGGCACATCTCCATGACTTCGGATTTGAAGTAGCGCAGGGCAGCGTCGGTACATCGGTGCTTGCAGCCGACTTTCGTATCGGCCGGCCTGTCCATGTAGGGCAGGAACGGCACTTCCTCAATCCGCAGGCTGTTTATGACGATATGCACATGAATGTTGCCGCTGTGGTTATGCCCGTCCGGGTGGGTGCAGACAAGGGCCTGGTGGCCGGGAAAATGCTCTTTACAGAATTGTTCCCCCAACGCCTGCGCCCGGTCTACGGTCAGGCCGTTGTCCGGCCCGTCCCGCGGGTCAAAGCTGATGATGTAGTGGTGGCTTTTCACATCTTCCCGCCGCTGGTTTTTCTGATAGCGGAGATTGGCCCGCATACACGCAACGGCAAAATCCTCCCCGTCGCAGTTCAGCGTGGACAGCCGGTAGTCCTCGCGGGGGATAAGCCTGCCGGTTTCATCAAGGACGGGCTTCATGGTAAACTCGTCATGCTCAAAGAGAAGATATTGCTCGGCGGCTCCGTAGTCGGCGTTTTTAGAGTTGATATGCTTGAGTGTTGCCAACCGCGTCACCTACTTTCTTGAGGACTTCATACTTGAGGACGGCAAGGTCGGATATGGCGGCGCGTACCTCGCCGGAAAGGGTGTTGTAGGGTACGCCGTATTCGTTCAGATACCGGGCAATCTGATTGAGGTTGCCGCCGATCCTGCCGTACTCGGCTGTCAGCTTCCCGACAGCGGAAAGCAACTCGTCATTGACCGACGACACATGGACAACCGGGCGTATGGTCGCCCGCCGTATCGCCTGCCGGAGAAATTCGGACTGGCTGATACCATAGGGCGCAAGCCGCGCTGTGAAGTCGGCATACTCATCTTCGGACAGCCGGGTTTTCACAACGCGGCTGCGGTGGGGCGTGTTGTATTTCTTTCGCATGGTGTGACCTCCTTTCTCGCCCGTAAGGGCGCATGAGCAGGGTTTGGGGAAGGCACTCCCCAACAAGTTTCCCGCGAGGGGCAAAACTGCAGAATTGCGGATTTTGGCACCGTGGTAGAAACTTGCTCTCCGTGACTGCAAACTTTCTCTCACTTCCGTCCGCCACTTTTTTGGAAAACTGCAACCACAAAAGTTTGTTTCTCTTTTTCTGCTACTACTAATCCTGTAAAGGGCATTCCTGCCCGCTTTCGCTAAAATGACACCGGACGCAGTGGTTTCTACCCGGTGTTGGAGAAATCCTTTCTCTTTGCCCTCTACTACGGGTAAATGCTCCAAATGCCAAACACCAGGGCAGAAAAATTCCCTCCTCGCTTACTACTACAACCGGCAGGGGGCAAAATGGCCGGGAGCGGAGCCGGACAACAAAAAAAGCAGTAAATCTTTTTCAAGACTTACTGCTTTCGCTGGCCGCGTCGGTGGCGGCTGGTATTCAGTTTTTATGACTTGTCCGGTGGTTCGTCAAGCCGGAACTTGAATTGACAGTCAATTAACCGCTGCTTTACATAGTCCTCCACCTCGGCGTTGACCTGCCCGTTCACTTTTGAGAAATAGCGGATATATCCGGCGTAGTGGAGCAGGACAGCGTTCACGGCTTCTGGGTCGCCCTCACGGGCTTTGAGGATTGTTTCATAGGGGAGAAGTCTACTCATACCGGCTCACCCCCATTTCTTCGCGTAGCCGCTGCAAGGCAAGCTGGATATGCCGCCCCGCTGTGCTGCGTGACCGGCCAATACACGCGCCGATCACGCGCTGCGGCTGGCGCAGAAAGTAATAGCGCAGGATTTCTTCCCGCGTCTGCTCCGGCAAAACAGAGATCGCGTCGGCAAGGGCGGCGTTGCAGAGCAGGACGGTCTGACCGCAGACGGTAAATGGGTATTCCTCGTCCGGCTCCGACGCGGCAAACTGGACAAACTTCTCGTTCATCAGATAGTCAAGGGAAACTTGCCGTTCCCATTGCCGTTTAAGCTTCAAAATCTTGTCCAAGGCGGCACAGCGGATAACAGTCTTGCAAAAGGCGTTGTACCTGCGCTGGATATATTCTTGATAGGCTATCTGGTCGGTCATGGAAATTCCCCTTTCTGAATAATAGTGCGGGGCGGTGGCACTTCTTGCTGTCGCCCCTTGATTGCCTACCAGCAAAGGCGGGCGGGGCTGTCAACGGCTGCGCATATGCGCCGTTCATCTTGACCGTTGACTGGCTCGGCTGGGTTTGCTATTTACCCGACAAACTTGAATTTATTTTAAGCTATCACGTTTTACCTTCTTAAGCCTTACTATCATTACCATAGGAATTTCTTTGTTGGTTTTAAAACATTCTTCATAAAATCCATCAATGACAAATCCAGCTCTAAAACAAAGGTTAAAAATATCTTGTATGGAACGATGATAATAAATCTGCTCTTTCGGTTGCCCTTCAATCGCTATATCATAGTAACTGTGCGGTGTCATATATTTTTCAGTCAACGTGACAAAACAAGGGTGTTGCGTTGCAAAGACAAAAATTCCGCTTTCCTGCAACAGTTCATAAACAGCCATAAGAAGTGGTTCAATATCCGTAATATCCATAATTGCCATATTAGAAACTGCTTTCGTAAAGGCTCGATTTCTTTTTAATTCTAATATACTTTTTCTATCGGTCGCATCCGCCACACAAAATTCAATTTGTTTTGCATATTGTGATTGCCGTCTTTTAGCCAATTCTATCATTTTTTTGCTGTAATCAAAAGCGACAACCGAAGCGCCTCTTTGTGCAAGATACGAAGAATAATTTCCATTGCCACACGCAATATCCAAAATGTAATCCGCAGGATTAGGAGATAGAAGTTCCGTTACTTTGGGACGCACTACCTCTCTGTGAAATTCATTAGATTCGTCACCCATTGCATTATCCCAAAATTGTGCGTTCTCCTCCCAGATTTTTTTACTTTCCTCTGTTCCCATGTTCTCTCCCACTCCCCAAATTTGCTTTTTTGCTTCCATTAAATCTTCCTTACTATATTCCATTGTTACCCTCCATAACTTCTGATTGTTGCCGTCTTGACGATTATGTATCTTTACATTACCTTCTGAAACATATGGCGCACCTTGTCCAGGCGGCTGTTTGGACGGCGGGGCTGGATGACCGGCTGACCGACAGCGGCCTGATATCCTTTCAGCTCTGTAAGGCATACGCTCCGCCCGTTGGTGTAAAAGGCCAGATCAGTACGGTATGCCTGTATACAGCGGGCGGGAATCTCGCCAGTAAAGACAACTTCATCCTTTTTTACCTGGGCCGTTTCGATGGTGGCACAGTATTTCGGTGCATCATGATAAGCCCTGGAAAGGTATTCCTGGGGCGCATAGAGGATGAAGGAGAGATAAGGTTCCAGCAGCTGCGTCCCCGATTCCTTCAATGCCTGTTCCAATACAATCGGGGCCAATGAGCGGAAGTCCGCCGGCGTGCTGACCGGACTGTAATAAAGCCCGTATTCAAAGCAAATCTTACAGTCCGTTACGTTCCAGCCGAACAAGCCCTGCTCCAGCCCGTAACGGATACCATCCCTGACAGCGTTTTGAAAACTCTGGTTCAAGTATCCCAGCGAAACCCGGCTCTCGTATTGTACACCGGAGCCAAGCGAGAGTGGTGTAACAGACAGTCCTATGGATGCCCAAAACGGGTTGGGCGGCACCTCGATATGGATGGTGTGGCTGGCTGCTTTGAGCGGCCGCTCCATATAAATGACGGAGGGTTCCTTTACCACTGTTTCAAGCTTGTATTTTTCCGACAGCAAAGCGGAAACAACCTCCAACTGCACCCGGCCCAAAAAAGAAAGAATGATCTCATGGGTGATGGAATCCACTTCGCAACGCAAAAGCGGGTCAGTATCCGCAAGTTGCGTAAGAGCGTCCAGCAGCCGTTCTCTTTGCGCTGCCGTTTTCGGCGCAAACGTCGTCCGCAGCATGGGGAGGGGGTCCTCGCGCCACCTTTTACGAGGGAGCCGGGTTTGGTCCCCTAATACATCGTTTAACCTCACGCTGTCGCTGGGAAGGATAACAATTTCACCCTGATAAGCGGTGTCTGTCCGAACAATTTCCCCTTTGGATGGAATACGCATCTCTGTGATTTTCAGCTTTTCTCTCCCGGCCAGGGCCACCGTATCCCGCAGGCGCAGCGTTCCGCTGTATAACCGTAGATAGACACGCCGCTGGCCGCAATCGGTGTACTCAACCTTGAAAACGCTGCCGCATAGGGCGGCGCCCCCCTGTTCCCCAATCGGTTGGAACAGCCCTGTCACCGCATCCATCAACGGTTGAATGCCAAGGCCATTTTTGGCGCTGCCATGATAGACTGGGAACAGGGAGGCGTCTTGAACCCGCTGCTGTTCCTCCCGCGCAAGTTTTTCCCGGCTGATTGGTTCTCCTGCGATATACTTTTCCAATAATTCATCGTTATTTTCGATGACCGCATCCCATGCTTCTATGTCGGTATTTTCCTCCAGGACTATTTCCGGGGACAGCGACACCGTCTGCTTGATGATAATATCGGCGGAGAGCTTATCCCGAACAGACTGAACCACGCTCTGCAAATCAACGCCAGCCTGGTCGATCTTGTTGATAAAGATAACGGTGGGAATGTTCATTTTCCGCAGGGCATGGAACAGAATACGGGTCTGGGCCTGCACGCCATCTTTAGCGGAGATCACCAAGATGGCCCCATCTAAAACAGCCAAAGAGCGGTACACCTCCGCCAAAAAATCCATGTGGCCGGGCGTATCCACAATGTTAACTTTACATCTGTGCCACTGGAAGGAAGTGACTGCCGCTTGAATGGTAATCCCACGCTGCCGCTCCAAAAACATGGTGTCCGTCCTCGTTGTCCCTTTTTCGACGCTCCCCGGTTCTGAAATGGCTCCGCTGGCATATAGCAGGCTCTCCGTCAAGGTCGTCTTTCCAGCGTCTACATGGGCAAGAATTCCAATATTGATTATTTTCATGTGATTGTCCTCCCTTTACAGCCCCAAAGGGCATAAAAATCCCCAGCAGTAAAATACTTTTACCACTGGGGATTATAAGTTGCGGACATACACATATACAGCATACACCTGTTTGTGATTGCTGTTTTTGGGGATATGTCAAAATTGATAAGGCAAAAGTATTCTTAAATTGGGTACAAAAAACTAAGCCCCTACAAAAGGAGCTATCATAATCCTTTGTTCCCACTATTTGATTATAGTTTTATTTAAGAATACCTTGCCGCATATTTTTTACTCCTTTTCTGGATTAAATCATTGTATCACATCAGTTTTAGGAAAGCAAGTACCTAAAAGAAATTTTTCTTCCCCTTATATGTAACAATCATACCGGCTTCCTAGCGTTCAGAATGTTTTCTGCTGTCTGCTGTGGTGTTTGGTTGGAATTGTCCAACCAAAAGCCGATCCGTGGTGTTGTCTGCATTTTACTAAATACAAATTCAATGTATACAGAAAGATATAAGGAGTGGGAGGGATTCCGCCGTAGTTGGCATTGTAGGAAAATCCAAAAGTTTAGATTTTCCCACAATGCTTATCTTTTGGTCTTTGGTTCGGAATAGTGTAGTGCTGGCGGTCTATCTCTTGTTTTCGGTTGCTTGCTTCCTTACCGTACATGAGCATTTGGTTCGGGAACAAAACATTTAAAGGTGAAATCGGATTCGGTTACAGTCCGAGTTCGCTCATAATCAGGGACTTTACCGTTCCGGCATCGGCTTGACCGCGGGTGGCTTTCATAACCGGGCCCATCAGCGCACCGATAGCCGCCATCTTGCCGCCTTTAATCTTTTCGACGACATCCGGGTTATCAGCAATCGCCTGCTTCACAGCAGTTTCCAAAGCGCCCGTGTCAGAAACGACCTCCAAGCCACGTGCCTTCACGACTTCACCGGGATTGCCCTCGCCTGCCAGCACGCCAGCGATAACCTGTTTGGCCAACTTGTCGTTAATCTTGCCGTCCTCAACCAGGCTTTGCAGTTCGGCCACTTGGGCGGGAGTAATCGCCATTTCCTCCAGGTCTTTTTCCTCGCCCTTTGCCAAACGCGCGATTTCGCCCATCCACCACTTGCGGGCCCCGCCCGCGTCGGTTCCGGCTGAAACCGTTTCTTCAATGAGGTCCACCGCGCCGGCGTTGACAATGTCGCGCATTTCGATGTCGGTGAATCCCCAATCGCCCTGCAGGCGCTTGCGCCTCACGGCAGGAAGTTCGGGCAGGGTCTGGCGGATTTCTTCCACCCATTCCCGGCTCGGCGCCAATGGCACCAAATCCGGTTCGGGGAAGTAACGGTAATCCTCGGCATCGGATTTCTCACGGCCCGAAGAGGTTGTCCCGTCCACCGCGTGGTAGTGGCGGGTTTCCTGGACGATTTTGCCGCCCTCGGCAAGGATTGCCGCCTGGCGACGCATCTCGTAGCGCACGGTTTTCTCGATGCCTCGAAAGGAGTTCACGTTCTTGGTTTCCGTGCGGGTTCCCATCGGGTCCTCCGGTTTATTGCGCAAAGACACGTTCACGTCTGCGCGCACATTGCCGCGTTCCATCCGGGCTTCACTGACCCCGATAGCCCGGAAAATATCCCGCAAGGTACGCACATAAGCGGCGGCAACCTCGGGGGCGCGGTTCCCGGTCCCGGTGATGGGTCTGGTAACAATTTCTACCAGCGGTACTCCGGCGCGGTTGTAGTCCACCAGGGAGTGATCCGCTCCTTGGATACGGCCGTCCTCCCCGCCGATATGGGTGTTCTTGCCGGCGTCTTCCTCCATGTGGGCACGCTCAATTTCCACCCGGTACACGCTACCGTCCTCCAACTCGACATCGAGCCAGCCGTCGTAACAGATTGGCTCATCATATTGGGAGGTCTGGAATGCCTTAGTCAGGTCGGGATAGAAATAGTTTTTCCGCGCGAACCGGCAGTACTCGGCGATTTGGCAGTTCAGCGCCAAACCGATACGAATCGCGTACTCCACGGCACGCTTGTTCACCACCGGCAAGCATCCGGGCAACCCCAGGGAAACCGGGGTAATGTTTGTGTTCGGTTCGCCCCCGAAAGTATTGGGAGCCGCGTCGAACATCTTGGTTTTCGTGCCCAGCTCAACGTGAACCTCCAACCCCAAAACGGGATCGAAACGTTCGGTAGCCTTTTCGTAACTCATCAATTTGTCGCTCATTTTGCGCCCTCCTTCCATGCCGCGGCCGGGCAGGGCGGCATCGGCTCACTAGACTTTGCCAGTTGGGCTTCCATCCGGGCTGCCACCTCATACATGGTGACGTCCCCGCGGGCGGGAGCCAGCACCTGCACCCCCACGGGCAGACCGTCTTCCGGGGCCACCCCGGCAGGAATCGAAATACCGGGAATCCCAGCCAAGTTGGCGGGGATGGTCGCCACATCGTTGAGGTACATACTCATCGGATCGTCGAGCTTGTCGCCAAACTTGAAAGCGGTGGTCGGAGCGGTGGGAGTCAGCAGCACATCACACTGTGCAAAGGCTGCCGCCAGGTCACGCTGTAGCAGAGTACGCACCTTTTGCGCCGAACCGTAGTAAGCGTCATAGTAACCCGCAGATAACACGTTAGTACCCAAAATAATGCGGCGCTTAACTTCATCGCCGAAGCCCGCCTCACGAGTCGCCGCCATCATGCGTTCCGTGGTAACCTCGCCGTCCTGTGGCAACACCCGCAGACCGTAACGCACCCCATCGAAACGAGCCAGGTTAGACGACACTTCTGCCGGCATAATCAGGTAATAGGCCGCCAAAGCGTACTCAAAGGAAGGGCAATCCACTTCGATAACGTTCGCCCCCGCCTTTTGCAGACGCTCCACAGCCTGCTGGAAACGCTGCAACACCCCGGCCTGGTAGCCTTCGCCTTGCAGCTGTTTGACGACCCCGACGCGCAAACCGGTCGCATCTGTGCCAATGTCGGCCAGCGCCCCGGTAATGTCCGGTACCGGCTCGTCCAAAGAGGTGGAATCAAGCGGATCGTGCCCCCCGATAATCATCTGAAGCGCCGCCGCATCGCGTACGTCACGAGTGACCGGGCCAATCTGGTCCAGGGAGGACCCCATCGCAATCAAACCGTAGCGGGACACCGCACCGTAGGTCGGTTTCGCGCCGACGGTACCGGTGACAGCTCCGGGTTGACGAATGGAACCGCCAGTGTCCGAGCCCAGCGCCCACGGCACCATGAAGGCTCCCACCGCCGCGGCCGAACCACCGCCTGATCCGCCCGGAATCCGCTCCAAATCCCACGGGTTGCGGGTCGGGCCGAAAGCCGAGTGCTCGGTAGACGACCCCATGGCGAACTCGTCCATATTGGTTTTGCCCAGGATAGGCAGTCCTGCCTCCTGGAGCTTTAGCACGATGGTGGCGTCATAGGGCGGCAGCCAGCCTTCCAGGATTTTTGAAGCGCAGGTGGTGGGTTTACCCCGCTGCACCATATTGTCTTTGATAGCGATTGGCACGCCCGCAAAAGGATGCAGTTTCACGCCGGCGGCGCGGTCCGCGTCAACCTTTTTAGCGGTTTGCAGCGCCCCTTCCACGTCAACAAACAGGAAAGCGTGGATGTCCTTATCGAGGTGTTCAATCCGGTCGGCAAACACCCGCACCAGTTCCTCACTGGTGACCTCTTTGGCCGCCAGCTTCGCGGCCAAATCGTGGGCAGACAACAGGTAAAGTTCTGTGTTACTCATCTTTACTCCTCCCCGATAATCTTGGGTACGCCGAACATCCCGCGGTCTGGCTGCGGGGCGGCTTGGAGTACTTCATCGTGGTCGAGGCATTGACCCACCTCGTCCTCACGCCACACATTCGTGAGCGGAATCGGGTGCGAAGTCGCCGGAATATCCGGTTTCGCTACCTCGTTTACTTTCGCCACCGCCTGGGTAATCACGTCCAGTTCAGCAGCGAATTTTTGGATTTCTTCCTCGGTCAGCGCAATTCGGGCCAAGCCAGCGACGCGCCTCACTTCATCAGCATCAATAGTCGACATACCTTAGAGTCTAACGAAAATCCAGCGTGGCGGTTAACCCTTGCGGTCTGCGGCGCCGCCGCTTCGCCGCACCCTGCCCAGATGGTAAAACTGGTGGAGGACAACGATAAAGCCGTGGGGAACCAGGAAAGCCTTTTCGGGCTTGTGCCCTGACACGCTGGTGGCACTGGGATTGCGTCCACTACACTGTTAGTGGGAAAGGAATACAAATATGGGCAAACGAGCGGGAGAACTGCAACACGGAATGCACAGTCGTGGTAGTGCGAAGCCGCGCGGTGAGGCCTTCCGCCGAATCGCCCGTTTCTTTACCCGCCTTTCGGAACTGGCGGTGAAGACTCCGCAGCAGTTGCCCAGGGTGTTGGCGCGAATTTTCGGTGGGTTCCTGCTGTTTGAACTCATCGCCGGGGCGATTACGGTCGTCATCGATACCCTGAGAACCTGGCGCCAGTCCACCGTCAAGCCTTTCCCGGTAACCCAACTGCCCGAAATCACCTTTGCCGATGACAAAATGCAGGTCTACACCTCCGGAATTGAGGTGTACACCGCGATGCTGCAAGCCATCCGTTCGGCGCAATCTCACGTTTTCTTTGAGACTTTCATTTGGAAAAATGACGAAATCGGGCACTTGTTCAAAGAGGCTTTGATTGATGCCGCCAAGCGCGGGGTTGAGGTCTTTATTATTTGGGACGCTTTTGGTAACATCAATGTTCCTCCCGCCATGACCCGCTTTCCTCGCCTGCATCACCTGCATGTTCTGCGTTTCGGGCTGTTTCGTTCGTTCTTTCTCTCGCTGCGTTCCACCGGGCGCGACCACCGCAAAATCCTCACCGTTGACAACAAGATTGGCTTTATCGGCGGGTATAACATCGGTTCGCTCTATGCGACTCAGTGGCGCGATACCCACCTGCGCATGACCGGCCCGTCGGTGTGGGAACTGACCGACGCTTTCACCGATTTTTGGAATGCCCATAAAACCCGGCATCTGCCCAAGCTGCCCCAATTTAAACCCCGCCACTGGATTCCTGAGATCGAGGTGGCTCGCAACGAACCGAACCGTTTGCTGTTCCCGGTCCGTGGCCTGTACATCAAAGCGTTAAACAAGGCTCGAAAGCGGTTTTGGATAACTCAGGCTTACTTCATCCCGGATCGGGATATTTTGGAGGAACTCATCGCGGCGGCTTGGCGCGGAGTGGATATCAAAGTTTTGATGCCGGAAACGTCCAACCATATTGCGGCTGACTGGGTGGCTCGCTCATATTATTCCCCGATGTTGGAAGCCGGGGTGGAAATCTGGCTCTACCAGGAGGCTATGGTTCACGCCAAGACCGCCACCGCCGACGGATGCTGGACCACGATTGGAACCGCAAACATTGACCGCCTGTCCATGACCGGCAACTATGAAATTAATATGGAGATTTTTTCCACCGACCTGGCCGACCAGATGGAACAGGTTTTTCTCAATGACCTCACCAACGCTCGTCAGCTAACTCTGGAGCAGTGGGAAGAACGCCCCGTGGTCAATCGGGTTATTGAGCGTTTGCTGCGCCCCCTCGGCTCGGTTTTGTAGAGCTGCGTTTTCGGGATTTCGCCCATACACCAGCACTCCGCTGAGACTGTCCACGGTTAGCAACCCGCACCCAAAAACCAACTGCCCACGAGGCAGCCCGAAACGTCGCCAAGCGGTGGATTCCATTAGGTTCTGGATATGCCCTTTTCCAGCAGGTTATCGAAGTCGGCAGACTCAATGACGGGGATGCCCAGCGCCTGGGCTTTGGCCAGTTTGGACCCCGCGCCGGCGCCGGCCACGACTAGGTCAGTTTTTTTCGATACCGAACTGGTCGCTTTCCCTCCGCGGGCCTCTACCGCTAACTGGGCGGATTCACGAGTGTAGCCGGGGACGTTTCCGGTTACGACTACCGTCAGGCCCTCCAGGGTTTGCGGATCTTCTCGTTTGGCTCCGGTGTCTCTGTCTAAGTTGGCTCCCACACCGGCTTTCTCCCACGCATCCACGATTTCTTGATGCCACGGGACTGTGAACCAGTCGTGAATAGAGGCGGCGATGACCTCGCCTATTCCCTCAACTTCACCGAGCTGTTCCACGCTAGCGGCTCGGATAGCTGACATTGTGGCGAACTGTCGAGCTAAAGTCCGTGCCGCGACCGGACCCAGATGCCGAATGGATAGTGCCACCAAAACCCGCCACAGTTCTTTTGACTCCGCGGCCCGTAGCTGTTCAAAAAATGTCTGGACGACTTTCCCGGCCACGGGAGGTCCGAAGCGTTGCCCGGTTGCTTCCTGAGCGGCTTTCGGCAACAGTTTCGGTTTCGCCCAAAAGAACCGAACCTGTTGCCAATCCCGACCGGACGTGCCTGGCATCTCGCGCCACACCATTACGTCACGCAAATCCTCAGGTTGCAAAGCAAACAAACCCGCCTCCGAAGTCAGGACCGGGGACTGAACGGGTGGCAAGAGGTCCTCGATGGCTTCCAGGCCGAGTCCCTGACCAGGCCGAACAGCGACAATGGTTCCGTCCTCCAGCTCACAACGACCCCCCGCCGCGAGAGCAGCAGCCACGTCGGCGCGCCCGAACTCCGGCTGGGTTAGCGCTAGGGCGCCTTCCTCGCCCAAGCCTTCAATATCCAGAGCGTTGCGCGAACCTACGTGAATGAGCCGCTCGGTAATCTGTGCCGGACACCCCGACTGATTGGGGCAGCGTAAGTCAATGTCACCTTCCTTTTGCGCTCCGAGCCTCGTCCCGCAGGAGGGGCAGGTATCGGGCATCACCCATTGGGGTAAACCCACTGGTCGAAGGGACATTACCGGCCCTAAAATTTCGGGAATAATGTCCCCCGCTTTACGCAACACGACGGTGTCACCGGGACGCACATCTTTGCGGGCGACTTCTTTGGCATTGTGCAGCGTGGCGCGCGAAACGTAGGAGCCGTCAACCAAGACCCGCTCCATCACCCCGAAGGGCGTGACTCGTCCGGTGCGTCCCACCTGCACCTCTATGCCCAGCAAACGGGTGTGGACCTCTTCGGGAGGAAACTTGTAAGCACACGCCCAACGCGGCGCCCGCGCCGTAGACCCCAGGGCGTCCCGTTGCGCAAAGCTGTCAACTTTCAGCACTACGCCGTCAATCTGATGGGCAAAATCGTGGCGATGCGCCGTCATCTGGTCTAAGACCGTGTGAATCTCAGCCAGGGAGCGCATTCCCGCCAGAGGCAGCCCCAAGCTGGCGGGGGTTTCCCGCACGGAATGCAAACCCCACGATTCCAACAGCTCATAAAAGTCCTCTTGGGTCTCCAGATGCGCCGCCGCACCGGGGTCAGCCCAACGGACTTCCCCGACCCCGTGAGCTAAAAACGCGAGGGGACGCTTTGCCGCCTGAGCGGGATCTTTTTGTTTCAAAGAGCCGGTGGCGGCGTTGCGCGGATTGGCAAACAGTTTTTCTCCGTCCCGTTCGCGAGCCGCATTCATAGCGGCGAAATCGGCCAGCGGCAGGTACACTTCCCCGCGAATTTCCACCAGTTCCGGCACCTTTTCACCGCCAAGGCGCACCGGCACGGTGGCGATGGTTTTCACGTTCTCAGTCACGTCCTCGCCGGTGAAGCCATCCCCGCGCGTAGCCCCGACCGCGAGCGCGCCGTGAAGATAGGTCAAACTCATGGCCAGCCCATCCACCTTGACCTCGGCGGAAACCGAGAAATCCTGACCTTCTAGGCTTTTGTCCACCCGCGCCCACCACGCGTCAACCTCGGCGTAAGAGAAAACGTCGTCGATAGACCCCATCTGTTGTAGGTGGCGATGCGGAGGAAACCCTTCCGTACTGGCCGTTTGCCCGCCGCCCCCGACCGTTTGCGTTGGCGAGTCCGGGGTCACCAGGCCGGGGTAGGCCGCTTCCAACAGCTGTAACTGTACGAACAGGGCATCGTATTCCGCATCACTCAGCCGGGTCACGCCGGTTTCGGAAGTTTCGTCGTAGTAGTCCGTGCGCGCCGCCTCGATTTGATCTACCAGTTCAGCGTGCTGGGCTAAAGCAGCCTCAGGGATAGCGGTTTTTTTCTTCACGATTCCATCTTAGGGCCAACCCGGAAGCGAAAAATCCGCAGTTTCGCCCCGACGCTGTTTGGGGAAAATTTGTCGCGGTCGCGCTCGAAATTCGCCGGGACTAGCATTCTGACCCCACCGCGAACCCTTCCCCCAGCTAAACTTAAAAATGAAACTGAATCCGATGGTTAGAGGAGACGAAATGGAAGCCAGTATTTTTGTGGCCGATGGAGTTGAAGAATGTGAAGCCCTGTTGGTCGTGGACTTGTTGCGGCGCGGGGGTATCGAGATACAAACGGTGGCGGTCAACGATGCCGCCGGTGATGATGAAAAGGCGCGAACCATCGTCAGTTCGCACCAGGTTCCTCTGACTTGCGATGTTCACATCAACAACTTTGCTCCTAGCGACGAACAAGTCCTGATTATTCCCGGCGGCAAGCTCGGGGTGAATAATCTCAAGGCGTCAGCCAAACTGTCCCAAATTTTGCGTTCTCACCAGGGGAATCTGGCGGCGGTGTGCGCCGGTCCGACCGTATTGGGTGCGCTGGGTTTGCTCGATGGGCACAAAGCCACTGTCTATCCCGGTTTTCAAGACGGCCTGGGGAATGTCGACTATAACGACACCGGTTTGATCCGTGACGGCCGGATTATCACCGCGCGGGCGCTGGGGTCTTCCATCGACTTTGCTTTGGCAATTATTACTCTGCTGCGTGACGAGGCTCAGGCGCAACAGGTCGCTGCCCAGATTTGCTACCAAACTCACTGATTTCCCTGGTATAGGTTCCTCCGCTAGAGGACTTGCTCCCCTGGTTTTCTGGGGCAGAGCCACTCTCTACACAGGTTTTGCACAACATTTTAGGGGTTATCAACAACTCCTCACCCAAGGTTATCCACAGCCTGTGGATAACTGTTTGCGAAAATCGGCCAGGGTCTCTAACTTGAGGGTATGGAACATTTCTTGCAGCCACGAGCAGCCCTGACTTCTCCGCTACTCTGGGTCGTTGCCGCCGGACCCGATTCCGGCCAGGCACTGCCTGCAATCCCAGGGATTTTCGGCAGACTGAGCGGGCTGAGCGACCCGCAAGTTTCGCGGCAAAATCTGCACCTGGAGCCATCGAAAAAATCTTTGCGCGCTTTGCCGTTCCCCGGGTCCACCCCTGTGTACAAGATGTGGAAAACTCTGCCCTGGCCTCATCGGATACGTCGTGCCTGCCGTCTCAAGCCCGGGGCGCGCCTGAAACTTGGGGACACCACTTTGCGCCTGAGCCGCCGCCCGTCCGACCTTCGTCTGGTTCCGCCCCCAGCTCCGCGGCAATTTGCAGGACGCACCGCTTTGTTTATGTTCCTGCCACTGCTGCTCATGTTGGGTTTGGGGGCTTTCCTGGGGTGGCGCCTGCTGGTGATTTTGGGCATCGCCGGCGCGATTGCCCTGGTGGTGTTGATTCGACGGGCACTAGCGGTGCCGACCCCAGAAAAGCTGTGGCTCGCCGCTGCTGCTCCCCTGGTGATGCCTTCGCAAAAGGTCAGCGCGATTCGGGTGTTTTCGGGTCGAAAACTGCGCCGCCGAGTCCTAGAGATTCAACCGGGGGAAACGCTGTGTTTCACCGGAGTGAAAGGCGCGGATCAAGCCCGCTGGGTCATCGCCCAAGCCATCCTGTTTGGCCAGGCCCGCCTCAGCGAAAAGAACCCCAACCCGTGGCGCGGAATCAAGCCGCGCGAAAAATCGGAAAAAACAGCCCCACAGATCCTGGTGATTCGCGTGTTTAACCCCGGCGAGACCCCACATTTGCAGAGCGACGAAGTCGGGATGAGCATCGCCCCTGATACGCCTCCCCCGTGGGCCCACCGCATCCTCAACCTGCCCCCGCGCCGCCGCGCTATCACCGCCGCCTGGTTTAGCTCTCTTATGGACGCGCTGGGGGACAATCCGCAGCACCTCAGCTTGACCGCCATACCCCCCGCCGAAAACCTGCCCGATCTGGTAGATGTGAGCCAGTGGTGGCAAACCAGTCCCGAGGCTATCGCCCAAAGCTGGCAGGAACCTCCCTCAGGTTTGTGCGCTCAGCTCGGGGTGAGTACCGCAGAACGTCCCTGGCTTGTTGATTTGGTGAAAGAGGGACCTCACGCTCTGGTGGCGGGCACAACCGGAGCCGGGAAGTCAGAGCTACTGACCACCTGGCTGATGGCATTGGCGTTGCACTATTCTCCCCGCAACCTACGGTTTATTTTGCTTGATTACAAGGGTGGGGCGGCGTTTGCGGCGCTGGGCGCGCTGCCCCACACGCACGGCGTACTGACGGACTTGACACCCCAGCTCACCGCTCGTGCCCTAGCTTCCCTGGAAGCGTTTTTGAAGCAGCGTGAGACGATCCTGTCACGCGCTAAAGCCCGCGACCTGGAACATTATCACCAGCTCACCGGGCAACGGCTGCCCCGAGTCCTCATCGTGGTGGATGAATTTCGCGCCCTAGCCACGGATCATCCCGAGACTTTGGAAAACCTGATTCGCTTGGCTACGCACGGACGCTCGCTGGGTCTGCACCTGATATTGGCTACGCAAAAGCCCGGTGGGGTGGTTAACGGACAGATTTTGGCTAATACCAACCTGCGCATCGCCTTGCGGGTCCGTTCCGCCCAGGACTCTACCGAGATACTCAGCGATACACGGGCGGCGGACCTTCCGCCCATTCCGGGGCGTCTGTATTGGGAGGGACTCACCTCCGGAGTGGCACAAGCCGCCTGGTGCGGTAGAGCCGACTGGGTGCGCCATTGTGTAGATCAGGTTCGCCAGGCCTGGGAACAATGCCACGAAAACACACCCCTACCGGAAATTTGGTGTCCCGATTTGCCTCTGGCTGTGCCTTGTCCTTCAGGCAATTTCGCCCTGCTAGACTTCCCCCACCAGGCTCGCCAGACCTGGCGTTTGCCCCAAACGAGCTTGGGAATTTTCGGCAACCCCGGCAGCGGACGGACCACCGCACTGGCCACCCTCAGCACGACGTGGCTCCGACAAGGTCGTTCTACGGTAGTCGTCACTCCCGACCCATCAGCGTTTTGGAACCAGTTGGGCGGACTGGGCGAACCATTGACGTCCCCGCTCTCTCGTTTACTCACCGTGTTCGCGGCGAAAGACTTGTGGAAACTCAATCAATTCATATCTTTGGCGGCTAACCGTGGTTTAGAGGGAGCCGCGGTGGCTATTGACCGAGCGGACCTGCTGGCTGACGAGTTGGAGCGGCTCTATCCGGGCCAGGGGGTCAAGCGACTGGAAACGTTGCTGAGCGAGACCGCAGCAGGGGGCTATGCACTGGCTTTCACCGCTCCTTTGAATGCTGGGCATAGTGCTTGGGGAGCCTTGGCTGGCGAGAAATTCGTGTTGTGTCCGCGCGATACGGTGGATTTGCATTCTGCCGGCATCGAATCGAACGGAGTGCGCGGGCGTTTGAGCGAGGCATTGCCTGCCGTAATAACGCCCGGCCGCGGGGCGTGGCAAATCGGAAACATGTGTGCCACCGCCCAAATCGGCCTGCCCAACCCTGAGGGCTTAGCCGAAGTGGCCGGCACTGTGCTCGATTTGGACTCTCCTGATGATGCGCCGACGGCCCCGAGAGGTGAGGCAATTTTCCTAACAGAGATGCCGAAATTATTTTCCCATCGAGAAATGCCCCGCGCCGCTCGGCAAGTTACGTTAGGCTGGTCCTCATTGCGCCGCGGTTGGCTGAGCTTTTCACCCGCGCGGCGTCACTGGGTAGTGGACGGCCTCTCCGAGTTGCGTCCCCTGGTGGCTCAGTTGAAACGTGAATATCGCCGTCTTGGTTATCAGGTAATTGAGGCGGAAGATTTTGAAATTGAACATATCGACCGGGATACCTTAATCATTGTCTCCAAATCTGAACGCAACACCCCTAACCTGAATATTTTATGGGAGCCTATTGAGAGTAGCCTGAAGTTTGACTTAACATTCTTAGAATTGCGTTCACCTGGGATTATGTCAGGAAATTTAACCCTCTCATTACCAAATTTTACCAATCGGAAAGTTACCTTGACCCATTTAGGAAACACCCTCGAGGCTCGGCACCGGGTAGCAAATTATCTCGATATCGAGATGGATTTCGTCCGAAAACTCCAGGTTATTGGTGGATTCTCCGCGATTTATCGGGACGGCTCCGAGGTGGGTGGGCTGGTCCCTCCTAATGCTAATGTGACACATATCACGTGATTTTGGAAAAATTCTTCATCTACAACTCTTGAAAAAGCATCCGAATGATGTCAGTCTTAATAAGTCGAATTTGTTACACGCAAAAGTTTTACAAATCCCTAACCGAATCTTTTGCACTGAACTCTAAGGAGTAATTATGGACTGGCGTGATCAAGCAGCTTGCTTAACCGTAGATCCTGAACTTTTCTTCCCCGTAGGCAACACCGGCCCCGCTTTGGCTCAGATTGAAGAAGCCAAGGCCGTGTGCGCGACCTGCCAGGTTGTGGATGTTTGCCTGAAGTGGGCTCTGGACAATAACCAAGATGCCGGCGTCTGGGGCGGCACCAGCGAGGATGAGCGTCGTTCGTTGAAGCGTCGCAATGCCCGCAATGCCCGTGCGCGCCGCGCTTCGAGCCTCTAAGTTACACGCTTCTGGGGGCGTCAAACCCAGTAAAGACCCCGCTGGTGGTGAGCGCAATAAGTAGCTCACCACCACGGTTTTTTTACCAGCCCCACCTGGCTGCTGACTCACAGTTTGGTAGCGGTGAGACGCACTATCGTGCCACTCGCGGGCGGTTCTCGGTTCTCCCACTGCACTGTCCCGACCAGTTCTGTTTTCACCAAAGTTTGGACAATCTGGGTGCCCAAGCCTGAACCGACCGAATTGCCGGCGAGTCCGTGTCCGTCGTCGGTCACCGTCACCACCAGAGTCTCGTTGTCGTCGTCCCGGTGCGCCTCGACCTCAACCACCCCGCCGCGGCCCTCCAAACCGTGTTCAATCGCGTTGGTAACCAGTTCGGTGAGCACCAGCCCCAGGGCGGAGGCGGCATCTGCACCGAGTGTCCCAAAGCTGCCCAAGAAACGCGTCTCCACAAAGTGATCCGAAGACGCGGCAGTCGCTACCAAAGCCAACAGCTTACGGAATGTGTCGTCAAAAGACACGGTTTCATCAACCGTATGCGACAGCGCCTCGTGCACCATCGCGATAATCGAAATACGCCGTTCTGCCTGCGACAGCGCCTCTTGAACCACCGTGTTATCCGAACGACGAGCTTGCAGGCGCAGCAGGGCGCTAACCGTTTGGAGGTTGTTTTTCACCCGGTGATGTACTTCGCGGATAGTGGCATCTTTGCTCAACAGTTCCTTTTCGCGATGACGTTTTTCGGTCACGTCGCGGCACAGCAGCAGGGCCCCAATCCGCTCCCCTTCCTCGACCAGCGGTAGCGAACGGATGGTCAAATCCACTCCGCGCACGTCAATCTCAGCCAGCGCCGAGGAGCGTCCCCACAGGACCGTAGACAAATCCTCATCAATAACGCTGCCCTTTTCCAGCAGCGGCAAGACGGAGTCGCTAAGTTTCGCGCCATAGAGCTGGTTGTGAAACCCGAGCCGTTTAAAAGCAGAAATCCCGTTTGGTGAGCAATGCTCTACCACCCCCTCGCTATCCAGCATCAGCGCCCCATCGGCCACCCGGGGATTGCCGTGTTTGCCGGTGGTCGGGGTGACCTCGAAAGGAAAATCTCCGGCCGCCACCATCTTCCACAGGGTTCGGGAAACCGCTTTGAACCAACCCTCACCGCCAATCTCACCGACCTGGAAAGCTAGGTTGGTTTCAATCGCCAGAACCCCGATATTTCGTCCCGCAAAAGGCACGGGCACCAGCACTTCAGATACCGTATTCATCCCCGTCCAGCGGTGTACGGGGTTCTCAATAATTTCCCCCTTTAACAAGACCTGTTCCAGCAGGGACAGACGGGTAGCGGGCAGGTTTAGCCCAATGACATCATCGAGGTGCACCGTCGGACCCGTGGCCGGACGACAGTGTGCCGCGCAAGACATGCCGTCGTAACGGTTGGGCAACCACAGCAACAAATCAGCTTGGGAAAGGTCAGAAATAATCTGCCAGTCTGACACCAAACGATACAGCTGTTCTACTGCTTCTTCGGGTAATTCCTGGAACGGTGGTTCCCCCAGGGAGCGTTTAAACGTGGACACCCTCTCAGGTTATGCGTTGGGCTGTGTTTTGAGCAACCTGCATTTAGAATATAGAGGTAATTGAAACTTCAGGAGAAACCCGACATGAAATTTACCCAGACCCTGGTTTATCCCGGTTCTCGTGCCCAAGTCACCGCGATGTTGAAAAATCCGGAATACTACAAGAAACGTTGGGCCGACTTTGATAACAACGCCCAAGTCGATTTGAGTCTGGTCGATAACCGCATCCGGGTGTCTTCCACCGTGTCGATTTCTACTGAATACCTCGACCAGCTGGCCAATAAACTCAATTCCGGGCTGAACCTAAAAGTGGTGGAAGTCTGGGATTTGGATCAGTCCGGATGGGTCGAGAACGGCACCATGAGCGGCTCGATGGCGGGTGTTCCGGTAAAGTTTTCGACCACTATGGCGGCGAGATCTGAGCCGATTCCTGAGTCCGGCACCGAGGTTACGCTGGAGGGCGAAGTCACCTGCGCAATTCTTTTTTTTGCGGCTGGAGTAGAGCGAGCCGTGGTAAAGACCATTAAAAACGCTTTCGCCAAAGAGACCACCAGAGCAGACGAATTTTTGCTGTAGGGGTCCCTGATACAGTGGTTCTATACCACCTTCAGCGCGTCTAAGAAGGGAAGATATGACCATCACCGACCACCAATACGAGGACTTGCTAGCCGACATTATGTCTCACGGCGTGGAAAAAGCCGACCGTACCGGAACAGGAACCCGCTCAATTTTTGGGCGCCAACTGCGCTACGACCTCTCGCAGGGCTTCCCCGCCATCACCACCAAGAGTCTGTACTGGCACGGGGTGGTCGGCGAGCTGCTGTGGTTCTTGCAGGGGGGGACGAATAACCGCTGGCTAAAGGAAAACAATATCCATATCTGGGACGAGTGGGCGGACGAATCCGGTGATTTGGGGCCCATCTACGGCCACCAGTGGCGTGCCTGGCCCACCGCGGCCGGTCCGGTGGATCAGGTGAAAAACCTGCTCGATACATTGCGAAACGACCCTTCTTCCCGGCGGATGCTGGTGTCGGCTTGGAACGTTTCGGAGTTGGAACGGATGGCGCTGGCTCCCTGCCACGCTTTCTTTCAATGCTGGGTCGGGCAAGGCCGGCTCTCCCTGCAGATCTACCAGCGTTCGGCGGATATGTTCCTGGGGGTGCCTTTCAACATCGCCTCCTATGCCTTGCTGACCCATATGCTGGCTCAACAGTCTGATTTACAGGTCGGCGAACTCGTGTGGACCGGCGGAGACTGCCACATCTATGCCAACCACGTGGACCAAGTCACCCAGCAGCTGTCTCGTGAGCCGTACCCCTTCCCCACTCTGGAACTGGATAAAGCCGACTCCATTGACGGCTACACTTTTGACATGATTCGTCTGGCGAATTATCAACACCACCCAAAGATTTCCGCTCCCGTAGCGGTCTGAAGTGAGAGGCAGCATGGTCGGCTTAAACCCTGGCGCAAATAAACCGGTGCACAACCCCTACGGATGGACTCCGCCCGTCACTCCTGACTCGGCACCCGCCCCGGAGGGTTCCCCGTCGGGGTCACGCGCCGGACACGGCATCGGTGTGCTGGGAATGATTTGGGCCGAGGACAAGGCACAAGTGTTGGGAGCTGGCGGCAAGATGCTGTGGCACGTCCCCGCGGACTTTAAACATTTCAAAGACACCACCATGGGCAGTCCGGTAATTATGGGGCGCGCCTCATTCCTCTCTCTGGGACAGGCTTTGCCCGGTCGGCGTAATATCGTGCTTACCGGGTCTCGCGAGTTCACTGCCCCTGACATTGAGGTCGCGCACAGCCTTACGGAGGCTCTGGAACTTTGTGCCGACACCCCCCAGGTGTGGATTACCGGCGGAGCCAAAGTTTATCGCGAAGTCATGGAGCTGGGACTGGCGGATTTGCTGGTGGTCACCCAACTGGACATGACCGCTATAGTGCCTCCCATGAGCACGGTGGCTTACGCCCCGGTCATCGACCCGGTTCGCTGGCAACTGGACCTGACCCGTTCGGACGAAAACTGGCGCCCGAAGTCCGGGGACGCCGCCTGGCGGGTACGCTACTTCATTCCCCGCTAGAGCCTTCGTTCGCAAAAATCGGCGGGTCCGGTCACACCGAACGTTACTTCGGCACGATTCCGAACCCGCCGTAAAGACGAAAATGCGTCCCTAGAGATGCAGCCGCCGCATAGCTTTCAGGGCGAATTTCAGTACCTTGACGTATTGTTCCTGGCTCAAGCCCATAATCGGTGCAATCGGTACTGCGCGGTTTTGCACCGCGATAGTGCGCGATTCCATGTATTTATGGATGCCCTCTATCCCGTGACGACGCCCCAAGCCGGAATCTTTCCAGCCACCCATGGGAGCATCGGTGGAACCCCAGGCGGCGGTGAATCCCTCGTTGACATTGACCGTGCCGGCCTCAATCCGGCGAGCTACTGCCACAGCGTGAGCCGGTTTGCCCCAAACCGAGGCATTCAAACCGTAATTCGTGTCATTAGCCAGGGCGATAGCCTGTTCATCGGTGTGGAAACGATACAGCGACACCACGGGACCAAAAGTCTCATGGTCGTACAGGGTCATTCCCTCCTCGACACCTTCCAGAAGGGTGGGGGCATAGGCGGTGTAGCTAATTTCGGGCAGTGCGTGGCCGCCGGCCAGAGCTACCGCGCCCTTGCTCAGAGCATCCTGAACTTGGGTATCAATCGTTTCGAGCTGGTGGTCGGAAACTAAGACCCCCATATCGGTCTCCCAATCAAAGGAAACCGCAATCTTCATATCGTTGATACGTTTGACGAGCTTGGCCTTGAACTCGTCGTAAATCGAGTCTTGGACATAGAGACGCTCAATCGAGACGCAAAGCTGGCCGGTGTTGGCGTAGGCGGACCGCACCAGTCCTGCCACCGCATCGTCGACTCGCGCGTCCTCCAGCACTATCATCGGGTTCTTGCCGCCCAGCTCAGCCGAAACCCCAATCAGGTTTTCGCCCGATTGCTTGGCAATAATCCGGCCGGTGGCGGTAGAACCGGTAAACATCATAAAATCGACTTGTTCAATGAGCGGGGTTCCCAGTTCGGAGCCGCGTCCGGGCACCAAAATGAATAAATCGGGGTCCAACCCGGCCTTGACCATCAGGGCTTTACCGACCACCACTGACAACGGGGTGTTGGAATCCGGCTTGGTCACGATGGCATTACCAGCCGCCAGAGCCGCGATAGCGTCCGTAATCCCCATCGACAGTGGGTAGTTCCACGGCGCAATTACCCCCACAACGCCCTTGGGCTCATACATTACGAAAGTGCGCGTCACGCCGGGAAAAGCCCCGCGACGGCGCTCGTCGCGAACCGCGTGAGAGAGGGTGCGCGCATAGTAGCGGCAGTTCAGGGCAATATCCTGGATTTCGTCATAAGCGTGGTAGCGGGACTTGCCGGTTTCCCACTGAATCACGTCGAGGATTTCGTCCATGTGCTGCCACAGCACGTCATGAAGTCTGTACAAAAACTGCGCCCGGGTGGCGGCGGGAGCCTTGCCCCAGCGCCGCCCCGCACTGCGAGCACGCACTATGGCCTGGTCCAAGTCGGCCAGGGTGGCTTGGGGAACCCCGAAAGCATCAATGCCGGTAAACGGCGACTGTACGGCCCGTAACGGACGACCTTCCGGCAGCCCTACCACCCGCTCCAGGTTTGGCACCAAGCTGCGGAAAGAAGCCTCACAGCGCTGGTGCATCTGATGTGCTTGGGCTTCGGCCTGGGCAGAAGGGTAAATGGTCTTTGTTTCCGTATCGGACATTACAGTCTCCTTTGACAGTTCAGTATCACACCACTGGGATTTAAACCCATTTTAGGACAGATTGCCTATCTACGAAAGGTGAACGCGGAATTGGAAAATGTCTGCGTTACCTTCATTCGGTAACGGCTACGCCGAGCTGCCGTTTGCCCTTCCGGAACAAGACGACCCCGCCGGGCAGCACATCAGCAGCGGTAACGACCCGGCTTTCGTCCTCGACTTTTTCATTATTCAGGTACGCGCCCCCGGAGGCGACAGTACGTTTTGCCGCCCCAATACCCTTTTCCAATCCCGAGTCCACCAACAGGTGCAAAATATTGGTTTCGCCCAGCACGGCTTGGGTGCGCGGCAGGTCAGCAGTGGCCGCTACCAGGGTTTTCCCGTCTATCTCACGCAAGTCGCCACGTCCGAACAATGCCGTCGAAGCGGCCTTTACCCGCTCGGTCTCATCCGCCCCATGCACCAGGGTGGTTACGGCTTCGGCCAAAGCCCGCTGGGCGGCACGCTTCCCCGGGTTTTGCTTCGTTTCGGTTTCCAACGCCTCGATTTCCTCGCGGCTCAGGAAAGTAAAGACTTTCAGCAGGTTGACCACGTCGGCATCCTCGGTGTTCAACCAGAACTGGTAGAACGCGTAGGGGCTGAACATCTCCGGGTCGAGCCAAATCGCCCCGCCTTCGGATTTACCGAACTTGGTACCGTCAGACTTGGTAATCAGAGGCGTGGTCATCACGTGAACATCTTTGCCTTCAATCTTGCGAATCAGGTCCATGCCGCCAACCAGGTTGCCCCACTGGTCGTTACCCCCGGTTTCCAACGTGACACCGTACTTGCGGTACAGCTGCAGGTAGTCATTGGCTTGCAGGATTTGGTAGGAAAATTCTGTAAAAGAAATGCCTTCTTCGCTCTTGAGCCGCCGCGCCACTGCGTCCTTGGACAGCATGGTGCCCATCCGAAAGTTCTTACCTAGGTCACGCAGCAAATCAATCGCGGACAGGGGCGCGGTCCACTCCAGATTGTTGACCATTCGCGCCGGATTATCACCCTCGAAATCGAGGAAACGCTCGATTTGGTGCTGCAGACGATCCGCCCAACCCGCCACAGTTTCCTTGTCCTGCAGTTGGCGTTCCGAAGTCATGCGCGGGTCGCCAATCAAACCGGTCGCACCCCCAACCAAGGCGATGGGATGATGTCCCGCCAGCTGCAGATGGCGCATCATGATGAGCTGCACCAAGTGTCCGTGATGCAAGGATGCTGCGGTGGGGTCGAAACCACAATAGAACGTGAGCGGACCTTCGTTCAAAGCCCGGCGCAACGCGTCCAAATCGGTGTGTTGCTTAATCAGGCCCCGCCAAGTCAGTTCGTCAATCAGATCGCTCACGTTTACTTCCTTCAATAGTTCGTAGTCGTCGCGTTTTCACGCCCCTCTATGCTACCGGGTTTGCCGCGCACACAAAAAGGCCGGGGAACGGCTCGACGCACAAGCTCGGGGGATACACAGCTGACCCCAGGAACATCGCGGTTCCTGGGGCTAACTGATTGTTCAGATTAGTCTCCGTGTTCCCAGGAAGTGGGGTCACTGGAAATGTTGCGTCCCTGCGCGATAGCTTCTTTCGTCCAAATATCGGTGGGAAGCTCACCAGGAAGGAACTTATTGTCAGTGGAACAGAACTGAATTTCGTCCTCACTCTTAGTTTCCAGTTGGTGCTGGTAATCCTTGAGAGCACCCAGAGCCCACTTGAACAGCAGGGTACAAGCCACCAAGTTCATGATGGCCATCAACCCCGCGGTCCAGTCGCCCAAGTTCCACACCATTTTCAAGGAAAGCACTGAGCCCAGGAACACCGCGATGATGGAAATCGCCTTGACGATCCAAGCGTTATTTTCGATACCCAGCAGGTATTTGATGTTGCCTTCGGAATAGCTAAAGTTACCCAGCAAAGTCGAGTAAACGAACATAAAGATGACGATGAGAATAATCGGTTTAGTCCAGGGACCCAACGCAGCTAGGGAATCAACCGTGAGGGCCGCGCCGTCAGAGGGCTGTTCAGCCGCATTCGGATCATAGACGCCTCCGAGCAGCACGATGAAAGCAGTAGCGCTGCAGACCAAAATGGTGTCCACGAATACGCCGAGGGACTGAATCATTCCCTGCTTGACAGGGTGGGACACGGTGGCGGTTGCAGCCGCGTTCGGGGCGGAACCCATACCGGCTTCGTTTGAGAACAAGCCGCGCTTCGTGCCGTTCATCAAAGCTGCAAACAACCCACCTAAGGTGCCGCCTGCTACCGAGTTCACGCCGAAAGCGCCCTGGAAAATCATGGCGAAAACTGTACCGAGTTGTCCGATATTCTCGATGATGACAATCAAAGCCAACGTCATGTAAATAACTGCCATCAGCGGAGCCAAGTACTCGGCGATACGCGCCACCGAACGAATCCCGGCAATAAAGAAAGGCGCGGTGATGGCTACCAGCAACAGCCCGGTGGCGTAGGTTGGCATTCCGAAGTTCGCTTTCGCTAAGCCGGCCAGGGTATTGGCCTGAATCAGCTGGAAAGTGAAAGCGTAGGTGAAGATGAGCAAAACCGCAAAAACAGAACCCCAGGCACGCGAACCGAGACCGCGCTCAATATAGAAAGCGGGGCCGCCGCGGAAAGTTCCATCAGGATTGCGGACCTTGAACATCTGCGCCAAGGTCGCCTCGATAAAAGCGCTGGCCATACCGACCAGAGCCACAATCCACATCCAAAAGATGGAGCCGGCACCGCCCAGGGTAATCGCGAGAGCTACCCCGGCAATGTTGCCGGTGCCGATACGGTCGGCCAACCCCACCGCGAAAGCCTGGAAAGAACTGATGCCTCCATGGGAGCCTTTTCGGGAACCCATCACGGTTTTCCACATTTTAGAAAACATGGTGAACTGGACAGCACCGGTGCGAATTGTCGCGTAGATTCCGAAACCGAGCAGTACCACAATCAGCACATAGCCAATGCTCATGCCATAAACGGTACCGAGGGCATTGGCCACGAGTTGATTAAATTTTTCGAAAGGTGAAAGCTCCTCGGGCTTCACCGGGACTATTGCTGGAAAAGGCAGCATTTTTTCTCCTAACTGGATACTGGCAGATACTTGCGAATCGGGTGATGCGAAGCAATTGAAATCCTGTTGTTGGCATTAATCATGATGGCGCACCATTCGAGAGCAGCCACCTGAGCTTCGGTAAAGAATGTCTGCGCGCGCTCCCCCACGCTGGAGTTGCGCACTCCTTCGGGGAGCCTGGTTATGTGCTCAGTCAGCTCCAGTGCGGCCTTTTCTTGAGGGGTGAACAATTCCGTGTCTTCCCTCCAACTGGGCAACACATCAATCTGGAGTTGAGTTACACCGGCTTTTAGCGCCCGCGGCACGTGTACAGAAAGGCAAGTCCCACACCTATTCATCTGACTGGCACGTAGACAAACGAGTTCAATCAGACTAGCCGGTAGACCGACCTGCTCGTAAACGGGCTTGAGCCTACGAGTCACTTCCTCCATGGCAGCAGCGACTTCAGGAAAGGCTTTATCCAAGTACGGTACTCTCCGAGCGGATGTTTCTGTCATCGAGTTTGTTCCTTTCCGTAAACCCACTTAGACAGGGTCGTTTAGGCTTTATCCGTGGAAGAATCGTTGATTTCTGAGGCTGGTGTCAGCGCGGACTCGCTGGATTTCTTCATGACCCAGCGGTAGGTAACGGCCAGCAAACCAACAAAAACGACCACTCCCACGACTTTTGCGACCGGCGCAAAAGAATCAGGAATGATTCCCAGGGCATCCGCGTTGCTGGTGGCTCCGATGATGCCGGCGTTGAGGATTCCGAATAGTGAATCGCCCACAATCATGCCGGTAGCCAGCAGCACCCCGAGACGCTTGGACTGTTCCGCCTTTTCTTGGCGTTGCGCCCAACGGTTGTAAATCCAGCCCACCAGGGCGCCCAGAGAGATGACCAGGGTGGTCGTGATGTTTAGGTACATGCCCATGCCCACGGCGAGCGGAGCCAGGTTGAAACGACTGACGCGACCCATGATTTCATCAATGATGACGATGACGACACCAATCAAAGCCCCCAGACCGAACAGCTGCCAGTTCATGTCCCCGCCAAAAATTCCCTTGGCGATGGTGGACAGCAGGGTCGCTTGCGGAGCCTGCAGAGCGGTAGTCTCGTCCACGCCTTCCATCCCGGAGAAACCAAAGCTGGTCATCAGCAGCTGCAGGACCGGAGGAATCACCACCGAACCGAAAATAACCCCGATGATCAGCGCCACCTGCTGTTTCCACGGAGTAGCTCCGACCAGCTGGCCAGTTTTCAGGTCTTGGAGGTTATCGTTCGAGATGGTGGCGATGCCGAAGACGATTGCGGTCGTAAACAGCGCGTAGGCGGTCAGTTCGGTGGGGTGGGTCTGGCTGGTGTTGCCGGTCACCAACAGAATCAGCAGCGAAGCCGCAATAATCACGATGATGCCCACGCCAGAGATAGGAGAATTCGAGGCCCCAATCAGGCCCGCCATATAACCGCAGATACTGGCAATCAGCAAGCCCAGAACCAGCACAAACAGAATGCTGAGGATGATGAGTGCCGCGAGATGGTGCGAGATAGGCGAATTCCGCAGGAAGTTCCACAACAGCAAGCCAATGGGAATCATGGACAGCAAGGTGATGCCAGCTACGTACTTGAAAGGAATGTCCTGTTCCGTGAGGGGAACCTGGTTTCCGGTTTCACGCAGTTTCGAGGATTTTAAGGAGTCCGCGATACCGCGCAGGATGGGCCCGATAATCTTTAGCAGGGTCCACACCGCAGCCACCGCCATGGCTCCGGCACCAATCATCCGCACGTCGTGGGCGAAAACCGTGCTGACCACATCACCGAGATCCTGACCGGCAACCTGACCTTGGGTCAGAATCGGCAGCAGAATCCCGTAAGAGAGCAGCAAACCAACCAGCATCGCGATGCCAACCGCGGGACCAACCAAGTGTCCTACTCCCATCAAAGCCAAAGACAGTGAACCACCAATCATGGTGCCTCCGGCGCCAATCTTAAAGTTCAAGCTCAAGGACCCCGCGGCAGCTTTTAACGCCGTGAGCAGCGCCATTCCTGCGGAAGCCAGACCACCCCAGATAATCACCAGCAAACCGCGATGATTTTCCTCTGCGGAACCGCTTTCGTCCCCCACTTTCAACACTTCCGCGGCCGCTACCCCTTCCGGATAGGGCAGGTCGGAGCCGGTTACCAGGGCGCGACGCAGCGGGATTGAATACATCACGCCGAGAATGCCGCCGACCATGCACACGGCGGTGGTCTCCCAGTAGGGGAAGCCAGACCAATATCCCACCATGACCAGGCCAGGAATCACGAAAATAATGGCCGAAAGGGTCCCGGCTGCTGACGCGATGGTCTGGACGATATTGTTTTCCACGACCGTGTGGTCATGGAAGTAACGCAGGATGGCCATGGAAATCACGGCAGCAGGGATAGAAGTGGCGAAGGTTAAGCCGACTTTCAATCCGAGATACGCGTTAGCGGCGGTGAAAATCAGGGTGATTAATCCGCCGACAATAACGGCTCGGAAGGTTAACTCGCGGTAAGGATGAGCGGACTGGGCTCCGGCATTGTTTGTCGCAGCGGCCGCAGGCTGATTTGACAAGGATTTCTCGCCTTCTCTATACAAATAGTTTCAGTTTTTGCCGCCCTCGGTAGGGCTAACAGCTTTTTACACGGGGTCTAAACTACCACTATCCTGACCTGTCACACTAAAACCCCTGCTTGAACTGGAAAAAGAAAAACCCATTTTTCGCGCCACACCGCCGCAGCTCCCTTGTGAGCCCGAAACTCGAAACCGAGTGAGCTTCGTGTCACGCCTGGAGGTACCCGCAGCGGCGCGGGAGCAATGTCGCGCTATTTAGTTCTGCGTGATGCCGTAATGCCGTGCAATCGCGGTCAGAATCGGATAGTCGGCGGGCAACCAAGGCAAACTCTCGGAATGTTGAAGGTCGACCCATCGCAGGGACAGATGCGCCGCCCCGACCTGTGCCACGCTGTGCGGCGCGGGGACGCACAGGTACACGAACATCTGAAATCCCCCGTGAGCAGGCCAAGTTTCCTCCAAGCGCTCCCCCACGATAATTTCCGCTGACAGTTCCTCACGCAACTCCCGACGCAGGGCTTGTTCGGGAGTTTCTCCAGGTTCGGTCTTGCCACCGGGAAATTCAAAGAAACCCCGCCATTGTTCGGGATAAGAACGTTGCGCCCCCAGCACCTGTGTCGGCTGGCTGAGGTCGTCCACGATCGCTGCCGCGACCACTATCGGCTGAAACACGCTTTCGAGTCTAATAACTCTGTAGTCGGGAGAGAAACCCCGCCCAGGACAATCCCAGCGCGCGGTGACACACTAGGATTATGGATTTTGGCTTTCAAAACAACCCTGAACCTGCCCTGCCCGGCGTCCACCCCGTGCTTAAGACCTCTCTGACCGGGCCGTGGCCCCAGCCTTACGAGGTTCTTTACGTGGCAATGGGGTGTTTTTGGGGAGTGGAACGCATTTATTGGAGCCAGCCCGGGGTTATCAACACGGCGGTAGGTTATCTGGGAGGTCACTGGCCACACCCCAGTTATGAAGATGTCTGTACAGGTCAAACCGGGCACGCCGAAACTACCCGGATAGTCTACGACCCGACCCGCACGAGCGCGGGGGACCTGCTGAAAGTGTTTTGGGAGAACCACGACCCCACTCAGGGCGAGCGGCAGGGCAACGACCGGGGCAGCCAGTACCGTTCGATGATTGTTTACACCACTGCGCAACAGCGTCAGCTGGCTGAGCAATCCCGGCAAACTTTCGGGAAAACCCTTGCCCAGGCCGGTCGAGGGCCGATCACGACCGAGATTCTCAGCCTGGCCGCTGCCGGCGAGTTTTGGCTCGCGGAGCCATATCACCAGGCGTACCTGTTTCACCACCCCCACGGCTATTGCAATCACGGATTCAAGGGCTTTGTTTGCGAGACTCCACGGCTGACGAACTAGCCGGCACTCGCGTTTCAGCACCGGCACGCCGGATTTTAGGCAACAAAAAAGCGGACATCGTTGTCCGCTTGCGTCGTCGCTGTTTTTTGGTTTCCGTCCCCCTTAACGGTCAGCCAAAATTTCTTGCGCCATGTTCACTCGATAGGCCTGGGCCATCACAGTGTCTGCGCACATCTGGGGCGCCTCGCCGGAAATAACCTTCACGCTGGTGAAAGTTTTTGGGGCGGTCTTTAGCCAGTTCAATATGCTACTCATAACCGTTGCACCTCCTTTGCTATCGCTCTGTACACGTCTCGGTGAGCCCTGTGCCCCACCTCTCGAGTCGGTCATCACCGATGTCCGCTCGATATTTTTATTATACCTCGATTTACATTTTATGTACACTAAAGTTTAATTTGTCTACACAACGTGAACAATAAGCCAGAGCGCCGCTGGCCTCTCCCGGGGAGGCACTGTATCACCCCGACAGGGCAGAGTTAGCGCTGGAACGCTTGCAATTGCTGGCGGGCCGCCGCAATCTGTTCAGCCACGCGCTCCGGAGCGGTACCTCCCACCCCGCGGCGGGCCCGAACCGAACCTGCAGCGGTCAGGACGTCGCGAACCTCAGGGGTCAGCAGCGGGTCAACCCCCGCAAAATCAGCATCGCTGAGGTCCTCCAGCCCAACGCCCCGCCCTTCTGCCAACGCCACACAGGCTCCCGACACTTCGTGAGCATGACGGAAAGGCATACCGCGTTTCACCAGCCATTCAGCCACATCGGTGGCGAGGGAGAAACCGGCGGTAGACAGCGTTTCCAGACGCTCATAGTGCAGGGTCATGGTGTCCACCATTCCGGTCACCGCCGGCAGCAGGACTTCCAGGGTGTCGATAGCGTCAAACACCGGTTCTTTGTCCTCCTGCAGGTCCCGGTCGTAAGCCAGCGGCAAGCCTTTCATCGTGGTCATTAGTCCAGTCAAGTCGCCAAGCAGACGTCCCGCTTTGCCGCGAGCCAGTTCAGCCACATCCGGGTTCTTCTTTTGCGGCATAATGCTGGACCCGGTCGAATAGGAATCGTCCAACGTGACGTAGCCGAACTCAGCGGTGTTCCAGATAATGATTTCCTCCGCCAACCGCGACATATCCACCGCCACCTGGGTGAGGACATAGAGAAACTCCACCACCCCGTCTCGTGCAGCCGTGGCGTCAATAGAGTTCGGACATACCTGGGAAAAGCCCAGCTCACGGGCCACCAGTTCCGGGTCCAGCCCCAACGTATTGCCAGCGAGGGCTCCGCCCCCGTATGGGGAGGCGTCATTGCGCTTTTGCCAGTCCCGCAAACGTTCCAAGTTGCGCAGCTGGGGCCAAAAGTGCGCCATCAGCTGGTGCGCCACCAGCACCGGCTGGGCGTGCTGCATATGCGTTCGACCAGGCATGATATGGGTTCCGGCACGGTCGGCCTGGGACAAAATCGCCTGGCAAAGCGCCGTTATCAGCCCTTGCAGGTGGGTGGCGGCGTCGCGCAGGTACATCCGCACGAGGGTGGCAATCTGGTCATTGCGGGAGCGTCCCGCCCGCAGTTTTCCGCCCAGTTGCGGTCCGGCGTAGTCTTCCTGCAGCAATCCGCGTTCCAGGGCGGTATGAACGTCCTCGTCATCGGGGGAAAAGGTGAAAGTTCCGTCAGCCACATCCGCCCGCAGACGGCGCAGGGCAGCGCTCAAGTCGGCGTATTCCGACTCGGTCAACAGACCCGCCGCCCGCAGCGCCTGGGCATGAGCCAAAGAGCCCTGTAAGTCGTAATCTGCTAAACGCCAATCAAACTGGGTCGACACCGACAGTGCCGCCAACGCTTGGGCAGGTCCGCCCTGGAATCTGCCGCCCCACAGGGCCAACTTTTCACTCATGTTTGCTCCTTTTTCTCTCAACGCCACAGTACCACCGGCAGCCAAACCGAATGGCTCGGCTGCCGGGGAACTGTGGAGAGGCTGCGACTCGAAAAGCCCGGACGCTGACCTTTAGAGGTGCGAGGCTTGCAGCGTGATGCCCTTGCCATACCTGACGTCACGCGCCGCGGCCAGCTTGGACTGCATTCCGTACAGTTCAATGAAACCGCGCGCCGCGTCCTGGTTGAATGAATCCCCCGAATCGTAGGTCGCCAGTTTGAAATCGTAGAGGGAAGCCTCAGAACGGCGCCCATTGACGACCGCCTGTCCGGCGTGCATGACCATCCGAATGTCGCCGGACACGTATTCCTGAGTGTGCACCACAAAAGCGTCCAAGGATTTCTTGAGAGGCGAATTCCATTGGGCTTCGTAAACCAAATCGGACCACGCCGGCTCTACCATCTGGCGCTTGTAACGCAGCTGCATCCGCTCCAGGGTCACGGCTTCCAGGGCTTGGTGGGCGGTAATCAGTGCCATTGCTCCGGGAGCTTCATAGATTTCGCGCGATTTAATCCCAATGAGGCGGTCCTCGACGACATCGATACGCCCAATCCCCTGGGCACCGGCACGCCGGTTCATCTCTTGAATGACCTGCAGCGGAGTCATTTTTACTCCGTCAATCGCGACAGGAATGCCCTTTTCAAAGGTGATGACGACTTCATCGGGAATTCCCGCAAATGCCGGATCATCAGTGTAGTTGTACACATCTTTGGTGGGGGCGTTCCACAGGTCCTCTAAGAAGCCGGTTTCAATAGCCCTGCCCCACAAGTTTTGGTCAATCGAGAAGGGGTTATGTTTCGTCGCCTCGATGGGTAGGTGGTGTTCCTCTGCGTAAGCAATCGACACGTCGCGCTGCAGGGACAAATCACGAATCGGCGACACGCATTTCAAGTCCGGAGCCAGCGAGGTAAATGACACCTCGAAACGGACCTGATCATTGCCCTTTCCGGTGCAGCCGTGAGCCATGGTGGTGGCACCGAACTGTTTAGCCGCCATCACCAGGTGTTTGGCGATGAGCGGGCGGGACAGCGCCGAGACTAGGGGGTATTGGCCTTGGTACAGGCCGTTGGTTTGTAGGGAGGGCATACAGTATTCGGTGGCGAACTCGTCTTTGGCATCGGCGATGTAGGCTTCCACTGCCCCGCAGTCAAGAGCGCGCTGGCGGATCACATCCATATCCTCGCCGCCTTGGCCCACATCCACCGACACCGCAATGGTGTCTACACCGAGCTTGTCTTTCATCCAGCCGATAGCCACCGAAGTGTCCAAACCGCCGGAATAAGCCAGCACTACCCGTTCAGTCATTGTTTTCTCTCTTTCTCATTATTTGATAAATAGGTCTAAAAATTGTGTGCTAAAGGTTTTAAATCAGGGGGAATATAGTGTAGGTCTAGCGCTTGGCCAGGCCTCGCAGCTTATCGCGCAATTCTTTGGCAGATTCCACACTGTCGCAGACGACCAAAATGGTATTGTCCCCCGCTAGGCAACCCAACACGTGTTCCAGATTTTCTTTGTCAATGACCGACGCCAGAGTGCCGGCGGTGGCTGGAGGAGTGCGCAGCACCACCTGATTCATGGCCTGAGTTGCCTGAATCAAAAGCGGGGCGCACCAACGTTCCAACGTTCCTGGCAGTTGCAACGGCAAATCCGCGGCGGTGCGCACGCCGCCCAAAACGTAGCGTAGCTCCCCCTTTTCATCGCGCACCTTGGTAGCCGCCAGTTCCTCCAGGTCCCGCGACAGCGTCGCTTGTGTGACTGAGAACCCGGCGTTTTCCAGCAGAATCTGCAAAGCCCCTTGAGAGCGCACCACATTTTCCGCCAAGAGGCGCGAAATGGCGCTATGGCGGGAAATTTTGGATTGCACTACTAGGTTTTCAGACACGCGAGCCTCCGAGAAGAATTTCTTGGTCTGCCTGGCGTTGCACCTGGTCGAGGATTTCCGGCAGCGCTTGGGTAAACATCCGGGTCTGAGACGGGTTGATGATGAGCGGTGGTGCCAGCCGAATCGTGAAGGTATCCGGGGCATTGACGATGAATCCCGCTTTGAAAAGCTCATCAGCCAGCGGCTTGGCCAAAGGATTGCGCAAACCGATTCCCAGCAGCAAGCCGCGCCCGCGGACTTCACTAATGAGGGGGTGTTCCAGTTCGAGAATCTCGCGTTTCCAGATGTCCCCCACGTTTTGGACGTTAGACAGCAAGCCTTCCTCTTCAACCGTGTTAATCATCGCCAGCACCGAGGCTCCCGCCAGCGGATTCCCCGCAAAAGTAGAACCGTGCATCCCCGGCTTTAACACGCTTGCCGCTTCGCCATTGAGAGCCACGCAAGCTCCGACCGGGAACCCGGCGCCCAGCCCTTTTGCTAGCGTCACCACGTCCGGAATGATTCCCGACTGGTGGTGAGCCATCCAGGTTCCCGTGCGCCCCATGCCGGTTTGAACTTCATCCAAAACCAGCAGGGCCCCGGCGCGTGCCGTCACTTCGCGCGCCACCTTGAGGAAGTCGTCAGAAATCGGACGCACCCCGGCTTCGCCTTGAATCGGCTCGATGAACAGAGCCGCGATGGACTCTCCTCGCTCACCGTCAAAGGCACGCTCCAAGGCAGCGATGTTGTAAGGCAGAAAATCAACTTCAGCAGGCATGGGCAGGAACGGATCACGGAAAATCGATTTGTAGGTCAGCGACAGTGCCCCCATGGTACGTCCGTGAAACGAGTTTTCCAGCGCGAGGAACCTGCTGCGCGCGGCTCCCCCGCGAGCCCGCGCCAACTTAAACGCCGCCTCCAGCGCTTCGGTACCAGAGTTGGTAAAGAAGACTCGCGAGCCCTGCGGAGCTCCGCCGGGCTCAATAATGGACAAAATCCGTTCTGCGGCCTCAATCTGAGGCTGGGTCGCAAAATAGTTACTGACGTGGCCTAACGTTTCGACCTGTTCGTGCAAAGCGGTGACGATATTCGGGTGACCGTGTCCCAGGGCGTTGACCGCGATACCGCCCAACAAGTCGAGGTATTGATGGCCGTCCTCGTCCCACACAAAGCAGCCCGCCCCGCGGGTCAACACGGTCTTCGGCGTCCCAAAAGTATTCATTATCGAGTTTTCATAGCGCGTAATCCACTCTTTGACGTCCATTTTTGCTTCTTTCACTAGGCTGGTTCGGAGGTATGGGGCTAGTCTCGCCGGAACTGTATCGTGGGCAGCGGCTCGCCGTCATGAGGGCGCGTCGGACGGACATTGTCGGGTATGACTTCGGTGCCGGTTCCTTGGTCAGTCACGATTTCAAGGAGCATGGAGTGAGCCAAGCGTCCGTCGATGATAGTCGCGCGGGACACACCGCCCTGCACAGCATCGAGACAGGCCTGCATTTTCGGCACCATTCCCGATTTCAAAGTCGGCAACATACGCGCCAATTCGCTGGCCGTCAGGTACCTGATGAGAGATGCCGGGTCATCTATATTCCGGTAAAGTCCTTCGACGTCGGTGAGGATAATGAGCTTGCGCGCTTTTAAGCCGATAGCTAGGGCCGCCGCGACCGCGTCGGCGTTGACATTCAGCACGATGTTGGGGTCGTCAACGGAAGGCGCGATGGAGGAAATGACCGGAATGTTGCCCCGTTCCAGCAGATCCACGACTGCGCGGGGATGAACATTGACGATGTCCCCGACCAGTCCCAGGTCGCTGTCCGGAGGGCATTGGCGTTTCCGCGCTCCAAACAAACCAGCGTCCTCGCCGGTGAGCCCGATTGCCAGAGATTCCTCCACATTGAGCAGGCCCACGAGTTCACGTTGGACCTTGCCGGTGAGAACCATGCGCACGACTTCCATAACTTCCGGGGTCGTCACCCGGTAGCCGTTGATGAAGGGCGCTTCCAAGCCCAGACGGTCCAGCATTTCGGAAATCTGTGGACCACCGCCGTGTACCACGACCGTCCGCAAACCGACCTGGTGCAGGAACTGAATATCGGCGGCGAAAGCGCGACGCAAATCCTCGTTGACCATCGCGTTGCCACCGTATTTGATGACGACAGTAGCGCCGCGGTAGCTGCGCAGCCACGGCATGGCCTCCAGCAGCACTTCGGTCTTCTGTATCGGCGTGATCATCGTGTTCCTTCCATTTCTCAAGTTCCGCACTTGGGTTTACACCCCAGGGTTGGTTACGTAGTGTAATCCCCGTTGATATGCACGTATTCGTGGGTCAAGTCACTGGTCCACAGGTGGGCCTCTTCCTGACCGGCGTGCAGCTCTACCAGGATGTGGCACTCTCGAGGACTCATATCAGCCAGGTAGGGATCCTCACCGATTCCCCCGTCTTTACAAACTTTTACGCCGTTAATGGAAACATCGACATGAGCCGGGTCGAACGGCAGGACGTCTTCCGGCACCGTGCCCAGCTGGGACAGGATACGCCCCCAGTTCGGGTCGTTGCCGTACACGGCGGTTTTCACCAGATTGGACCGCGAAATCGTTCGGGCGGCCTCGAGAGCACCCGCTTCGCTGGCAGCCCCGGTCACCCGAATTTCAATATCGTGATGAGCTCCCTCGGCGTCTCCCAGGAGCTGCAGGGCTAGGCTTTTACAGACTTGCAGAAGGCCGGCGGCGAACTCGTTCGGGTCGGGCTTGACCCCTGATGCGCCAGATGCCAGCAGCAACACGGTGTCGTTGGTGGACATACAGCCGTCCGAGTCGAGGCGGTTGAAGGTTTTTTCAACCGTATCGGACAGTATGTCCTGCAGGGCGTCCTGGTCCCAAACAGCATCGGTGGTGATGACCACAATCATGGTCGCCAAGGCAGGGGCCAGCATTCCGGCGCCTTTCGCCATGCCGCCGATTTTCCACCCGGAAGAGCTTTCGTGGGTAGCAGTTTTCGACTTCGTGTCGGTGGTGAGGATGGCTTCGGCGGCCTCGTCGCCTCCGTCCTCACGTAGTTTGGCGGCGACTGTATCAATACCGGCGGTCATTTTCGGCATATCTAAAGCGCGTCCGATGATTCCGGTGGAGCACACCAGACATTCGTTTTCAGCCACGCCGAGAACCTGACCCAGATGCGCTGCCATCGCAGCGGCGTCCCGATCCCCCTGTGCACCGGTGCAGGCGTTGGCTACTGCCGAGTTGATGACCACGGCTTGAGCCCGACCACCAGCAACGACTTTCCGGTCCCAACCCACCGGGGCAGCAAACACACGATTGGAAGTAAACACTCCCGCCACGGTTGAATCTGGGCCCAGATTCCTCACGATGGCCATATCCGGATGCAGCTTGCCGCGCAGGCCCACATGGGCACCGGCGGCTTTGAAACCACGGGGATAAGTAACGCTCACTTCCTACCTCCTGCATAAAACTGTTTCCAAAACAGTTTTTTATAAATATAAGCTATCCTGTATAAATTTACAAAAATGGTTACGGTGCGGTTGATACCACCGGAACTCCGGTCAGCTCCGGGAAGCCCAAAGCCAGGTTCATGCCTTGAATGGCGCCTGCCGCGGTGCCCTTGCCCAAGTTATCGATAGCGCATTGCGCCACAACCTTACCGGCGCGTTCATCCACCGCCACTTGAATCGCCGCTTTGGCGCAGCCGCTCACCATCGACACGGTGGGCCAGACGCCCTCGGAAAGGAATTCCAATAGCGGTTCGTTGTCGCAAACTTCGTGATAGGCACGGCGTAGTTCACTCGTGTCGCCAGACCCGACTAAGGGCGCGGTAACGGTAGCGAGAATGCCGCGATTCATGGGAACCAATACGGGAGTGAAACTGAGCTTGACTTCGGTGGCGCCGGCAACTCGGAAATTTTGAGCGATTTCGGGGATATGTCGGTGTACGCCGGCCATGGCATAGCCTTGGGCGTTGCCGAACGCCGCTACGGCCATCAAGTGGGATTTCATGGCTTTGCCAGCCCCGGAATAGCCCACCGCGAGGTTCGCCACAATGTCCGACGTGTCCACCAGTCCTGCCCATACCGCCGGCAGCAGAGCCAAGGTCACCGCAGTCACATTGCACCCCGGTACCGCAATCTCCGCAGCCTGGCGCAACACGGCGCGCTGCGCCTGGGCCGAACTTTCGTTGGCGTGCAGCAGCTCGGGCAGCGAATAGGCCCAAGGTTCCTCCGGTTCCGAATGGTAGTAGTCACGCCAAGCAGCCGGGTCGGTCAACCGATGATCCGCTCCGCAGTCAATCAGCAGGGACTTCACCCCGGCATCGCGCAGGGCACGTGTAACCTGGCCCGACGCACCATGCGGCAGCCCCAGGAAAATGACATCGTGGCCCGCCAGATTCTCAACATCTGTAGGCTGCAGCACTCGTTGTGCCAGGGGGAACAGGTGGGGATGGTGCTTTCCCAACGGCTCGCCTGCCGAGGACGCCGCCGTCAATGTTCCGACTTCCACCTGGGGGTGATTCAACAGTAATCGCAGCAGCTCACCACCGGCGAAACCGGAAGCTCCCGCGACCGCGACTTTGACCTTTTTACCTGAAACCTCTGTCATAGTAACAACTATACATGTTTATTCATAGAGTTGCATATTTATGCTAAAAGGTTCGGGGATTGGCCTGAAATGGCCGAAAAACCGCCCCAACGGGCTAGTGCCCAGCAACTTGAGCACCCAAAGATTCCAGCCGATAGTGCCGCCACGGTTCCCCGCGTTGCCTAAAAGCGTCCGCTTCGTAGCGAGACCATATCCCGTTGCCTTCATGGTGCAACACATAAGGTAAACCCTGGGCGTTGCGCCTTTCTGAAATAACCGCCACGTGTTCTTTCCACACCACGATGTCTCCGGGCTGCCAAGACGCCACGTCCGTTGTATCGGTGGTCAGGCTCTGGGCGTGACGATCGAAATAGACGATGAGATTGCGCACTCGACGGTAATCAATGTCTGGATTAGGGGTCTCGCCCTCCGGAGCCGTGGCGGCGTAAGCCTGGGGGTCGGCTCGTCGATCCGCATCGACCAGTTCGCGCAAGTCCATTCCCGCCGCTTTGGCGGCGTACCACACCACGTCGGTACACACCCCGGTACCGTCATTAGGTACCCCGCCGGGATACACTTTGGAACCGTCGTATTTTGGCGCGGTAGCTAGGTAAGCCACGGCACCCGCCAGCATCTTTTCCCCTACCGGCCCCGGATGATTCAGATTCTGGCCGGTCCAAGCCTCATCCAGGCGCCACGAACCTTTCGCGTTCCAGCTCGACAACAGGAACGCGGCACCGCCCACCAGCGCTAGGGCCAAAACCAGAATCGCTCCGATGAGGAAGTGCTTGCGACCTCGTGAACTCCGGTTAACCACGCTTACTCCTTAGTTGCGCCGCCAACTGCGTCAGCAGCGTTTTATTGACCCGGGCGTCTAGCGCAGGGTTGCCTGGCAGGTTTTCTCAACTTTCTTGATGATGCGGTTGCGAGTTTCCTTAATCTCCTGAGGGCTCAGCGTATGGTCAGCGGCACGCAGCCGTAGCGCAAACGCCAAGGATTTCCGGCCCTCCCCCAGTTGCTCCGCATTCTCAAACACGTCGAACAGGCGCAATTCCTCAACCAGCCCTTCCCCGGCCTTCGCAATCGCGTTATAGACCTTCAGCGCGGGAACGTCTTGCTTCACGACAAACGCCAAGTCTTCCTTGGCAGCCGGGAACGTCGAGACGGGACGCAGCTGGAATGCATCCTTGGGGCGGGACTTTTCAATCGCGTCCAAATCCAGTTCAAATGCACAAGTCCGGGGCGGCAGGCCGAAGTTTTGGCACACCTTGGGGTGCAGTTCGCCAGCATAACCCAGCACCTTCCCGCCGGTGAGCGCACCTACGCGAATTTGCGCGACTCGTCCGGGGTGGAAAGGCGCGGCAACCGTGGCTTGTCCCCCGGCGCCCAAGGCTTCGGGACGCACCGCCAAACCTTGCGAAACTGCTACGCGAATCGCCAGCTCGATAGCGTCCGCCCAATCCCAGGCACGCGCCGCGTCATGAGGGCTAGCTTCGATGGCGTTTCCTGCCAGCACCGCCGCCACGTGCCAGGGCTGCTTCGGCACTCCCGCCCGCAGCGCCTGCATGACCTCGTCGCTGGGCTTTTCCTCCACGCCGGGAATCGACGCCGGAATGACTCCGTGCGCACTGACGACCTGGTCCAGCTCAAAAATCGCCACTCGCGGATTGCCGCGGGACACATTTCGCGAGGCCGTGTTCAGCAGGGTATCCAGCAGGGAACTGCGCAGTGCCGGGGCATCGTCAGCCAGCGGATTGGCCAGCTTGACGGTGTCTCGCCGCGGGTCGTCTGCCGGCAACCCCATCAAATCGTGTTCATTGCCCAAGAATGGGTAAGTCATGACTTCGGTCAAGCCCGCTTCGGCCAACGTGTCGCTGACTTCCCGGCGGGTTCGCAGCGGCGCCGGGTTGCCAATCTTGGCAGGGCCGACCGGCACCACGGAAGGAATCTTGTCGTAGCCGTCCAGTCGGGCAATTTCTTCAATGAGGTGGGCGGGGCCGCCAGCTAGGTCGGGACGCCACGAGGGCGGCACGACCGCGAACGTGTCGTCGCTGGACTTGGTGACGCTACAGCCGATGGCTCTCAACAGTTCTTCCACACGCTGGGGCGCGTAGTCCACCCCGATGAGCTGGCTGGCTGCCGCAAAAGGCAAAGTTACGGTCGGTTGGGGCTTGACGTGGTTGACGTCAGTAACTCCCGGGTCAATGGTGCCGCCGCCGTATTCCACCAGTAGCTCGGCCGCATATTGAGCCGCCACCGGCGGAAGTTCGGGGTCGCTACCGCGCTCGAAACGCTTTGAAGCCTCGGAGGGCAACTTGTGACGACGCGCCGAACGCGCTACGGACACCGCGTCGAAGTGAGCCGCTTCTAATAGGACGTTCGTGGAGGTTTCGGTCATCTCCGTGTCCGCACCACCCATCACTCCGGCGATGCCGAGTACGCGCTCACCGTGACCGCCCTGGCAGTCAGTAATCAGCAAATCTTCGGCGTGCAAAGTTCGCTGAACCTCATCCAAAGTGGTGTGCTGTTCGTCTTGGCGGGCTCGGCGCACCACGATGGGTCCGGTCACTTTGTCCAGGTCATAAGCGTGCATGGGCTGGCCCAAGTCCAACATGACGTAGTTCGTCACGTCGACCGGCAAGGAAATGGAACGCATTCCCGCCGATTCCAGCCGTGCTACCATCCACTGCGGCGTGGGGGCACTCGGATTCAGTCCGCGCACTATCCGCGCCACAAACCGGTCGCACCCCATGTGGCCGCGAATCGGGGCTGAGTCCTCGATTTCGACTGGGAAGCCGGAATCATTGGCTGCAGGCAGACCGTTTTTCAGGTTTTCAGCCAAGCCCCAGTCGGTAAACTTTGCGCCCGTGGAGTGGCTGTATTCACGCCCCACCCCGCGCATCGAGAAGCAGTAGCCGCGGTCGGGAGTGATGTTGATTTCCAACAGTTCCTGGTTCAGTCCCAAGATGGGCAGCATGTCGGTTCCGGGAGCAGGAATTTCCACACCGCGCTCGCCTAGGTATTCCTCCAAAACGATGATGCCATCGAATTCCTCACCTAACCCCAGCTCACGGGCTGAACAAATCATGCCGTCCGAGATATGGCCGTAAGTTTTGCGGGTGGCGATGGCGAAGTCACCGGGCAGTACGGCTCCTGGCAGGGAGACCACCACGTGATCGCCCTCCTTGAAATTGTGCGCCCCACAAATGATGGAGCGGCTGGGAATGTCGGAGGGCTCCTTGCCGGTACCGGGCGCATCGTTGAATTCCTCACCCACGTCTACCCGGCAGTAGTTGACGGTTTTACCGTTGGAAGCCGTTTCGGGAACCATCGAGGCCACCCGGCCGCACACCAGCGGACCCGTCACCCCTGAAGTATGGATAGCTTCCTCTTCCAAACCGACCTTTACCAGGTCTTTTGCGAGTTGGGACGCGCTGGTGTCCGCGGGAACTTCCGTCCACCGCCGCAACCATTCAATCGAAACAAAAGCCATTTTTAGCGCCCCTTTCCATTCACGCCGAACTGATCTGAGAACCTCACGTCGCCTTCCACGATGTCGTGCATATCCTCTATGCCGTGGCGCAGCATCAGTGTGCGCTCAATGCCCATTCCGAAGGCAAATCCTTGATAAACCTCGGTGTCGACCCCGCAGGCACGTAGCACATTCGGGTTCACCATGCCGCAGCCGCCCCACTCAATCCAGCCGGGGCCACCTTTCTTTTGCGGGAACCATAGGTCGACCTCCGCGGAAGGCTCGGTGAAGGGGAAGAAAGACGGTCTGAAGCGGGTTTTTGCCTCCGGGCCGAACATAGCGCGGGCAAAGTGATCCAGAGTCCCCTTCAAATCCGCCATCGTCAGGCCCTTATCCACTGCCAGGCCCTCCACCTGGTTAAACACCGGGGAGTGGGTGGGATCCAGTTCATCAGCACGAAACACTTTGCCGGGAATAGCTACGTAAATCGGCAGCTCGCGGGTCGTCAACAGACGCGCCTGCACCGGAGAGGTGTGCGTGCGCAGCACCAGGTTGGCGGGGTTTTCCACGCTGCCGCCCACGGAAGCGGAATCAACATAGAGCGTGTCTTGCATCTGCCGTGCCGGGTGATCGGCATCAAAGTTCAACGCATCAAAGTTGAACCACTCGTGTTCCACCTGGGGGCCAGCCGCAATGTCCCACCCCAGAGACACGAAAAAGTCCGCGACTTCCTCTTCCAGCACCATCAGCGGGTGGCGCGACCCCAGCGGGTGACGCGAGGACAACACGCTTACGTCCACGGTTTCCGCCCCCAAAGCCGCCTCTTGCGCGGCCTCCTGCAGTTCAATCTGTTTGGCGTCCAGAGCCGCCCGGACCCGCCCTTGGGCAGCCCCCAAGTTCCGACCGGCAGTAGCTTTGTCCTGAGGATCGAGCTTCCCGATAAGTTTCTTTGCCAGGGTCAAGGGCGCTTTGTCGCCGTTGTAGCGGGAACGCACCGCTTTCAGCGACTCCACATCGGGCGCCGCCGCGATGGCTTCTAGCGCCGCGGCAACTTCCCGCTCCAAACCTTCCGCATCCAGCGGACTCAACACGTTTTCGCTCATTTTTCCTCGATTTCCTTGACTCCTAGCCAGCTCAAAACCCCTTCAACTTTAGTCGAAATGCCAGCCCGCCCGGTAATCAAGATTTTTCAATGCTGCCCCACGGGCCTCCACAATATTCCGCAGGAGCAAATAAATTCAGCGCGGGAGAAGTAAAAACCGAACGAAACGGCTACAGAATAGCCACTTTGTGAGATAAATTATTTGATGTAATTATGGAATATTTCAGCCAAGGATACCGAAGTGAGAAAATCTAAAACCGCTGTAGAAACGCAACACTTGCAGGCAGAGATTGAGCGTCTTCAAGCTGAAGTCGCCGAGCTTCAGGCCGAAAAGGAATCTCAGGAAGCCGCTCTCAGTGACTTGAACCAGGAACAGGCCTTCACCCAGAGCACGCATGACCCTCTGGCACGGTGTTTCGGATCGGCTGAAAACGTCCGCGAATCCCTGGGAAAGATTGTGTCCGAATTGGACGCGGGTTCCGCTGACACCGCAGAGACACGCCGGGTCATGGCGGAATCAACTCGTGATTTGCACGATATGGCCGACGGTGCTGGGGACATTTCGAAAAAGTTGCAGGACATGGGACAGAACATGGAGGTCTTGTCAAAGGCTTCCGAGTCGATTCACAGCTTTGTACAGCAAATCGAAGGTATTGCTTCACAAACGAACTTGCTGGCGCTAAACGCCACTATTGAAGCGGCACGAGCGGGTGAGGCTGGTCGTGGTTTCGCCGTGGTGGCAGGGGAAGTGCGCACTTTGGCGGAACGCACCGCCAGTGCCACGCAGGAAATTGGCGCTCTGGTCACTTCCATAACCGAGGGCACCGCTAGCGCCCTGGAAAACATTACGGAAGCTATTGACGAATCCAAAGAATTCGAAGAAAAATCCAGCCAGACCGCGACCGCGGTGGGAGAAAAAGTTTCCTCGATGGCAGACTCGATTGCGCACGTGACTACGGATTCATTTGTTTCGGTGGTGAAACTCGACCACTTCATCTTTAAGTTGGGGATTTACCGTCAAGTTACCGGAATTGCTGAGCCGAACCCGGAGGGGATTTCCTCCTCGCACACTTGCCGCTTGGGCAAGTGGTATTACGAGGGGCGCGGTCACCTCGACTACTCAGGACAGCCCTGTTTCCAACAGCTCGAGGGTGTTCACGAAGGTACCCACGTTTCTGGTAAGGCTGCTGTCGAGGCCTTTATAGCAGGCGACAGCGAACTGATGAAAAAGCATCTGGAGACTATGGAGGACAACTCCGCCAAAGTTGGCGCCCTGCTCGATCAGTTGATGGACAGCTAGATAGCCAGTTTTTTCGTAATCCCTCCCAGAATAAGCCTAGGCTCGAGGTCATGACCCTACCCCTTGCTCGTGAAAACCGAAAAGTTAGGTCTGTTTTGCGCACCTGGCTACCCAATCAGCATGGGGCTTGGTTCATCGTCACCGTTCCGGCGCTATTCGGGGCAACGCTTGGCGGATGGGCCTGGCAGCATGCGCTGCTGCTCTCCACGTGGATGATTGGTTTCTTCTTTGTATTTTCGGCGCTACGCCTGATTAAGAATCCTCGGAAGAAATCCTTACGATACCCCGTTTTGATTTACGGAATCCTGGTTGGGGTGCTGGGAATAGGAGTCCTGGCGATGCTGCCGCTACTCTGCTGTTGGATTCCGGCTTTCGCTATCCTCATCGGGATTTGGGCTGGTGAGGTGCGCTGCGGGCGAGAACGCGGTTTGGGAGCGCGTCTGACGATTATCCTGGCAGCAGGACTGATGACCTTAGTTGCCTATCACTGCGGCTTGATGGCTGCGGCTTTGCGGATGGGTCAGGACGCGATGTACGGGGTTCACGAGGCATCTGCTCTGGGCGGACACGCTCTATCCACTGTTTTACGGGGTTGGCCGGCGGCAATATCAGTAGCTGTGCAGCTCACAGCCTATTATGCAGCTTCAGTTCCCTACGTAAAGACGATTTTTCGGCAGCGTGGTAACCAGCGTTTCCTGGTCATTTCGATAGTTTCGCACGCCCTAGGTTTTGCCGCTGCGCTGCTTTTCGCCGCTCTGTCTTGGGTATCTCCTCTGGTAGCAGTCGCATGGCTAGTGACATTAGCTCGTTCGATTTGGTTCCCCTGGCAGGCACGCCGGCGCGGCAAGCCCTGGCGACCGCGAGTCATCGGGCTGACCGAAGTGGCGATTTCAGTATTGGTTTTTGTGGCAGCGGCGCTGTAAAAATTGCCGGAGTCTGACGTGATGGTAAATCCTCGCGTTTTGGGTGGTAAATCCTCGCGTTTCGGGTGGTAAATCCCCGCGCAACGCCGAGTTTTCCGTGCTATTCTAACGAATTTGCGATTTTATCCGCTCTATGAGACCGGGTTCCCGGCGACAACCGTGATGGCTTGCGGAACGACCTGGAAAACCCAGTGCCGCGCCTCCGCTTCCGGGTCGCCGTCCATCTCCCACACCGCCGGCTTATGCAACAAGACTTCGAAGCGTTTGCCGCTGAAATATTCCAGCGTGCTGTTGTGCCGTCCCAGCCTCAAAACCACGTTCTTGACTACGCGCCACCAGCCGCCGACTCCCTGCGGAGCCCCAATCAGTAAATCTAGGGAACCGTCAAAGGGGGTGGCGTCGGGAAACAACTGGATTCCGCCGGTCAGCTCAGAGGTGTTGCCGACCATGAAAATAATCACGTTACGTTTCAAAATCTGCTTGCCGTCAATGCGGAACCGGCAGCGATGCACAGAATTGTTGACTTGCCTGAAAAAGGACATGACGTAGGCCACGGGACCGACCACTTTTTTCAGCCCCTCATCCACGTGATGCATGACTTCGGCATCTATCCCGATTCCTGCCATACCCGTGAAATACCATGGTTTACGGGAAGTATCGTTATGCACCTTCACAATGTCCATCGAGACTTTTTGCCCCGTGAACGCCAGTTCCATGGCGGCTTTCATATCCAAAGGCACGTTGAGGTTTCGCGCCAATAGGTTCGTAGTCCCCGCCGGCAATACCGCCACCGGAATCTCGCTGTGACGCATCTCGGTGCTGACCACACGCACGGTGCCGTCCCCGCCCGCGGCGATGACCAGGTCGGGATGCATGTCTCGAGCCTGCGCGGCCATCGCAAAGCCGGGGTCATCAACGCTGGTGGTGAGGTATTCCACGGTGAAATCGTGCTTTTGAGCCGCCGCGTTCAAACCGGCTGTAAACTCGTCCTCGTCCCCGACTTTCACGGGGTTATAAATGACTATCGCCTTTTTCAACTTCGGCTCCTCATCTGGTCTGGAACTTCTCGCCGGTTCAGGCATCATCACGCGAGAACGAATTGTGCATATTGAGGCTGGCGTCAAACAGGACCTTATCCAGCAGGTCGTCCGTTTCCCGTTTCAGCAGGTCTGCAATTTCGGCATTAGCGCCCTCCAGCAGTTCGTAAACGCGGGAATCTTCCATGTTGTTCGCCGCGTCTTCACCCAGCTCAGCCACCGCCCGGTCGGTACGCGCCACAATCTGTAAAGCCGCCGCCACGACCTTCTGCTGGTAACGCTCCACGTGCGGAATCGTCTGATGATAGTGGGCGTCCACCAGGGCGGCAATAATCCGATTGGCCCAATAGTGATGTTCGGTGGTGACCCGCTGGGTCGTCGCCTCCAGATACCCCGGGGTGTGCCGCACGTTGGCATAGAACGGCACCAGGGCGTTGAACGGCATTGCTCCGTAGGCTATCCAGTTCAGCCCGGTGGTGGCGGCGGGTTTTTCGGGACGAATCTGGAGGGCAGCCACGAAATTCGTGCGGTTGATCCCAATCGGGCGATACATACCGCGCTGGTCAGCGCCGCCTATCAGAGCCTGTTCCGCCCTCGCGTAAGGATTAAACGGGGTGCCTTGATAGTGGTAGGACTGGGTGTATTTCACGTCCTCCATAGTGATGAGGCGTTCTGGAATCAGGCACCAATCCAGGTCGTCTGAATCCGGGCGGGAATCCCCGTGGAAACCAAACCGAGACACGTCCGTGGGATTGAGGAACCGTTGCAACGCCCACACTCGCGGCGTGTTGTAGGTGTGATCCGAATCCGATCGCGACCCGAAAGCTAGGCGAGGATTGAAACGCTGAGCCGGCTGGCCGTCTGTTTGCGCGGTATCCAGATGATTATCCGCCACGAATTCCCGCAAATCGGGCGAGCACAGGTAATCGCGCCCCTCCCCGAGGGCATCGTCAAAATCGAAGTCGTCCAGGCTGAACTGGTTTGCGATGACGGCATAGCATTCCTCCGGCAAGCGACGCGCCAACCAGTGATGTCCCCCCACCGTCTCGAGCCACCACACGTCGTCGTTATCGGCAAAACCGATGCCGTTCATCTCGTAAGTGCCGTACTGTTGCAGCAACTCCCCCAAACGCAGCACGCCTTCACGAGCCGTCTTAATGTAGGGCAGCACCAACACCACCATGTCTTCTTCTCCGATACCGCCGGGCTGTTCCGGCACAAAACCGTCCTGGCCCTCCTCACCTTGGGCTTCGCGTAACTCAACCAGCGGGTCGGCGCCCAGCACACGCTCGTTCGAGGTCAGCGTCTCGGTGGCGGTCATCGAGACGCGAGCCGAGTTGATCCCCGCGCCCGCCCACAGGCCTTTGTGGGTATCAGCATCGGGGAAACGGGTGTAGCGCAAACCGGTTTCCGGCAGAGGAATCTCCACGTGGGACAGAACCGAACGGTAGGTTTTTGGCAAATCCTCGGGTGCTATGACCTCAAATCGTTTCGCCTCAAAAGAGCCGTGTCCCGAGTCGTCGGTCCGGGCCATAATCGTCGACCCGTCCGCCGAAGCCTTTTTCCCAACCAAAATCGTCGTGCAACCCATGTGTTTTCGCCTTTCTCATACTTGCTGGTGACTGTACCCAGTCTGCCAATATCTTAAAACGTTTAGGCATCTGATGCTGAGGGAAAGTCTATCTGAGGAACTATTGCCAGCGGCAAAGTCATAGGATGTATAGGGACAGACTCAAGGAGTGACTATGCACAAAGATAATCCAGACATTGGCCCCAAGCCCGGAAAGCCGTTTCGCGTCCAGCACGTCCAGCAGTACTTCTCAGCCGGACGTCCGCTGACGATGCTGACCGCCTACGACGCGATTACCGCGAGGATTATTGATTCGGCCGAAATCGACATGATTTTGGTCGGGGATTCTTACGGGACCACTATGTTGGGAATGTCCTCCACCGTCGGGGTGACCTTAGACGATATGGTTCGCGCCACTGCCGCGGTCGCGGCAGGGGCTTCCCGAGCTTTGGTTGTGGCGGATATGCCTTTTGGGTCTTACGAGTCCAGCCCCGCCCAAGCCGTGGATACTGCGGTCGCGTTGGTGCGTGCCGGAGCTGCCGCGGTGAAGCTGGAAGGGGGACGTCGTATCCTACCCCAGGTCAAAGCCATCGTGGATGCGGGTATCAACGTGATGGGGCATCTCGGTTTCACCCCGCAGTCCGAAAACCACTTGGGCGGCAAACGCATGCAGGGGCGTGCCGACGCCGCTCCGGCCTTGGTTGCGGACGCGTTGGCTTTGCAAGAGGCGGGGGTGTTCTCGATTGTGTTTGAGATGGTTCCCGCCGCGACCACTCGCGCCGCTATTGACCAGCTCAACGTGCCCATCATCGGTATCGGCGCTGGTCCAGACGCTGCCGGGCAGGTCCTGGTGTGGACTGACATGGCGGGAATGCAGGACTGGAAACCCTCGTTCGCCCAGGTGTTCGGTCAAGTGGGGGCAGAGCTGAAACACGCTGCCCAAAGCTACCGTGATGCCGTGGTGAACCGGACTTTCCCGGCCCCGGAAAACTACCATGAAAACTAGGCCATCCCCGAGAAGCGACCTGAGAACTTTTGAATCGAAAGAATGACTACCGTGTTACACAAGAAAACTCGAACTGACGAACTGGCCCGCCGCGCACCCTTGGGAAATCTGAAACCGGGACGCATTTCCGCTACCTTGCCAGTCCCCTCTCACATTGACCGTCCGGAATATATGTTTCACGACGGCCCGGAACGGGTCACGGCCTCCGACGTTAAAAGCGAGGAAACGATTGAAAAAATCCGCCAAGCTGGGCGTATCGCGGCCGACGCCATCGTGGAGACCGCCAAGTACATCGCTCCTGGCGTGACTACCGATGCTTTGGACCGGGTGGCGCACGAGTTTATTTGTGATCACGGCGCCTATCCGTCCTGCCTGGGCTATATGGGATTTCGTAAATCCATCTGCACCTCGGTCAATGAATGTATCTGCCACGGAATCCCGGACGACCGGCCGCTGGATGAGGGCGACATCATCAACCTGGACATCACCGCTTACAAGGACGGGGTCCACGGCGATACGTGTGCCATGTTCCCGGTCGGGACGATTGACCCCGAATCCCAGCAGCTCATCGACTGCACCAAAGAAGCCATGATGCGCGCCATTAAGGTCTGCAAACCGGGACGTTCCATCAACGTTATCGGGCGGATTATCGAGTCCTACGCCAGCCGGTTTGAATACGGAGTAGTGCAGGATTTCACCGGCCACGGCGTCGGCGAGGCCTTCCACAGCGGGCTGATTATTCCGCACTACGATTCCCCCCGCTATGACACGGTTATGGAAGAAGGCATGGTTTTCACCATTGAACCGATGCTCACTATGGGCTCAATCGCTTGGGAACAGTGGCGGGACGGCTGGACCGTAGTGACCCGTGACCGCGGACGTACCGCCCAATTTGAACACACCCTCGTGGTGCGCGAGGACGGCGGAGAGATTCTCACCTGGCCCAGCAACCATCAGGATTGATTTTCTTTTGTACTGTCCAAAGTCCCTGGCGAGTACGTGATTTTTACCGGTACCAGGCTGTGATTTGGTGAAATCACGGCCTTTACCCTAGAGTATTTGCCAGTTCATCCCCACGCGAAAGGGACTTTTGTGGCAACTGGATTTGGGATTGATGTTGGCGGCTCCGGTATTAAAGGCGCCTATGTAGATTTGGAAACTGGCGATTTCATTGGCGATCGCCTGAGAATTAAAACCCCGGCACACTCGACCCCCCAGGCCGTGGCGGAAGTGTGCCGTCAGATTATTGAGGAAAAGGGCGTTCCTGAGGATATGCCGTTGGGCCTGACGATTCCGGCTCCGGTTAAGAATGATTTGGTTCCGTTTATTGCTAATCTTGACCAGGGGTGGGCTGGCATTGATGTCCGCGTCCTGTTGCGCAAGTACACCGGTCACATGGTCAAGTGTGTGAATGACGCTGATGCTGCAGGTTACGCAGAAGTCCGTTACGGGGCGGCCCGCGATGTGCCCGGCCTGGTCATCGTCACCACTTTGGGCACCGGAATTGGCACCGCGCTCATTTATAACGGGATTCTGGTTCCTAACAGCGAACTGGGTCACATCGAGATTGACGGCAAAGACGCGGAGAGCCGCGCTTCCTCCGGGGTAAAGTCAGCCAAGAAACTGTCATTTAAGCAGTGGTCCAAGCGCCTGCAAAAATACTATTCGCGGCTGGAGATGCTCTTTAGCCCCGATTTGTTCGTGGTTGGCGGCGGCGTGTCCCGCCAGCACGACAAGTTCCTGCCCCTGCTGGATCTGAAGACCCCGATTATCCCCGCTCAACTGCGTAACCAGGCTGGTATTGCGGGGGCTGCCGCGCTGGCCGCTGGGGTGTAAACCGAGCTAATGGCTGTTTCGCTCCGGGGTGCTGCGGCGCCCCGGAGCGTTTTGCATTGGGTAGTGCCGGCGAACCCGAAACTGCCATTGCCCGGCGAGGCCGCCTCCCCCGCTTGTGCCCCGGCAGTTGCGAACCAGCTGATTTGAGCGGAAAAGCCGGGCGTAAGCCGGATTCTGTAACGCGCTTTGTTGCCGCCGCGCGCCGGTAGCCATTTCTCTGGAAGGCCGGTTACCCGACCTCTCTAGCAGCCTACCCGCAGGCTTTGAACGGGCCGCCCAGCCTGCTGCTTGGCCTTGCTCCGGGTGGGGTTTACCCTGCCACGCCTGTCGCCAGTCGCGCGGTGAGCTCTTACCTCGCCTTTTCACCCTTACCCCGCCGTGCATAAGCCCGGTGGGGCGGTTTCGCTTTCTGTGGCACTGTCCCGCGGGTCACCCCGGGTGGCCGTTAGCCATCACCCTGCCCTATGGAGTCCGGACTTTCCTCGGGCTCATCGAATGACTCGCCCGCGGCTACCTGCCCGGCTTTTCCGCCCGATTATTGTACTACTTACGCACTAAAATAACTTCGTGGTCCTCGCTGACGATGACATCATCAGGAGCCGCGATGTTTAAACGCGAGATTTCCGCCATCGAAAATTCCAAATCCATCCCGACCGACTGGTTCCCGCTGACCGCTACTACCCCGATTCCTCCGGTCGCCCGTTTGCAAGTTTCGTATTCCCGCAGCAATTCGGCGGGTAGGGTGGCGGCCAGTTCGTCTCGCTGGGTTTGCTGGCCGGTCAGTTCCTGCTGCAGTTCGCCGGCAGCGCTGCCCGCTTCGGCTTGTGCTTCGTCGAATTCAACAGCCAGTTCCGCCCGGCGATTTGCCACCAGCTTCACTTTTTCACTAGCGCGTTCCAGCGCGTCCAACGCGTCCAGGGCGCTATCTTCCAGTTCGCCCTGACGCGTCGCTAACTGAGCGAGTTCAGCTTGGATGCGTTCCATCTCTTTGGGACTCAACTGACCCGAATCCAAGCGTTCGCGTTGAGTTTTCGCCCGCTCCTGAACCTTGCTGACCTCCCCTTCGGCTTGCTTCAAAGCCCGGTTCAAGTCGTTGCGGGCGGAAGTCGCCAAAGCCAGCACGGAGCGCAGCTTGTCCTGCTCAGCTTTGATTTGTTCCAGACGCGCCGCGGCCGGAATGCTGGCCAGAGAGTGTTTCAAACCGGCAATCTTTCGATCCAGGACCTGCAGGTCCAAAAGTTTTTCTTGGTCTTCGGGCGCAGCTTTCATTGACTTCTTCCTTGCAGATTCTCGGGGTCGTTTTCTAAATCGTAGCTTGATTTCGGCTATTAGTTTATCGAACCGCAGCCGGCATCGTCCGGCTCAGTTTCGTCCTCGGTGACGGTGGAGATATAGGCGTCCCAGGGTTCGGAAATGACCGTGCTGATTTTCGTTTCCAGGGGTTTGTCGATTTCACCGGCCCACAGGTTCAACGTGGTTTCTAAACGGGGCAGCCACATCCATTCACTGGCCCAATGCGACGGCATGATGAGGGCGGGCGCCCCGTCCATCTCCAGGAAATCTAGCGCCGGGTGGTGACGCAAATCGGCGGTCACGAACACATCCGCGCCGGCATCTAAGGCTGCGGGCAGCAGGGATTGACCCGACCCGCCACTGACCGCCACCGTCTTGACGGCGCGGTCAAAGTCCCCCGCCACCAGCAAACCTGCTGGTGAATCGGGTAATAGGTTTGCCAGTCGGCTGGCGACCTCCCCCACCGTGGTGGGCGTGACCGGACCGACTCGTCCGATGCCCAAGGACGTGTCGGCGGGGGCGGGCTGCAGCGGCCGCCAGGTCTGCGGGTTGAGTCCCGCTGCTTGGGCCAGGGCTTCCGCCACCCCATCACGTGCCGAGTCCGCGTTGGTGTGGGCGTTAAAAAGGGCTGCCCCGCCGCAAATCAGGCGATGTACCACCCGGCCTTTGGCAGTATCAGTAGACACAAAAGAAGTGCCGCGCAGGAACAGGGGGTGGTGTGTAATGACCAGCTGCGCCCCCCACTCGAGGGCCTCGTCCACGACCGGCTCGACCGGGTCCACGGCGAGCAGAACCCGGGTCACCGGGTCACCCCGATCCCCGCAAATCAGCCCGACCCGATCCCAATCTTCCTGTAGCGCGGGCGCAAAACGCGCATCCATCCACTCACAAATTTCGCCTACGGTCAATACCTCATTACTCATGTGCTCATCATACCGGGTATGTGAGTTAATTACATGCTAAATTGGAGCTAAGAAATTGAAAACTATAAGTCCGGAATAAAGAAAAATATTCTCTCATTATCCTGAGTACAGGACTTTATAATTTCCTGCTGAGATTTTTTCATATCTTGACTTAGATTATACAAATTCGGTTCTTTGACAAAGAAGTTATGCTGCTCTGCGGTCTCTCCAAATCTCCATGTAACCCCATTTTCAAAAGAAAGGACATTATCCTCCAAAGTCGTTCCAAATGGGAATACAATACCGTAATTTTGTCCGCTATCGGAATCGATGATGCAAATTGCATTTTCAGATTGTACCAGTTTTAACTTCCCGTGGCCGAGATCGATAAATTGAGAAGGTCTTTTACTCCATGTAAAGAAAGTTACTCCACCTGCATCATGTTTCTCGATTCCAAAATCCATGGCATTATCGACGTCAGCATTTCCGTTTTCAACTTCGGGATGTACTGTCGTATCGCCTTCATTCATAGAACAGGCAGGCAGAAATATTACGGAGCCGGCTAAAAGAAAACCGGAAAATACATAAACGGGGAATTTTAATCTAAACATCTTAGCCCACCTTTAAGGTCGTACCTGTTACCGATTCAGCTTTTGATATCGTCGTAAAGTAAGAGTGCACAGTTCCATCAGAGAATGTAACGAGCCCTCCATGGATACCTGCGGCTCCACCACTACTAAACCATGGTCCACCAGAATCCCCAGCTTGCGTAGCGCCCATTTTCGTGTACATCTTTCCACATCGTGGAACACCTCCGCAAACATACCCCGACACAGAATCGTATATCCGGCGTGATGATGTTTCGCCTTTAAAAGCAAGCTTTTGCCCGATTGAAGGCGTAAACTTCCACGTTACGGTGGTTAACCCGCCATTGGGAAGACTCCAGAATTGAGGTGCAGTTACGTAGCCTGCGGCGGAGAGAAAACCGGCGTCCGTAGCATTATTTACTACCCGGGTAACCCTGGTCAGGGCAATCTTTGAATTCGACATCCCGTAAACTATCGGTGAGGTTCCTACTAAACAATGTCCAGCGGTAAGAATACCACTCGGATATCTTGGTTTAGAAGCGGTGAAACCTGTGGTGCAATATCCAATATTATTACCAGAGATACGGCCGCCCCCATAAAGCGCCTGTTCTTCTCGCTTAACATTGCCCATATTCACGTCGATTTTTAGCTTTGCGAGGAGTTTAGGATTGTCTGTGTTTAACAATTTTGAGCTAAGGTCTGTGGCACTTCTATCCTGTAAATGGTCAGAAATAGACTCTAGACCAAAAATCAAATCTGATTTGAATTTTTGCTGCACAGAATTATCAATTTGTAAACCTATACTAGGGGTAGTCGGATCAATGGTTGTAAATACGGAATCCGAATCTTTTACCCCGACAGCGCTTTCAATATGCCGAACCAGAAAGGCCGCTGCATCGAATAATTCTTTTTGTGAATAACCAGTATTCTCATCAACTTTGAAGTCAGCAGCAAACTTTTTGGCAGCGAGTTCTACTTCTAGGGGCATCTCACCTTTTACTCCCATAACGAATTTATTAGTTTCTTGATCCCACTTACCAAAAGAAAATATTTCAGGATACTTTTGCTCGAATCTGGTCATGAAATCCTGTGAATTAATTGAATCCTTCACCAGTGAAGTATCGCCTACACCCAATGCCGGAGCATTTCCAAGACAAACCAGAGAAAATCCTACTACAAAAATGGATATTATTTTGGAATACATTGCATCCTCCCCCGGCTTTAGGAAATATAATTACAATTTTACAGTCATATTACGCATTCTGTCAATGTTTTTTAACATTCTCGTAGCGTTGCATGGAGCGACTTATACTCGTCTTACCAATCCAGCTATCTTGGTATGATTCAACAGTGGTTGATTATTCTCCGATGAAATTCCTGCAAGCAGCCGCTTTACGCCATCCTGGGCGCACTTCGATGATTTGGATTGCCCAGGGAGTCAGCGCTGAAACCATCGCTGCGTCCAGTTTTGCCCCGCCGACTTGGAACGTGGCCCAAACACTGGCGCGCGCCACCAAGCTGGCACTCCAGTTCCGGTCTTGGGGCGTTGCGCCCGGCGAGCGCGTGGTCGTGATTGGGAAAAACTCCCCGTGGCACCTACTGACTTTCGTGGCCGCCGCGGCCATTCCGGCGATTACAGTGCCGTTGGATCAAAACCTGCCAGCCCCGGAGTTGGCAAAAATCCTGGCGCATTGTGAACCGAAAATCATCATTTGTGACCCCGCCCAGCACGAAAAACTGACGGGCTGCGACCTCACCGCGAACCCTCGCCCCCGCCTCGTGACGTACTCTGAGCTGGAGGATTGCCTAGAGCCGAGCGACGACTCGACCCCGCCCGTGACGTTGGCGCTCGCGGCCACCAAAATGCTCGACAACCTGCCCGAATGTGGGGAGGACGTGCCCGGCGCGATTATCTATACATCCGGCACCGCCGCTCACCCAAAAGGCACCCTGCTGACGTACAAAAATATGTGGTGGGGCTGCACGAATTTCCGCGAAGTGTTTGAGTATTCTCCGGCCACCGTCGAGGCGGTCACGGCTCCCCTGTCACATATCGGCGGATTCAACGGCACGACGACGGATATTTTTTCCCACGGCGGAACGGTCGTCATTTTTGAGAAGTTCGATTCGGTTGCTGTCCTCGCCGCTATCGAGAAGTATAGGGTCGAGATGATGTTCGCGGTGCCAACCATGTACCGGATGCTGGTGCGCGAGGTCCGGCAGGCGGCGCAATCCGGGCGGCCGGTGGACACGTCACGGTTCACGAAAGCCCTGGTGGGCGGCGCGCCGTGGGATGAACAGCTAGCCGCTGACATGATTGGCTTGGGGTGGAACCCCATCAACATTTGGGGCATGACCGAGCAAAGCGCTTCAGGAGCCGCCCTGACCACGGACGTCATGGCGGGTCGCGAACTGGCGGTAGGCCGGGCATTTCCGCATACCGAGCTGCGTATCGTTGACGGAGCGGAAAAACCGGTCGAACCTGGGGTCATTGGCCAGCTGGAATGCCGCGGCCCCAGCGTGACGCGGGAATACTTCCGTAATCCGGAACTGAACGCCGCCCTCATTGACCCGCAAACGGGTTGGTTACGGACCGGGGATCTGGGATTTTTTGATGCTGACGGTTTCCTTCACCTGGTGGGACGCCTGACCGACACGATTAACTCCGGCGGGGAAAAGGTGTTTTCCCAGCGGGTCGCCGCGGTGCTCTCGCGTCATCCGGGGGTGTCAGAAGCGCGGGTCGTCGGGGTTCCCGACCCGACTTGGGGTGAAATCGTGGCCGCAGTGGTGGTGCAAACCCCAGACATACCCGAAAACACGGAACCACTCAGCTTGGAACAACTCCAAGACTTTGCCCGCCCTCACCTGACGAAAGCGGAACTCCCTCGAGCCTTGCGCCTCGTGAGCCACATACCGTTGAACTCGAACGGAAAACCTGACCGGCAAGGGCTTTTGGCGCTGTTCCAATAACCCCCGAAACACCCGCTCGCACCCTCAGGCGCGCGATTACCGCTGTTTTTCCCTCTCCACGACCGCTTCGGCTTCTTGACGAGCCGGCGGACGGTCCTGGTCCAGATGCGCAAACTGGGGCGGAATGAAACGTTCGTAGTGCCGCATCGCCTGGGCCCAGAGCTTGCCGGCACGATAAGAGGAACGCACCAGCGGCCCCGACATACACGCGGCAAACCCCATGTCCAACGCCAGCTCCTTGAGCTGCACAAATTCTTCGGGCTTGACCCAGCGCACCACCGGCAGGTACCGCTCAGAGGGACGCAAGTATTGGGTCAGGGTTAAGATATCTACCCCCGCGTTCAGCATATCGCGCATGGTCGCTTCGATTTCCTCGGGTTCTTCGCCCAGCCCCAGCATCAGGTTCGACTTCGTGATGAGCCCGAACTGTTTGGCTTGAGTGATGACGTCCAGGGAGCGCGCGTAGGTGAACGCGGGACGCACCGTGTGCATCAGGCGAGCCACCGTTTCCAAATTGTGGCCAAAGACCTGGGGCTCGCTGGCAAAGACTTCCTCCAGGGCGGCGGATTTGCCTTGAAAATCATCGACCAGCAGTTCCACTCCGGTTTCGGAACAGAGCGCGCGAATCTGGCGTACCGACTCGGCGTAAAGCCACGACGCCCCGTTTTCCAGGTCGTCGCGAGACACCCCGGTGACCGTCACATACTTCAGCCCCAGATGTTTGACCGTTTCGGCGAGGCGGCGCGGCTCGTCACGGTCGTAGCCCTCCGGCTTGCCCGAAGCCACATCACAAAACCCGCACCGGCGCGTACACAAGGCCCCACCAATGAGGAAAGTCGCCTCCCGGTCTTCCCAACATTCAAAAATGTTGGGGCATCCCGCTTCGGCGCAAACCGTGTGCAGCCCCGCCCCCTGCATGAGGGAACGCATTTCCTGGTATTCCGGCCCGGCTTTTGCCACCACCCGCAGCCAGCGCGGATGGTCCTCACGAGGTTGGCGCGCGTTGGCCACTTCCAGGCGCAACGGTTTACGGTGCTGCGCGGACTCCAGCGTGGACATAGTGGCTCTCTCTCAGTCGGTTTGGGGACATTCTCTGTCCATTTTACCCACGTTTCCCTCCGGCCTCACCACCGTTCCCGCGACAGTCCACACGCGACAAAACAATCCGGGAACCTCACCACGCAGTGAAGTTCCCGGAAAGTCTGTTGGCCCGGTCGGGCTAGCGCGCTACGAACACCGGATTGTCGGCGAAAGCCTCGTCAGCAGCGGTGTTGGCGGCGATGTAACCAAAGACCAGCGCGGCCCCGATGGAGGTGCCTCCGGCCGTATAGGTGTGGCCGATGACCGACTTGGTCGTGTTGCCGGCCGCCATCAGACCGGGGATAACACTGCCGTCCTCACGCGTGACGCGGGCTTTGGTGTCGATGACCAAACCGCCGGCCGTGCCGATGTCGCCGGGGTACACCTGGGTGGCATAGAACGGACCCTTTTCCAAGCGTCCCAGCGAGGGGTTCGGCTGATGGTAGCGGTTGGCATAGAACTTGTCGTGTTCGTTTTCGCCACGATGGAAGTCCTCGTCGATGCCGCGGTCAGCGAAACCGTTGAACCGCTCAATCGTCTCGGCTAGGGCTGCTTGTGGCACGTCGATGGCTTCGGCCAGCTCATCCAGGGTGTCGCGGCGCACCAGGGCGCCCGATTCGTAATAGAGGTCGGGCAGTTCCACGCGGGGCATATGACCGTAGGCAAAGAAGTATTTGTCACGGAACTGCTGATCGAAAATCAGCCATGCCGGCATGTTTTCAGCGTCGCCCTCGCCTTTCCCAAAGATGCCGCCGTACAGGCCTTGACCGGCCGCGCAATAGGGCAGGGCTTCGTTCATGAACCGCTTGCCCTTGCCGTTGACCATGAGGGTGTGCGGCAGGGAACGGTCGGGAATGATGAAGCGTTCCTCGTCCTCAATCACGATGGGCTGGAACCCCTCGGTGCGCGGCAGCTTGATGACCGGCGACCAGATGGCGTCAGCCATGTTGTCGATGGCCGCGCCATGTTTCATGCCCAGTTCGATACCGTCGCCCGTGTTGCCTTCCACACCCACGGTCCAAGTGCCGGTGATGGGGTGGCGCTGGTACTTTTGCCGCATCGCTTCGTTGCGTTCAAAGCCGCCACAAGCCAGGATAACGCCGTGGGTCGCGTTGATTTGGTACCGGGTACCGTTGTGTTCCAGCACGACGCCGGTCACGCGCTCCTCCCCTTTGCCTTTCTTGCCTGCTTCGCCGCCCTCGGTGAGGAAGTCCACCAGGGCGTTTTGCAGTTTCACTTCCACTCCCTCACGCAGGACGGAGTACATAATGGCAGCGGTCAAGCCGGCGCCCATAGTGAGCGGGCGCTCGCCTTTGGCAAAGTGTTTCAGGTTGCGCCACAACAGTTTCATGCCTCGCACCCAAGGGCGCAGGTCGGTCATTGCCAGCAGCAAATCGGCCGAATCATAGGAGTTCATATCCACCGGAGACATCGGACGGAAGTACGCCTTGACATGCGTTTTCTCCCACGGCCCCAGCAAGCGGGTATCGAAAGCGCCCGCTTCGACGCCGCGCCCGGTCTTGGCCGCGCCCGGGGCGTCCAGCCAATAGTCGGGGTAGCCTTCCATCCGCCTAAACTCCAAGTAGGGGCACGAAGCGGTGAGGAAGTCCATGCACTTCTTGCCTTCCTCCAGGAAGGTGTCAATCATTTCATCGCTGGTGCAGTCCCCCACCGTTGCTTTCATGTATTGGCGGCCCAGGTCAGTAGAATCCGAGCCTCCGAGTCGGGCGAAAACATTGTTTCCGGGTACCCACACCATGCCGGCGGATTTGGAGGTCGAACCTCCCCACTGGTCGCTTTTTTCGACCATCAATACTTTCAGACCACGCCTCGCGGCGGTCAGAGAAGCGGACAGGCCGGCAGCTCCGGAACCAACGACGATGACGTCATAGGTATCTTTGCTGGGACGGCCAAAGGGTTTACGAGCTGAAGACTTCTTTGTGTTCATAAGCTAAATGCTAGACCACTTCGACGGCTCGCGTCAGGGTCTTCAGTCCCTAAATTTTTTGAAAACGGAGCCAGCAGAGGGGTGAGTTTCGCGGTGAGCTGGTCCACCAGGACTTTTGCGGCGGTGTCGAAGTCCGTTTCGATTCCCTCCTCGAAGAGGGAGGTGACCCCGGCATCGTTGAGCCCACAGGGAATGATGCCCGTGAAAGCGCGATTGAAATCCGGGTGAATGTTGAGCGCCAGCCCGTGCAGGGTCGCGTTTTGCACGACTTTCAAGCCGATGGCGCACAGTTTGCGGTCGCGTCCCGTCCCCCGCTCGGCGGCGGTGCGCCCCGCGGCGTCACGGTAGCGCAGCCACACTCCCGCACGGCCCTTCACGATCTCAACGTCCAAGCCCCAAGTGCCGCGAACCGCGTCGATGACCGCGCCCTCAACCGCGCGAATGTAGGCAATCAGGTCCACCGGCTCGCGCAGCCTCACCACCGGATAGACCACCAGCTGACCCGGCCCGTGCCAGGTGAGCGACCCGGCTCGGTCGGTGCGAATGACCGGCAAGTCTTTGTTGATGAGGTCACTGTCGTGGGTGTTGCGCCCGGCGGTATAGGTCGGTTCGAACTGTCCCAAGATGAGGGTGTGGTCAAGTTCCCCGTCGCGCACCTGTGCCCAGGTGTCGCGCTGAATCTGGTCCGCTTCCTGGTAAGACACCAGCCCTCTGGGCAGCAAATTTTCCACTCGCACGGGGTTTACTCTATCGTGTCGAGCGTGTTCGAGTGCGAATCGGACAATCTGGGCAGGGTTTTCCCCGCAATCTGGCGGGGAATTACAAGCAAAAATGTTTGGAGAGGACACGGTTAACGATCAACGATAGTCCGCTTTCTCCTGATAACTCTGATGCCCAGAGTATCTGGGCCATCTACCATCAGGCAACGAAGCCTATCAAGATTACCTAGACTTACCAACCGTGCGCTCTCATCCAGAGTTATTTACAGTTGACGATGCCTATTAAATAAAATAGCTAGCCATTTTTTGTATGGTTTCTATCCAACGATCTAATGCGCGTTTTCGGGCGGCGCTGCCCCTCACGGGTTCGAGTCCCCAACCCCTTTAAATATTTTCGGACGGGATGAACCCGCCCGACAAAAAAGTGGACCCAGAGAGACTCAGTGATTTTGCTACGCAAAATCACCACCCGCTCGAAATCTTCGATTTCTCACGCCAGCGCCTGAAAACGCTCCCGCGTTTTCGGGCGGCGCTGCCCCTCACGGGTTCGAGTTCCTCTGGCCCGTAAATTGTTTTGTGAGGATGGGGATAAACCCCATCCTCACAAAACACTGGTGGACCCAGAGGGACTCGAACCCCCGACATCCACGGTGTAAACGTGGCGCTCTAGCCAACTGAGCTATAGGTCCTGAAGGTTGGCGCGAAACGCCAACACAAGACTATTGAGAATAACATTTGCCACGGCAAGTTGCGAAACGACCAGCCCGAATCACTCCGCAAAAATAATCTCTCCACCACCTCTGGGCTCCCCCAACGGCAGGCTTGTATCCGAAGGCCACCCCACGTCTTCTGCAGTTCCCGCGACAACGACTCTTTTACCGTTGTAAGGAACCCACTCGGGGGTGGTATCAACACTGTCTACGCCCGGATAATAAGCACCCACACAGAGCAGCTTCGCCGAACCAGTTTGCATGCCGCTTCCATCCCCGCTCATGCCTGTCACTGTTTGTGTCCCATCAAAGACCAGAATCGCGTATTTTTCGTACTTAAATGTCCCGCTATAGTCGGGATTTGGCTCTGGGACACCTTGAAAACCAACTAGCTCCGCGTGATTCATAATCCGGATGGTGCCTTCAAACACCTGCTTGCCTTGGGCTTTGGCCGCTGCAATAGCCTTGGCTTTCTGATTCGCAGATTTACCCCCTGCGGGCTGCTTAGCCCCCGCAGTTCCGGCCGGCCCCGCCAGCTTCTGCAAGGCGGAACGATCCGAAACATCCAACCACTGCAGTTCGGCTCCATCCCCACCCAAAACTGGAGTGGACTCACCAATCGTGAAGTCACAATTTTCGCTCTCTACCAGTTCGGAGCCTTGCAACACCATACGATTGCAGTGCCACTGGGGATTCGAGGCGCTGCCAAGGACTTGAATAATCCCATTCCCCGTTTTACTCCCCATAATGGAGGCCCGCGTTCCTCCACCCGCGGCAACCCCATCCAGGAGGACCTTAGACGGCGCTATAAACGGATTTCCCGACCCGTCCGCAGAGAAAACTTGCACATTGAGCAGGCCATTACCATCGTCTGCACCGAATAGCAGTTCTGGAATACCGTCCCCATTCATCTCAGTCAGGGCGTATTTATACGCTCCGCTTGAATTATCCAGATCTAAAGCAGTCAGATACTTGGCAGGGGCATCCAGTATTTCGGTGTACTGTTCAAAGGCTGTTTGCAGTTTCTGAGCCTGTGAACCCTTCTGGACTGTCGCGGTTTTTCCTGCAGCCGAGGACGTCCCGGCAGCTCCCTCACCGCCGGCGGACCCCTTCCCGAGCAACACCACCAACAAAATAATCCCGGCAACCAATAACAGTGCCAACGCAACTATGATGCCAATCAACGGCACATTACGGCTCTTTGTGACCGCATCCCCCTCAGGAGGTGAGGTCGGCGTGGGGTTGGATTCAGACGGAATCGGTGCGGGCGGCATCGGGTCAGACATAACTTCCTACTTTCTGCATGACGGCATGTTTATGTTAGCATCACCAAAACGCCCTCCGTTATAGTCTGGCAGACGATTTTCCGCAGCCTTAGAATCTGGACGACACTAGGCCACGGTTTTCGCGAGGCGAAAAATCTCTGGGGAGCAAAACCGGTTTCCCGCTGAAACTTCGCAGTATCCTAATCGTGATGGTTAAAGTATCCGCCCGCAGTCTATTTCCCCAGTACGGCGAAGCATTCTTCCGTATTCCGGCCCTCGTGCTCACCTCCGAGGATTCGGTGCATCCACATCGCTTGCTGGCATTCTTTGATTCACGGCCCGACTTCCATGACCTTCCCGGCCCCATCTCCTTGCTGACCTGCTCTAGTGATGACTTGGGGATTTCCTGGACACCCTATGTTCCGTTGGTTTCAGCCCGTGACGGGTGGGGTTTTGGCGATGCTTGCCCGGTGGCCTTGCAGGATGGAGGGATTCTTTGCGGTTACGTGGCAAGTCAGGGAATGAATTTCTGGGATGATGCCGCGGCAGGAAACAACTGGAAACTTTACGTCTGTTTGAGCGAGGACACAGAAACCTGGTCCCACCGAGACATCACCGCGCAGCTGTGGACTGAGGAGACTGGGAACCTTTTCTTTGCATCCGGAAATGGCATTCAGCTCACAACTGGCTCGCACCGGGGACGGATTCTTCTGCCGATGGTGGAACGTCGGGTTAACTCCTCAGACATCAAAGCCCTCATCGTGTTTTCTGATGACGGCGGAGCCACCTGGCAACGTGGCGGGACCTTGCTTGGTGGGGACGAAAGCAAGCTGTTGGAACTTCCCCACGGAGATATTTTGATGAGCTCCCGCGCTTATCCGCAACGCCTGTGGGCGCTCTCAACCGATGGCGGGCAAACTTTGACGATGCGGACCTTGCAGGTAAAGGACCCCGGTTGCAACGCAGGATTAGCGATGTATCAAGGAACACTGGTCCTCACCAGCCTCGACCCGCCCGAGGAGCCTCCGGAGGCACGTCCCCACCAGGATCTGGACCCGTCTCGCGGAAAGAGCCACGACCAATTGCAAGACTGGTTTTCTCGCAAGAACTTGGTTGTCCGACTGGGAACCCTCCCGGAGCCACCCACGAGCCCTCTCGACCCCGCTGAGATTAGCTGGGGTGAGCCCCACGTCATCGACCCGGGTCCCGCCGCCTACTCCGTGTGCGCCGCGCTTGGCGACCGGATTGCCGTGATGTGGGAGACCGGTCAGCAGAGCGGGGGGTCGCGCTCCCCCTACGGGTCCATTGCCTTCACCACTCTCGAATAGGCTATATCACCGATAGACCGCAACCGCACCTCGGTTCGATTCACGCCCCGAATCATCGTAAAAGGCAGGTCATTTCACTCAGCGCGACTGTAACCGGCATGGATATACTTGCTCTTTGTGTCTCATTCTCACTCAATCTCTCGGATTTCTCGGACTCAAGAGGCTTCGACGACTTCTCCCGCCTCGCGCCTAGCGATGATGGTTGCCCTGGGCTTGATTACGGTCTTGACCTTGGCAGGAGTGGTTTGGCTCTGGCCCGATTGGCATCATCTGCAGGAAGTCCGCCAGATGAACTTCAGTTTCGCGACCGCTCCGGGAGTTTCCTACGAACGTGCCAACATCGTGAAACTCGAACCGAAGTGTCGAGACACCGACATCGCCCCTTCTGACGTCCAAAGCCACCTGGACGACTGCGTCCGCCTGACGGTGCGCCTGACCAGCGGACCGGATTCCGGCCAAGTCACCACCCTGGAAGCGGTCGGACCCGGCGCGCATTCGGAACTGGCTCCCGGCGACACGATCCAAGTCATGCGCTCACCCGGGGAAAAACCCGGCACTGCCAGCTACACTTTCACCGGCGTCCCCCACGACCTGCCGATTATCCTCTTTGCCGTCCTGTTCGCCGTGGTAGTTCTAGCGGTCGCTCGCACAAAAGGAGCGCTTTCGCTGGTGGGACTGGCTTTCGCGACCGTGGTGATTGTGTACTTTATGCTGCCTTCCCTGGCCAGCGGACGGCCCGGCATTTGGGTCGGAGTGGTCGGATCATGTGCCATCATGCTCATCGTCATTCACGTCGCCCACGGCATATCTATGCGGACCGCATCCGCCCTGCTGGGCACCGTATGTGGGTTGGGGCTTTCGGCCTTGCTGGGCGCCATCGCGGTGAAAAGCGCGCACATCTCGGGTTACATCGACGAAACGTCCTTTGACCTGGCCGCCGCCATTCCGCAACTCAACATGAGCCAGCTGTTCGTCGCTGCCACTATCCTGGCTGGGCTGGGGGTACTGAACGACGTGACCATCACCCAAGCCTCGGCGGTGTGGGAACTGAGATTGGCCGCCCCGACCTACACCCGCCGCGAAATCTATCAAAGTGCCATGCGTATCGGCCGAGACCACATCGCTTCGACGATTTACACCATTGTTTTTGCCTACACCGGCGCCGCGCTTTCTACGGTGATGCTCATCGTTTTGTTCTTTGAACGCTCACTCAGCGACCTCTTCACGACGGAGGCCCTCGCCGCCCAAGCCTTGCAAATATTGGCTTCCGGCTCCGCCCTCATTGCCAGCGTCCCCATCACCACCGCTATCGCCACCCTGGCGGTACGCAAGCCCACCGAGCCGAGCGAACCCGACCGACCTTGTGCACCCAACCGACCTTGTGAACCCGACCCGAAAGAATCTCTTGACAAGCTCTAAAAAGAGTACCTAACAAAATTAGCGGTTACATTTAGGTTTCTGGATAGAACTGCCGTATCCGTTCAGTGAAAAAGGTTTCCGATTTCGTCCTGTGGAATAGCGGGGGGACGCTTATAGACTTTTGCACGGTTCTCAATGGTGAGCGCTACCACTACGAGCTTTTCATCATAGATTTTGCAGATGATTCGGTACTGGCCTACGCGATACCTCCACAGTCCTCGCATATTTCCGGTCAGGCTCTTCCCCCTCGCACGCGGGTCACCTTTGCTCACAACGTCATCCAAGAAGTTCCATATCCGCCGGCCAACCGACTTATCAAGTTTCTGGAGCTGTTTTTGAGCAACGATGGTGAAATATAGCGACCAGCCAGAGTTAGAATCCAAGCTCACGCTTCACCTGTTCCGCGCTGACCAAACCCAAATCGCCCGATTCCACTTTGTCCACCAGGTCAACCGCAAGATAATAATCCTCCAGGTCATCCAGATACTCTTCCAGAGCCTGACGGATATAAAAAGATGCTGGCCGGCGCGTCTGTTCGCTCAAAGCATCCAGGCGTTGCTTGGTTTCCTGGGGCAAACGCAGGCTCAACACTTCACTCATGTAAACAAGTATACAACTGTCCTTTCCCGCCGACCAGAGCGGGCAAGGAATCGTAGAGCGAAGTTCGGCTCACCGGGCAGATTGAAAATCGCTTCGAGGTGAACTATCAGAGCACGATTCTCTGCTAGTTCGTGCTCACACGCCGGTTTACCTTCAGAATCTAGGAATGCCTGATTTGCCAATGTTTTATACGCAAAGTCATCTTCGTTATGCAATCCTTCCGAAAACACCGACAGATTCAAGGAGACATGGGCTATCTAAACAAATCGTCAGAGAAATGCCAATACTTCTTGAAACTCCCGCTGTGGTGATGCGGAGCCTTACTCAACCTTCAAGAGTTGTCTGTATGCTTCCCCAGGTTGATAACAATCGACTTCCATTGATCGCGGTGATTAATCTCGGGTTACATGACAAATTGTGTGTCTGGGGGGTTAGTCCCATGTGTTGTTGTAGGGGGTGGTGTGGTGGAGTTCG
>NZ_CABTWO010000010.1 GCF_902488535.1 uncultured Mobiluncus sp.
ATGTTGGATATGCAGTTGAAGGGCGATGAGCCGGAGGAAGAGACTCCTGAGGAAGACACCCCGGCACCGGTGGATCCGCTGGCAGCCTTGGCGGCCTCTTTCCCCGAGGGCCTGGCGAAAGATGACAACGCCTGACCTGGACGCCCCCCGCGGTTCTGAGAAAACCGTCATTTTGGGGGTAGGCGCTTCCGTGGCTTCGTTTAAAGCCATCGAAGTACTGCGCAGTCTCGCTGCTGCCGGGGTTAATGTGTGGGTTTGCCCCACGGTCGATTCCCTCAACTTTGTGGGGAAAGCGACCTGGGAGTCCCTGAGCGGTCACCCGATTCATACCGACGTGTTCCAGACCCCGGACTTCATAACCCACGTCACCTTGGCCAGCCAAGCTGACTTATTCCTGACGGTGGGAGCTTCCGCCGATTTGATGGCACGGTTCCGCATGGGTCTGGCTGACGAGTTCCTCACCCTGGTCGCTATCACGGTGGACTGCCCGCGTCTCATCGCTCCGTCTATGCACCCCACGATGTGGGAAAACGCGGCGACCCAGGACAACGCGGCGGTGCTGCGTGACCGAGGCTGGCGCTTTATCGGTCCTGAAACTGGCAAGCTGGCCGACAACACTTATGGTATCGGCCGCTTGAGCGAACCCGACGTCATCTGTGACGCGGTTTTGGCGCAGCTGGGCGTGAGCAACCCCGGTTCCATCAGTTAGTTTTCACAAGGCCGCCCATGAGTTTTCGTTCCGTAGTGGTGTCCGCCGGGGGAACCCGCGAGCCTTGGGACGAGGTGCGTTTTTTGGGGAATCGGTCTACCGGACGCCAAGGGTGCGAGGTGGCTCGGGCGGCTCTAGAGACCGGAGCCGACGTCACGTTAGTGGCCGGCAACGTAGAAGCGGCCCTCATTCCTCACGGGGTGAAGGTCGTGGAGGCCCCAACCGCTGAGGACATGTTGCGCCAGATGAACGCCGCCGCCGCGGGGGCGGACCTCGTGGTCATGTGCGCTGCCGTAGCGGACTTTCGCCCCGTTCGCATCACTGGCAAGATAACCCGGCACGCCGAGACTATCCCCACCCTACAGTTGGAACGAACCCCCGACGTCCTTATGAATCTCATTGAGCACCGCCGCGAAAACCAGACCATTGTGGGATTTGGGGCGCTGACCGGCAGCGAGGCGCAGGTGCGGGAGCAAGGACGCAAGAAAGCTCTGGCGAAGGGCGCGGACCTGTTGTGCGTGAATCGGGTCGGGGACGGCCACGGCTTCGCAACTGAGACAAACACCTTGATTTTCTTTGATTCCCAAGGCAACGAACGGGGGCAAGCCAGCGGCACAAAACTTGAGGTCGCCGAGGTCATGCTCCGACTAGCTGGAGAAATCTTCCAAAGTCACTAGAATTCATTTATGAGTAAAAAAGTCACTTTCACATCTGAATCTGTCACTGAAGGACATCCCGATAAGGTTTGCGACCGGATTGCCGACTCAATCCTGGACGCTATTTTGGAACAAGATCCGGCGGCGCACGTTGCGGTTGAGACGTTCGTCACCACCGGACTGGTTCACGTTATGGGTGAAGTGACGACCGAGGCCTACGTAGAGATTCCCCACATTGTGCGCCACGAGATTGCCCAGATTGGCTACACCTCCTCGGAGATTGGCTTTGATGGGCGCAGCTGCGGCGTGATGGTTTCCCTGGGACAGCAGTCCCCGGACATTGAAGCGGGCGTCAGCCATTCCCTGGAAGTGCGTCAGGGTCCCGAAGCTTACGACCCTCTGGATCAGCAAGGCGCTGGGGATCAAGGGATTATGTTCGGCTATGCCTGCGATGAGACCCCGGACTTGATGCCGATGCCGATTTGGCTGGCTCATAAACTGTCCCAACGCCTGGCTCAGGTGCGTAAGGAGGGAATTGTTTCCGGTCTGCGTCCCGACGGGAAAACCCAGGTGTCTGTCGAGTACGAGGACGGGGTGCCGCGTGCCCTGTCCACCATCGTGGTTTCAACCCAGCACGCCCCGGACCGCACCCAGGCGGAACTGCGCGCCATGGTCGAAGCGGAGGTTATTCGCCCGGTTCTCGATCAGTTGGATATCGAGCTGGACACAAAGGACACGGAAATTTTGGTGAACCCATCGGGTCAGTTCATTATCGGCGGGCCCGCCGCGGACTCCGGTTTGACTGGTCGCAAGATTATTGTGGACACCTACGGGGGTATGGCACGTCACGGGGGAGGTGCTTTTTCCGGTAAGGATGCCTCAAAGGTCGACCGTTCTGCTTCTTACGCTCTGCGTTGGATTACTAAGAATATCGTGGCGGCTGGTTTGGCGAAGCGCTGCGAAATCCAGACCGCTTACGCGATTGGCCGAGCCAATCCGGTGTCCCTGTCGGTGGAAACCTTCGGGACCGGGGTCGTGGCGGATGAGGAACTGGCCGCGGCGATTCGTGAGACTTTCGATTTGCGTCCCGCCGCCATCATTAGGGATTTGGATCTGACTCGTCCGATTTTCCGCTACACCAGCAACTATGGTCATTTTGGGCGCGACGGTTTCAGTTGGGAAGAAACCAATCGGGCGCAAGCTCTCAAAGAGTATTTCCAGTGAAACCGGCTGCGGGGCTGGTTTTGGCTCCGACTTTCGCGATGGATTGGCAACTGCCGGATTTTTGTCTCCGGGGTATGAGCTGTAATTAAGTCGTGCTTGCTGAACCGATATTGCCACTGGACGATTTCGCGCCTCCCGGACCGCGGGAGGTGCGGGTCGACGGTGTGGAAAAGCCCGTGGCGGAGGTACTGCTCAACACGTTTACGCCCGCCTTGTCCCGGCCTCTCGACTTCCTGATTCCCCCCAAGTTTGACTCGGCGGCCGCTCCGGGTGTGCTGGTGAAAGTGAAAGTGGGGACGAAACGCTACACCGGGGTCATCGTGGCTCGTAAAGACAGTACCGAGTGGCAAAAACCGCTGCGTGAAATCGAACGCACCTTGGGCGACTTGCCCCTGTTAGACGCCTCTACCCTGGAACTGCTGGAAAACGTCTCTCTCTATTACGGGACGAGACCATCCTCCCTGCTGCGTTACGCCCTGCCAGAGCGGCGCGTCAAGGTAGAACAGGCCTTTTCCACCGACCCTCCTCATTGGGACACAACCGCGGTCACGGTGGCGCCACCGGAACAAACGACTTGGGCGCGCTACGACGGGGGAGTCGAGTTTTTCTCTGATTTGTGTCAGGGGCACCACCCTCGTGCCGTCGTCAGCGCGCTACCGCTGGGGAACAATCCGCATTTTCAACAATCTTCGCGCTTCCAGCCTATCGCCGAGTTAGTGGCGGCGACCTGGTCTAACGGGGAACAATCCCTGGTGGTGATGCCTACGGTAGAGCAAGCCGACGAAGCCTATCTGTATCTGCGTGACTACTTCGCCGACTCAAACCAAGTCGTGCTGTACACCTCGGAAATCCCGACTGCCGCCTCCTATGAAACATTCTTGCGTTCCCGTTTCGGTTCCGCCGCGGTGGTGGTCGGCACTCGTGGAGCTGTGTTTTTGCCGTTGGCTCGTCCCGGTTTGTTCTACCTGTGGGACGACTTGGCGTGGTCGCTCAGCTCGGATATGTTCCCGAACTTTTCCGCTCGGCAAGTCCTGCTGATGCGTTCCCAGCTATGCGGCGCCGCCCTAGTGTTGGCGCACTATTCGGTCAACGCGGGGGATCTGCAGCTGGTGACCCGCCACTTTGCCCGCGGTCTGGCCCCGCATCGCGACGTTTTGCGCCAATGCACGGGACGATTTGAATTCCTCAGCGAGGATGCCCAACTGGCGGAAGGCATGACAGGGGCGATGCTCCTGCCAAACGCCGCTCTGCGCCTGGTGCGTCAGGGTCTGAAATCCGGGCCGGTTTTGCTGCTGGTTCCTCCCGACGGGGCGTTCTCCGTCGTGAGCTGCTCAAACTGCGGTGCAAATGCGGTGTGCGAAGTGTGCGGCGGACCCTTGACCTTTGAGGGTTCCCGGCTGGTTTGCACTCGCTGCGGCAACATCCCTGCCAACTATGCCTGTCCGAACTGTGCCAGCATGAAAATGCGCGGGCGCCACCTGCAGTCACGCACCGTGATTGATGACATTGGACGGGCTTTTTCGGGAGTGCCGGTGTTGGTTTCTCGTCCCGGAAAAGGGCGGGTCGGCCTCATTGACGGAGCATCTCGCCTAGTCATTGCCTTTCCGGAGGGAGAACCTTTCGCTGCGGGCGGCTACGAAGCCGCGGTTATCCTGCGGGCTCATATGTGGGCTAATCGGACCGCCTTGTGGACCGCTCAAGAAGTCATGCGGCAATTTTTGGCGGCGGGGGCCTTGGTGAAACCACAGGGACGTATCTTGGTGACAAACCGCATTGACCCGCGCTGGGAACAGGCTTTGGTGCGCTGGGATCCGTGGGGTTTTGCTGCCTTAGACCTGCAGGAACGGGAAGCGGGACACTTTGCTCCCGCGTGGCGCACGGCTTTGTTGCAGGGGGAATCCCTGGGCGAGGTGCTGGCTTTTTTGCGCCAGGAATTTCCGGAAATCACGGTGTTTGGTCCGGTACCGGCACGGGAAAATCCTGCGCTCAGCACCGCGTTTGTGTCGGTAGGGTTGCGTGAAAGTCAGGATTTCGGGCGGGCGCTACGCGCAGTGGAACTGCAAAATGCTCGGGAACGAAAATCTGGCAGTGCCTCCCTGCGCATCGTGGTGGATCCCCCTGATCCCGCCGGTCAAATCGGATAGACCGCGCTGTCGCCTTTAAACCCCTTAGTCGAACTTAGATAGGATAGTTTTTATGCGTATTGTTTTCGCCGGTTCTCCCCAGGCGGCCCTTCCCGTATTGACATACCTCGAGGAATCTGCACACGACCTGGTGGCGGTGTTGTCACGCCCGGACGCTCCCTCCGGCCGAGGCCGGAAGCTGGCTCCGTCACGGGTTTCCACCTATGCGGCCCAGCACGACCTGATGCTCTATCAGCCCAAAACCCTTAAGAACAATACAGAAGCTGCCGCATTTTTGCGTGACCTCCAGCCTGATTTGGGGGTCATCGTGGCTTACGGAGCCATTTTGCCGGCTGATATTTTAGAGATTCCTCAGTTCGGGTGGATTAATATCCATTTTTCCCTGCTGCCTCGCTGGCGAGGCGCCGCCCCGGTGCAGCGTGCTCTCCAGGCGGGGGATACCCAGACCGGTGTCACGGTCTTTCAGCTGGAACCCGCATTAGATACCGGTCCCATTTACGCAACCTGTTCTTACACGGTGCCTGAGCAAGCGGCGGCAGGGGATGTGTTGCTCGAACTCGCCGAGCTCAGCGTCAAACCGCTGGAGCAAGCCCTGTCCTTGATTGAACGGGGAATTGCCCCCGAACCGCAAGCGGACGCCGGTGTCACTTATGCGACGCCCCTGCACCCGGCGGAAGGAGAAATCGACTGGTCCGCTCCGGGCGACACGATTGCCAACCACATCAGAGGATTCACGCCGTCTCCCGGCGCCTGGACGATGTGGCAGGATTCCCGCATCAAACTGGGTGTTCTGGAGGCGAATCCGCCCGTGACGATGCCTATCCCGCCTCTGGAGCCCGGTCAGATTTTTACCACTCGTCACGAGGTATGGGTCGGGACCGGTTCGGCACCCGTCTGTTTAGGCGCCGTGGCTCCAGCCGGTAAGAAACCTATGCCCGCTGAGGCTTGGGCACGCGGAGCCCACCTGGAAAGCGGCGTGAAGTTTGGCAGCTCGAGCCCGATGGGAGGCCAGGAGTGAACCATCCAGGGGGTGCTTCCGGGGGCCAGCCTCGCTCGGCGCACAACAGTGCGAAACCCCAGGGAGCCGGTCGAAATTTTCGGAACTCCCGTACCGGTTACGCCTATCGAAGTAAAGCCCGGCGCGACCCTGCTCGTGACGTTGCTTTTCAAGCCTTGCGTCGCGTAGACCAAGACCAGGCTTACGCCAATCTGGTGCTGCCCGGCCTGATTGAACGGGCGCATTTGCACCGCCGCGACGCGGCTTTTGCTACTGAGCTGGTGTACGGAACATTGCGTTTACAAGGGCGCTACGACGCTATTATCGGACTGCTGAGTGACCGGGAAGTCGCAGCTTTAGATCCGGAGCTACTGACGGTGCTGCGGATGGGGATTCATCAAATCCTCCAGATGCGGGTGGAAAACTACGCCGCAGTAGACACCATGGTTGACCTGGCACGAGACCGTTTATCGGCCGGTCCTGCCGGGATGGTAAACGCAGTGCTGCGCAAGGTCACGGAACATGACCTGTCCTACTGGCTCGATGCCATCACGCAGGGACTGACCGGGGAAAAAGCCCTGAGCCGAGCATTTTCCTATCCGGAATGGATTGTGTGGGCGCTGCGCGATGCCCTGGTCGCCAACGGCCGGGATGCCGCGGAGCTGCCGGGACTCCTACACGCCCAAAACCGTCCCGCCTACGTGACGCTGTGCGCCCGGCCGGGTTTGATAACTGCTGACGAACTGGCGACCGCGGCCGAAACTTATCTCGACGTCGATACTCGCTTGGGTGAACTCTCCGATTGTGCGGTGGTGCTGTCCGGAGGCGACCCGCGGCGGCTGCGCGCAGTAGAGCGGGGCCTCGCCGGGGTCGAGGACGAGGGCTCGCAGCTGGTCGCCAAAGTCCTGGCAGCCGCGCCCGTGGCGGGGGCGGAGCGGACCTGGGTTGATTTGTGTGCCGGACCCGGCGGAAAAACGGCGCTGCTGGCGGGATTGGCTCGCTCGCGGGACGTCTCTGTCATCGCCAACGAGGTTTCGCCACATCGGGCTGAACTGGTGCGTGATTCCACGAAAGCATTTACGGACCAGACAGTGCAGGTTTTACAGGGCGATGGCCGAGATTTTGGTGAACTTCATCCGGGTAAAGCCGACCGGGTGTTGGTGGACGCACCTTGTTCCGGCCTGGGTTCGCTGCGCCGCCGCCCCGAAGCCAGATGGAACAAATCCGCTGCCGACCTAAAGGACTTGACCGCCCTACAGCAAGAGCTGCTGCAATCCGCTTTGCAAACGGTGAAGCCGGGGGGAGTCGTGGGATACGCGACCTGCAGCCCGCATTTGGCTGAAACCCGCCAGGTGGTGGAAAACACGGTGAAAAATCGTGCGGAATTGCGGGTGTTGGATGCTCCCGCGGTGGCCCGCGACATCATCGCCAACCCGCAACATGACCTCGGGCTGGGACCTTACCTGCAGCTGTGGCCCGACCGGGACGGTACCGACGCCATGTTCCTGGCGCTGATTCAAAAAATGCCTGATTCCCAGGAATAAAACCAGGTCAAAACCGTCCGAGACCCACTGCGGAATTAGACAATAGAGGAAAGAAGGGAACCGATATGAGCCTTAAGATTTACCCCTCCGTGCTGAACTGCGACCAGATGCATTTCGCCCAGGCGCTGCAAGACATCAAGAGTGCCGACGGGGTTCACCTCGACATTATGGATAATCATTTTGTGCCTAATCTGACGTGGGGGCTGCCGACTGCCACAGCGGTGCTGAACGCCACGAAACTACCGGTAGATGCCCACTTGATGATTGAAAATCCAGACCGTTGGGCTTTGGAATACGCCAAAGCCGGCTGCGCGATAGTCTGTTTCCACCTGGAAGCCTCGAAAGCCCCGGTGCGAACCGCTGACGTGCTACACAGTTTAGGCGCCAAATCCGGCATTGCACTGAATCCAGCCACCCCGGCTAGTGCAATCAAAGATATTTTGGGTCGGTTTGACCAGGTCACGGTCATGAGTGTGGAGCCGGGCTTTGGGGGGCAAAAGTTTATTCCCGAAGTGTTGCCAAAGATTCGCAAGCTACGCAAATTTGCCGAAGACGCCCGCCTAAACCTCGACATCGAGGTCGACGGGGGAATCAATGAAGAAACCTTGCCGCTGGTGCTGAAAGCCGGGGCTAACGTGGTGGTGGCCGGCTCCTACGTGTTCAAGCGGAAGCCCGCTGAGGCTCTCGCCACGTTGCGCGCCATCGGCGCCGACGCGCACACCCATTAACGCTTTTTCAGGATTGGTCCTGAGTGCGTCGCTGAGAGGCTATACTGTAAGTAGCTCTGGGGGCTGTGTAATTCAGCACCGGCGGTAAAGTCCGCGACCTCGTGTGCGCACGAGTTGAATCGGTGAAACTCCGATACCGACGGTTAGAGTCCGGATGGGAAGAGCCGCACGTTTAGCCGCGCCTGCGTATGTTTACCGAGGCATCGGTGAGCGTTCATCTTTCTTTGCCCTGGGCTGTCCAATGAGGTGACAAACCGAAAGGGGTGAAGATGTCAATGAGTCAAAACCAGACACCGTCAACGGCTAACGCCGTCCCGGAATTTCGGCCGCTCAACGTCATCGCCCCTCTCACTTTGGCGCTGCTCATTGTGGCAGTCTGGTTCCTCGCGACAAGTTCTGGAAACATTCCAACGTTTATCTTGCCGCGTCCCAGTGACGTAGTTCAGTCCGGTGTGGAGCTGTTGAGCGGCAAAACGTTTTGGCTTTACCTGGGCAACACGTTGCTGGCCGCGGCGGGGGGAACCGTCTTGGGACTCATTGTGAGTGTGCCGCTTTCATTTGCGATCCATCACCTGCGGCTCCTGAACGCGGCGGTTCAGCCGTTTTTGGGGGCTTCCCAAGCGGTTCCGGCGGTAGCGCTGGCGCCGCTGCTGTTGATTTGGCTGCCGACGCCGCGTTTTGCCATTGCGGTGTTGTGTGCTCTGATGGTGTTTTTCCCCATTTTGGTTTCCACCACCGTGGGTTTGCATCACCTGAATGCCAGCATTTTGGAAGCCGCCAAACTCGATGGTGCTGGAACGTGGGACCTGATGAAATACATGGAGATTCCGCTGGTGTTGCCGTCCTTACTGGGCGGCATCCGTAACGGCGTGACCCTGTCCATCACCGGAGCGGTGGTGGGCGAGATGGTCATCGGCGGACGCGGCATGGGAACCCTGATTACCTTGCAGTCACACAACGTCGATACACCGGGAATGTTCGTGAGTTTAATCATGATTTGCACCGTAGCCGCGTTGCTTTACCTAGGGGTCTATCGCCTAGAGCGTCATTCCAAAACGGTAAACGCAGTTTAGCTGCGTCTCAAAGAAAGGTTCACAAGATGTCACATCGTTTTATCAGGTCCCTAGCAGGGCTGGCTGTCAGTGCCGCTGTTTTGGCCGGCTGTGCTGCCGGTTCCGGTGCTGATAAAGGCAGTTCCGCTACGTCGCCCGACAGTTCGGCCGGGGCGGACCGGGCGGTCACAATCGGTCTGACGTATATCCCCAACGTGCAGTTCGCCCCGTTCTATGTGGCGGCTCAAGACAAGCTGTTCCGTTGGGATAACGGTGGGGGAGAGCGCCTCCAGCCCGTTAACCTGCGTCATCACGGAGCCGATGAGGGACTGTTCAACGCCCTTTTGTCCCACAAGGAGGACTACGTGGTGGCGTTTGCTGACGAAGCAGTGCAGGCGATTTCGGCCGGTATGGATTTGTGCGTGACTGGTATCCTGTACCAAAAATATCCGGTGGAAGTTATCGCAACCAAGCAGTCAGGGATTACCTCCTGGGCTGATTTGAAAGGGAAAACTGTGGGCGTTCCCGGCCGATTTGGCTCGAGTTGGTTTGGTTTCCAGGCAGGTTTACAGCAGGCGGGTTTGAGCCTTGATGACGTGAAAATTTCGGAAATCGGATATACCCAGCAGACTCAGATGGCCACCGGGAAAGTCGATGCGGTGGTCGGGTTTTCCAATAACGACCTGGTGCAGTTCCAGCTGGCGGGGTTGGAGGTGACCGAGATTCCCCTGCCGTCGAATCTTCCTTTGGTAGGTGCGGCCGTGGTGACTACCGGCGACAGGTGTGAAAACCAGGACGCCGCGAATGAGGGTGTCATCAACGCTATGGCTCAAGCCATCAACAGTATCCAGCAGGATCCGGAAAAAGCGGTGGAATACACGAAAAAGTATGACCAGACGCTGAACACTGCCGCCTCCTTGCAGGCTGCCCAGAAAGTCAACTTGGCGACGCTGGAGTTGGAGCAGTTGCCTGACTACGACCCGGCTGACCCTGGTCGCGCTGCCGCTCCTGACCCGCAAAAATTTAAGGCGATGATTGCCCTTTTGGGCGAGGTCGGGGCATTGGACGACAAAGTTGACCTCAGTTCTTTGGATCAGACAGGTTTGGAAAAAATTGCTAGGCCTTGGCAGTCCCTGCACGCCAAGTCGTCCGCCGCAAAGTAGATTCGGGGCATTTCGCGGGATTCGGGTGGTACAGACCCGAATCCCGCTCCGCATTGTTAAAATAAATGCAGAAAACCGCACTCGCGTATGTAGTTAGGCAAACCTTATGGCAACGATGGAACAGGAAAGCGCGCAACTCCCGACCCAACCGCCTCGTGAAACGGATAAACAATTTCGAGCCGGGTGGACGCTGTCCGAACAGAACGCCAGCACCGCGGGTGAGGTTTCCACTACGGCAGCCACGTTGGCTCACCAGGCCAAGGGATTGGATACGTTGGTCGGAAAGTTTACTTACCGAACCGCCTAGGGCCCTCGCCGTCAGGACAGAGATTTTTAAAACGCGGCGAGGTTGCATACTCTTAAAGAGTGAATAATTTTGAAGACCTGTACCAGATTATTTTGAGCCGAAAGAACGAACGCCCGGAGGGATCCCGTACCGTTGAGGAACTGGACAGGGGAGTCCACGGCATCGGCAAAAAAATCGTAGAAGAAGCCGCCGAAGTGTGGATGGCGTGCGAATACGAATCGGAGGAAGCGGCTCAGATTGAGATGTCGCAGCTCATTTATCACTTGCAGGTCATGATGGTGGCGAAAGGCTTTACGCCCCAAGATATTTACCAGCATATGTAGAGCGGTATTTCCCAGAGCCGGAATCCGGAACGACTCGGAAAACAGTCAATAACAGCTTGAGAAAAGGGGAGTCAGCCATGTTACGAATCGCGGTGCCGAATAAAGGATCGCTGTGCGAACCGGCAGTCACTATGCTGAAAGAAGCCGGTTATAAAGTAACCCGGCGCGGACGCGAGTTGACGATTATCGACAAGGGTAACGATGTCGAGTTTTTCTTCCTGCGTCCGCGTGACATTGCGGTTTATGTCGGTTCCGGGGTCGTGTCCTGCGGCATCACCGGTCGGGATTTGTTGATTGACTCCGGGGTGGAAGCGGTGGAATATCTCGGGCTGGACTTTGCCCGCTCCACGTTCCGGTTTGCCGGGCCGGCGGACCAGTTCCACGACTTTGCGGACATTCAAGGCAAACGGGTGGCGACCTCCTATGACCTGCTGCTGAAAAAGTTTCTCGATGAGCACGGGATTTCCGGGGTTCGCGTGGTACACCTGGACGGCGCGGTGGAATCTTCCGTCCAGTTGGGCATCGCCGATTTGATTGCCGACGTAGTCGAAACCGGTTCCACGCTGCGGGCTGCCGGTTTGCAAACTTTCGGTGCGCCTCTGTTGGAATCGGAAGCCTTGCTGATTACCACCGCGGGTCAAGAAAATCACGCTCAGCTGCAAACGTTGGCGGCACGCCTGCGGGGCGTGATGGTGGCGCGAACCTATGTGTTGATGGATTACAACGCTCCGTCCGCCCAGCTCGCGGGACTCTTGGCAATTACGCCCGGTATTGAATCCCCGACGATTTCCGACCTGGCTGAGGACACCTGGAAAGCGGTGCGGGTCATGGTGAAAGCCGCCGACGTGAACCTGATTATGGACCGTCTCTACGCGGCCGGGGCGCGCGGCATCCTGGTGACTGACCTGAAAGCCTGCCGTCTGTAACGCTGTTGCGCCTCAGCTCGCGGCGCTGGGGTCTTTCTGTGGTTTCTTGGATTCGCGGGTGGGCACGGTCGCTCCGTACGCTCCCGCCGCTGCCGCCGCGAGGAAAGCGGCCGGGTCTTCGCTAAGCGTTCGCCCCATTGTGGAAAGTTTTACCGGGAAGGCCTCTAGAGCCGCGTAAAGTCCCGTAGTGGGTTGGTTGATGACCCGATGGTGTTCTTGCAGAAGGCTCAGTTGGGACGTCACCAGGGGAGCGAACGTTCCTTTTGGGTCGGCCAAAGCTTTTTCTATGGGATTGTCGAGGTCAAAAACCGGAAGCACCACGTCCAGAGGGGGCAGTCCCATCCAGGTCAGCATAGTCAGGGAGTGGTGCGAAATGCCGTAATGCCGGGGGCGCGCGTCGCCGCTGGACATCCGCAGCACCGCAATGGGATGACCGTTTAAAGCCGAAGCCGTATGCAAAAATTGCGCCCCGTCGACCCCAGAGTAACCCCAACGAGTGCCGGTACCCAGATTGCCCGGACCTTGAGACACAATGACCGCATCGGCCTTGACGACCTCGGAGGCCACGAACAGGGCGGAGGGGAAACTGACGGCTTCAAAATCGCCGCCAAAGCATTGCCCGCAGGTGATGGTGGCAGCTAAACTCCCGGACTCGCGCATTTGGGCTACGGTACGGGAATACGCCAAAGGTAGGGCGCCGCCATCAGTTTGGATATAGACCAGCCGGGCTCGCGGGTTTTGGTGGAGGAATCCCGCCACGATAGCTGGCAGAGCGGAATGCAAATCCGTCACCAAAACGGGAAGTCCATCTAGGTTATCTGCCGAACGCAACAGAGAATGGTAGGGACTGTCCGGCTCGTCGGCACCCAGCACCACCTTTTGATGCGGGGTGTAGCGAGCCTTCACCAAGTGGCCAGGATTAGGCAGTTCGTCCGCCGGCAGGCGGGTTTCATTGGCCAGGACCATGGCTTCGCCGCCGGTGCCCAAGGCTTTAGCCAGGGGAGAGACTTCAATCTGGATGATATCGCCGGGCTCAGCGTTACCGAGCAGCTCCGGGTAGCAGATGGCCCGGCAGTTGTCGCCGGGCTGGAAACTCACGGCAGGGCCGGTTTCTTGGCGGGGAGGCGCAGCCACGATTTCGCAGCGCAAAACCTGATGTGGAGTCTGGCGCTGCACTTCCAGAACGCGAGCTTTCCGAATCATCACGGTTTAAGCATAACCGCTTCAACCTAGAGTTCAGAACAATCCCGGAAGTCCACCGCTATAATTTTCCTATGCACCAAGCACCGAGCGAACCCGACATTTTCGACGAAGATGACGATTATGAATGGCGTAAAGACCTCCCCAGTGACACGGAACTCGCTCCAGCATCGCGGCGTTACCAGGGACTTTTAACAGTCTTTTACCGAGAAGCCCGCCCGTTAACGTATGACGAGATCTACGCCGCCTACACCGCCACCATCGGACCTTACTTCCCGGCTCGCCCCGGCGCTGACGACTCGGCCCAGTCTCATGAAAACTACAGTGTCAAAATCCGCAGCGACATCAAAACTCTCAACGAAATCCTGGGCGATATCATCGTGGAAGATAAACGCAACAACGTCGGAACGGAACACCGCTACTTGCTGCGGCCCGATTCTCACCGCCAAACGCTGGCTTTTGACGCTACCGAATCAGTTTGGGTCCACCTGGCGCTGGGATTATTGGAGGGGGACTTTACCAAAATAGATTCCCATGTCCGTTCCGTGAGCGACATCGACCCCGACAATCCGCTGGAAGTTCAGTCGCAGGTGCTAATTTCGAGTCTGACGCAAGACATTTTTCACGCTATCGCCGCGCATCAATTCATCGAATTCGATTACCAAGCCCGCTACGGCGAATACACACATAGACGGGTGCGTCCCACAATGATGATGCTGTCACGCGGATTTTTCTATGTTCGCGGTTTCGATGAAACCCGCCAAGGTTTCCGAACATTCAAGCTGTCCCGGCTCAGCAACCTAGTTATTACGGACCAGATTTTTGACGTTGCCGAGTACGTGGAGTCCCCTCGCGGCGTCTCTCTAGAGAGCCTTTTGGAACGGGTCATCTTTGTGGCAGATCCCGTGAAAGCCTCGGAAGCAGTCATGAACGCGGAACTCATCTGTGAGCATGGTGATGTTACCCGCCAGGGAGCGGAACTGGGGTTGACCGGGCTTGAGCAGGTCCCTGTCGGGTGGAATCTTTATCGGGCCAAACAACCGGATTTCTATACTTGGAGCCGTCTGGCCACCGAAGCAATGACCTACCTGGTAGTGCTCGACCCCCCGAAACTTGTGACGGCAACCGTGCAAGCGGCGGAAAGTCTCACTCAGCTCAAGTTGACGGAGGGTGAGTATGAAACCGGACGTCTCAAATTCGACGAGTTTAGCCCCCGGAAAACTGGCGTTTCCATAGATAACCAGACGCGCGTAACGACCGAATCCCTGGCGGTGATGACGTTTATCTTTAATGCGAGCACTACCGGCGACACCTGTACCGTAGATGAACTGGCGAAACACTTTGGTCTCAAACCTCAGGACATCAAAAATATTATTTGGGATTTCTTGGATTTGGATGCAGCCGCCAGTAACGAAAAATCTGACTACGAAAGTTTCCTGCCCTCGATACGCAAGGACGGGACCATTGAAGTCAACGGTTCTCGCAGTTGGGTGATGCCCCCGTCCTTTAGCGCAGACGAGGCGTTGTCCCTCCTGTTGGGGTTGGAAGTCGCCGGTTATCTGGCCCCCTCGTCACAAGAGGCGATTGCGACCGCTCGTCTAAAGGTCGCCTCTTGGTTGGGGCAGGCGCACGAACTGGCCGCTCCGCAGCTGGTGACGAACACGGTGCCGCCTTCCATCCAAAACTCTCTGGAGACGTTAAACCGGGCCATCGAGCGGGGCCACACGGTCGTCTTTACCTATACCAACGCCAGCTGGGACACCGCGGCGCACCGCGTGGCACCTCGGTCTGTCTATACAGACCGCTATCATGTGTATCTGGTGGGGGTGAACCTCGAGAAGAACAAGTGGCACAAGTACCGCCTGGATCGCCTCAGTAACCTGCGCGTCACCGCGGAGACGATTCCTGAAAAACTCCCTCAAAAACCCAGCTACAAGTACCAGACGGTCGACCTGGAGCTGAAAAATCAGGCGAAATCCTACGTGGATACGATTCTTCACGCCCAGGCGGTCGATCAGTCCTCCACCACGTATCGGGTGCGTTTGAAAGTCAAAGATCCCGCTTGGCTGCAGCGGGTTATACAGATTCTCGCGAGCGAAATAGAAGCCATTATTGGTGGGCCAGCGATAGAGCCGGTGGTGGCGGCTGCCGGCGAGGTGGGCGCCGCGACCCTTGCGCTCTATGCACAGGTCGGCTCCGCACTATCGACCGCGGACAGGTAAGATTGAGTTATGAGTGTTCAGGGTATCGTGTGGCTCATCGCCGTAATTTGTGCCGTGATTATTTTCGCGGCCACGACCGCGTGGATTATCGTGCGTGGAATACGTCTCTATCGGACGGTTCGCGATATCGAGCTGCCCGCCGCCGAAACCTCAGATTCGGTCCGCCCACCGGCTCGAAAGCCAGCTCCCACGGGGGATGCCGCAACTTTGAGCGCGGCACGGGTGGCCCGCGCCGAGGTGAAGCAGGCTCGCAAAGCCAACAAGCAACGCCGCCTGCACTCCGCTCATGACCGTTGGGCGAGCTACGATTTGGTGGCACCGCGGCAGTAAACATCTGAAGCTATGAGTCCCAAACGTCACCGTTACCGCGAGAGCCAGAAAGCCGCTGCGCGATTGGCGCAAACGGAGGCTCCCGAGGCTACCAACCCTTCTCCTGCCCAGCGCTATCAGGCTTTCAGAGCGACCCAGCAATCCCCGGAACTTTACGAGTTCCAAGCGCTGTTCGATTTTCCCCTGGACGACTTTCAAATCGAGGCTTGCCAGGTGCTCGATAAGGACCAAGATGTCCTGGTCAGCGCCCCAACTTCGGCTGGAAAAACCATAGTCGGTCTGTACGGGATTTTCCTGGCTTTGCGCCAAGGCAAACGCTTGTTTTACACCACGCCGATTAAGGCCCTGTCCAACCAGAAGTATCTGGAACTCGTGGAGTTATTCGGTGCGGAAAATGTTGGGTTGTTGACCGGCGATACCGCGATAAACGGCGACGCCGCCATCATTGTGATGACCACGGAAGTGCTGCGGAACATGATTTATGCAGGCGCGCCGCTGGCGGACCTGGGATATGTCGTCATGGATGAGGTTCACTATCTCTCCGATCATTTCCGCGGGCCGGTGTGGGAAGAAATCATTATTCATCTCGATGCGGCGGTGCGCCTTATTTCCCTTTCCGCCACGATTTCCAACGCCAAGGTGTTCGCTCAATGGCTCCAGACCTTACGCGGTCCCACGACTGTCGTTTCTACCTCTGTCCGGCCGGTGCCGTTGAAACACTTTATGATTAGCGCCTCGGGGGAAATTCTGCCTTTGTTCGCCAAAGGCGAGGTGGGCGGACACCTGAACCGGGCTCTGTTAGCGCAGGCTGCCCAGCAGATCATGCCGCGCCGCGGCCGGATGCCCCGCCGGATACGTGCGGACAGACCGGCGGTAGCGCGCAGTCTGGAACAGCAAGAGTTGCTTCCGGCGATTGCGTTTATCTTTTCTCGGCAGGGCTGTAACGATGCGGCGGCGCAAGTGTTTGACGCCGGTTTGCGTTTCACCACCAAACCGGAGGCTGATCAGATTCGCCTCGAGATAGAGACCGAACTGGCAGGTTTCAGCCAGGGCGACCTGAGCGCGATTGACGTTTCGAACTGGGAAGAAACGCTGGCCGCTGGTATCGCCCCGCACCACGCTGGGTTGCTGCCGATTCAAAAGCAGCTGACCGAATCTCTGTTCGCAAAAGGCCTGATTCGCCTGGTTTTCGCGACCGAAACGTTGGCTCTAGGCATTAATATGCCTGCCCGTACCGTTGTCTTGGAATCACTGAACAAGTGGAACGGCCAAGAACGCGCGAACCTAACGCCGGGGGAATACACCCAGCTCACGGGTCGTGCCGGACGCCGCGGAATCGATTCTGTGGGGCATGCCCTGACCCTTATGGAAGTGAAGAATCCCCCGCAGCTGCTGGCCAACCTGGCCAGTCAGCAAACCTACCCGCTACACTCAGCCTTTGTCCCTACCTTTAACATGGCGGCAAACCTGCTGGCCCGCACCACCTTGGAGGGCGCGAAAGAAACTGTCGAAAAATCGTTTGCCCAGTACGTGGCGTTGGGAAGTTCGCGCAAACTGTTCTCACAGCTGCGCCGGTTTGAAGAATTGGCCGCGAATCAAGAACGCGAGGCACACTGCGAGCGTGGGGATGTGCTGGCGCTGCTAGACCTGATGAACGCCCTGTCCAAAGCGGAAAAGCAGGCCAAACAGCGGCGTCACAGCGGGGAAAACACCCCCGAAAACCAGCAGGCCGACCGCCGGGCTATTGAACAGGCCCGCGCCCAGATGAAAGCCCACCCTGTATACAGTTGCCCCGACCGGGACAAACACCTGGTGAAAGCCCGTCAGGCCGCCAAAAATCGGGAATCGGCCCAGATGACTCGCCAGAGGATAGAAAACCGCACCAAGTCCCTGGCTCGCCAGCTGGACCAAACCTGCCAAGTGCTGCGGGAACTGAACTATGTCGATGATGATTTCCGTCTGCGTGACGCCGGCACCATGCTGCAATCGGTGTATAACGAGCGGGATTTGCTGGTCGTGGAATGTTTGCGCCGTGGCGTTTTCGATGATTTGAACGTGGCCGATTTGGCGGGGGCACTCTCGGTGTGCCTGGCGCAAAACCGCACCGGAGGATTGTCCCGCTTGATTCCAGCCGAGGCTTCTCCCAGCCTGGCCACGGCGTTGGAATCCATGGGGCGGATTAACTTTGAAATCGCTACTCTGCAGCAAGAACACTTCCTCGAGACTTACCCGCCGTTAGAAACGGATTTGCTGCCCGGGGTCGTGGCGTGGGCGCAGGACGTCAGCCTTGGGCAGTGTCTGGAACTGACCGGCATGAGCGCGGGCGACTTCGTGCGGGTTATTCGCCAAGTCATTGACCTCGCCGACCAGCTGCGCAAACTGAATCTCGATCCGGCCCTGCAGACGAAATTCCGCAGCGTCATCAACCAGTTCAAGCGGGGAGTGGTGACGTGGGACTTCTGATAGCTCTGCCCCTGGCTTTCATAGGGGGAGTGGCCGGAGCCCTGGCTTTTCCGCACTGGAATCTGTGGCTGTTGCTGGTTCCTTCCGTCATGATTCTGTTGGGCACTCTGCGCTGGCAGTACGGGCACGGCAAAACTGGGCGCCGGGTTCTGTTGGTGTCAGCAGGGTGGGGCCTCGGTTTTTTCGGTCCGCAGTTGACCTGGACCGGGGTTTCCGCTGGTTCGGCCCTGCCGTGGATTGCCCTAACGATTCTAGAGACGCTGTTTATCTGTCTATTTGCACAAGTGTGGGTGCGCGCCGAACAGGCCATCCCACGGTTTCCCCGTTTGTTCGGGCTGGCGCGGCTGGTTTGGGCGCCTTTGGCTTGGGTCGGGGTGGAACAGCTGCGTGCCCTGTTGCCTTTCGGAGGTTTTCCCTGGTCAAAACTCGCTTTTGCCCTGGTTGATACCCCGCTGTTGGCGTGGGCGCCGTGGGGCGGCAGCGCGCTAGTCAGCGGGGTCTGCGTGTTCATTGCCGCTGCCGTTCTGGAAATTCTGGGTCGGCACCGCGGCGTAACAGTGCGGATAGTTTCACTCATTGCCGTTGTCGCAGCTACCGTTTTTCCCAACTTGGCACACCCCGCGTTGCCAGAGATTACCGGCCATATCACGGCAGCGGCGGTCCAAGGCAATACCCCTGGTCGGGAGCCGCAAACGGCTTTCGGACAGCCCTACGAAGTGCTACAAAACCACGTTGAGGAGTCTCTTCGCTTGCGCCAACGGACAGCTCAACACGTCGACGTGGTGCTGTGGGCGGAGAACGCGGCCGACGTGGACCCACGCACCAGCCCTCGTGCCGCCGCGTTGGTGAACGAAGTCGCCGAGGCTTTCCAAGAAGCCCCGCTCATCACCGGGACGTTGGGAGCCGGGGCGCGCGGACCGGGCGTACCCAGTCTCGCCGAAACCAACGCAACTTCCCTGCAAAACACCATCTTGGTGTGGGAAAACGGCCAAGCCAGGGACACTTACGCCAAAAAACACCTGGTTCCTTTCGGCGAGTACCTGCCTTGGCGGAAATTCTTTGCGGCTGCCATTCCCAGTTTCGCCGCTATGGTCCCTACTGACCTTACTGCAGGCGAAAGCGTGGCCCAGCTAGAGGTCTCGCTGGCCGGTAAAGATGTACTCCTAGCCAGCCCGATTTGTTACGAGATTGCCGATGATGACCTGGTGCGTCAAGCGGTCACTGGCGCGAACTTTCTCTACGTGCCGACGTCCAACTCTTTCTTTGGTTCATCTGACGAAGCTGACCAGCAACTCGCCATCGCCCGCTTTCGCGCCGCCGAACACGGCTTAGACACCATTCAAGTGTCCACCATGGATTCCACCGCGCGGATTGATGCCCGCGGACAGATAGTAGGCCGGGTCATTCCGAACTTTGCAGCCGGCAGTTTCGTTACAGATATTCCTCTGCGCAGCGGGGCTACGCCCGCCACCGTCATCGGGGGACTGCTCGGTCTGGGATCGCTGATATTAGTGGTCTTAGCTGCGGTTTTACAAGTATTATTGGCTCTGTCAGAAAGTTGGAAACGTGGAAAACACTAACCTCAACGCGAAAACTGTTATCGCCATCCCGACTTATAACGAGCGGGAAAACCTGGAATGGATTACCGGCGAGGTTTTCGCCCAAGCCCCGGGGATTCATGTCCTCATTGTGGACGATAACTCGCCTGATGGTACCGGTCAGCTGGCGGACGCCTTGGCCGCGGACCACCCGCAGCTCCACGTGTTGCACCGGGAGGGTAAAGAAGGCCTGGGACCAGCGTATTTGGCCGCGTTTGCCTGGGCTGATAGTCACGGATTTACCTGGGTCGGGGAATTCGATGCCGACGGTTCACACCGGCCTCAGGACTTACCGCGTCTGTTGGCTTTGGCCCACGGCAGCGGTCGTCCGGATCTGGTCATCGGTTCGCGGTGGCGCAGTGGGGGAGCGACCGCGGGGTGGTCTGCCTCGCGCCAGCTGCTGAGCCGGGCGGGAAGTTTTTATGTCAACGTGGTTCTGGGCTTGGGCGTGGCCGACACGACGGCGGGTTTTCGGGTCTATCGGGTCGATTTCCTGAACCGTTTACTGCAGCGTTACACGATTGAATCAAAAGGGTACGGTTTCCAGATTGAGATGACTTGGAGGACACGCCGGGCGGGGGGCAAGATTGTGGAAGTGCCCATCACCTTTGTGGAACGCCGGGCGGGTACTTCGAAAATGAGCGGGTCAATCATCAAGGAAGCGTTCCTGGAAGTCGCCAAGTGGCGGATTCGGGAACTGCTCCATAATTCGTGACGTTATGTCATTTTCCTTGGGCAGGGGCCACTTGATAACAAAAATAGGGTACTTTCAACGTCCGTAGTGGCGACGGCCGGTGCGCAGGGCTTCCAGACGTTCGTCTAACAGAATCTGGAGTTCCTCTTCGCTGCGCCGATCCATCAGCTGTTCCCAGTGGGTGCGCTGCGGCTTAGTGGTTTTTTCTTCTTGGAAATCTTCCACACCGTTGCGTATCGCGGTTTTCGAACAAACCGGACATTCCCAAGAGTCGGGCACTTCGGCATCTATCGCGAAGGGAACATCGAAGGCGTGGCCTTCCGGGCAGGTGTAGTCCACGTTTTGGCGCTCGACAAAAACAACGCCTTCTTCGGACTCGAGAGAATTGGAACCCATACGCATCCCGCGTAGTGCGCGATCAGCCACGATAAGTGCCTCCTTGTAATGCTTAGCGGTTCATTCTAACCGATTTGACGGATTTTTTCTCAAGGGCGGTGCCGGGGCGTTGGGATTGCCACCTAGCCGCGCCCCTCCAATCCGATAATATATATTATGTCATTTTATGTATTTCACGTTTATCCTGCTCAGTTCCCTAGGGTACGCGCACAAAAAAGTGTCCCGGTCGAAACGCATCTCCCTAACCCTCGACCGGGACACCACTGTCGTGCCAACGTTTTGGCACCGCGCTTGTGAACGCGAAAAAATTAGTTAGCTAACCTGGCGACGACGCGCGCGGCGCTCCGCCAGTTCATCGCGCACTACCACGTTATCGTCATTGATGTTCTCTACGGGCAGTTGCGCCAGCTCGCCCTCAATTTCGTGCCAGACGCGCCCCACCGCTATGCCGAACACACCCTGGCCGCCTTGCACCAAGTCGATGACTTCGTCCTGTGAAGTACAGGCGTAGACCGAAGCGCCATCACTCATGAGAGTAATCCCCGCCAGGTCTTCCACCCCCATCTTTGACAAGGTCGCTACGGCCACGCGAATCTGTTGCAGGGAAACGCCGGTGTCGAGCAGGCGCTTGACTACCTTTAGCAACAGGCAGTCCCGGAAAGAATAAAGACGCTGTGAGCCCGAACCGCGGGCATTGCGCACGGAAGGTTCCACTAAACCGGTACGAGCCCAGTAGTCGAGCTGCCGATAGGTAATCCCGGCTGCCTTGCAGGCAGTCGGTCCGCGAAAACCGGTTTCTTCGTCGATGACCGGCAGGGTTTCACCAAACAGCATCCCCTGCTTTATCTGCGGTACTCCAGACTTGCTTGGCTTTTCCAAGGCAACCTCCGTTCAAGTGTGTTTCTATTTTAGATTATGCACCATAGAAACGTGGGCAAATGTGCGCGGCGCGCCCAAACCTTGCACTTAAAGTTTAAGTGCAAGCTAGGCCGGAAAACAAACCCATTTCCGCACCTAGCAGCAAAAGCTTACAGTTCCTCAACTCCGACGCTCAGCAACGCCTCGGCCAGAGACGCCAATTGCGCCGAAAGCTCCACCGCCCGTATCTGGGCGCGATCCTTGGCGGCGGCGTTATTTTTTTGCCGTTCCGGGGCGACCACTCGGTCAATCAAATCCAAAATCGCATTTACGGCCGAGTAAACGGAGCGTAAATTGCGTGGCTCTATGCCCTGCTTTTCTAAGACTTCCAAAGCCTGCACCACCCCGACCGTACCGGAAGAAAATCGGGAGGAAAAATCCGGGCTAATGAGTTTGGCATTGACTGCCTTTTCCAGCAGCTCCTCGGAAGCCCCGGTATAAACCAGCAAATCTTGCAGCGTAATACGTGAGCTTACGGGCAGACGCATCTGGCCCTCCGAAGCCACGACTCGCATGACCGGCTGTACCGGCAGTGGTTCCTCCCCAAAATCCAGCAGCCGCAGATTTTCGCCAATCTGATTCAGCGGTAGGTAACTGTCACGCTGGGCTTTCAAGGCATAGCGAATGCGCTCTAAATCAGCCAAAGAATAGCCACGGTATCCATTGGGCATCCGGGCCGGACACACAATCCCGTGCTTCTCAAAATTGCGCAGCTTCGCCTGAGATACTGAAGGAAATTCCTTCACGATGATCTCATGGACTCGTCCAATGGACATAGTCGGCTCATGACTTACATCCGGGGGCCACGAGCTGCCAACGTCATTGACCTTTCGGGCTACCTGGTTCATTTCTTAAAATTCACCGCCGGGTAGTAAGCCAATCGAAACTTGCCAATCTGGACTTCCTCCCCCGGTGCCAGCAGGTGAGACTCGACTCTCTCGCGGTCAATATAGGTGCCGTTGAGGGAGCCGACGTCACGAACCAAGTAACCGTTTTCTTGGCGGAGGAACTCGCAATGCCGGCGCGAAACCGTCACATCGTCGAGGAAAATATCCGACTTGGGGTGCCGGCCCGCAGTAATGCGGTCCGTATCAAGCAGGAAACGCGCTCCTGCGGAGGGGCCACGCTGTACGATTAGCAGTGCCGAACCTGCTGGCAGAGCCGCGACAGCATCCTCGTCAGCGGAGGACAAAACCCGCTTACCCAGTTCTGGTTCCGCCTCAGGAACGCCACCTATAGCCCCGAAAACTGCAGTTTCAGTAGGGTCCGGTCCTGGAATCGTGTCCGACACTTCGTCCTCCTTTTGAGAAAATTTCGATATCTCTACTTTAGTGGAACCGCCGCAAAAAAGTTAACCGATTTGTTACTTTTCGGTCTGTCACAGGCTAGAACGGTACTCCAGGCTCTAAAATGGCATTTGCACGTAAGTATTGAGATGGCAATCAGGTCAAAGGGGAAGTACAGTGACGGACGCAGCCTCCCGGGGATGGGCGCTTTCTCTGACTGATACGCAGGTCGGAGTCACTCCCCTGGCTTCTCCCGCCGCCGCGCTGACTTTTCCCTTTTCCGCCAATTCCCTGAACGCGACCTATCGCCAGCTGCGCACCGGCGGTATTTTCCCGCTTTCTGCCGCCGATGGGGGCACAGAGGCGCAGCTCACCACCGCCGAACACTGGCATTGGCTCTTGGCGAACCGGCGCGATGGACTGGATTTACAGCTGGCTTTCGGTTTCCTCGCCGCAAACCGCGGCAACCTCCGATTTCCGGTTTTTCAGTCCCGCTTGACACCCGAACCTGACCGTCCGGTGGGCTACTTACGGCTGGCTAAGGACGAAAAACTGCAGCTCAACAGCACGTTGGTGCGCCTCTTGCAGCAAAAGTTTCAGATTCCGTCCCGCTGGGTCGGGGCGGGCCGAACCGCCCGCGGCCTCAATCTCGACGCCATTCTCGACGCCTTAGAGCAAGCTCTCCAAGACAGTCCCCTTAGGGCCAAAATGCACCTGGAACGCCAAGCTGCCGTGGGATTGGCTCATCTCAGTTGGTCGCCGGCGCTGACCGACCTGAAAGCCCACCTTGAGGATTACCGCAGCTCCGCCCTGGTGCAGCGCTACGCCGCCAGCAACGCCCCCACCCAACTCTCCGCGGATACCGCAGACACTGCTCCCCTGGCTGCAGATATTTTCGCACCGCTAAAAGCCGACCGTAAACAACTGCAGGTGCCGAAGTTTTTTGGTCAAGGCCACAGCCTCATTCTCTCTGGGGCCCCGGCGACAGGCAAAACTGATGCCGTCGTAAACACCCTGGCACAGTCCCTAGTGCAGCAACACTCCGTGCTGGTGGTGGGCAGCCGAACCAGCCTAAAGCATCTGCGCAGCCGGGTTCGCAAAGCCGGGTTTGAACACGTGTTCCTCACCCTCGACCCGCAAGCCGCCGACCGTGATGAGCGCAGCCGGGCGTTACTGCGGGCAGCTTGGGATCGACCGGTCAACGCTGACGCGAGTTACCTCGATTCCTGCCGAGCTTCCCTGAAAACCTTGTCTCAAGATTTGGATCTGTACCTCAACCAGATTCACGAGGTTGGCCCCAACCATGTTTCCGCGTGGCAGGCCTATACCGCGCAAATCATGACCGCCGCTGAGCTGGAGCCCGAGGAACGCGTTTTGGCAGGCCGCCTGGCGGCGGCTCCGAACTTCCCCTACCTGTCTCATGACCGGTCCGCCGCGGTGAAACTTGGTAAAGAACTGGCAAATCTGGATGCCAACTCGGTGAACGGCCTCGGCGCTAATCCCTGGTCCCTGGTCGGCGAAACCGCACGCAGCGTGGACCGTACGGAACTGAAATTGGCGTTGAAAGCCCTGGAACAAGCCATTACCCAAGCCCACCCCGCTGTGTTGGAAATCATGTCCGCCACTTCTGAACTGCAAGCTTGGCCGATTTTTGCCCGGTGGCTCGACTTGTTAGAAATTGGATACGGCAGGGCTCCCGTGGAACTGACCGAAGCGGAACGCCACGCGGTCACTTCTAGCATTGAAACTTTGCAGCAGTCCCTGCGAGACTTGTGGGACGAGGCCACTCCCCTGCTGGAAATTGCCGCTCCCGCCTATCGCTCCGGTAAAGACCTGGATTTGTTAATGGATGCCCGCCACGCGGAAGCCTCCGGTGGTTTTACCCGTAACAGTCGTCGCAAGGCCGTGCTGGCGCAGTTACAGCCCTACCTCAACGGGCCGGTCACCCCCAACAAGGTAGCGGACCTGTTGGAGGACCTCAACGCCTTGCGAATGCGCGCCGAAGCCTTGGGCTCACAAATTAGCGCCAACCCCGTGCTGGGACTGAAAGATTTTGATGCCCTGGCTGACGACGCCACCGAAAAATTTGCAAATCACGCTGACACGGTGCTCAGCGCCATTGAATTGAGCCGGTATCTGCCCAACCGCCGCTCAGATTTGGAGTCTTTGATGCCGCTGGCTCGCCAGGGCGGGCATCTAGGTCAGCAGGTACGGGCCATCTCCGAGGCTTTTGCTGACGTTTTGCAGTCTTTGCAGGTGTCCAGCCCGGATTTGGAAGCCTGGTCACAAGGCCTGCCGCCCCTGGGCCGTTACCTGCAGGTTCGTAAGGTCTGGGGGACGTCTCTCAGCTCTGAGGACTCGACGTTAGATGATATTTTGGCTTTCCGCGCGCTGACCCCCAAGTTGAAAGCCTTGGGTCTGGATGACCTGGTCGGGTGGGTGGCCGAAGGGAAGCTCAGCGGAATGGCTATTCAAGGAGTGTTGGAACACGCCCTGTCGGTCGCGGCGGTACGGGAGCGTCAGCGGGCTTTGTTGCAGCAGGGTTTCGAGCCCGAGACACACGCAGCTCAGGTGGAACGACTGTCGCTGAACTGCACGGAGACTCGCCGCGAAATCGTCAATCAGGTTATTGCTGCGGCAGGCGGGTTCGCACAGCGAGCCGATAAACAGATTCTGCGCCGTTTCGGGGCACGATTGCGTGAAGAGAACTTTTCCATCCGCCAGGCTTTACGTGACGATTTGGAAGGAGTCCTGACCCGCACTCCGATTGTGGGCCTGACTCCGCTTGAGGTCATCACTTATTTGCCTAATTTTGCTGATGAAACCCCCCGTTTTGATGCCGTGGTCATTTTGGACGCAGCCGAGCTGCCATCCGGAGCCGTGGTGAAGGCCCTGGCCGGAGCCACTCAAGCCATGTTTGTGGCGGCCCTGCCCGCTACCGTGAGTTTTGCAAAAGGCCGGGCGCGCAGCGTTTACGAAGCCGCCAAGTCGGCGGGTTTCCCCGAATACGAATTGACTGCTCGCTACGGCCAGGATTTGACCTCCACCCCCGGTCACTTGGCGCGGCTGTTGAGACCCGACAAGTTAGACACGTGGCCGGTGGCGCAGGTTCAGGCCCACCCGGTTTCAATCCTCGAGTTCCCCGCGGTGCATCGCCCCCTGCCCCTGGACCTAGCCAGTGAAAATCCTGGCTGGAGCGGTCTTGGCGCCGACTACGTGTGGTTTGAAAAGGCCGGAAACCTGTTGATGAATCTGTGCCTAAAGAACCGCGGTAAATCCATCACTGCACTGACTTGGACGTCTGAACTGGCGGCGGGAATCCGCTGGTATCTCGATGAAGCTAACCGCCAGGGTGAAATCAATCTGATGAATCTTCGGGTCACTCACCTCGGTGCCGCCACAGCCGCATTCCCCAATGCGGATTCCACCGCACCGGGGCTCGGCGGAGGTTATAACGATGGTGAAGGTCAAGCTCCCTGCGATTTATTGGTGTGTTTCCTGGGTTCCACGGCTCAGCCGGAACCAATAAAGACTTCTCTCGGTCGGGATTTGTCCTTGGCTTGGACGCAGGCTTTGCTGCAAACTAACGGTCAGGTGCTGTTCGTGGTGAACCGGGACCTCGACCAGAGTGAGCTGCCCGCCTTGCTGCAAGATGTGTTGAATAGTTCAGGTACCGAACGTGATAACGCCCCCGTTTCGGCGGTGCGAGATTATCTGGCCAAGCTGCTGGGACATGCCGGGCTGGAAGTTCGCACCAATTTGGGGCCGGCTCCGTTGCGCCTGGATTTGGCGGTTCGCGGCGACGCGGGGGCACCTTGGCTGGGTCTAATTTTGGACGGCCCCGAACAGCTACAGGTGCGTTCCGCCTGGGATCGAGAAGTCGGTATTCCCCAGTATCTGCTGGAACATTGCGGTTTCGGCGCTATCGAACACGTGTATTTGACTCAGCTGATGGAAAACACTGATGAAGTGACCCGGCGTCTCGTTTCCATAGCCCTGGATCTGGCGTTCCCCGGTGACGTGACGGACGGTTCGGTGGCGAGTGACGACCGCTACACTTCACCCTCGCGTATCGCGGCGGCCCAAAATAACCGCGGTGACGAGCCTTGGGAAGTTCCCGATGAAGATGCGTGGGATTTGCCCTTGCCTCTGCGCGAGGAGTTGGCGCGACTTCAAGCCGACAAACCAACCGTCGCCCCCGCACCGACGATATCCCCGGCAGAGACCGCGCCCCCGTCTCGTGAACCCCAGCCGGAACCTTCTGCCCCCACCCCACCTCCCGCGGAACAGCTCCCGGCCCGTATCGAGGACCTCCCCCCGGCGGCGCAACGGAAAACCAGTTCGGTACTGCCGGTCATCGCCGATATGCCCCCCGATGCCTTTACGCACCTGAATCGCAGGGAACTCACTGAAACTCGTGACGCCCCCACCTTGGGAGACCAACTGGGAGCGCAAGAAACCGACCTTTTCATGGAATTAGCCCAAAGTTCCGGGCCGGACGCGGAACTCGGCAAGATTTCTAAGCCCGGTCTGGGCGCGTTCGCGCCTCTTTTTGCGCCTGAGGCACCCAAGGACAGTTCAGAAAAATCGGCTGGCGTACCGACTAGTGCGCCACCGCTAAAGAACCCCGTGCCTCCACCCTCCGCACCGGCGGTTTCCGAGTCGACAACTCCCAGTTTTACCGCGCAAATTCCAACCAAGGCCGATGCTAAAACGGTCCCGCAACCGTTCGTACCCCGCGGCAAACCCCTGCAAAACCAGTGTTCCAAGGAAGTCCTCGATGATTTACAGGATCCCGCTAACGCTGCCGCCGTGGCGGACGCGTTGTCACAAGTGCTCTACACAGAAGGTCCGATTGGCGCGCCTCGACTGGCTAAACTCGTCGCCGATGCGTTTGGCATGCAGCGGCTACACTCGAAACGCCGCCAACGAATTTTGGAATTGCTGGATTCCGAAGTTCATCAAACAGTCACGAAATTCGGTACCTTTGTCTGGCCTGCCGGAACTTCAGCTCAGGAGTTCAACGTTTTTAGAACCGGATCGATTTATGGGCAGCGCGCCCTGGTGGACATCTGCGATGAAGAGTTCAATAACGCATTGACTTGGGTTATTGACACGCAACAGCCCCTTGAAGACGAAACCTCAGAAGCGGTGGCGCGTGTGTTGGATCTGACTCCGGCTCGCACCGATATTCGTCAACGTATGCAAGCCGGGCTGAAATCTTTGGAGCAGGCCGGGCGTTTGCGGCGTCAGGCGGGTCACCTGTATCTGCAATAATTTGCAAATGTTGAAACGTCGTCGCCTCTCAGGGTTTAATGACGGTAAGTGATTGGAGCTCACAGATGTCAAAACAGAAAAAAGGATCTTCCAAGCCTAATCTGACGGTGTCCAAACCCGGCAATCGTTCCGGCACTATTCTGGCTATTGTGCTGGTGGCTGTCGTGCTGGCACTGATTATCGTGTTTGTTAAGATTGCTAGCACAAAGCACGAAATGACTGCTCAACCTACAGACACCATCGCTGGTACGCAAACGATGATTGGTTTTGCCGAACCTCAAACCTATGCTGCCGGACGGGGAATCTGGCTCAAGGGTGGCAAAGTCTTGACTAACGATGAAATCACCGCCGAATCGAAAAAAGGCACCAAAGTCCTGGAACTGTACTACGACTACTTGTGCAACATCTGTAATGACGTCGAAGACCAGCTCAACAAAGGTAAACAGCTCAATGACTTGGTCGAGGGTGGTAAGGCCATTGTCGTGCTGCGCCCGACCTTGACTCATGCTCAGCAGCTGAAGTTCCCCAACATTGCTTATTCCGCTAATAATCTCATGTATTGGACGGCAGAAAATCAGCCCGACAAGCTATGGGAGCTCAGCAAGGACTTGACCAAGTTCGCCATGGACAACTACAAGTCCGCCGATTACGAAAAGAACCAGAACAATACCGAATGGGCAAAAACTATTCGTGAACCTGATGCCGAGCTAGCTAAAATAGCTGGTGAACACGGTATTGATTACAGTTCTGTCCCCCCGGCGACGGAGCAATCCGGACTTATGCCAATTAATATTTTGGCTGAGCAGCGTCTGAAGAGCCTCGGCCGAGAAAATGCCGGAACTCCCCTCTACATTGCCAACGGTCACCCCGTTGACATGAGCGGAATCGGGAAAGACGACAAGCTGCTAGAGAAAGCTACCCTCTAGAAGCCAGTCTTTAGGACCGGTTTAGCGCTCATTGCGGCATTTTGGTCGGGCGCGACGATACGCCACACCAGCAGGCGTGAATCGGGGTCTATTCCTGGGGTCGAAAACTCAGGGCCACCGAATTCATGCAAAACCGGTTGCCGGTCGGCGTTTGGGGCGCGTCAGGAAACACGTGTCCCAGGTGGGAGCCGCAGTTTGCGCAGCGAACTTCAGTGCGCACCATGCCGTGAGAGGTATCGGTGACTTCGCGTACCGCGCCTGGTTTCGCCTCGAAGAAACTCGGCCATCCGCACCCGGAATCAAACTTTGTGTCGGCATCGAACAGCGGCTCCCCGCACGCCCCACAACTGTAGAGGCCGTCACGTGTTTCATCGAGCAGTTCTCCGGTGCCCGGTCGCTCCGTAGCGGCTTGCCGCAATACTGCATACGCGCGGGGGCTCAGCCGTTCTTTCCATTCCTCGTCGCTGACATTGATAGTCATTTTTTACCTTTCGGTTTCAGGATTTTTGCCAGGTATTGCCCGGTAAACGAACCGGGCATTTTCGCCACGGCCTCAGGAGTGCCCTCAGCCACAACTGTACCGCCGCCTTTGCCGCCCTCTGGGCCGAGGTCTATTACCCAATCGGCACACTTGATGACATCCAGGTTGTGTTCGATGACCACAACCGTATTGCCTTTCTCAACCAGTCCCTGCAGGATGGCCATGAGTTTGCGGATATCGTCGACGTGCAGTCCGGTGGTCGGTTCGTCGAGTACATAGATAGCGCGGCCATTCGTGCGTTTATGCAGTTCACTGGCCAGTTTGACCCGTTGGGCTTCCCCACCGGACAACGTGGTGGCGCTCTGGCCGAGTTTCACGTATCCCAAGCCAACCGCGGTCAAAGTGTCCAGGTAGCGAGACACGCCGGGGATAGCGGAAAAGAACTCGGCGGCCTGAGAAATCGGCATGTCCAGGACATCGCGCACATTTTTGCCGTGATAATACACCTCCAAAGTTTCCCGGTTATAGCGCGCTCCGCCGCAAACCTCACAGGGTACATAGACGTCGGGCAGGAAGTTCATCTCGATTTTCAGGGTGCCGTCGCCGCGGCAGGCTTCACAGCGCCCGCCTTTGACGTTAAAGGAAAACCGTCCCGGTCCATACCCGCGAATCCGCGCTTCTTCAGTCTGTGCGAACAGTTTCCGTATCGCGTCCCAAACTCCGGTATAGGTCGCTGGATTCGAGCGTGGGGTGCGGCCGATAGGCGATTGGTCCACGTGAATAATCTTGTCCAGCAGGGTGGTGCCCTCAATCTGCTTGTGACGTCCCGGAACCACATGGGCACGGTTCAAATCTCGGGATAACGCCTGATACAGAATAGAGTTGACCAGGGTCGATTTTCCCGACCCTGAAACCCCGGTGACGGCGATGAGACACCCCAGAGGGAACGACACGTCGATGTTTTGCAGGTTATTCTCTCGCGCGCCCCGTACCGTCAGAATACGCTGGGGGTCAGGTTTGCGGCGTTGCCGTGGGATTGCAATAGATTTTCGTCCGGCTAAATAGTCCGCAGTCAGCGAGGACTGGTTTTTCAGCAAATCCTCCACCGTCCCGGAATGCACGATTTGTCCCCCGGCCTGACCCGCTCCGGGACCGATGTCCACCACCCAGTCTGCCGACCGGATCGTGTCCTCATCGTGTTCCACCACGATAAGGGTGTTGCCCAAGTCGCGCAGACCTTTCAAGGTGTCGATGAGACGTTGATTATCGCGCTGGTGCAGCCCGATGGAAGGCTCGTCTAAAACATAGAGTACGCCAACCAGTCCGGATCCAATCTGGGTGGCTAAGCGAATGCGCTGCGCCTCACCCCCGGAGAGGGTATTTGCTGCTCGCGATAAGGTCAGGTAGTTCAACCCAACATCAATGAGGAAGGACAACCGCGCCCGTACCTCTTGCAAAATCGGCGTAGCGATTTTAGCTTTCATACCAGATAAAGGAATATCTTTTAAATAGGATTGAACTTCGTCGATGGCTAAATCGGTGAGCTCGGAGATATTAAGTTTCCCGATACGGACCGCTAAAACTTCCGGCTTCAAGCGCCGCCCCTGACACGTCGGACAGGGCACCTCCCGCATATAACCTTCGTATTTTGCTTTGGAAAAATCAGAGTCAGTTTCATCGTAACGACGCTGAATATAGTTCGCGGCACCCTCGAAACCCGTGGTATAGACCCGTTCGCGCCCCCATCGGTTGCGATACTTGACCCGTACCTTATAGTTCTTGCCCCACATCAGGTAGTCGCGCACCTGCTCGGACAGATCCTTCCACGGAGTGTCGAGGTCGAACCCGACCTCGTCTCCCAGTCCCTTCAAGATGCGTTGCATGGTGTCTTTGGAACTGGTCCAAGGGCTGACGGCACCTTCACGCAGGGTCAGATCGGGGTTGGGCACCACGAGTTCGGGGTCAATTACCAGCCGGGAACCAATCCCGGAACAATCGGGACACGCTCCGTAAGGCGCGTTAAAGGAAAACGTGCGCGGTTCGATTTCTTCCAAAGCCAGCGGGTGATTATTCGGACAGGCTCGTTTTTCCGAAAAGCGACGGCTACGTTCGGGATCCTCCGCGTCGCGGTCGACGAAATCGACGACCACCAGCCCTTCTGCCAACCCCAAAGCAGTCTCGATAGAATCCGCCACCCGCGAACGCGAGCCCTCCCGGATAACCACCCGGTCAACGGACACCGAAATATCGTGTTTCAGCTGTTTTTCCAGTGTTGGGGGTTCTTCCAGGCGATGATTCTCACCGTCCACCCGCATCCGAGTAAAGCCTTTGGCGGCCAGCTGCGCAAACAGTTCCGAGTACTCGCCTTTACGTCCGCGGACCACCGGAGCCAAAACCTCTAGCCGCGTCCCCTCCCCTAAAGTGAACAGCCAATTTACGATCTGTTCGGCGGACTGGGCAGTAATTTCCTCGCCGCACACCGGACAGTACTGGGTCCCGGCTCGCGCAAACAGCAGGCGCAGGTAGTCGTAAATCTCGGTAATAGTGCCCACTGTGGAGCGCGGGTTGTGAGAGGTGGACTTTTGGTCAATCGATACCGCGGGAGACAGGCCTTCAATAAAGTCCACCACGGGTTTATCCATCCGCCCTAGGAACTGCCGGGCGTAGGAGGACAGGGATTCCACGTAACGGCGCTGCCCTTCGGCGAAAATCGTGTCAAAAGCGAGAGATGACTTGCCAGAGCCGGACAGTCCGGTGAACACCACCAAAGCATTCCGAGGAATTTCAACATTAACGGCCTGGAGATTATGTTCGCGCGCTCCGTGGACTTTCAAAGTTTCATGCACCAGTTAAGTTTAATGCCCAAGTGTATTTCTGACGATTCGGGTCGGTTTTCGTTGCGCGTGGAGCACGCCTAGAATCGACCTATGAGTAAAATCGTCGTTATCTACCACTATGACCCCACCCGTGAAGCCGACAGGGCCACGATTCGCCCCGAGCATCTGGCTTACTTGGGGAACTTGGAAAAATCCGGGAAACTTCAGGCCGCCGGCGCCTGGATGAACGAAACCGAAAAACCCGGCGCGCTAATACTGATGAACGTCGAGACCCCAGAGGAAGCGTTGACGTATCTGAAACACGATCCGAACCAGGTTCACGGCATAGTGCAGGAAATCGAGACGCATCAGTGGGGACCGGCTATCGGTTCCTAACTGCTGAATCTCCATAGCTGGCTGGCACGGTCCCATGTCTTTCATTCGTTGGTTCTTTACCTACGTAGACTGGTTTGTTTTTACCCTGTTGTTGATTATGATCGCGGGGATTTTTATCCCCCTGCCCGCAGCGGTAGTAGCCTTCGTGGGTGCCGTCAGCCACTACGCCATCGCCGTGCTGTTCTTTGTTTACGGAGCGCGCCTGAAAACCGCCGAGGTCATGGGCGGGTTAAAGAACTACCGCCTGCAGCTGGTCATCTTGGCTTCCACTTTTGTGCTCTATCCCCTGCTGGGAATGTTGAACTACCAAGTTTCCGGATGGTTCCTGGGGCCGAGTTTCGCTCTGGGGATGTATTACACCTGTTTGCTACCTTCCACGGTGCAATCCTCTATCGGCTTTACGTCCATCGCGGGGGGTAACATCGCCGGGGCGGTCACGGCCGCCACCATCTCTAACTTGGTCGGGACCTTCGCGACTCCCCTGCTGGTCCTGTTGCTGCTGGGCAAGGCCGGTACCGTCTCGCTAACTACGTTGCGCGACATCGCCGTGCTGATTCTGTTACCTTTCGTGCTGGGCCAGCTCAGCGGACGATGGACCCGCACGTGGTTGAACGCTCACCCCATCATCACGAAAACCGTCGATAAGGGCACGATTTATCTGGTGGTCGTCTCGGCGGTATCCAGCGCGAAACTTCACGGCTTGTGGGACAGCGTCGGAGTTTTAGACTTCGTGCTGATAGGTGCAGATGCCCTGGTCATCGTCGGTATCATGCTCCTCTTGACCTGGTTCGGGTGGGGCAAACTCTGCGCCTTGAATCGGGCCGACCGTATCGCCGCCATGATGTGTGGCTCAAAAAAATCTCTCGCTACGGGTCTGCCTATGGCCATGATTATTTTTCCGACTTCCATGTTCGGCGCCATTGCGGTACCCATTATGCTGCTGCATTTAGAGCAGCTCATCATGTGTTCGGTCATTGCGTCGCAGTTGGGACGCGGTGCCGGTTCCCGGGAAGCCGATTTCTGAAAACCTAGCCTCGAACCGCCCAGGCCGCAGCATCGCTGACAGCTCCCGGTCCTCCGATGACGACTGAAGAAGCGCGGTTGAGCAGTTGTGCCAATCGGGCTGCTGTTGGCGCGGAGAGATAACCGGGGTGGGTCAGCAGCAGGCAGGCGTTGCGGTGCGCGGCCAAAGCTGCCCCGGCCAGCCCATCGGGGAAGTTCACTCCGCTGGCGATAACTGCGGAAGTGGCGCCGGGTGCAAAGGCTTGGGCCACAAACTGAGCGGTTTGATAACGATCCAAGCCTTGAATGGGTTGTGACTTGTAGCCCGCTAATCCGGCCTGATTCCACGCCCGCACTGCCGGTCCACCGATGGGAAATATACTTGCACCCGACTGCGTTTGGTGAGCTTGGATAAACTCCGCAGTTTCCGGCGGAAGGGAAGCTCCGGCGTTCAACACCACTACGCCGTGAATAAAAGCTGCACCTGCCCCCGCGCTCAGTGCGTCAGGAAATGAAAGTCCGTCCGCAATCAAAATTGGTGTCTGGGTGATTCCCCTCTGGTTCCATTCCGCAATAGTTTGGGCGGCGACCGCTGCGGCGGTGCCGTAGCGATTCATGCCGTAGATGCGGCTCACCTGGACCCCACGTGCTTGTAGAGCCCCCAGCGTGGCGGGGTCAAAAGCGACCTGGCCACCCACCAATCGCACGTCGCGAATTCCCCTGGCTTGGATTTCGGCAACCGTGCCAGGTTCCACAAAAGGACCGTTAGACAGCACCAGCGGAGCGCCCAGCGCCGCGGCTAAAGGACCGGCACTCAAGGCATCAGGAGCCGCTTTACCGGTAGCGATGACCAGGGAGGGACCAGTGAACCCACCTTGGCGCCAGGCTTGTAAAGATGTCTCTACACGATTGCTGCCGGCAATTCTTCCCGGTGCTGCACCAGGTTTAGGCTGCGGATTCGGTTGCGGGGAGGGCGCTGCCCCAGTGGTGCCCTCAACGCTGGAAACCCCGATAGTTTCGAAAATCCAATTTGCGAAAGAAGAGCTCGGCACGTATTTGTAGTCTTCGAACCGCAAGTATCCTCGCGGGGTTTGCACCGCAGCCGACAGCACCCCATAGAGTTTTCCGCCGCTAATGAGAGGTCCGCCGGAATCACCGACCTCCGAATAGTTACCTCGCGCAGAGCGGGCATAGAGATAGCCGTCTTCGACGGTACCGAGCGCAGTCAGCTGAGTCGTCTTAAGATTCAATCCCGTGCCAAAACCGTAGGCTTCGCCAGCCTCTCCGGCAGTGAGGTTTTGGCTGGTGAAAGGCAGCACGGTTCTGCCGGGTGAATCTAAACGCACCAGAGCCACGTCATAATAGGGATGCGCGACGACACGTGTTACCGCAGAAGGAAAGTTTCGATTGATGCTCGCGCCGATGGACGCATAGGCGTATTCCAGATTGGCATTTGTGACGCAATGCGCGGCTGTGAGTACCCAGTTTGAGGAGACAAAGGAGCCGCTGCATTCCATCCAGCCATCGTCAGATGTGCTGGAAATCCGTAATGCGACTGCCCAGCCGGTCTCGCTTGAGTCCGTCAGAGTACCGCCCTCGATGGCGTATGCAGAGGTTTCACTGCCCGCAGCCAGGCCGAGGGTTGCCCCCAAGATGGTGAAAAGGGCGATAAACCGAGAGATAAGACGTCGACTCACGTATCAATTCATCGGCGAAACTTAACAAAATTTAGGCTTCTGGACGCTTCGTGGCGGTTCCGTCCGATTGTTTCCGTTCCCGGTATCGGCTGACCAGCAGAGAAACCACCGTGGTAATAATCAATACCCCGACGATATAGCCTAAAGACACCGGAATGGTCGCTTCGGGCAGTCCCGTAAAGGGCTGGCCGCCGTTGATGAACGGAATTTCGTTCGTGCTCAAAGCGTGCACGATAAGTTTGCCCCCGATGAAGGCCAATATGGCGGCTAAACCGTAGTGCAAGAAAATCAGGCGTTCCATCAGACTTTCAATCAGGAAGTACAACTGCCGCAGGCCCATCAGCGCGAAAGCGTTGGCGGCGAACACGATGAAAGCTTCCTTAGTTAGACCGAAAATCGCGGGAATGGAGTCTACCGCAAACATCACGTCTGCCGTGCCCACCGCCACAATAACCAACAGAAAGGGCGTAATGTGACGTTTGCCATCGATCTTGGCAAAGTATTGATGACCCACGTAATCGGGCGTGACCGGGAAAATCCGGCGAACCCAGGAAACGAAAAAGTTTTCTTTGTACTCTTCCTCTTCTTCGGAGCCGGCGTTGCCTTCGCGAACCTGTTGAAAAGCTGTGAACAGCAGAAACAACCCGAAGATATAAAAAATCCAGCTGAAATGTTCGATGAGGGCGGCTCCCAAGAGGATGAAAATCAGACGGAACGCCAGTGCCAAAGTGATGCCTACCGCGATAATTTTTTGCTGGACCTCACGCGGCGCTTTAAAGGCAGAAATAATGATGACGAACACGAACAGGTTATCCAGGGACAGCGACCATTCGGTGACCCAACCGGCGAAGTATTGTCCGCCCAAGTCCCAGCCTAAAGTTAGGCCGATGACCAGCCCTGCCACCACCGCTATGGAAATGTAGATGGCAGTCCACGCCGCAGACTCCTTTATGGAAGGGAAATGGTCTTTGCGGACGTGGGCGAAAAAATCAAAGGTCAAGATACCGATAATAACGACAAACAGAATTATCCAGGCCAGCAAGGGTATATGCATACGTAAACATTCCTCCGGTACGAAAATAGTGGGGTACCGAAGGTCTCTCCCCGCCTGATGTTTCGCAGGCCGATGGCACCGAGTTTCGCGGTTCCGCAGCACTGGCGGCGGACGGCTTCACTGTGATGACGATGCCCTCAGTTAGTGGGAATACTCCCCCTCGTACCTGCAATTCTATCAGGAGTCAGGACACGTTTCTTAAATGTGGGACTTAAGTACTATGATGGCGCTTGTCGAAGTATACGACCCGCATTGTTGCCGGTCTAATAATTTTCAGAAAGGTTCAATATGTGCATAACTACAGTTGTACCCGCAGGAGCCGCTGGAACCACGGCTAACCCCGCAGGCATCGCCATCGCGATGATTATCTATTTCGTAGCCATGATCATGATTGGTATCTATGGCTATACCCGTTCCAAGAGCTTGGACGACTATATGCTGGGCGGGCGTGATCTGCCCCCCTTCGTAGCCGCCCTTTCCGCCGGTGCGGCCGATATGTCCGGCTGGCTGATGATGGGTCTGCCCGGCGCCATGTACCTCAGCGGGATTTTCAACGGCTGGATTGCGATTGGTTTGACAGTTGGGGCCTGGATTAACTGGCTGGTCACTGCGCCGCGTTTGCGCGCTTACACGGAAGTCGCTGGCGACTCAATCACGGTCCCCTCGTTCTTTTCCAACCGTACCCACGACACCTCCAAGATTATCCGCTACGTAGCGGGCATTATCATCGTGGTTTTCTTTACCCTGTATGTGTCCTCCGGCATGGTGGCCGGCGGTACTTTCTTCCATTCGACCTTTGGCTGGGACTACCACGTCGGCATGGTTTTTGTGGCAGGCATCGTGATTCTCTACACCCTGGTCGGCGGCTTCCTGGCTGTGTCTTGGACAGATATGGTGCAAGGTCTGATTATGATGGTGGCCTTGGTAGCGGTGCCAATCATGGGCCTAGTGGTGATTGGCGGATTCAGTGGTGTCGCCGAGGGCCTGTCGACCACTGGTGACAACTCTCTGTTGAACCCCATGGGCACCGGACTTGACGCCGTAGGGTGGATGGACTGGATTTCCAACGTAGCGTGGGGATTGGGTTACTTCGGAATGCCCCACATTATTGTGCGTTTCATGGCGCTGCGTTCCCCGCGCCAAGCCACTCCCGCCCGACGCTTCTGGCTGGGTTGGATGGTGTTCTGCCTGCTCGGCACCGGTATGACCGCTATTATCGGCCGTGCCATGAGCGAAAAGGGCATTATTCCCGATTTGATGCCGAAAGAGGGCGTGGAGGGCAACCCCCAAGAGACCGTATTCCTGGTTATGGGTACCAAACTGTTCCCGGCCATTCTGGCTGGCTTCATGCTGGCCGCTATCCTGGCCGCGATTATGTCCACCGTGTCCTCACAACTGTTGGTGACTTCCTCGGCCATGGTGGAGGACATCTATCACGGGGCCACTAAGAAACAACTTAGCGATTACAAGGGCGTGATGTTGGGGCGTATCACGGTTTTGTTGGTGTCCGTGGTGGCGGCTGTGCTGGCCATAGATCCGTCAAACTCTGTATTGGGGCTGGTGTCTTTCGCTTGGGCAGGTTTCGGGGCCGCCTTTGGCCCCATCGTTATTCTGTCGCTGTATTGGAAGCGACTGACATGGCAAGGTGCGGCTTCCGGCATGGCCGTGGGCGCCGTGGTGGCGGTGCTGTGGAACAAGGCGTTCAACAACGGCGACGCTTCGTGGATTGTCTATACGCACCTGTACGAAATCGTGCCCGGATTCTTGCTGTGCCTGCTGGTGGCTTGGCTGGTTTCTAAAGCTACCTGGCGCGATGACCCCGTGATTCTCGAGGAGTTTGAACGTGCGGTGGCTATTGCTAAAGGACAGCCCGATCCGAAGGGTCTGATTAAGACTCTAGAAGAAAAACAGTCTGAATCCGCGGAAAAGAAACAGAATGCCTGATCTCTCACCAAAATAGACAGTTAAAGATACTGCAAAAAGTGTTAGTAAATGATAGGTAAAAGGTGACGGAATTGCTCTCGTGAGCAACGAGTACCCCGAGCGAAAACACAACCCAAAGGAGACAAGTTGAAACCGCTCAATGAACAAGAATTAGCTGAACTGAGGGAAGTCGGTCAGCTAGCTATAAAACGAGCTCAGAAATGGATTGAGGCCTCAAAGAAATACCCGGTCGATTACGCTTCTAAGCTGCTGTCACGCACTTTAAAGGACCCGCGTGGCCTAGACTTCACCGTGGCGTTTGTCGATGAAGTCGTGCGTCCGGAGGACATCAAGATTGCCGGCGAGAATCTGGCAGCTTTGGTGAAAGAAAACAAACCGTCTTTCTTACCTCCCTACCTCAAGTTGCCGGCAGTGTACGGTGGGGCTTTGGGTTCAGTCATCCCCGATATTGCGGTTCCGGCGGCCCGGCGTGTGTTCCGTGAACTCGTGGGCGACTTGGCGATTGACGTGACCAACAAGTCCTTGGGGCGGGCTATTGCGAAACTGCGCGCGGACGGGTCCCGTCTGAACATGAACCTTTTGGGTGAAGCCGTGCTGGGCAACAAGGAAGCCTCCCGACGCTTGAGTGACGTTGTGGAACTGCTGCAGCGTGACGATGTGGACTACGTGTCTATCAAAGTGTCCGCGGTAACCGGCCCCCACATCGCTTGGGACTACCAAAAGATGGTGGCATACGCGGTCGAGAACCTGGTGCCGCTGTACCGGGAAGCCAACAAGTTCAGCCCCAAGAAGTTCATTAACTTGGACATGGAGGAATACCACGACCTGCACATGACCATCGATGTGTTCAAGCAGTTGCTGGACCGCGAGGAATTCAAGGACCTGGAGGCGGGTATCGTGCTTCAGGCCTACCTGCCGGATTCGCTGGGAGCTATGCAAGACTTGCAGGCTTGGGCGGCGAAGCGTGTCGAAAGCGGTGGAGCGCGAGTCAAGGTGCGTGTGGTCAAAGGCGCGAACCTGTCTATGGAGCACGTCGATGCCATGATGCACGGCTGGCCGATGACCCCGCAACCCTCGAAACAGCATACCGACGCAAACTACATGCGCATCCTCAACTATGCGTTGACGCCTGAACACACCAAGAACATCCGTATCGGCGTGGCTGGCATGAACGTGTTCACCGCCGGTTTCGCATACGAGTTGGCGAACAAGCGCGGGGTGTTCCAGTCCCACGGCTGCGAGTTTGAGATGCTGACGGGCATGAACAGCTCGATGGCACGCGCGGTCATGGAAGACACCGGCCCGCTGCTGTACTACGTTCCGGTGGTCCACCCTGAGGAGTTCGACGTTGCCATCAGCTACCTGGTGCGTCGTCTGGAAGAAATCGCCGCGGAAGAAAACTTCATGAGCGCGGCTTTTGAGCTGACCACGAACCAGGCTATGTACGAACGCGAACGCAACCGCTTCGAGAAAGCCATTTCTATGGTCAACGACCTGGAGTTCGGGCCGCGCCGCCATCAGGACCGCAATAACGAAACCGACGAGGAACTGGCCAAACTTGTCCAGGACGACTCCGGTAAGTGGACGTTCCGCAACGTTCCGGATTCCGATCCGTCCCTGCCGGCTAACGTGGCTTGGGGCGAAGCGATTGCCGCCAAGATGCAGGATTCTCAGATTGGTCAGGACACAGTAGAGGCCTCCAAGATTAATAACGAAGACGAATTGCAGGGCGTACTGAAGCGCGCTGAGGAAGGTGGCGCAAAGTGGTGGGCGCTCAGCCCGGAGGAACGCGGCGAGATTCTGCACCGCGCCGGTGTCATCATGAGCCAACATCGCGCCGAGTTTATCGAAGTGATGGGTTCCGAGGCCGGTAAAGCCATCGACCAGGGCGACGTGGAAGTTTCCGAGGCTGTTGATTACGCTCACTACTACGCCGCAGAAGCCGTGGCGATGTCTCAGGTGGCGGGTGCCAAGTTTACTCCCGCCAAGATTACCGTGGTGACTCCGCCGTGGAACTTCCCGGTGGCGATTCCCGGTGGTTCGACCATTGCCGGTCTGGCGGCTGGTTCTCCGGTTATTCTGAAGCCGGCCTCCCCCGCTCGCCGTTGTGGGGCGTTACTCGCAGAATGCCTGTGGGAAGCCGGCGTTCCCAAGGACGTGTTGCAACTGGTGACGCTGGCCAACCACGACTTGGGCAAGATTTTGGTCACCGATCCGCGGGTGGAACGCGTTATTCTGACCGGCGGTATCGAAACCGCGCAAATGTTCCGCTCCTGGCGTCCCGACCTGGGCCTGCTGGCTGAGACTTCCGGCAAGAACGCCATCATCGTCACTCCTTCGGCTGACCTTGACTTGGCGGTAAAGGACGTTGTCACCAGTGCGTTCGGTCACGCGGGGCAGAAGTGTTCGGCTGCGTCTTTGGTCATTTTGGTGGGCACGGTTGGTACCTCCAAACGTTTCCACAACCAGTTGATTGACGCGGTGCAGTCGCTGAAAGTTGGTTACCCGTGGGATTTGGGTATCCAGATGGGGCCGGTCGTGGAAAAGCCTGGCGAAAAGCTGCTGCGCGGTTTGACCCAGTTGGAGCCTGGTCAGAGCTGGGCGGTAAAGCCGAAGGAACTTGACGATTCCGGACGGCTGTGGAGCCCGGGCGTGCGCGCCAATGTGAAACCCGGCAGCGAATACCACATGACCGAGTACTTCGGCCCGATTTTGGGTGTGATGCGCTGCGACACTTTGGAAGAAGCCGTCGAGTTGCAAAACCAGGTCGAATACGGCTTGACCGGCGGTATTCACTCCCTGAATCCGGACGAAATCAAGTATTGGCTGGATCATGTTCAGGTCGGTAACGCTTACATCAACCGTGGTATTACCGGTGCCATCGTGCGGCGTCAGCCGTTCGGCGGCTGGAAGCGTTCCGTAGTGGGTGCCGGTTCCAAGGCCGGTGGCCCCTCCTACCTGTACGCTTTGGGCGAATGGAGCCCGGATGACGCGACCTTAGGTAGCATTGCCGGTTCCGCTTCCGGTGCTTTGGCACGGGAATTGACCGCGCTGGCCGATGAAATCGGAGACCATGACAAGCTTGAGAAGTCTTTGGCTGGCGATGAAACCGCTTATGCCCAGGATTTCCAGGTTAATCGCGATCCGTCCCAACTCGGTGTGGAACGCAACATCTTCCGCTGCTTACCGGTTCCGGTGGTCGTGCGTATCGGTGAAAACGTCAAGAACTGGGAGATTGCCCACGTGTTGCACTCCGGGTTGCTGGTCGGTTCCAAGATTACGGTTTCTACCGTCAAGCCGTTGACCCCCGGTTTGGCTGGTTTTGCCTCCAAGCACGGTGTCAGCGTGATGGTTCAAGATGAAGCCGCCTGGTTGAACTGGGCTAAGAGCTGGGCCGCTCACGATGCCGGCTTTGACGGGCGGATTCGTATCATCGGTGAAAGCCGTACCAAGGTCGCTGAAGCTATCGACGGTTCTGTTGATGTTGCCATCTGGGATCACCCGGTCACCTATTCCGGTCGGGTCGAAATGATCCCGTTCCTCCACGAACAGGCAGTTGCTTTGACGAACCACCGCTTTGGAGATCCCACGCCAATCACTAACGGCATTCTCGAGGACCACGTGGTGGACTACTAATCCAACCCTTGGGCTTGAGCTCATAACTTAATCCATCCGGTGGCTGCTGAAACACAGCAGCCACCGGTGTTTTTAGTTCATATGCAAACTTAGACTCCGTAAACCCGAGTGCGCCAAAGCGGGCGAAACCAAGCCAACCCGACCGCCCTTGAGCGCACACTTTAACCCAAAACACGACCCGAAACGCTAGTTGCCCAAGGCTTTCCCGCGGCGGATTTCTTTCTTTAGGTCAGCGATTTCATCGCGCAGCCTAGCTGCCAGCTCAAACCGCAGCTCACTGGCGGCCGTGTGCATCTGTTCGGTCAGTTCCGCGACCAGCGAAACCAAGTCCACGGTATCGTCGTGCTCGCCAGCTTGAGTTGACTGGTTCTCTGTTGCATTGGCTCGCGCTCGATTGATAACCTCCAGAGCCGCGCGGGCGGCAGCCGCATCCTGAGCCGCGTTGCGGGCCGCGGCAGAAGGCTTTTGATCAGGCTGGCGATACCCGGTTCCCAACAATTCAGCCGTATCGATGTCCTCGCGTGCCAACATATCGGTCACGTCAGAGATTTTTTTGCGCAGCGGCTGCGGATCGATACCGTGAGCTTCGTTATAGGCAATCTGCTTTTGGCGGCGCCGCTCAGTCTCGTCGATGGCTTCGCGCATCGCGTCGGAAACCGCGTCAGCGTACATATGAACTTCTCCGTGGACATTACGGGCGGCGCGCCCAATCGTTTGAATGAGCGACTTAGCGGAACGCAAGAAACCTTGCTTGTCTGCATCCAAAATCGAAACTAGCGAAACTTCAGGCAAATCCAACCCCTCGCGAAGCAGGTTGATACCCACCAGCACGTCGAACTCACCTTGACGCAACGATCGCAGCAGCTCCACCCGGCGCAGCGTGTCTACGTCCGAGTGCAGGTATTCCACCCTGATTCCGCGCTGAGCCAGGTATTTTGTTAAGTCCTCCGCCATGCGTTTGGTCAACGTAGTCACCAGTACCCGCTCATCCGCTTCGGTGCGCAGGCGAATCTGTTCCATCAGGTCGTCAATCTGACCCTCCACCGGTTTCACCACAATCTTGGGGTCAACCAGGCCGGTGGGGCGAATAATCTGTTCCACTACCCCATCGCTGAGACCCAGTTCATAGTCCCCCGGTGTCGCGGACAGATACACTGTTTGCCCGATACGGTCTTGGAATTCCTCCCACTTTAGGGGACGGTTATCCATCGCGGAAGGCAGCCGGAACCCAAAGTCCACCAGCGTGCGTTTGCGCGACATGTCGCCTTCAAACATGCCCCCAATCTGGGGCACCGTGACGTGAGACTCGTCAATGACCAGCAGAAAATCCTCCGGGAAGTAATCCAGCAGGGTGTGCGGCGGCTCGCCGGGCTGCCGTCCGTCAATATGCAGGGAATAATTCTCAATGCCCGCACACATCCCAATCTGACGCAACATCTCTAAGTCGTAGGTGGTGCGCATTCTGAGGCGCTGTTCTTCCAACAGTTTGCCCTGATCATGGAACCATTTGCAGCGCTGCTCCAGTTCGTGCTCGATTCCGGCCAAAGCGCGTTCCATTCGTTCTGGACCGGCGACGTAGTGCGAGGCGGGGAACACATAGATTTCGTTCACTTCGTGCAAAGTCGCCCCGGTCACCGGGTGCAGCAGGGCCAGGGCGTCAATCTCGTCGCCGAACATTTCGACGCGCACCCCGAGTTCTTCATACATGGGAATGATGTCGATGGTGTCCCCGCGCACCCGAAAATTGCCACGCGTAAACTCCACGTCATTGCGGTTGTACTGCATCTGCACGAATCGCTTGATGAGGTCTTGACGTCCAATCTGCATCCCTCGAGTCAGGTGAATGCCGCGCGACACGTACTCTTCCGGCGTGCCCAAACCATAGATGCACGATACCGAGGAAACGACCACCACGTCACGGCGTGTCAGCAGGGAGTTTGTGGCCGAGTGCCGCAGACGTTCCACTTCATCGTTGATAGAGGAATCCTTTTCGATATAGGTATCGGTTTGCGGCACGTAGGCTTCGGGCTGGTAGTAGTCGTAATAAGACACGAAGTATTCCACGGCGTTTTTCGGCAGCAGTTCCCGAAACTCGGCGGTCAGCTGGGCCGCCAACGTTTTGTTCGGTTCCAGCACAAGGGTGGGGCGCTGCAGTTTTTCGATGAGCCAGGCGGTGGTGGCGGTCTTGCCGGTGCCGGTCGCCCCCAACAGCACGACATCTTTTTCACCGGCATTGATTCTCTCAGCGAGCTCTGCGATGGCTTCCGGCTGGTCCCCGGAGGGGGTGTATTCGCTGACGACTTCCAGCGGAATCGGATTTTCCACCAAATCGCGAGGTAGCGCCTTTTTTTCAGTCATAGTCCCAGTGTAGGCAAATCCGAGCCACCGTGCTTTGCAAAGTCTGAAAGCTCCGGCACCGGGCGGTCGGACAAAATCTTCCACAACGCTGCGGCGTCCGCTTCCAGATCCCCGCGCGTGCCGTAGTTATCCACCCAAAACGTCGCGATGGCTTCCCGCTGGTCACGGCTGGCTTGCGCGTCAATCCGCGCATGAGCCTGCGCCTCGGTCAGCTGACGATCCCGGGTGAGGCGCGCGAGTCGTACTTCCAGAGGGGCATCCACCATGACGCAGCAGTCAAAACGGGTGTGATTACCGGTTTCGGTCAAGAGAGGAATCTCGGCCACCAGCACGTCTTCCGCCCCTAACTGAGCCAACACCCGGTCCATTTCCTGCCAGACGAGAGGGTGCAAGATGCCTTCCAAGCGAGCTTTCGCGGCGGGGTCAGAAAAAATGAGCTGCGCCAGGGCGGCTCGATTAAGCTGTCCCCCCGGTTCCCACACCGCCGCGCCAAAAGCCTCTCGGATTTGTGCCGTGGCACATCCTTGCGGACCGGTGGCGGCACGTAACACTTCATCAGCGTCAAAACGGACTCCGCCGAGAGCAGCTAAACAGTTGGTGAACGTCGTTTTTCCCGAACCGATACCACCGCTGACAGCGACTTTTAGAGCGCGATTATCCGGAACGGAGAACGTACGCAGCTGTTTAATCATCAAGTGCTTTCAGCAAAATGTCGCTGATGGCCGGATTCGCTCCCACCGTCATCAGCTGCAAAGTCAAAGTTACCGCGTCTTCCAACATGACGGACGCTTTTTCAATGGCGACTTTTTCACCGGTCATAGCCTGATGCATGATGGGAATAATCGCGGTAAATCCGTCCTGCAGCAAAATCTCATGTCCCAAGCCCAGGCGCGCGGTGAAAGCCAAAACGGGAATGTCGTGTTGGCGAGCCAGTTGGGCCACTCCCCAGGGTGTCTTGCCCCGTTGGGTTTGCCGGTCGAGCTGCCCTTCACCGGTTAGCACCAGGTCGGCGCCTACCATAGCTGCGTTCAGATTCGTCGCTTCAGCCACGACCTCGAAACCGCGACGATTTTCTGCGCCCAAAGCGAGGAAAGCGGCTCCCATACCACCGGCGGCACCGGCACCTTCCACGTCCGTCACTTTGACGCCGGTGGTTTCCTCCAACAGTCGGCCCCAGTTCTTAAGGCAGCGATCGAGCTTACCCAACTGCAACGGTTTGGCGCCTTTTTGCGGACCAAATGAGGCCGAAGCCCCGCTGGAGCCGGTCAGGGGGTTGCGCACATCGTTTGCGGCCATAATCTTAACTTTGCTCAAACGCGGATCCAACCCCGACAAATCCAGCCGAGCGGCGTTAGCCAGAACGTGAACTTTCGGTTCGAGCTCGTGACCAGCCTCGTCAAACAGTTTTGCACCGAGATTGTGCATCATGCCCCAGCCGCCATCATTGGTCGCCGAACCACCCAAGCCGACCACTATAGTCTCGGGCTCCAAGTCCAAAGCGGCTTTCAGCAGCATCCCCACACCTTCGGTGTTGGAATCCATGATGTTGCGTTCCAGCATGGAAATGTACATAATCCCGCAGGCCTCGGCGGTGTCCAAGACGACCATGCGCCGCGCGGGAATCCAAGTAAATTCGCCCTGACGTTCGCGACCCAGGGCATCTACTGTCTGAGCAGTTTTCACTTCCCCGCCATAAGCATTAAGCATGACCGCGGCGGTCCCCTCCCCGCCGTCAGCCACCGGCACCGCAACCGTTTCGGCGTCAGGGAATATGGCCTCAACACCGCGCTTCATCGCAGCTACTGCTTCCTCGGCAGATAAAGAACCCTTGAACGAATCCGGGGCAATGACAATTTTCACGACAGTTCCCTCTCTGTGCTGAACTCAACATTGTGGCGGTGCTGAACAGGTTTCATCCGGTCATCGAAAACCGCGGTATTTCTCAGCTTAAGCCACCCCGCTGGGAAATGTGGCCAAATGCCGGTGCAAAATTCGAGCATAAAAGTGATGCGGAAACCAGTTCGTTTCCGCATCACTATTAAAATTGTTGCCGGCTTTGTAGCCGCGCCAGTACTAACGAGAGTTTTACTCTCCGGCCAGCTTGTCGCGCAGCGCCGCCAAAGCCTCGTCGTCCGCCAAGGTACCAGAGGTATCGGCTTCTTCCTCGGTGGTGGAGCTGTAAGAAGTCTGTTCAGCTACGCCTTGAGCGATAGCGGCTTCCTTGTCAGCTTCCTGAGCGACCTTGACCTGTTCCTTGTGGGCTTCAAAACGAGCCTGAGCCGCAGCGTAGGAGGCCTCCCAAGCAGCGCGCTGTTCCTCGTAGCCATCCATCCACTCGTTCGTTTCCGGATCGAAGCCTTCTGGGTACTTGTAGTTGCCCTCCGCGTCGTATTCGGCAGACATACCGTAAAGCGAAGGATCAAAGTCATCAGAGCTTACGTCCAGCCCCTCGTTGGCCTGCTTCAAGGACAGCGAGATCCGGCGGCGTTCGAGGTCAATGTCGATAACCTTGACAAAGATTTCATCACCAATCTTGGCAACCTGTTCGGGAACCTCCACGTGACGGGTGGCCAACTCGGAGACGTGCACCAAGCCCTCGATACCGTCTTCGACCCGGACAAACACACCGAAAGGCACCAACTTGGTGACCTTACCCGGAACGATTTGACCGATCTTGTGGGTACGAGCAAAGGTCTGCCACGGATCTTCCTGAGTAGCCTTCAAGGACAGGGACACGCGTTCACGATCAAAGTCAACGTCGAGAACTTCCACGGTGACTTCCTGGCCGACCTGAACCACCTCGGAGGGGTGATCAATGTGCTTCCAGGACAGTTCGGAAACGTGCACCAGGCCGTCCACCCCGCCCAAATCGACGAACGCGCCGAAGTTGACGATGGAGGACACCACGCCCTTGCGAACCTGACCCTTTTGCAAGGTAGACAGGAACGTAGTGCGCACCTCGGACTGGGTCTGTTCCAGGAAAGCACGACGGGACAAAACCACGTTGTTGCGGTTCTTATCCAGTTCGATAATCTTGGTTTCCAGCTGGCGGCCGATGTAAGGCTGCAGGTCACGGACGCGGCGCATCTCCACCAGGGAGGCCGGCAGGAATCCGCGCAGGCCGATGTCGATGATCAAACCGCCCTTGACAACCTCGATAACGGTGCCGTTGACGACCCCGTCTTCCTGCTTCACCTTTTCGATGTCGCCCCAAGCGCGTTCGTACTGAGCGCGCTTCTTGGACAGCAGCAAGCGGCCTTCTTTGTCTTCCTTTTGGAGGACCAGAGCTTCGATTTCGTCACCAACTTTGACTTCCGCGTCGGGATCCACGTCATGCTTAATGGACAGTTCGCGGGAAAGAATAACGCCTTCGGTTTTGTAACCGATATCGAGCAAAACTTCGTCGCGATCAACTTTCACGACGGTTCCGGAGACAAGATCGCCATCGTTGAAGTACTTGATGGTCTTGTCGATTTCTTTGATGAGATCCTCGGTCGAGCCGATGTCGTTAATGGCAACCTGAGGAACGGTAGTAGGGACATTAGTAGTATTGGACATTTAGTTGGTGACTCCAAGGTCAGGTAGTAGGAATAATTACCGGTGCTACCTCGCTCCGAGAAGGCTAAAAAACCACCTGGAAACGATAAAACACCAAGCATCCATGTTACTGGATAGCGCCAGCGTGTCCAAATTAAATCCGAAAAATACTCCCCTGAGTTTACTTTCTGAGCCTGGCGGGGTTGCTATCGGTCATTACCGGGGTTATTCGAACAGTAGGCTCGGGTCAGCGAACGGAAGGCAACCGGATGAAAGAGGTGTGTAAAAAGTGTGGTTTAATGCAGGAATGCAGTCTCTAGTTAATTTTTTCAAAAAGGGTGGCATCTTGCTCTGGGTTGTCATCGCGATTGTCCTGGGCATTATTTTGGGGCTTTTTGTTCCCAAGCCCGTCGTTGTGGTTTTCGCCACGTTCAACTCTTTGTTTGGCCAGTTCCTGAACTTCTGTATCCCACTGATTATTATCGGTTTGGTGACCCCCGCTATTGCTGACCTCGGTTCCGGTTCGGCGAAGTGGCTGGGAGTGACCGCGCTAGTCGCCTACATTTCGACTATGTATTCCGGGTTCCTGACCTATGGCATTTCCGAGAGTGTCTTGCCGAACTTCTTGCGCAAGGGTTCTCTGGCCTCAGTTGCGGATCCTTCGGCTTCCAGCATCGCCCCGGCGGTGACTTTGGAGATTCCCGCCCCGATTTCCGTACTGGGCGCGCTCATTTTGTCTTTCATTATGGGCATCGGTTTGTCTATGGTGTCCCGCGGCACGTTGCGTCGCGCTTTCGTGGAGTTCCGCGCCATCATCATCAAGTTGATTGAAAAAGTTATCATTCCTCTGCTGCCGATTCACATCTTTGGTATCTTCCTCAACATGACAAAGACCGGCGAGGTTTACAACGTCATCGCCGTGCTGGCGGTGGTGGTCATCCTGGTCTTGGCGCTGGAGGTCGTTATCCTCGTCACTCAGTACCTGGTCGGCGGTTTGGCTTTCGGCGTCAATCCTTTCAAGGCTCTGTTGACGATGCTGCCTGCCTACGCGACCGCTTTGGGGACGTCTTCGTCTGCTGCCACGATTCCGGTGACACTGCGTCAAGTCAAGAAGATTGGGGTTCCCGACCCGGTCGCATCGTTCACGGTGCCGCTGTGCGCCACGATTCACTTGGCGGGATCGACCTCGAAGATTACCGCTTTCGCGCTGGCTATCATTATGACTTCCGATATTAAGGTTACTGTCGCCCAGTTCGTCGGGTTCATCTTTATGCTGGGTGTCACCATGGTGGCGGCCCCGGGCGTTCCCGGCGGTGCGATTATGGCGGCGACTGGAATCTTGTCCTCCATGCTGGGATTCAACGATGCACAAGTTGCGTTGATGATTGCTTCTTACATCGCCCTCGATCCGTTTGGGACAGCTACGAACGTGACCGGTGACGGAGCTATCGCTATGCTAATGGCGCGGTTCTCGAGCGGCAAGATTGACGACAACGACAAAGAAATCGCCCAGAGCTTTGCCGGCGAAAACAACTTCGACACCGATAAGTATCTCGAAGATGTAAAGTAACCGATTCCAACTTACCGCGGACCGGTACCGGATCTCCCGGTGCCGGTTCCTGGTTTTTAGTGCGCAGCGGCTCTCCAATTAGGGCCGATGCCCACCGAAACTTCCAGCGGAACCCGCAGTTTCGCGACACCCGTCATCGCTCTACGTATCAAGGTTTCCAAGCTCTCCTCTTCTCCGGGTGCGACCTCTAAGACGAGTTCGTCATGGACCTGCAGCAACACACGAGACTGCAAATGTTCGCGTTGCAAATCAGCATCAACCTGGAGCATCGCTTCTTTCATAAGGTCGGCCGCACTGCCCTGGATGGGAGCATTTAGTGCCGCGCGCCGGGCATTATCAGCCACGTTCCGATTCGGAGAACGCAAATCCGGCAGGTAACGGCGCCGGCCACGCATAGTTTCGGTGTAACCGACCTTGGTGGCAGTGGCGACAATGGAATTCAAATAGTCCCGCACCTTTCCGAACCGCTCAAAATAGATGTCCATCAGTTGCTTGGCGTCCCTCTGAGAGATATTCAGCTGACCGGCCAAACCAAAAGCGCTCAATCCGTACGCCAACCCGTAAGAAGTCGCCTTGACGTGGGAGCGTTGGGTGGCGGTCACTTCATCGGGTGTCACTCCGTAAACCAAAGCCGCCACCGAACGGTGCAGGTCCTCGCCGGAAGCAAACGCCGCCAACAGTCCCTCGTCTCCGGACAGATGCGCCATAATCCGCATCTCAATCTGTGAATAATCCGCTGTCATCAATGCGGTATACGGTTTCTGAGGCACAAAAGCTTCCCGAATTTTTTGCCCGTCCGCGGTGCGTGCCGGAATGTTTTGCAGGTTCGGATCAATGGAGGACAACCGTCCGGTCGCGGCTACGGTTTGCCCAAAAGTGGTATGAATCCTGCCGTCATCTGCCACCCGGTCGCGCAGATTGCGCACAATCTGCAAAAGTTTTATCCGATCACGATGGTATAAAAGTGCTTCGAGGAACGGGTGTGGGTTGTACCGCGCAAGTTCCTCCAATGCTTTCGCATCAGTTGTATACCCTGTTTTAGTCTTTTTAGTTTTTGGTAACTCGAGCTGGGTAAACAGAACATCCTGTAGCTGCTTTGGGGAGGATAGATTGACCTCGCGACCAATGGATTCGAAAGCGGATTGCTCAGCCATAGTAACTTCAGATTGCAAACTCTGAGCAAATTCATCAAGGCAAAAAGTATCAATACCTATCCCGGTATATTCCATTTTTTCTAAAACCAGGGAAAGTGGGTTCTCCAATTCCAGTAACCCGTCGACCCTCCGGAAACGCGCCAGCTGCTGGAGCATGGGCTGCATCCGCAGCAAAGCATAAGCATAGATACCTTGATTAATCAGGGTTTGTGGCCACGGTTGAGCCACGGACTCTCCGTCCAGTTCCATCCCCAAGTCCAAAGTCATCTGTTCACTGATCTTGCTGATGTCGGAGGGTTTCTCATCAATTTCCCAACCCAGCAGGCGCTTCGTCACCCCGGCAAACTTGGTGCGGTTCCCGTCGGGATTGACCAGGTAATCGAGCATATTCACGTCCGTGACCGCGCCGTGTAATTCCCAGCCATGGGCGCGCAGCGCGTGACGCAACGATTTCGCGTCATACACGGTTTTTTCGCGGTTCCCCATCAAAGCATCGCGCAGCATACGTTCCGTTTCCGGTGTCAGCTCGTCAGGGACAATCAACACACACTGCCCCTGGGGAGTTTTGTCTGTAGCCAAAAACAGCCAGTCAATCCGCGGATTGGTGACCCCGATGTTACCCACTGCCCAAATACCTAAACTGTCGTTCTCAGTGCTTTTCAGCCATTGGGCGAACTGTTCCGAGGTGAGGTCCTTTCCCAGACGGACCCGCTCAGGATTCGGTATCACCCCGAAGCTGTCAGCGTCCTGTGGTTCAGGTTCCTCTATCGCGCTGGACGCAGCACCGGATGCTATTGCATTGGCGGACGTCATCCCGAGAGTTTGACCGAGTTTCAGTATCTGGGTGCGCAGCTGATTGAACTCCAGCTCATCGCACACGGCTTTTACTGCCTCAGCATCGAACCCGGTCCAGTGCAAGTCCTCTAAACCGACCCGAAGCTGCAGGTCGGTGCGTAGCCGGTTGAGCTGGCGATTCCGCAGGACGTCTTCTATGTGTTGACGCAAATTTTCCCCGCGTTTGCCTGTGAGCTCATCACGATGCTCTAGCAAAGCGTCCAGGGAGCCGTATTCGTTAATCCAAGCCGCAGCGACTTTTTCCCCGACCAAAGGCACGCCCGGCAAATTATCGGCGTGCTCGCCCACCAGGGCGGCGATTTCCGGGTACTGCTGGGGCCAGACATCGTATTTGTCTTTTACTGCTTGGGGAGTCATCCGTTTTGTGTCCGCAATACTGCGTCCCGGGTAAAGCACGGTGACGTTGTCGGAAATAAGCTGAAAAGTGTCGCGGTCCCCTGACGAAACCAATACCTCCATGCCGTTTTTGATCCCTTTTGCCGTCAAAGTCGCCAAAATGTCATCGGCCTCAACGTTGGGTTCCGTCAACCACTTAATCCCCATTGCAGTCAGCAGCTTTTGAATATTTTCGACCTGTCCAATGAATTCTTCGGGGGTGTCGCTGCGTCCTCCCTTGTATTCAGGATAAATATCAGTACGGAAAGAATGACGCGACAGATCGAAGGCCGCCCCGATATGGGTCGGCTTTTCGCTGCGAATCATTTTTAGTAACATAGAGCAAAATCCGTGTACTGCATTGGTATAGACACCCGTGGAGGTGCGGAAACTTTCCGGATCACGCGAAAAGAAAGCGCGGAACGCGAGGGAGTGTCCGTCCAATACCAGTAAACGTTTTTCAGCCATGACTTAAGGCTACCAGTAACCCAGGAGGCGAAAATGGACGAGAACAACATTGGTGCAGCGATTGCGAAAATGGGCATCACTTTCCGTGAGATTACGCCCGAACACGCCGTTGGAGTGATGCCGGTGGAAGGCAACACCCAGCCTTTTGGAATTTTGCACGGCGGCGCGGCCGCTTTGCTGGCTGAGACAGTGGCGTCATTTGCAGCCTATAAGTGGGCCCAAAAGTCCGGAAAATCCACAGTTGGGGCACACCTTGACATAACCCACATTAAACCGGGATTGGGCGGAAACGTTGTTTGTACCGTAGACGCGGTACATTTGGGGCGACGCACTGCGGTTTACCGTTTTGAGAACGTCAGCGAAGACAGTGGCAAGGTCATTTCCACCGGGGTGATGAGCTGCGCTATAGTCGAACACCTGGAAAAGTGACCTTTTCCAAATGGTGACGACGCAAACTATTGAACGGAATTAATCCCCTAGCTGGTCAATGACCGCGTCGGCAACCTCCCGCATGGACAAGCGGCGATCCATCGAAGTCTTTTGAATCCAGCGGAACGCTTCCGGCTCGGTCAGTTCCATCTTTTCCATCAAAAGGCCTTTGGCGCGGTCTACCTGTTTGCGGGTGCTGAGCCGATCTTGCAGATCCGCGATGGAATCTTCCAAAGAGAGCAGCTCCTGGTGACGCGACAGGGCTACTTCCACCGCGGGCAGTAAATCTTTGGGGTCAAAGGGTTTCACCAGGTACGCCATGGTGCCGGCATCTTTGGCGCGTTCGATGAGTTCCTTATCGGAAAAAGCGGTCAGCATCACGATGGCGCAGGGGGCTTCTTTCATGATTTTTTCGGCTGCCGCGATGCCATCTAGTTTCGGCATTTTTATGTCCATGACAATCAAGTCAGGTTCCAGTTCCAAAGCCAAGGTTACGGCTTCCTCGCCGTCGGCAGCTTCACCAACCACTTCGAAGTCGTTTTCTTTCATGGTTTCGATAATGTCGAGACGGATTAAGGCCTCGTCTTCGGCCACAATTACTCGCCTGTGTACTTTGGTGTCCTTTGCTGCAGATGTCGTCTTCGCCATCTCTTTCAGATCTCCCTTGTGAGTGGACTCGATTTGCTTTTCTCGTTAGATACTTTAGTATATATGAAGTCTTTGCGACGGGTTATTTACCAAACCTTCACAAAGCATGCCCTGGTAGCCCAACTGGTAGAGGCGGTCGGCTCAAACCCGGCTTGTTAAGGGTTCGAATCCCTTCCGGGGTACCAAAAATTACCGATTATCCTGGGATAATCGGTAATTTTTATTTTGCGAAAAGGTTGCGTTAAGTTCTGGTAAATTCACGAATTTGCACTTTGGGGCGGGTCTACGATGTTGGAGAACTCATAGGCTACGGCGCAAGGAAACATAGTGTCAAACGTGATTGAAGTCCAGAGACTGACCAAGGACTACAAGACATTACGAGCCCTGGACGGACTGAGCTTGGAAGTCCGCCAAGGCGAGATTTTGGGACTACTGGGGCCCAATGGCTCCGGCAAATCTACCGCCATCAACTGTATGTTGTCACTGTTGAAATTTCACAGCGGTACAGTCAAAATTTTTGGAAAAGTAATGCGCCCCGACGCTTATGACATAAAGCGCCGCATTGGTGTGGTGTTTCAAGACGTGGCAGTGTTCAACGAACTTAGCGTGGCGCAAAACCTGGAGTACTTCTGCGGTCTGTACGTGTCAAACAAGGCGAAACGTGACCAGATGATTGCCGCTGCGGTAGAGCTGGTGGGGCTCCAGGATTACCTGAAATTCCGCCCAAAACAGCTTTCTGGCGGCCTGCTACGCCGACTGAACCTAGCTTGTGGCATAGCCCACGAACCGGAACTCATCTTTCTCGATGAGCCAACTGTCGCGGTAGACCCGCAAAGCCGCAACAACATCCTTGACGGCATCGTTACCCTGCGTGACCGGGGTGCGACGGTGGTCTATACCACTCACTACATGGAGGAAGTCGAACAGATCTGCGACCGTATCATCATCCTCGACAAGGGAAAAATCATCGCGCAAGGCAGCGTCAACGAACTCAAACAACTGTCGAATATCGAGGAAAAGATCACTCTGCAAGGCACGGAACTACCCGAAGCGCTGTTGGAAAAATTGCGCAGTGATTCCCAAATCCAATCCGTCGAGACCAAGAACCGCAGCGTGGAAATCATCTATGGACACGGTCAAAACAATGTCTCGGCGCTGATTCACGACCTCGTGGAATCAAAAGTTGCCTACGAGTCAATCTATTCCGAACGCCCCACGCTGAACGACGTGTTTTTGCAGCTCACCGGCAAGGAACTGCGTGACTGAGATGGGACACCTGGTTTTATATAACGTCAAAGTCCTGGTCAGCAACCGCTCTTTAGTGTTTTGGACCTTGGCTTTCCCGATTCTTTTAGGGATATTGTTCAAGGTGGCTTTGGGCGACATTGTCAACAAGGAAGCTTTTGACACGGTGCCGGTAGCGGTCGTAAACTCCCAGGTCTACAAGGACAGTGCCTTTAAGATTGCCTTCGACGAGTTGGCGAAGACCGGAGATTCCAGCGTGACCGGCAGCGACAAACCTCTTCTGAAGGTTACGGAAGTGTCCAGCCTAGAGGCGGGCAAGGAGCTGCTCCAGAATGAAAAAGTCGACGGAATCGTCGAAATTACCGGCACCCCTAGCGAAGGGATGGTCAAAAACGCCCAAGCAAAACTGACCATCGCCACCAACGGCCTAAACCAGACCATCCTCAAGATAATTCTCGACGAAATTACCCAACGGGTGGATATGATTTCCACTCTCACCGAGCGAGAAATCACCGCGCAGCAGGGCGCATTGACACCATCCGCGACCGGCATAGTTGATGGCCCTGCCGGTCCTCCGCCTGGGACGCCCACTTTCAACCCCGGACAAATAGCCAAATCCGTCCAAAACCAGCTCAGTTCCAGCGGCTTTACCCTGCAAGACCGCAGCCCCAAGTCGATGGACTTATTAATGGCGGAGTTCTTTTCCCTTGTAGCTATGGCGGCTCTCTACGGGGGAATGTTTTCGCTGACAATCATGAATAACGCTCAGCCACCGCTGGGGGTTATCGGTCGGCGCATCGCCGTGTCCCCGACCAGTAAGTCCAAGCTGATTATTTCCGGCATCATCACCAGCTACCTGGTGGAATTGATTGGGCTGCTGGCGCTGCTAATGCTGTGCCATTCCCTATTCCAGGTCGATTTCGGCGCAAACTGGGGGTTAACCGTGTTGCTGGCCTCGGTAGGAACCCTGGCAGGTCTGAGTTTCGGGGCGGCCATTTCCACGTTGGTTCCCGGCGGAGAGAACGCCAAGATTGGCGTCCTCATCGCTGTGACCATGTTGGGGGCGATGTTGGCAGGAATGATGGGCGGAGCGATGCGCTACGCAGTGGATTTCCGCTTTCCGATGGTCAACAAGTTTAATCCGGTTGCCCTCATCACCGATGGCTACTATAACCTGTTCTTTCACCCCGGATACGACGGATACTGGCAGGATATCGTCATTCTGCTGGTTATTTCCGCGGTCTTGCTCGGCGCTTCCGTTATTGTCCTGAGGAGGCAGCGCTATGACAGTCTTTAAAGGTTTCGTGCGGGTACTGCTCCGCAATCTCGGTTTTGTCTTTATCCTTACCGCCATCATGGTGGTGATAGGTCTGACGGCTTACCAGGCGCCTGCCGGCGGTGCCGCAAACTTTACCGCCGATAAGCCCAAAGCGATACTGATAAATCAAGGTTCAGAAACCCCCCTGACCCGCGCATTTGACAGCTATCTGCGTCAGCGGACCAGCAACGCCGATGTGAAAATCAGCGAACGCGAAATTGACGACGCCCTGTATTACGAGGCGCTGGCCTACGCGGTTTATCTGCCGCCGGACTTCACCGACAAGATTCTGAAAGGTCAAGAACCGACGGTCGGAATCAAGTCGCGCGCCTCCGCGCAGAGTGCTTCGGCAGAGGCGCTGGTGACGCGTTTCCTGCGTTTGGCCACCGGCTACGGGAAATACCTTAACGACGAAGACGAGCTGGTCAAAGCAATTGAGTCCAGCGCGAAGCTCTCGGCGGATGTCGTCCTCACCAGCCAACTGGACACTAAAACCTTGATGCTGACGGCGGGGCTGTACAACTTCGGCAGCTACACCCTCATGGCCGGTTCCATCTATGTCATGACCATGGTGCTGGCAGCGTTCGCGGAGATAAACGTCCGCCGGCGCACCGTTGTTTCCTCAGCGAAACCACTACGAATAGACCTAAATCGTAATATCGGTTGCGCCATTATTATGCTGCTGCTGGCAGCCTTGAACGTGGGGCTGGTGTCGGTGTTGATACCAGCGTCCTGGTCTACGGGACGCGGAGGACTTTTTGCCCTAAACACTTTTGTCTTTGGTCTGCCGGTGCTGGCTTTGGGATTCCTCATTTCAAAGATTACAACCAACAAGCAGGCCTTGAGCGCAATCGTAAACGTGATAGCTCTGGCCAGCTCGTTCCTGTGTGGTGCTTTCATTCCCACGCGCCTGATGCCCGAGGCGGTCGTTGCTGTCGGACAGGTGCTGCCCGCCTTTTACTACATCGACAACAACAATACCCTGGCGCAAATGACAACCTTCAGCGGGGATGACGCCAACCATTTCTGGATTAATATCGCCGTCCAGATTGGATTCGCGATTGTGTTCTGGATAGCTTCTCTGGTCCTGGAACGCTATCGACGCAGGGTCTAGGTTTTGGCACTCGGTAAGGCAAGTTTTGGTTTTTGGCTAAACCAGATTTGGCTGTGTTTTCATCATGAAATGCGTTTACTGGCCTAAAAGGCTGATTTCATCGGGTTTCTCAGGTAAAACTTTGCGAATGTAAGAGTCAATGGCCTCGTGTAAACTGACCCGCTTCCCGCGGTTTTCCGACAGATACCAGCGGTGATCCAGAATCTCGTGAAACACCTGAGCCGGCTCCAGCTTAGAGAGCAGTTCCTCCGGGAGGGCCGCCAAAATCGGCTCATACACTTTGGTCAGCCAGCGGTGCGCCACTACGTCAAGCGGCACGTTTTCGAGATGATTGAGCATTCGGAAAGTCTGCATATCGTTAATCATGCGCCGCCCCTGGTTTTCCTGAACATCAAGACCTGTCAGGCGCATTACCTGGCGGTGATAATGCCCCGAATCCACGACCTTGGGCTGAATCAGCAACTGGCGCTCCCCATTCGTGGTGTCGGTCTTCATCTTAAGCTCCCCCACGTCAAAACCCAGATCATTCAAACGCCGAATGCGGTCCTCGATACGCCAGGTTTCATCCGCATTGAACGTTTCCACAGAGGTCAGTTCCTCCCACAAGGCGTCGTAGCGGTCTTGTAGCAGATTACCGATTTCAACGGTGTCGGCGGCTTCGTCAAGAGTGCCCCCGGCCTGGAGATCCATCAGCTCACCGATGATGTTCACGCGAGCGATTTCGACATCGTAGGAACGTTGCCCGTAAGTCAGGCCTTCGGGATGTAGTTCCCCGGTTTCCGCGTCGACCAGGTAAGCGGCAAATGCTCCGGCGTCACGGCGAAATAACGTGTTCGAAAGCGAAACATCGCCCCAATAGAACCCCAACAAATGCAGTCTGACCAGCAACACAGCTAGAGAATCTATGAGGCGAGTGGCGGTCTCGGGACTCATGTTTGCGGTAAACAGAGTTCGGTAGGGCAGGGAAAACGGCAGGTGATAGGTCACAAGGGCGCTGTTCAGCTCTTCCTCGGCAGCATCGGTACGGTGGGTGACGTAAGCCAGCGGTTGCACCACCGGCTGTTCCAAACGAACTAGATCACGCAACAGGGAATACTCGTGACGGGCCTTTTCCTCAGAGATTTCCTTCACCGCTATGATTCGCGGTCCGAGGTTCACGAAACGCACGATGTGGCGTGAAATTCCGTGCGGGAAAGAGGCAATATAGCGTTCTGGCCATTCCGCGAGGGGCAATTCCCAAGGCAAATCCAGTAAAGCGGGTTCCGCGGTGGCCGCGGTCACTGAGAACGTCACTCCCCTAGTGTAAGCTAAGACAATAATTAATTAACGATGCCTGGCTGAAACATTTGGGAAAGTGAAGTATTTATGAGCCGAAAAATTGGGTTTGACCATGACTTATACATTAAGATGCAGTCCGCACACATTGCGGAGCGCCGCGAAGAAATCGGGGGGCGACTCTACCTAGAGATGGGTGGCAAGCTCTACGACGATATGCACGCCTCCAGAGTGCTGCCGGGGTTCACACCAGACAACAAAATTTCGATGCTGCGCCAGTTAAAGGACGAAATTGAGATTTTGGTTTGCGTCAGTGCCTTGGACTTGCAGCGGCAAAAACGGCGCGCCGATTTAGATATTACTTACGAGGACGACGTGCTGCGACTCATTGACGTGTTCCGCGAAGGCGGTTTCCTGGTAGAAAACGTGGTGATGACCCAGCTCGCGGACGACAACGCCCTGGCTTTCGCGTTCAAGGAGCGCCTGGAACGACTGGGGTTGAAGGTCGCCAGACACCGCATTATCGAGGGTTATCCCTCGAACACGAAACTGGTGCTGTCCGAGGACGGCTTCGGTCGTAACGACTATGTGGAAGTCAGCCGTGACCTCATCGTAGTTACCGCCCCCGGTCCGGGTTCCGGCAAACTGGCGACCTGTCTGTCTCAGGTCTATCATGACAATAAACGCGGTATCGAAGCTGGCTACGCCAAGTTTGAGACCTTCCCCATCTGGAACCTGCCCCTGGAACATCCCGTGAATTTGGCTTACCAAGCCGCAACCGCGGATTTGGAAGATATCAACCTCATCGACCCCTACCACTTGGCGGCACATGGGGTACAGGTCACCAGCTACAACCGCGATACCGAGACCTTCCCGCTGCTGAAAACCATGCTGGAGCAGCTCACCGGGAAATCCCCCTATCAAAGCCCCACAGACATGGGTGTCAATATGGCAGGGTATTGCATCAGCGATGACGAAGTTTGCCAAGAAGCCTCCCGTCAAGAAATTATCCGCCGCTACTATAAGGCTTTGGTTGAAGAGGCTCGAGACGGTCGCGATTCTGAGGAATCTAACCGGATTGCGGTGCTAATGGCAAAAGCCGGCATCTCCACTTGGGAACGTCGCGTAGTGGGAGCTGCTCTGGAAGTCGAAGCCGCCACTAATCAGCCCGGCAGTGCTATTGAACTCCACGACGGCACGATTATCACCGGCAAGACCTCTGCCCTGCTGGGCTGTTCCGCCGCGATGCTGTTGAACGCGCTAAAATACCTAGCTGACATCGATCCGGAGCTGGACCTGCTGTCACGCGAGTCGATTGAGCCTATTCAAACCTTAAAGACCCAGCATTTGGGTTCGCGTAACCCCCGCCTGCACACCGATGAAGTGCTGATTGCCCTGTCCGTGTCGGCCGGAACTTCTGGCGAAGCGCGCGCCGCCCTGGGGATGCTCAAGGAACTGGAGGGCACGAACGTCCACACCACCACCATCTTGGGGTCGGTGGACGAAGGGATTTTTAGAAACCTCGGAATTCAAGTCACTTCGGAACCGAAGTTTCAACGCAAGCGCCTGTACCGCAAACGCTAGCCCCTCCCCCAATCGCCGCGTGCGCTAGGTCACAAAAATCGATTCCGGGTGAGTCCCCGCGGACTCACCCGGAAAACGGAACTTCACGATTATCTGTGTTTAGAACTCGGTGATCACCGAACGGATGACCTCGCCGCGCATGAGTTGTTCATACGCTTCGGTAATCTGGTCCAAACGGATGCGCTGGGTGACGATGTCGTGCATATTGAGCCGGCCGTCCACCGCCAGGTCCGCATAGTAGGGAATGTCGTGCTTCGGGTTTGTCGCTCCCATCCACACGCCCTTGAAGCCGCGCTGCATAAACAGCAGGTTGATGGGGTCAATCTCTAAGGAAACCGTGGCGTCCGGTTTCGCCAAGCCGATGCAGTAGGCGGTGCCGCCCTGGGCCAACATATCCCAGCACTGTTTCATCGTTTCCGCAAATCCGATGGCTTCGAAGGACTTGTCCACCCCGCCGCCGGTGATGCGGCGCACAGCCTCGACCGGATCTTCTTTCTTGGCATTGACCACGTGGGTGGCACCGAACTTCTTGGCGAATTCGAGCTTGTTGTCGAACACGTCAATAGCAATGATGGTGCGCGCGCCGCACACCCGCGCTCCGGAGATTACGTTCAATCCGATGCCGCCGGTGCCGATAACCGCAACCAAATCCCCTGGCTGCACTTTCGCCGAGTTCTTCGCTGCTCCGAATCCGGTGATGGTGGCGCAGCCGATGCAGGCGGCCTCAGCCATATCCACCTGATTGTTCACGACCGCCAACTGATTTTGGTGAATCAGGGACTTGGAAGCGAAACCGCCGATTCCCAGCGCTTGGGTAATCGGACGCCCGTCGGGGAACTTGAGACGCGGCGGCTCCCCCGGCTGACGTACGCATTCTTCCTGGTGACGGCAGGAATGTGGCTTGCCCGCCATGCACTTGTCGCAATGTCCGCAAATTTGCTCCAGGGTGGCCACCACGTGGTCTCCCGGTTTAATCCCCACAACCTCCGGGCCGACGGCTTCTACCGTGCCGGCGACCTCGTGGCCTAAAACAGCCGGGAATTCAAACATCTTGTCGTCGTCTTCCACCAGGTGCAAATCCGAGTGGCACAGGCCGGAAGCCTCGATATCGACCAGCACTTCGGCTTTGATGGGATCATCGAGGATGAGTTCTTCGGGCTTAGAAAACCCTTTACCAACGCCATACGCGATCGAGGCACGAATCTTTTGAGGCATGACTTTCTCCTTTGACAGTCCGTTGGGTACTTGATTGGAATCTCCAACCTCATACTCAATTCTTTCGCCTCTCTGTTTTTTCACAAGGGACCGGGGTCCCTTTTTTGTAAACTATTTCACCTGTTTTTCCGCGAGTAAGGATTGCTTTGCTTAATATTTCCGCTTTTGCGCCGCTGTGTTAGCGCACCAGAGCCAGCTCGGACCAGTGCGTCGTGCCGCGGTTAGACAGCATCTCTCGCTTCATGGTCCAATCCGGAGCGGCTTTCAGACCCGCGAGACCCAGCCCTACAGAGCCCTCCCCCACCGCTGCGTTGACTCGGTCAATAATTTTTCCCCGCCGCCGCGTTGCCGGATCCGGGGCAAACATGGGCAGTGGCTCTTGCGGGTCAGGCTTACCTAGGTCTGTCAGGCAGATGCCCGCCCGCACGTAATCTGCCTGCGGATCGACCTGTCCCAGCAGGACTTTCGCGGCTGCCCTCAAGACTGTCACCGGGTCGTCAGTGCGCGGGTGCAGCGGAGCCATCGCGCTGATACGTGAAAACGGCTCCTTGTACCAGGCAGTAGACGCAAAAGCCCACAGAGCCCCGGCGGTCATCTGTTGGCGGCGCAGACGTCGCGTCACATTTTGGGAATAAATGGACAGGACCTGATAAGCCTGGGTGACCCCGCGCACCGGCGTGGAAAATGAACGCGAATACATGACCTGGTAAGTGCGCACCGCATCCCGCTCAATAATCTCTATGCAGGGCACCCCGTTGAGCTCCAACACCGTTTGCTGCAGATTTACGTTGAAACGGCGGCGAATTTCGCTGGGGTCAGCCCTCTGTAGCTGCAGCGCGTTCGTAATCCCCAGAGCTTCCAGGCGGTTTTTCAGGCGTCGCCCCACGCCCCACAAATCACCGATTTCGGTACCGTGTAAAATCCTGTCGTGCTGAGCCGGGGTATAAGCATCCCAGCTGGCCACCCCGCCCAGGGCCGGGGTATGTTTGGCACCGTGAGAAGCGAGTTTTGCCAAAGTTCGGCTCGGAGCGATTCCGACTGAAACCGGCACCCCCAGGTCGTGCAGGATTCGGGATCGTAAGCTGCGGGCTATGCCCACGAACTCCGCGGGTCTGCCGTAGAGCGTCAGAAACGCCTCGTCGATGGAATAGACCTCTACCGAGGCGGAAAACTGACGCAAGATTTCCATAATTCGCGCCGAGATAGAGCCGTAAAGTTCGTAGTTGCTGGATCGGGCTACCACGCCGCAGGCCTCGGCCCACGCTCGGATTTGAAACCACGGCATGCCCATCTTAATGCCCAAGGCTTTCGCCTCCCGCGAGCGTGCCACCACGCAGCCGTCATTGTTAGACAACACCACTACCGGACGTCCGGAAAGCTCCGGATGAAAAATCCGTTCGCAGCTGGCAAAGCAAGAATCCACGTCCACCAGGGCAAAGCGATGTACCAGCCCGTCCTGGGGTTCGCATTCCTCGCGGGTTATTTCCCCCCGGCTAGGGGTGTGCTCAAGTTCGCGGCAGACCCCCGATCCTAGAGCCGGTGCAGACATCGCGTCACTACCCCCCAAATTTCCAGTTCACAGGGGTGCAGTACGGGATAGGTTGGATTAGCGGGATGCAGTTCCGGCCCGCGAGTCCCGAAGTGCAGGCGTTTCACCGTCATTTCACCGTCAATAACGGCAATGACCACGCTGCCTTCCCCCGCTTCTAAGGAACGATCCACAATGAGTTCGTCCCCATCGCTGATGCCCGCGTTGATCATGGAATCCCCCGCGACCCGCACCAGGAAAGTCGCGGGCCGATTACGGATAAGGTGTTCGTTAAGATCGATGTCGCGGTCGAAATAATCCTGAGCGGGCGAAGGCCAGCCAGCCGGCACCAAATCCGGCGCAAAAGGAAGGCCGGAGTGCGGCGCTGGCTGCGTTAACGCATAGGGGCGCCACGATTTTACAGACCGCACAGAATCGAACATGTGTTCGATTTTAGCACGTTTTGTCCCATTTGGTCAGTAAGCCAAAAATTCGCGGCAAGCCCATGGCTTACCGCGAATTCACACTGAAAGTGCCTAGCTGTTAGGCAGCTGCCGAAACCAAATCCAATCCCAAGAAATCCAGGGCCTGGACTCGGCGAGCACCGTCCTCGTTCAAGTCACGCAGAGCCGATTCAATCATCGGATCGTGGCGGTAAGCGTCAAACCAAGGACGCGCCACCTCGGACAGAGTCGACCGCGGGGACAAGTTAAGAGCTTGACGATCAGAGTTACGGTCAAAAAGCGACCAAGTCAGATGATGTATAGATTCATTAATATTCATTATGTTTACCTTCTTCCTCTTCATCTTCTGAGGGGCTGACGCATAGGTTGCGCCGGTAACCCCCCGCAGTAAAACCCCCTAGGAATTACTGCTTCAATACAACCATTATACCGTAACATCCGTAAAATCGCTGTTTAAACGGGGTAAGAGTCAGGTACAAGTTTATTTTTCGGGGTTTTTTACAGTATCGGCGGTCGTTTTTGCCTCGGGTTCGGGCTCGGGGTCACAAGGGGATTTTTCCTGGTTGGGTGCTGTGGGTGGCGTTTCCGGGGAATCCGGAGCTGGCTGGGGAACCTCGGTCAGAACGGCAGGCAGTTTCCGGTAGCGAGCCGCCGCAAACACGGCTAACCCCACGACAGCGATGATGCCGGCGACGACTTGGAACCAGCGGACTCCCCCGGCCACCGTGTACTGGTAGTCGATACGCACGAACTCCAGGAAAAACCGTCCCAGACTGTACAGGAACAGGTACAGGCCGCCGATTTCCCAAGAACACAGGCGTCCCCAAGACTGGCCGGTCGCGCGGCAAACATTGACTTGTTGGGCGAACTGGGAATCACGGGAACGCTTGCGAATCGTTTCATACAGCAGCAAGAGGCTCATGGCCAAAAGGTTCCAGATAATCTCATAGAGAAAAGTCGGATGGAACAGGGTGCCCGGTGCCGTGTTTGCCGGAGCCATCTGGGGGCTAATCTCTAGCCCCCAGGGCAGGGTCGTGGCTTTGCCGTAAACTTCTTGGTTAAAGTAGTTACCCAGGCGTCCTAAGGCTTGGGCGGCCAGGACCGTGGGGGCCAGCGCATCGAAGAACACTCCCAGGGGCTGTTTCTTGAAACGCAGGAATCCCACGGCGGCGAGGAATCCGCCGATGAGGCCACCGTAGATGGCCAAACCGCCTTGCCAGATGGCAAAGGGTTTCCACCACGGGATGCCCGGACCGAAGTAGTCACCGGGATAGGAAAACACTGCCATGGCACGCGCCCCGACAATGCCCAGCAAGCAAATCCAAATCCCGATGTCACCCACGAGTTGAGGGTTTCCTCCACGGGCTTGGTAACGCTTGGAGGTCCAGAAAATCGCCAGTGCCATGCCTAAAATAATCCAAAAAGCGTACCAGCGAATCGTGAGCGGCCCCAGGCTGAGCAGGATCGGTGAAGGCGGGGAGGGAATACTGGTGCGAACGGCAGAAAAAAGGCAGTCGGAGGAAAACGGTACCGAAAGCACGGCGGCAAAAGTCAGGGCGGACATCAATCGGTGCCTTCGGTCTTGTGGCGATACCGAGAGGCTCGGTCGGGACGCAAAGCGGGATGCTGCGCCGCGGAAGTCATCTTGCGCAACAGGCCCACGGGGTTCGGGGAACGCACCAGCGCCTCACCGACCAAGATAGCGTCAGCCCCGACCCGAGCATAGTCAAAAACCTCCTGCGGGCCGTGTACCCCCGATTCGGCCACCACGGTGATGTCGGGTGGAATGACGTCAATAGTTTGCTCGCACATGGACAGGTCCACCGCACCTGTTTCCCGATCCCGAGCGTTGATCCCGATGAGGCGCGCCCCGGCAGAAATAGCTTGGCGTGCCTCCAAACGAGAATGGCATTCCACCAGGGCACACATTCCCAGCGAATGAGTCCGTTCCACCAACGCCTCCAGCACCATCGGCTCCAGCAAGGCCACCATCAGCAGCACCATATCCGCGCCCATCGCCCGAGACTCGTGAATCTGGTAGGGGGTGACTACGTACTCTTTACGCAGCAGCGGCACGTCCAGCGCGCGGCGGACCTGCACGAAGTCTTCGCTAGTGCCCAAGTAGTTCGGGTAATCGGTCACCACGGAAACCGCTACGGCTCCGCCTTCGACGTATTCCCCGGCTAACTCCACCGGGTCTTCGATGGGATTGAGAAAACCGGCAGTCGGAGTTTGCCGTTTGATTTCCCCCATGATGGCCACAAAACCGGGACGGGAGTGCAGCACCGCCAGGCCGTCTTTCGGGCTGGGAGCGTGTCGAGCCTGATCTTTCACAAGTTCCAAAGGTACCGTGGCCTCACGCAGGGCGACCTCGGCTGTAGCTTGACGGTAAAACTCCTCATACGTCAGCATCAGCGTCCCGCCGTCTCTGTCTGCTGTTCGGCGGGAACGCACCAGGGAGCCGGGGTCGCCATATCGGCGTCCACCCGAGCCGACTCGATGACACCTCCGGCGTCAAAGCAGGAAAGGGTGCCGGTGTGGCAAGCCGCGCCTATCTGCTTGACCTGCAGCAGCAGCGCGTCTCCGTCGCAGTCAATCTCGATGCGACGCAGGAATTGAAAATGGCCGGAAGTGTCGCCTTTACGCCAGTACTCCTCACGGCTGCGTGACCAAAAGGTCACTCGCCCCTCGGAGAGGGTTCGCGCCAATGCCTCATCGTTCATGTAACCGACCATCAGCACACGTTTCGTGTCAAAATCTTGGATGACCGCGGCAAACAGCCCCCGGGCATCACGTTTTAGACGCCGGGACACATCATTGGGTAATTCGGTCACGGAATTATAATGCCAGCTGACGTGATATTTACCCAAATCGCTCAGAGCAAAATTATCCTCTGGAACTGCGGCGACTGACTGGGGCGTCAAATGGGTAAACCGAGATTTATCGTGATGGCGCGAAAAGCTAGCGAACTGGGAATCCGGCCGCCTCCAAGGCTGCCTTAACTTCAGCTACTGTAATCTCACCGAAGTGAAAGACGGAAGCACCCAAAACCGCATCCGCCCCGGCTTGTGCGGCCGCCACGAAATGTTCGACAGTCCCCGCCCCGCCCGAAGCAATGAGAGGAACGGGACAGACCGGACGCACCGCCTGCAGCATCTCAATGTCGAAGCCAGCCTTGGTACCGTCAGCGTCCATCGAGTTCAACAGGACTTCCCCGGCTCCGTGTTCGCAGGCCTGACCAATCCATTCCAACAGGTCAATCCCGGTCGATTGTTTGCCACCATGCGTGGTGACTTCATAGCCCGAGGGGGTGCGTACCTCGCCTTGAACCCGCCGGGCATCGGCCGACAGCACCAACACTTGCACTCCGAAGCGGGACGCAATCTCAGAAATAAGTTCCGGGCGGGCAATCGCGGCGGTATTGATACTGACCTTATCGGCACCGGATTTCAGTAATCGTTCCACATCCGCAACGCTGCGCACGCCCCCGCCGACCGTCAGGGGCACAAAAATCTCACGAGCGCACTGCTGCACAACTTCGGCCATCGTCGCCCGGCCCTCCACGGAGGCGGACACGTCCAGGAACGTGATTTCGTCCGCTCCGGCCGCACAGTATCGCGCTGCCAGCTCGACCGGATCCCCCGCATCGCGTAAGTTTTCAAAGTTGACCCCTTTGACTACCCGACCCGCGTTCACGTCCAAACAGGGAATCACGCGCACCGTCAAAGTGTCGTCAGCATAACGATTCGGCATTTTGCCACCTCAAGATTCTTTCGTCATTTTTGGATTATCCCAAGCCGCCAAAATGTCTACCACCAGGATAGTTGCCTGATTGCCGGAACCTTCGGCGGGCGGCACTTCCAGCAACATCCGCGAACCAATCTTGCGGTCCACAATGCCGCGCGCCACCCCCTGCTGCACTTTATCGTCCAGTTTTAGCTTCACCGGCTCAGACCAGTGGTCTTTCAGCACCGCGGGCGGATTTGAGTAGGAAAACTCCTGATATTTCACCAGTACGGTCTGACCGGGAGCAACCGTCGCCCCGGTGCCGGTAATCAAGGGGTAGGAACGAAAATCACCGCTAAAATCCGAGACGATAGCGAGGCAAACCTGGCCCTGGTCTTCACTCACGGTCAGCCCAGCATCGGGGGGCAATGCCTCCATCTGAGCGTTTAGGGTGGTGGGAATGATATCTATAACCCCGATTTCCATGGTGGAAGTACCCTGTTGCTCGACAGGCTGTTTCAATAGATAGCGCGAGCCCTCGGTGGCACCCCGCACCGCGTTATACAGTTCCGTACCGAAAACCTTGGCCGAAAGCGGTCCGACCAGCACGGATTCATCGCCAGAGGTGGATTGCAGCTTACCCGTCATTCCTGAAAAAACTGTGACTCGCAGCGCGACGATGGAGCCGTCCTGAATCTTTTGTCCGTCGCCTTTGATCAGACGTTCGGTGGAACTTTTTTCCAGAGGGATGGGTTCGGACAGGGTCAGCACAGGTTGGGCGCCAAGCGCTCCCAAGACTTCAATTTTTGATTTCGCAGGGTCACTGACCGCCACGGCACTGCGATACCACATAATCAACAGCACCAGAGCCACGCTCAGTGCCAGCAAAATCCCCAAGGTCAGGGCAACGGGCACAACTTTCGTTTTCGCCAGCGGTTTCGGCCTTCGGGGTAAAGATGCGGCGAGACGGAGTTTTGCCGCCCGGCGGGGACTGTGAGTTTTCGGCTTCTTCGGTTCCGTTACAGCGAGTTTTTGTACATCTTCACGCCGTAAACTGACCGTGGACACCATTTCGGGAGGAAGATTCAAGACCGAGTCTGGTACCGGCGCTTGTGGTGGCGCAGACACCTGAGCTGGGGCGTCAGCGGTATCTATAGACGAGGCTGCTGGCGCCGCCGGGAACGTGTGAGGCGATGCAACATTAGGCACTCCAGGCGCTGGACGCGAGGGAAGATTCAGTTGGCGAGGAACCGGGGCGGAAGTTTTCGTAGTGAGGCGCATCCCCGAACGAGTGGCTCGGGGCGGCAAGACGGCTGGCTTTACCGGTAGTGACGAGGGCGCCGCAAGATTCGTTGCGGCATCAGAAGCGTTCTTGGGTGGTTCCGCAGAACGCGTGAGGGAGGGGGTGGTGCCGGACGGCGGAGTTGGGCGAAGTTGCGATTCGGCTCTCCGGGTCATTTCCTGGAAAGCCTCCAAATCCTCAAAACCGTTAGCTTTCAGCCAAGAGGTCAGCAGGTCTTTGGCACCATCCGTAATCGGCGGGGTGGTCGGGGCGGATTGTTGCTCGGCAGCTTGCGCCAGCATTTTGGCACGCCGACGCGGCGAAAGGTTCGGGTCGACCTCACGCCTAACGTAAGTTCCTCCATCAACCGGACCCGCGGCCCGGTGCGAGGAGCGCCGAGGGGTTTCTTCGCTCAAACTGCCTCCATACTTTTCATAAGCATATCGACTTCCGCGCTGGCTATCGCGAAGGGGTCGCTGAGTGTCACGGTTCCCAATCCCGATTCCGGCAGACGTAAATGGGTCCAGTCAGCTTGCAAATCCGCCCGGTGTTCCCGCGCCGCGGCAATCAACGCGCCGCGCACTTTGGCGCGAGTATTTTGCGGAGGCACAGTTTTCGCAGCCTCGACCTCTTTCGGACAGGTCAGCCGTGTTGCCAGGCTGCGTTCATCCAAGCGAAGCCCTCCGGGGGTGATGTCGTGGTAAGCCAAATCTATACGGGCTACCTTCGGGTCTGATAACGCCAAATCATGGCGCTGACGCAGACTATTGAGTAAAGACAGTTTTGTCGCCCAATCCAGTTGGCCAGTCAAAACCTGTAAATCTTGGTTCCGCAGAGCCTCCAGCCATTGCCCCCATTGGGACAAGACCTCGCGGTAATCCGCACCCAGCTCGGCTCCGGAAAACAGTGCTGACAAGCGGTCGCGAAAAGCCTCTTGCACCTCCAAGGCACTGTAGCGCCGACCGTCTGCCAGCTCCACCCGGGCTTGCCCCCCAAAACTTGTGACATCGTCAGTAATGTCGCGTAACGCGACAATGGGCGAAACCAGAGATAGGTCGGAGAAATCCACCCCGGACTCCAAAGCGGCCAGCAACAGGTTCATCGTCGCAATTTTGAAACGTGTCGGAGGCTCCAAAACGTTGGAATCGCCAACAATGACGTGCAAACGACGATACCGTTTCGCGTCCGCGTGGGGTTCGTCACGAGTGTTGACCAAAGGTCGGGTGGAGGTGGTGGCCCCAGACACGGCGTCGTCTATCTGGAAAGCCCGCTGCGAAAAGCAAAAACGGGTTTCACCCTGGATCCGCAGCAGGGCGCCGGCCCCGGTAATGACTTGCCGCGTCACCAGGAACGAGACGAGGGAATCGACTAGGGAACGAAACTTCCCGTCCCGGTAGAGCAGATAGTTTTCGTGGCAGCCACACGAGTGACCCGCCGCGTCCAAGTTGTTCTTAAACAGGTGTACCTGGGTTTTTGTACCAGTTTGGGCGCTCAGGCGCTCGCTGGCGCCACCTGCCATTTCCGCCAGGATTTCCACCCCCGCCCGATCCTGGTTCAACACATCGTCCAAGTTCAGGCATTCCGCAGTAGCGTATTCGGGATGGGACCCGACATCGAGATAGAGCCGCGCCCCGTTGGGGAGAAACGCCGAGGTGCTTTGGCTGCGAGCTAACACGTCATGGAACAACACTCGTCCGGCCATGTCCGCGTCCGTCACCGGGGCACCGCCCGACACCGCGGCGGCTAAAATACCGTATTCCGTTTCGATACCGAAAATGCGGCGCGGCAATTGGTCCAGGTGAGGATTTCGCGCCAAGATTCACTCCCCGCCCTTTTGCACGAACCCTTGCACGAAAGTCCCGGCGTCTTCGGCAACCAGGTCCTCGATTTCGTCGAGCAGGTCGTCCAGTCCGGCCGGTTCTTGAATTTGCCCTTGTCCGGCCGGTATAGCGCCCGGTTCAGGTCCTTCGGGCAAAGCCGGATAGTTTGTCTGGTCTTGTTTCATAACAGTCTCCATTGTGCCACTTCGTCTAAAACCCTAGGGTATGCGTTATTTGCGCAATCACGAAGTTAACGCCTCATTAGAGAACGGATCGCGCAACTCAATCCGCTGTAGTCGATCCCACCCGGCACGGACCACCAAAGATGTCCAACTGGCCGCGACCAGGTCTTTTCGGTGGGCTACTGCGTTCCCGCGCACTTTCGCGCGGGTGCCGGTAGGAGGCTGGGTGGCCGCCATAATGATTTCGGTGGCGGGCGCGACGTCCTCAACGTGACCTTTGGCTCGCAACTTATCGACCGGGGACAAGCCGGGACGCAAATCTGCCCATTGAATGTCCAATGCCGCAAGCTTAGCGCTGGACCAACCGCCGGGAATCCGCTCGCTCAAGGCTTGGAAAATCGTGCGTTTCGCTACCCATTCGACGCGCCGCGACGCCGCTACAGGATCTTCGCGCAGCATGCGCACAGTATCTACCCAGGTCAAAGCGTCAGTAAGCGCGTCCGCCAGCAAAACGTCCCGGTCTTGGGAATGCAAGAAATCCGCTACCGTGTTCGCCGCGGCCCACTGCCACTCCAAAGCGCTGCGCTCTCTCCCATCGGCACACCGCAGTGTCGTAACAAAGTCAATGTCGTGGGAGACCTGCCACCCGGCCTCCACCGGATCACAATCCAGGAACAAGCCCTCTATCGGTGGAGCGCTGTGAGCGGTCTTCCACGCCGCTTCCAAAGCCGCCAGCCACGCCCGGCTCGAAGCAACTTTAGCCAGGATAGAGCCAGGGAACCGGTTGGCGTCACCGTTGATGACGTGCAGGCGGCGCCACTTTGAACCGGCGTGAGATTCATCACGAGTATTGACGATGGGACGGTTGAAAGTGGTTTGCAAACCAACCAAATCCCCCACAAAATCCGCACGCTGCGACATTTGAAATCCGCAAGTTTCGCTGTTTTTTCCGATGCCGACCCGGCCGGCACCGCAGATAACCGGGCGCGTCACCAAAAACGGCACCAGGCAGTCGCGCAACAGCGCAAACGGTACCTCGCGCGCCAACAGATAGTTCTCGTGCGAGCCGTAGGCCAGCCCTTTGGAATCGGTATTGTTCTTGTACAGCGCAATCGGCGAACCGTAGCTGGCGGCGACCTTCATGGCACGTCTGGCTACGTGCTCCCCAGCTACGTCCCACACCACCGCATCGCGAGCGGTCAAAACTTCGGGGGTGGAGTATTCCGGATGGGCGTGGTCCACGTAGAACCGTCCCCCATTCGTCATCACCACATTTGTGAGCATGGGAGAGGATTGGCCCACCAGCTCCTGCGCCGAAAACGTGTCGTCCTCGGCGCTGTGTGCCCCAGAGGAGGCCGGGGCAAAACGGTGGGGATCGTCGGTCAGCATGGTCGGGTCTGCGCTGGCGCGCTCCAACCGAGTACCGCGCAGGTCGTTCAAGGGGTCTTCCCCCTCCCAGTCCCAGCCAATGGCCCGCCCGTCAGGACGCAAACTGGCCTGCCAAGAACGCACGGCCTGCGCCGTGACTACTGACAAGCCCTCGGGAGTGTGCCGAAGATTGGGAATTGCGCCAACTTCCGTATCCGGGTCAAGCGCTACGCCGTACTCGGTCTCGATTCCTACCACACGCTGATTTGTCATCATCCCGACCCCTGACTATGAATATGACGGGTCGCGGACTACCCCACTGGCGACACAGTTGATTCCCAAATCTCGCGCCAGAGCCTCCGGGGGCAGCAACGCCGTGAGCGCCGCGGTCTGCGCGATAGTGTCCGTAAGCGCGGCGTTGAGGTCCTCCAGACGCACCCCGCGGCCCTCGCCGTTCAGTTCGCGGCCGATGGCCAGATTCTTGGCTTGGTTCGCGATGGACACCAGTAGCGCCCCGGAAATCATGTCGTTAAAGAACACTTTGCGCTCTTGCTCTTTGCCACCCACCTCTACGTAGCGCAGGGTACACAGATACGTGGCTGGTTCTTGGACAAACAGGCGATTGACCGCTGCTTCCACCAGGTTTACGGCAAAAATTGTCGCTCCCCCGGCCGCGTTCATCTGCGCCTCATCGAAAGGAGTCGCCGGACTGAGATGGTGTGACAAAATGCTGCGCGCCGCCGACACATCGGGACGCCCCACGCGAATTTTGACGTCAAAACGACCGGGGCGCAGCAGCGCCGGATCAATCATGTCCTCCCGGTTAGACGCACCGATGACAATGACATCGCGCAGTTCGTCCAAGCCATCCATCTCGGTTAATAACTGTGGTACCAGCATATTTTCCACATCGGAGGAAATGCCGGAACCGCGGGTGCGGAACAGGGCTTCCATCTCGTCAAAGAACACCACCACGGGGTGAGTACCCGCCGCCAACTCCCGGGCGCGGTCAAAAATGGCGCGAATCTGCCGTTCGGTTTCACCCACGAACTTGCTGAGCAGTTCGGGACCTTTCACGGAGAGGAACACACTGGGCTGATCGTATTGCACCGCCAAAGACGTGGCCACGGCCTTGGCCAGCATAGTTTTTCCGCAGCCGGGAGGCCCGTACAGCAAGACACCTTTCGGTGCGCTCAGGCCGTAAGAGGCGAACAGGTCGCGATGGGTGTAGGGCATTTCCACGGCAGCGCGGATATGGGCGATTTCCGTGTCCAGTCCCCCAATATCGTCATAGGTGACCCCCGGCACTTCGGGTTGCAGAGCCTGTTCCACGCCGGCGCTTTCCAGCAATTCCAAGCCCCAACCGGACCGCGGATCCATCAGCAGGGTGTCGCCAACTTTCAGGGTTTTGGCGAATCCGGCGCGCAGTCGTACCACGACTTCGGTGCCGCTGGACAGCCGCACGACCGCCCGGTCCATCTTTAGGTCGCGAATAACCGCCACGCTGCCGGACGGGGGCCTGGTCGCACTACCCACCACCACCGGGGTGGCGTCTATCCACACGGCATCCCCCGGCTGCAGCTGATCCACCCCCGCAAACTCCTGCACCGCCAAGCGGACGTGTTTGCCATCCCAAGCCACTTCGGCCAGCCGGGAGGGCTGGCTCGCGTCCGTACCGGGGACAGTGTCGGTGGAAAAGCCTTCAAAAATTGCTCGTGACAAGGGCGGTTGGCCGATTTGTCGCAGTTGGGAACGCAGGGACTCGAGTTGCGTTTTTGATTCACGCAAAGCGGTTTTCAGGCGAGCATTGTGTTCACCTACGGAGATGACCTCACGTTTCAGCTCTTCGATATTCGTGTCGGAATCATTCATCGTTTTCCTCCTCAAGCACGGTGCGGCGAGCCGTCTGTTCCCGCTGGTAGGCAGCTTTTTCCGTGACGTCCCTGATGACGCGGCGCAATTTTTGGTCCGAAATCGGCCGCGAAGCCTCGTAGTCAAGGTCCTCGTTTTCCCACAGGGCATCGCGAGGATCGAACTGACCAACTGCCTCTTCGCCGTGCCGAATGGAAGTTTCCCCATCAGCCAGGCGACGTGCCGTAAATATGAATCCGGTGTGGGCAATCATGCGGTGATCGGGTCGTACTGCCAAACCGTCTACGTGCCAGGGCCGAACCAAGGACTCCCAAGAGCGTAAGGACGTGAATCCGCCGAAGTTTCGTAAGTCTTGCACCATCCGCGCCAGCTGCGTAATGGTAGTGAGATAGCAGGTCAGCACCCCACCGGGCACCAGCACCCGATGAACCTGCTCCAGGTGCTCCCACGGTTTCAACATATCCAACACCACGCGGTCCACCGTCTGATCCGCCACGCCCTCGCGCAGTCCCTCACTGAGATCGGCCAGGCGCAACTCCCAGTTGCTCACATCCCCGCTGAACCACATTTCCACGTTGCACCGCGCTACCTCAGCAAAATCTGGACGCACCTCGAAACTGGTGACGTGCCCTGATGACCCCACGGCTCCCAGCAGGCTCATGGTCATCGCGCCGCTGCCAGCCCCGGCTTCCACCACATTCGCGCCGGGGAAAATATCGCCTTCCATCACAATTTGCGCGGCATCTTTCGGATAGAGGATTTGCGCCCCGCGCGGCATGGACAAATGATAATCAACCAGCAGGGGACGCAGGGCGGTAAACCGGTGTTCGCCGCGCTCCGCGGGAACAATTGTGCCCTCCGGTTTCCCGATGATTGTCCGGTGATGCAGGGCTCCTTGATGGCACTGGAAATAGCCGTCTTCACGCAGCAGGGTCGTATGCACCCGGCCTTTTTCATCGGTCAGCTGAACCCACTCTCCACTGCGAAAAGGGCCGCGGCGACGCGCTGGACCGCCGGGGACGCATGGTTTTTCTTGAGATTGAGCCATAGACCTTATCTTAACCTATGGTTTTTCACCTAGTCACAATCGGTTCGTAAACGGGAGGATTTTTGACGGCCAGACTATTAGCCTGAAAGCATGAGTGAGTCAGTTCCTACCCAGGCCTCTCGTCCCCCGGCGCTCTCGGCATCTTCGGCGAAACAGTTTCAACAATGCCCTCTGAAGTGGCGTTTCAAATATGTCGATAGACTTCCAGAGCCACAAAGTCCCGCCGCCCTGCGCGGTAGTTTGGTGCATAAGGTACTGGAGGACATGTTCGATTTGCCGCCCGCCGACCGCCAAGCCCCCACGGTACGCGAAACCGTGGACAGCGCTTGGGAAAAAGTCACGGACGGAGCCTACAAACTGTCCGAAATACTGGCCCAGACATCCGAGGAGGAATTGAAAGCCGCGGCCCGACAGCTTATTGATGCCTATTTTTCCCTCGAAGATCCGCGTCGGCTGCACCCCAGCGGTCGGGAGCTGGGGGTGGAAACGGTATTATCCAGCGGTTTAAGGCTGCGCGGTTTCATTGACCGGGTGGAGCGCGCGGACAACGGGGACGTGCGCATCATTGATTACAAGACCGGCAAGGCTCCCGATATGCGCTTTACCGGGGAATATGTCTTTCAGATGCGGATGTATGCCCTGCTGTATCGGGAACAGTATCAGGTCACTCCCAAACGTACCCAGCTGCTGTTTTTGGGAGGCAGCCCCCAGGTCTTAACCTTTGACCCCACCGACACCGACGTGAGCGAATTCGAAACTGAACTCAACGACTTGTGGCTTGACATAGCCGCTCACCTGCAGGCGCAACGTTTTGAAACCCGGCAATCCCGACTCTGCGACTGGTGCTACTTTCAAAACCTGTGTCCCGCTTTTGGCGGCACGCCACCCAACGTTGACCCGGCGATGCTGGAAAAAATTTCGGAAATCGGTCCTGCCGCCGCGGGCTAGGTAGTTCCGGGCACTTCCTCGGTTAGGCTGGAAACCATGGAAATGCGTCGTCTGGGAAATACCGGGATGCGGGTTTCAGCCTTGGGACTGGGAACCCTGACTTGGGGTCGGGACACTTTAGAATCCGAAGCGGCCGCTCAACTGGAGGCTTTTGTCGAGGCCGGAGGGAACTTGGTCGATACGTCCCCGACTTACGGAGACGGCCAGGCTGAACAGGTGCTGGGTCGCCTGTTGGGGCACTCCAGTTCATCCGCAATGGATGCCGCCAACGCGGCCTTGTCCGCTGTGACCCGTGAGGATTTGGTTATCGTCTCAAAAGCGGGGGTTTCGCGGCGTCACGATGAATCTTTTGTGGATGCCTCGCGCCATAATCTGTTGAGCAGCTTGGACCGCACCTTGGCGAACCTGGGCACCGATTACGTGGACTTGTGGCTGATTCAGGTCCCCGATCCGCACACGGACTTTGACCTGGTGCTGGGCGCGTTGTGGTCGGCGTGGTCGACTGGAAAAGCACGGTTCGTAGGGTTGTCTAATCATGCGGGCTGGCAGTGTGCTTACGCGGCGGCGCGCCTGCGGGAAGGCACCGTCAACGTGCCGGGTTTGGCGGCGGTAGAAAATGAGTACTCCCTGTTAAACCGGCAGGCTGAAGCCGAAGTTTTGCCCGCCGCCCAATCGCTCGGATTCGGATTTTTGGGGTGGTCGGCGCTGGGACGCGGGGTTTTGACCGGGAAATATCGCAACTCGGTGCCGCCGGATTCCCGTGCCGCCTCCCTTCACCTGCAGGGTTTTGTGCAGCCCTACCTGCAAGGACGTTACCGCAGCATTGTGGAATCGGTGGCGACCGCGGCTCAGGGTCTGGAAGTTTCCCCGCTGGCGGTTTCGCTTGCCTGGGCTCTGCAAAAGCCCGGTGTGTCCAGCGCTATCGTGGGGGCGCGCAGTGCCGAACAGTTCCACCAAATCTTGGGGGCGTTAGGCACGAAAGTGCCGCGTCAAGTCATGACGGCCTTAGATGAGGTTTCCGACCCGCGATTGCCGGTGGCATAAGGGTTTGTGCTCGACTCCCACGGCGTGACCCATCAGAAGTGACGCCGGGACAGACGAAATTAGTCGTCCTCGTCGTGCAGGTCGAAGTTCTCTAAATCGCCTTCGTCGAGATAATCGTCGTCATCGTCATCATCGTCGAGGTCATCGATGAGGTCTTCGTCGTCGTCATCATCGCCGTAGTCCTCGTCGTCGTCTTCCAGTATGTCGAAAGGCAGTTCAACCCCGGTGGCGGTAAACAGCGCATCGTCATAGGTAAAGAAAGCGTCGCGAAGTTTTTCTTCGGCGTCGCTCAGAACCGGCGAATCGTCCAAATCACTGTCCGCCGCAGACGCCACTTCCAGATGCCGCTGCAATGCGGCAATCAAATTATCTAACTCCGTACGAGGATCTTTCATAAGCTCAATTCTAATCGGCATGACCCAAGCTTGCAGGGGAATTTTCACGAAACCAGCAAGCTCACCCCATCAACGCGAGCTAACCGACAACACTTCTGAATCGCCCTGGTGCGAACCCGCCAGCAGCATCCGACTCGGTTGGGGGAACCAAAACAAACTAAGGCAGGTGCAGCTGACCTCTGACCATGGTCACCATCAGGTCAGTGCCTTTGATTTCCGAAGTTTCATCGGGACCCACGATTTGTGATTCTCCGTTGGGACCGTTCAACTGGGACGCTCCCCCCTCGACACCAAGAGGGAGGACAATCCACATCTTGCCGGGGGTATAGGTGGTGGAAGGAGGTTGCCCGGCGATTTCCGCTTTGATATTTGCCACGACTACCCGCGCGTGCGCCCGGGCGGCGTCAGCCCGTTTAGACTCGTGAACATCGGTAATGTCACCAACTGCGTAAACGTGATTCTGGCCCTTGACCCGCAGGTACTCATCCACCGTGACCTGTCCCTCACTGTTGAGGGAATCACCGTAGTTCGCCCGCAGATAGCCCGAAGCCGTTTGGGCGCCGTAGCACAGGAACCACATATCCGCGTCTATTCCTACTCCGGCCTGGGTCTCGACGTGGAAAGGCGCCAGCTCACCAATATCGGTCGGCGGCAGGTAAGCCAAAGGAGCACCCAAAACCAACTGCACTCCGGCCTGCTGCAACTCCGCGGTCAAAACGCTGCGCAGGTCTTCGGCATATTCGTTGGACCCCAAAATATGCGGGGAACGGTCCACCATAATAATTTCCATATCGGGGAAGTTCGTGAACAGCTCGCCGGCGAATTCGATAGCGACAGTACCCGCACCGACCAACATAACCCGCTTTGCTTGCGACAAATTATTCCGGGTTTCCTCCAGACGGCGTTTCGCCAACGAGGCCGTCGGGATATTGTGTTTCGCCGGATAAGGGTAGGTCGTTCCGGTGGCCAAAACTAGGTAGTCCGCTTCAATAGGGTCATGATTTGCCAGGTGAACGGTGGTTCCCTCGACGCGGGTCGCTTCCCCGTGCACGACCCGGCCATGCTTTAACAGGCGCGAATAGGGCATGAAAATGGTGTGGGTCCAAATATCATCGACCGCGGCGCGCAAAGCCGCCGCGTGATGCACGAACTGGTCTTTTTGTTCCACCAAAGTCACTTCGGCGACATCGTCCAAACCGCCGGCCACGGTGATTCCCCCGTATCCGCCGCCGACTACAGTAACTCGAACCACACTGCCTCCCGCTTCGGCTGCCCTAGGATAGATAATTTTCAAACAAAACGTCTTAATCCTAACCTAATAGCCCGCTAGTGCACCGGTTTCGCGTCAGATATTTCTGCCCGCCAGACGTGGGCGTGTTTATAGTTCCGCGGCCAGCGGGACCTGCAAGGCTCGGGCGATATTCGGGGGGAAAAATCCCTCACCTTTCAAAACTTTGCCGTCTTCGCGATAAATCGGTTTCCCGTCCGGTCCCAGCTTCGACATATTGGATGCCTGAACTTCCTGCAACACTGCCGGCAGGTTGATGCCCGCCTCCAGGGCCATGCCGTAGACGACATACGTCAAATCCGCCAAAGCATCGGCGACTTCGACAGTATCGCGAGCGCCCTCGTCGAGCTCGCTGATTCCGTCCATGACCCCGCGCAGCGCCGCATAGGCTTTCTGACCGTACAGCGCGCGCACCAACTCGGAAGTTTCTTCCAAAATCAGCGACAAGCGCATATGCATCCGCTCATTTTCAATGTTTGGCCCGGTAGTCACCACCGGCAGACCGTACACCTGATGAAATTGCCGCACCAGGGCTTCGGGATCGCGCGGGTCGGGGGCTGGCAGTGTTGTTTCACTCATCTTTTGTACTTCTTTCCTGGTCCGAGGCGTTTCCCCGGTTACCTTGCTGTAACTGTTTCATAAGGTCGTTCCACGAGGTCGCCGGTTCCAGCGGGTCCCCCGGCAACAGCGTCGCCACGGCACGGTCTTCGCGCTGCCCATGGTGCAAGCCAATGCCGCGCAAGATGCCGCCAAAACGGAATCCACAACGCCAGGCGACGCGGATAGAGGCCAGGTTATCCGGGTGTGCTTCCAAGGTCACGCATTGGAAACCCAACAGGTTGAACGCGGTGGTAACCGCCAGTTGCAGGGACTCTTGCATCAGCCCACGCCCCCGCCACTCGGGCGCTATCCAGTACCCAACATTGGTGGTTTTTTCCAAGCCGACCCGCAAAGAAATCGTGCCCGCCACGTGGGGAGTTTGGGATTCAAAAGCGCGGATAATCCAGCTGGCTCCCCCTTCGTCCCATAACCGGGGGCAAAGTTCGTTTATAAAATTGTCCGCGTGTTCCGGGCCGAAAGGCACCGGAACCGTCGTAAAACGCTGGATTTCAGGATCTTGGCAAGCGGCCGCAACTTCAGGGGCGTCCGCAGCCCGCGGCACATCCAAGGTCAGTTTGGTGCCATGCACCGGAAAGGGCCGATGTGCACCGATTTCCCCCTCGACGGCGCTGGTGGAAACAGATTTAGCGATTCCGTGAACGAAAGGTGTTTCAGCCATGAATCCTCCCGAACGAAATACGACAAAGACCCGGATTTTCCGGGTCTTGTGCGAGGAAAGGGACTTGAACCCTCACGACCGCAATTGGTCACAAGCACCTCAAGCTTGCGCGTCTACCATTCCGCCACCCTCGCTGGTGCTAAAGGCAAATCAAATTTAGCGGGTTTAGGCGACATTCTCAAAACGAAGTCTGCAACGACACCAGACCGGGGCGAAACTGGGCGCAAAACCCGAGGATTGCCGGCCCCGCAAACGAAACGAAGCTCAATCAGCTTCGGCGAACTGCCAAATCTCGACCATAGAAGCGGTCGGGGTCAGGAAAAAGGCATTTTCATCCACATCGTCTTTGCCAGTCGCGCTGGCTTTCACCAGGACGTAACCGCTGGCCAGCTTGATACCTATCTGAGCCGGATCAGTGGCCGCCTCGGCAGAGAGAGTGCCGTCAGGTCGCATGAAACGAACCGTTTTAGCCGACCCCCGCATGACTTCTGAGACCTCAGCGTTGCCCGAGTACACCCCAATCACGATTAGACCCGAACCCACTAACGGATCACCGCGAACCAGGGACTTCGCCCGCACGGCGGCGCGTTTGAAATAATTACGCCCTTCAACAATGTCATCGTTCACGGTCTCATTCTTTCACGCCCGCCTAGACAGCGCCTGAATTTGGGGAAAATTTACGCCGCACCGCCCTCGGAGCTGCTGGCCAATCCTCAGCTCAAAAGGCTGCGCAGCTGGTCAAGGGTGATTCCCGCGGAAACTTCGCGGTTTTCTTGACCGGAGAGTACCGCCCCGATGAGGTCGCGTTTCTTTTCTTGCAGCTCCAAGACGCGCTGTTCAATGGTGTCGGCAGCGACCAGCCGATAGACGTTGACGAACCTTTTTTGCCCTAGCCGATGCGCCCGGTCGACAGCCTGAGCCTCCACCGCCGGATTCCACCACGGGTCGGTGAGGAACACGTAATCCGCCTCAGTGAGGTTCAAGCCAAACCCACCAGCCTTCAACGAAATCAGGAATACATCGACTTCCCCGTTTTGGAACCGTGCCACCTGACGGTCGCGGTCCCGACTGGTGCCGTCCAGATAGGCGTAATCAATCCCCGCCTCGTCCAGTTTTTCCCGCAGTATCGCCAAGAAAGAAGTGAACTGGGAAAACACCAGCGCCTGGTGGCGCTGCCGGGACTTCGAGCTGCTATCGTCGCGCAACCCCTCCAACGTTTGCAACAGATACGTGACTTTCGCCCCGTCCTCGTGCGCGTGATGGTCGATGAGCTTAGCGCTCAAAGCGAGCTGACGCAGGCGGGTCAGCGCCGTGAGGATGTTGATCCGAGGAGAGTTAGCGTCCGCCGCCTGGGCTCGGGCCGCCGTCAAATATTTGGCGTACCAGGTGCGCTGCACCGGCTCCAGATCGATAGAGACAATCTGTTCGATTTTTTCGGGCAGCTCCTGAGCGACGCTGTCTTTGGTGCGGCGCAGCAAAAACGGCGCCACCCGATCGGAGAGCTCGGCGGCCGCCTCGCTGCGATCGCTGAGCGTCTCGGCGGCGAAGCGTCGCGTGAATACCGGCAGACTGGGCAGCACCGTGGGAACGGTCAGAGACATAATCGACCACAAGTCAGTAGCGGTGTTTTCGATGGGGGTGCCGGTCAGGGCAAAAGCCCACTTCGCGCGCAGACGCACCAGAGCTTTATGGGTGGCGGTGGAAGGGTTTTTCACAAACTGGGCTTCGTCGAAAACCAAACCTGAAAAACTCTGAGTTTGCCAAAAATCTATGTCCATCCGCGTCAACGTATAGGTAGTCAGCACCAGGTCGGCCTGTTGGACCTCGCGAGCCACCCGCTGACAGTCCGCAGCGGCTTTGCCCACGCTCGTCCTTTGGGTGTACACCCGCAAATTCGGGAACCACCGCGAGGCCTGCTCCTCCCACGTCCCAATCAAACTGGCCGGTACCACCACGAACACCGCAGCACAGTCCGCGGGACTATCCGCCAACTGGTGCTTTTGCCCGGCAATGACCGCCAGCATCTGCATAGTCTTGCCCAAGCCCATGTCATCAGCCAAGATACCGCCTAAACCGGCCTCGGCCCGAGCCGTCATCCAACGAAAACCGTCCTCTTGATAGCCGCGCCAAGTGCCTTGTGCCAACGTGGGAGTCGAAGCTTCGGGCGGATCAACCAATCTGTTGACGGCATGTTCCCAATCGCCGGAAAACTGGCGCGTCGCGGCCAGCGCATCCAGCGCTGAAACCAGCCCGAAATTGGAAATTCCGACTGTAAAATCCGCGCTGCCGGAAAAATCGTTGAGTCCCAAATCGGTGAACTCGCGAATCAGGCGTTTCAGCTGTTGATTTTTCGCCGCATACAAATCCACCCAGTTGCCTTCGGGAGTTTGCCACCAGCGCTCCACTCGCCCCAGAGCCGCCAGAAACTCTTTCGTGTCCAAGTCTTCCTGCCCCAGGCGCAACCCCAGGTCCAGCCCGTAACGCAGCCCCCAGCCACGCGGCTCGCCTTCGGGCAGTTCACCGAGATCTGCCTCGAAGTCCGGGGCGGTGTCGTCTGACCGGGGCGTCCCTTGAGCGGGTGAAAGCGCCTGGTCAATCCGCAAATCGAGTACCGGACCGTTAGAAAAAATCTGAATGTGTTGCAGTTCTGGGGAAATTTTGACTTCGGCGCGTTCGGAGACGTTTATGGTGTTCATGAACTCGCGAATCCGATCCAACTCAAAAATGGGAAATTTTTTCGTAAAGAACGTCTGAATTTCGGATTCATTCCATCCCCCCAGGGAGCCGACGCCCTGCATAGCAGCCTGAATTTCCGGATCAGGGGTGTTGGGGTCCAAGGCCACTTCCACTGCAGCGCTGGCCGAGCGACGGCGCACGGTCCAGCGGATTTCGACCAGTTTCGGGTTCATTTCGTTCAGTCGCAGCAATCCGCACAACTGGGGAGGACCAAAAACGTGTTCCTGGGTCAGATTCATGGATTCGTGAGACAGCACGCCCAACTCCCCCAGGCGTTTAGCATAGTTGGCCCAAAATTCGTTGGCTTGCGTAGCCGGGATTTCCCATCGAGCTTGCACTGCGGCCAGCGTGTTTAGTTCCTCGTTCACTCCCGCTTTTAAGCCGGCGCACGCCACGAAACGCCCGCGCAAGGCTTCCAGTCGCGGCCCGAGAGACCGGCAGACCGCCTCGGTCGTTTCGGGCGCTTCTGAAGGCACGCCAGCCACCGCAGTTTCGGCACCGGCTGCCACCGCAGCTTCGGCACCGGCCGCCACCGTCAACGAGCCGTCCTCGTGCTGTGTGATGACCAATACAGTTTGGGGGCCGGGCTCCGCGGGACGCAACACGGTGGTGCGTGAAGTGTCAGCAAACACGCTGACTCCGCTGGTGATGCACTTTTCCAGGAGGTCCAGACCGGTGGGGTCCAGGTGGCTTAATTTCACGAGCTGCGCCCGGGCACTGTGTTCAAAAAGGTGGCGCATCGCGGCGAGCTGGGTCGCGTTCAGTCCCTTGGTGACCGAGGCCCAGCGCGAGGTCAGGTCACGCCAAGTGGCGCGCTTTTCTGACCACTCTCCGGCCGGGTTGATACGCAGGGGAACTAAGGTTTCTCCCTCTATCTGGATGGCCATAGGCTGGTTCGTAACATCAACCTCGCCAGCATTGAGCAAACTGCCGAGCCCCGCGCGCCAATCCATTTCGTAAGCCATTCTGTCCATTTTACAGGTTTCCGCCGCGGATTTTCCGTTGCACCGAAAAACCTCCCTAGAATAGGGACGTTATGTTGCACGTGATTTTCTTTCAACCTCGCATCGCCGGAAACACCGGTGCCGCTATTCGTCTGGCCGCCTGCACCGGCGCTACCCTGCACGTGGTCGAACCGACCGTGTTTGACCTGGATAACGACACCAAGTTGAAGCGTGCGGGACTGGACTATCACGACCTGGCGCACCTGGAACGCCACCCCAATTTGGACGACTGCTTAGCGCACGTGCCCGGAAAACTTTATGCCTTTACCGGCCACACTGACATCCTGCTGCCCCAGATTCGCTTTCAGGATGGGGACGGCCTCATGTTTGGACCCGAAGATACCGGTCTGCCGGTTGAAGTGATGGATGACCCGCGTGTCACCAGTCGAGTTCGGATCCCCATGCTGGAAGGGCGCCGTTCCCTGAATCTCTCGATTTCAGCGGCGATTGGGCTGTATTACGCCTGGGGTCAGCTCGGCTACACCGGCGGTATGTAGTTTCATTTTTCCTGGTCACAAGTCTCGATTTCCCGTTTTTCCGTGTGCCTGCGCGGTTTTTCCCGTTTCCTCATGTTAATCTCGAGGAAAAGAGGGAGCACGTGTGATTAAGTACCTAGGTTCAAAACGCACTTTGGTGCCGGCGTTGGCACAGATTGCGGACCTGTCGGGTGCACGCACCGCCCTTGACGCGTTTACCGGAACGACCCGGGTCGCCCAGGCTTTCAAGGCCCTCGGTATTGCCACCGCTGCCAACGATGTGGCCAGTTATTCGAGGGTACTCGCGGACTGCTATATCGCCACCGACAAACGTCAGATAAACGACCGCGAGCTACGAGCTCTCTTGTGCGATCTAGAAGCTACCCCAGGCGAGCCGGGCTACTTCACGGAAACGTTTTGTGAAAAGTCTCGGTTCTTCCAACCAAAAAACGGGTCGCGCATTGACGCTATCCGCAATCGAATTGAGACAGAATTTGCCGCTGACCCCCGCTACCCTATCCTGCTGACTTCGCTGATGGAGGCGGCAGACCGGGTAGATTCCACGACCGGACTGCAGATGGCGTACCTGAAACAGTGGGCTCCGCGCGCGTACAATGACCTGGAACTGCGGATGCCCGAGCTTTTGGAGGGTACGGGCACCACCTACCAACGCGACACGAACGCACTCATCGCCGACCCCGCGACCCCACGTTTTGACCTGGTTTACCTCGATCCGCCCTATAACCAGCATCGTTACTTTACGAACTATCACATTTGGGAGACGCTGATCCGCTGGGATTGCCCCGAGGCTTACGGCGTGGCGCAAAAGCGGGTGGACGCCCGGGATTCCGCCACGCATTCGGCGTATAACCGGAAACGCGAAATGCCCCAGGCTTTGCAAAGCCTGATTGCACAGGTAGACACGGACACGCTGGTGCTGTCTTATAACAATGAATCTTGGATTGATTTTGACACCCTGTTTGACGCGGTGGCGGCTGGTTTTGAGGACTGCGTAGCGCTGGCTTTTGACTATAAACGCTACGTGGGTGCCCAAATCGGCATCTATAACCCGGAGGGAACCAAGGTCGGTAAAGTCACCCACCTGCGGAATCTGGAATACCTATTCGTCGGGTGCACCGCACAGGTTGGCGCGCGTATCCGCGCCGCTTTCTACGTCCCCGACGCCCCGGAAGTGCCCTCAGAATCGCGGCTGCTCGCCCAAGTGGGCTAGCCCCGGCCGGATTTTTCTGTTACTTTTGCGTCTTTTTGAGAGACAGGGCGCGTGGTGCCTCATGTCATTTTGAGCGCGAAGTTGGGGTTAGGCGCTGCAGGTTTTGATGCCTTGGGTGAGTAGGGCTTTCAATTCTTCGGGTGTGTCATAACGGTAGTGGAAGCCGTATTTACGCACTACATGGTTGTTTTTAGATTCCACATGTGCCTGGTCGTTCTTCTTGTAAGGGCG
>NZ_CABTWO010000011.1 GCF_902488535.1 uncultured Mobiluncus sp.
CGCGCCACGATTCACCTGGGGATGATGCGCATCGGTAAACGCCCCGACGGCACCAGCGGAACCCTTTTGACGTGGTGTATTCCGCTTAGTTAATTTCGGGATTTTGCTGCCGGTTGCCTGCCGGGCTCACAGTTCCGGACGCGGAGAGTTCTTGCGCCACTCGGCGGAACGCTGGGATGCGACCCACGCCGCCACTTGGGTGCGCCGCTGCAGCCCCATTTTCGACAGCAGTGCCGTAATGTGGTTTTTCACGGTTTTTTCGGCCACGCCTAGGGCATCCCCAATTTCCCGGTTAGATAGGCCATCGCCGATTAATCCCAGGATTTTCTTTTCAGTAGGGGTCAAGTGTTCGGTAGGGTCGCTGCGGTTTGCGCTGGTGCGGGTCACGGTACGCTCATCGAGCAGGGTCCTCCCCGCCGCCACGGCCTTGATGACGTTCGTAATTTCCACCCCGGCGACGGTTTTCAACAGATAAGCCGCCGCCCCCACTTCCAGGGATTCCGCCAGCGCCTCATCATCGTCAAAGGAGGTCAGCACCACCATGCGGGCGTTTGGCGTCATTACTCGTAGCTGACGAATCAAATCGATGCCGGTGCCGTCGGGCAGCTGCAAGTCCACCAAAACCACGTTCGGGTTGGCCAACTCGGCCCTCGACAGGGCTTCGGCAACCGAACCGGCTTCGGCGACGACTCGCAAGTCCGCTGCTCTATCGACAAGCTCGGCGATTCCACGGCGAACAATCTCGTGGTCGTCAACAATCATGACACGAATCTCCGACTGCTCAGTCATCTTTGGTCCTTCCTAACGCTTTCGCTGGCAACGTGGGCAAAACACGCTGGAGCGGCCGTCAATAATCATCTTATCGAGCCGGGTCCCGCAGCAGCGGCAACTTAGACCGCCACGACCGTAAACCTGCAACTCTTTCGCGAATTCACCCGGGTTACCCCAAGAATTCACGTACAGGCGGTCAAATGAAGTACCGCCGAAATCTAAAGCGTGCTCCATCACCTCCGCCACGGCACTCAGTAATTTCCGTAGTTTCCTCTCACTGAGTGACCGGCCGGGGGCAGCGGGATGTATCCGGGCAGCAAACAAGCCCTCATCTGCATAAATATTGCCGATACCGGAGACAATGCTCTGATCTAATAGCTTGGTTTTTATCGCTCTGGCGCTACAGCTGGTTTTTTCCACGAATTTCGTCGTGTCGCGGCATGAGTCCAGCACATCGCGGGCAATATGTTCCACGCCCTGCGGCAGCAGCGGCTCCAGTGCCCCCATCCCTCCGGGCGCACCGTCCGCTGTGGGCCGCAGCGGTCTGAGTTCGACGTGTCCAAAGGTGCGTTGGTCGCAAAACACCAGGTCTTTCCCGTTGTCGAGGGTGAAACGAAGGCGCTCATGGGCGAAGGGACGAGCCTCCCCGAGGCTTTGTCGATCTGGCGGTGGCGGGGCTGAACCGGCACGGTGCAGAGCCGCATCTCCGGATTCGACGCGCAGCTGGCCCGACATGCCCAGGTGCATCACGAGGGCAAGCGAGCCTTCTGCACTTGTGACATCCCCCGCTAGGGGAAACCACAAAAACTTTCCGCGCCGGACTGCTGCGCTCAGACGCATTCCCTCCAGTCCCGCACGTAACGCGGCGATTCCCCCCTGCTGATTGCGCAAGGTACGCTCATGGGTCGGGTCGCTGATGCTCAGGACCCGCGCTCCCACCACGGTTTGTTCCAGATTCCGGCGAATCGTTTCCACTTCGGGAAGCTCAGGCATCAGCCACCTGATCCCCGAAACGGTCTTGTAGCGCCTCGAAAGCAGCCTCGGCAGCGCTGTGTTCGGCGGATTTCTTGGAAGTGCCTTGACCTTCACCCAGGACCTCACCATCCAACCGGATTTCTGCCCTGAACACGCGGGCATGATCCGGCCCACTGCCCTGCACCACATATTCCGGTTCGCCCAGCGAGTTGGCGGCCGCAAACTCGCTGAGATGGGTCTTCCAGTCCATGCCGACCGCCCGGCGCGGCGCGTTGCGCAAGTGTCGCCTCAGGTGACGCTCTATGGTGACCCGTGTCGATTCCAGGCCTGACGTGAGGTAGGACGCGCCGATGAGGGCCTCTAACGTGTCGGACAGAATGGAGTCCTTTTCCCGGCCGCCCTGACGGTCCTCGCCGATTCCCAGCAGGATGTAATCGCCCAGGTGCAGCCGTCTCGCGACTTCTGCCAGCGGGGTTTGGCTGACGGTGGCGGCGCGCATTGGGGCCAACTCACCCTCGGGAACATCGGGAAAGTTACGGAACAGGTACTCGGTGACCACGATTTGTAACACCGCGTCCCCCAGGAATTCCAGCCTTTCATTCGTGCCAGTCGAGCCGGTCTTCCCGTGTTCGTGGGCAAAAGACCGGTGCGTCATCGCGACCACCAAGAGTTCCTTATCGACCGGTTGTCCCCAGTCCGCAAGTAAACGTTCCAAGGTAGCTTTGGGCTGGCCCGGTTCGCCGGTGTCGTCTGTGTTTTGTGGGGATTGGTTCACGAGGCGTCGTCCCCTCCGGCTTCCTGGGCGCGCAGCTCATTGGCTAAATCCCCCAACGCGGCCCAACGCGGGTCCAAGACTTCGTGATGATGCTCGGGGGGCAAATCCGCAAACTTTTCCCCACAATCCGGGCACAATCCCTGGCAGTCGGGCCGGCACAGCGGCAAAGTCTCCATGCCCAGCACCAGGGCGTCTCGTAGCACCGGCTCGAGGTCGACCTCGTCCTCGGCGCTCACCTCGAGGATGTCCTCCCATTCTTCGTCCCCTTCCTGGCGGGCCGCTTCGCGCGCGCCGGGATAGAAAAACATCTGGGTTTCGTTGACTTCTACCGTCCCTGGAACCGGGTCTAAACAGCGCGAACATTGAGCATCAGTCGGTACCGTGCCCCGCAAGGTGACCAAAATCCCCTCGTGCAAGGACTGCAAACTGACCTCGAAACGGCCTTCGGACTCCCGCGGAGTTACGACCCCGTTTGTCCAGGTGTCAGGCAACGGCAACAGGTAATCGTGCAGTTCGAGTGTCTTTCCGGGATTACCCGGCAGGGAGGTTAAGCCGATGAGATAGTCAGATCCAGCCTCCCGGTTGTCTGACCGAGCAGATTTCTTTCCGGCACCATGCGCTTTGGCATTGCTAGTCATGTTTGGCCTCCGGGTTTTCCGACTCCGGCTGGGGCAAATCGTCGGGGTTAAACCGGGCACGTTCGCTCAAGACTCGCCGCCCTGCCGCAGACTGTTCCTTTAGCTTGTCCAAGGTTCCTTCCAGCTCTGTTAGCTTTTCCTCGCAATAGCGGTCGGCTCCCGCAGCCAGGTCGGTCGCCTGACGGGTCGCAGTTTCAATAATCATCTCGGCACGTTCCTTGGCCATGACGACGATGCGTTCTTGGTTGACCAGTTCGTCGGCTCGGGCGTGGGCGTCGGCTTGGATACGTTCAGAAGTGGAATTGGCTTGTGCCAAGGCTGTCTCAGCCTCCTCTTGGGCGCGGGCGATGACCGCATTGGCTCCGGCCACAATCTGGTTCGCGATGCGGATATCAGTCGGCATCGCCTCGCGCGCTGATTCCAGCAGGGAAAGAGCTTGGGCCTTATTGACCAGCACGGACGAGCTCATCGGCAGGGAGCGAGCCTGCGAGATTAACGCTTCCATCTGGGCTAATACATCCATCAGCTCCGAGCCTTTGTAATCCTGAGCGTTCAGCGCAGCCACCATTTGCTCTGAAGTTAGGGCTTCGGGTTCCACAAACTCCGCTTCGCCGGTGTCGCTCGGCTCTGTTGAGTCAGAATTCGAACCGGTGGTCTCAGAGTTGTCCTGCCCGACATCGGATTCATCTGAGCTGTCCTCAGCAGTGGTAGGCAAATCCGCCGATTCCATTATTTGGTCTTCCCTGTTTTCCTCGCTCATTTTTCTCCCTAGCTGTTGTACTTGTCGAAACGGGCTGCTATGACATTATTATCCCGGTTTGGGGGTCTGACTTGGTACGCCTCATACAGAGCCTGCGCGGTGTCGGCACAGACCATCGAATAGACATCGGCTCCGTAACTGGCAACTTCCTTAACCATAGAACTTGAGACGTGAATCAACGCCGGTTTGCAGCCCACAAACACAGTCGGCGGAGCCCCAATCTGGCGATTCATCTGACTCATCGGATTTTCGTAATCAAAGTCCTGGGAAGTGCGCAGCCCTTTCGCAATGACGTCAATATGATGTTCTTTACAGAAATCAGCTAACAATCCATCCACAATTTCCACGTTGACGCGGGTATCGAGTTTCGCTTCCCGGATAGTGGTCTGGGCCAGTTCGATACGTTTCGGTAGCGAAAGCAGCGGGGTTTTCTTTGAATTCTGGGCAATTCCAATCACCACGACGTCGGCAAAGGTCAAGCATTGGCGCACCATATCGAGGTGCCCATAGGTGAATGGGTCAAAAGTTCCGGGGCAAAGCGCTTGAGTCACGTATCCAGATTACCGGCAATTCGGCTAGGCTGTCGTATGTGACACGAATTGTTGCTGGCGAAAAAGGGGGCTTGCGCCTGAATGTGCCGAAGTCGGGGACCCGTCCCACTTCGGAGCGGGTGCGCGAAGCGATGTTCTCTCACCTGCTTTGTTCGGGGTTCCCACAAGGTGCCATGGTTTTGGATTTGTTCGCTGGCTCAGGAGCCCTCGGTTTGGAGGCGCTATCCCGCGGCGGGTCTAGCGCGGTGTTTGTAGATGCCGCCGGGTCGGCAGCAAAAGTGTTGCGTGCGAACATAGATGCCCTGCACTACTGGGACCGCGCCCGTGTCCTGGTGAAAGACGCCGCCAAGTTTGTTTCCGAACTAAAACACGCGGATTGCTTTGACCTGATTTTCTTAGACCCCCCCTACGCTTTGGCGCCTTATGTGCTATCAGAGATTCTGGCAGGTCTGACCGCACACCTCAGCCCGGAGGGCGTCATGGTTATAGAGACGTCGAAAAAGTTTCCCGCTCCTGAGATTCCTTCGGGGCTGCAAGCCTACGCCGCTAAGAGCTACGGCGATACCCTGGTCACTTATTTGCAACAGGCTCAGGACTGAGGTTGAGTTGGGCGGCATGCTGCGCGATGAAGGCACCAAGGGCTGGCAGAACCAGATAGATAGCTTCTTTCACAATCATTACCCCGGAATCGTTGATGGGTACCGCCACCGCCATGCCCAGCAAAATACCTAAAGCCACCACGCGCAGGGCAGGCAGGTCGGTGAGCTGATCCCAGGAGGACGCCCATCGCGGCCAGGACACCTGGCGACGTTTCACAATCACCAAAGCCGCCACTAGCGCCGCTACTACCAGCACCAAAAGTATGACGACCCCAAGGTTGTTCACAAAGGAACGCAGCACGTCACGGACTTTCCCGGCAATCAACTCCTGACTTTCGCTGCTGCCCAGATTGGACCAAAAGTTCCCGATATGACTGTCTGAACCGCGGGAGAACCAGCCGATAGTCCCCATCACCGCCAGTGTGAGCACTACCCAAGCACCGGCGTGCCACCAGCGCGGGCGCACTCCTGACGCCATTAGGGCGACAATGCCGAAAGCCAAGATAATTCCCGGAGGACCCCCAAAATCCGCACCCCAACGGGGCAAAGCATCGGCCAAGAGAACAGCGGCACCGAGCCCCGCGGTAATCCATGCGGCCCGGCGCTGGCCCCAGAAACGTTGCAAAACCGGCAGCAAAGCCAGCAAAGCCCCGGCAATGAGGATGATGTAGGTGCGGTTAGAGATACCGTAGTAACGCCGCGAACTGAGCACCAAGGAACCCATGAATCCGTTGCGTTGATGGGCTGAACCCAAGATGATGTCCAAGGCCAAAATGAAACATGAAATCCCCGCCAGGATGGCCACCGCGTGAGAGCTGCGCCATAGGGAAGCCACCAAAACCGCCGCGATTACCGCGGTCAAGGCTAGAGCGACCCTGATTGCTCCGACCTCCGAGTCAACCACAGGCAAATTCCACCACGGAATCCAGTTCAGAATCAGCGCCGCGGGTAGCATCGCAAAAGCGATGAGGCCCAGGAGTCGTACCACCCACCAACTGTTCGCCAAACGCCGAGAGCCTCGCGACGCGAAAGCCCAGATTAGCAGCGCCCCGATAGCCAGGTATGAAAACAGGTGAAAGACCTGATACCACGGCGAGTTGGCGCGCAGGGCGGAGGTAGCGTGACGTTGCTGCTCGGTGATCAGAGAACAGGCCTCGGCGACGCTAGCGACCGGGGTAACGCTTAGTTCCGGAAGGGTGATATTCGCCGGAGGGACGAGTTTCGGGTTCAGGTAGGTGCGCGCATTAAGAACTAAACCGCGCACGTCGGCAATGGTGGCTAAACCGGCGGCACGTGTCGTGGAAGTGTAGAGCACGCCCGTGATGCCAGCAATTTCATCCCCGGAAGCTGCGGCCGGTTTACCACCCGTCAGCGCTAACCCCGGAGTCTGGGCCGCCAACAGCTGCAGGGACCGAGCCCCTTCAAAATCACCCAACGAAGCGATAATCACCGGCCGAGGGTGCGCCGCCCCCTGATTAGCGCTCAAAATTGCGGACAGTTGCTGTAGGGACAGGGTCTTTGCCGTGTCGTAGGTGTTCTGGTTCAGCACGGCGGTGTCAACCGTATCCAAATCCACCACAACATCGCTGGGTGCAGCGGCGAGAAGGTCTTGCCACGCGGATTCGAGAACCATCCGGTTCTGCAGAGTCTTGCCCAACGGTGAGGCAGGCTGTTGCGCTTTGGCATCGAGGGCGGCTCTGGCGCCAGCCCCGGTTCGCTCGTTATAGAGGGAATCAAGTGCAGAAGGGTTAATCCGCGCCATTTCAGGGATAACCGGCAGCGGCTGCCAATGGGCGACCTGACCGCGCCGATTCGCCAACGGTATTCCCGCATTCCGTCCTACCGCCCACGCGTCTGGAGCGAAAATCCCGTGAGCGGGCCAGGTAATATTTTCGGTACGGCCCTTGAACTGAGCGTAGGTGACGGCTGCGGCTTTGGGCAAGGGCGCGGCGGCAGGACCAACCTGAAACGGAGTTTTCGCGGTCGTACCGTTACTCTTCACCAGCTTCATTCCCAAGCACGGTGCCCCCACAGTTTTAGCCAGTCGGCGCCCTTCTTCGTCAGCAACATCGCCACTGGCACGCAGCTGCATCCACCCTTCGGTGGGGCAGGTATAAATCCGAAACGACCGCGTACTCAGCGCCGAAAACGTAAACGGAACCAGCATTTCCCCCAGCTGATTGCCCTGTAAATCGAGGTCGCTGGGCTTCAGGCCGCTCATCCCCAAGAACAGCACGCCGGGAGCATCGGGGGAAGGCGCTGGGGTCTTCGCGTCCTGCGTCCACAGTCCGGTGGGAGCAAGCGGCTCGCGGGCAGCGACAGGTATCGCGCTGGCCTGAGGAAGTGCCACCAGCGTCACTGTCAGCATCGCGATAAATGCTCCTAGACGCCGCCACCATGAATACACAGGTGGAATTTTACCAAGTTTAAACACACCTACCGTACTCCCCTAGGACTTCGTGAGATTCTGGGCTCCTTCCCCCAGGTCAAACACCAGCCGAGCCAGCTCCGGATGTTCGCTGAGCTGGGGATCTTTCGCCACCACCGCGGCCGCTGCAGCTTTCGCGGCCGTGATGACTTCCACGTCGCTGACTAGGGAAAGCACCTTTAGCCGGGAGCGGCGGCCCGACTGGCTTTGCCCCAGCACATCGCCCTCTCGCCGGATACTCAAATCGGCCTCAGCCAGCGCGAATCCGTCCCGGCTCGCCGCAAAAGCCAGCAGACGCGCTAGAGCCGGAGACAACGTCCCGTCCCCAGCTTGTGCCATCAAATCCGCCAGGTTTTCCGACACAGGCGGGAAATCCAGGGGGGCTATGGCGAGGCAAACGCCGGGGCGGGAACCGCGCCCAATCCGCCCCCGCAGCTGGTGCAGCTGCGAAATTCCGTAACGGTCGGCATCTAAAATAATCATCATGGAGGCTTCGGGCACGTCCATGCCGACTTCCACAACCGTGGTGGACACCAGCAGCGGGGTGCGGCCCGCGGCAAAGTCCGCCACGGCCTGTTGCTTGGCTCCGGAATCCAGGTTGGAGTGTGCCACTCCGATAGGAATATCCCTAAATACGGGCAGAGCAGCCAGTTGCGCCGCGGTCTGGGTGACGGTGTGCAGGACACGGCCGGGCTCTAACTCTTCGAGTTCTCCAAACCCCGCTAAATCGTCGCCCCAGCTGGTTTGTGCCGCAGTTTTTCGCGTTTTCCGCCCGGGTTCCGGCGGATTTTGAGTATCAGTGGAGGCGGCGGGGTCCTGTTCGGAGTCATCCGGCGCTATCTTGGGGCAAAGCACATAAACTCGCCCTCCCCGTTCGATTTCTTCCGCGGCTCGGCTCCAGGCGCGCGTGACCCACCGCACATTTGCCTCGTTGACCAAGAACGTCTGAACCTCGGCACGTCCCGCGGGGAGCTGGCGCAGTACGGAAACATCCAGGTCCCCAAACACGGTCATGGCGACGGTTCGCGGTATCGGGGTAGCTGTCATCGTCAAGAAATGCGGGGCTCGCTCCCCCTTCGCCAGCAGAGCGCCGCGCTGTTCCACCCCAAAACGGTGCTGTTCGTCGACTACAACCAGAGCGAGGCGAGAAAATTGCAACGACTGGGTCAGTAGAGCCTGTGTCCCCACCACCAGCATCGGCTCACCGGCCGCACCCCGCTCGGCAATTTCTCGTTTCTCCGGGGCGGGCGTCGACCCGGTCAGTAAACGCAGCGGGACACAATCCGTGCCGGGCTGTGACCCCGATAGCTCACCCAGAGGATCCGCCAGCGACCCCAGCAGCCGATTCAGGGTCTGAAAATGCTGGTGCGCGAGGACTTCGGTGGGAGCCATGAAAGCCGCTTGAAAACCGTTTTGTACCGCGGCGACACACGCCAAAGCCGACACCACGGTCTTGCCCGACCCGACTTCCCCCTGCAACAGCCGATTCATCGGGACTTCGCGGGCAATGTCCCCGGCGATTTCGTCCCAAACTTGGCGCTGTCCGGCAGTGAGCTGGAAAGGCAGCCCCGCCACGACTCGTGAAACCAAATCGCCAGGCTCCCCGCGCTCCCCCGAATCCGACGGGGAAACGTCCCCCGAAACCGGCAAGGGCCAGGCCGGATGTGATTGGATCTGGTTGCGGGCTTTCGCTAGAGCTGCCCCCAGCGTGAATGCCTCACGAAACCGCAGATAATCCGCCGCAGCCTGGTATTGGGCATCGGTTTCCGGGTGGTGCAAGCCGAGCAAAGCTGTGTAGGCATCAGGTAGGTTCCTCTCGCGGCGCAGCGAGTCGGGTACGGCTTCGGGAATCTCCGCGGGATTTAGCATCAGCAGCTGAGAGTCAATGATTTTCCCGATTTTCCACGAGGGCAGACCCGCGGTGGCGTGATAGAGCGGCTGGGGCCGGGTCGAGAGCGTTTTCACAACTTCCGGGTCATAATCGGCCAGCACCCGGTATTCCGGATGCGCCAGGAAGGCCTCGTTGGCTCGGCTGCCCGGCTTGCCCGAAAGCCGCCCGGCAAAAACCGCTAAAGTCCCTTTTTCCAGGCGATTTGCGTGCATATTCAAGGCATTTGGATGCTTCGCAAAGAAACGCACGGTCAGGCAGTTGGCTCTCCGACCCCACAAGTCCGGACGGAAGCCCCCCTGGTCGGGGGCGCCCGTTTCCAGCTGGTCCTGCAGGGTTACCGTGAGCATGGCTTTGTCGTGGCGGCGGGTCCAGCCCAAGTGAGAATCCATCACCACTGCAAACACTGTGACGTCCGTGCCGGGGGTCAGCGAGTCAAACCGGGTTAGTTCCCCCCATCGATAGGTTCGTCGCGGCGGGTACCACAGCAGGTCACCCAAGGTCAGTACCCCCAGGTGAGCGAACTTGGAGACGACGGATTTCGCCTTCACTATCCGTTCCAGAGGGGTCTGCAAGTTCACCATGGTTTCACCTTATCAGGGAGCCTGTCGGTGAAAATTCGGAAGATTGGGGTAACTCGAATGTTACCGCAGACAAATCCACGCCTGACTTCAAAAGCGAACTCCGATACAGGTGGGGCCGGGTTGTCCTCCGTAGTAGGCGACCAGCTCTATATCGGCATAGTTCGACAAAGCAAGCTGCAGATTCATGCGGTCCGTGGTGACGTTTTCGGAACTGATGACCGCGTGGAGTTCTCGGTTTGGCCCCACGTCATTGGCAAGGTCGCGAATCTGCGTGTCCAGGTCGTGGTCAGACAGGGTTTCAACCCGGATACTGGCTTTCAACTCTCGGCAAGCGGTTTCCAAATCGCGCAGCTGCTCCGCACCTGAACCACGAAACCGTTTTCCCTGCAGAGATTGCACCAGCCACGCAGCGCTCAGTTCGTCTTCGGTATCCGCCACTATTACAGGAGCATCCGAAAATTCGGTATCACCCAAGGAATCGCGCATTGTCAGAGCCAGTTCACGCGATTTGGGGGTGGCGGGAATGATGAGAGCAGCACGGCCTTTCGGGACGGCACGCCAAGCCCAACAAATCTGTTCGGGATTTTCCGTAGCTAAGAGAACCGTGGCTCCCGCTCTGGCATAGGTCTCTACCAGTGCCGGCGCGGCACTGAGGACCAGCAAGCCCGGAGTCACCAGCGGAGCCTGGCGGGCAGCAAAGTCAGACAAAACCACCACGTTGTCAAAATCTGCAGTGAGTCTAGTTAGGGGGTCTTCGTCGCCTTCAAAAGGCTCGGGACGTAAGCCGAGATGATGAATCAGTACAGCTCCGTGCGGGTATGGCAGGGCTGCCAGAGGCGAGGGCGTGTGTACGTGAGCCACGAAACGTCCCACTCCGATCTCATCTAAAATCTTGCAAACCAGCACTTCGGAGCTGGCCGCTCGCAGGCTTTCCCACAGTTTTTCGGTGGGCATATCCAAGGCTTCAAAATGGAAAGTGGCGGCAAATTCACCGCCCGGCACCGTGTGCCGCAGACTTTCCGCAACGATACGCGACCGATCAGCCCAATCGCTCAACATGGCTTGCACCGTGGAAACATTTGTGAGGGCATCGCCTTCGGCTGCGGCGGCCAAATCTGCCAAGGCCGCGAAAATCAAACACGCCCCTGCCAAACCGGCATCCCCCACCCCGCCGTGAGCGTCAGCGGAATCAATGGTGGCTTCCTGCGCGCAAACCAAAGCCGTGTCCACGACTTGAGACAACGTCAACAGTTCCAGTTCCGAAAGCTGTTCGGAAACGGTAGAAATCAATCGAGACAACCCGAATTCACAGGTATCTGAGCCGTTGACTTCCTGAAACGCCCTATCCATGGCATCGATGGACATCAGTAAATCGGCCGGACGCACCACCGGCACATCCCCCCAAGCCTCGGCACAGGCGGCAAAACCGGAAGCGAGGAAAATTCCGACCGAACCATAGGGAAATTTCGCGATTTCCCGGCTCAGCGCCGCCATAAATTCGGCGGGACGTAGGGAAAGGGGCAGGGTCTGAGCCGCACGCGTAGCTGCCGCCCAAGAGTTCGCCAAATTGGCTCCAGTATTAAAATTCGGCACCGGAAAAGTATTGAGGTCGTCCAGCAAATCCCGCGCCTGATTCAGGACTTCCCCCGTGCGCACGCACCATTCTCGAAGGTCTTTAGTCTCCAGCTTTTGTCGCGCGGTATCCAAACTTGTTTCCTCCCTGCTTTCCTCCCAAGTTACCTGTCACCAACCGGTTTTCCCGGTTCCCATTCCGGTAGGGACGGTTTTGCGTCTGGCTACCAGAAATGTTGGTCCCACTGCCGCTACCCGAAGCGACAATGGGACCAACCGAACTTGGGAATTATCCTCACCACGGAATCAACTCTGGGGCAGACCCCGTTCATCGTCGCCCCAAACCTTGCCGGTGTAGTGGGGACTCATGAGGGACTCTACGCTGAGGACTTCGTCGACTTCCGCAGCGCTCATCAAGCCTTTTTCAATGACCAGCTCCTTGACGGATTTGCCCGTCTTGGCGGCTTCCTTACCGATCAAGTCACCGTTGTGGTGACCAATGATGTCATTGAGGTAGGTGACGATACCAATGGAGTTATGCACGTAAGCCTCGCAGACTTCGCGGTTGGCGGTGATACCGTCGATGCACTTGGTACGCAAAGTGTTAATAGCGTTGGTAAGCAGCTCAATGGATTCAAACATGCACTGAGCTGCGGCTGGTTCCATCACGTTCAGCTGCAGCTGACCAGCGGCGGCAGCGTGGGTGAGGGCGACATCGTTGCCCATGACCTTGAAACAAACCTGGTCAACGACCTCGGGAATGACCGGGTTGACTTTGGCGGGCATAATCGAGGAACCCGGCTGCATTTCGGGAAGATTAATTTCGTGCAAGCCGCAGCGCGGTCCCGAGGAAAGCAAACGCAGGTCGTCACAAATTTTCGACAGCTTGGATGCCAGCCGTTTCAGCACCGCGTGGACTGCCAGGTAGGCGCCATTATCCGAAGTGGCCTCCAACAGGTTCGTCGCCGGAACAATGTCGTAGCCGGTCACCTCAGCCAGCTTCTGGCACGCGACTTTCGGATAGCCCTCCGGTGTGTTCACGCCGGTGCCAATAGCGGTCGCTCCCAAGTTCATTTCCAGCAGCAAAGCCCCGGCGACACTCAGGCGCGTCAGTTCCTCGGCGATGTTGACCGAAAAACCGTTGAATTCCTGGCCCAACGTCATGGGGACAGCATCCTGCAGCTGGGTGCGGCCCATCTTAAGAATGTCTTTGAATTCTTCACCTTTGCGAGCAAAAGCGTCGGACAGCTCCTGCACCGCTCGTTCGACTTCTTGGAGCAGGGTGTACACCGCCACGCGAAAACCGGTGGGGTAGGCATCGTTTGTCGATTGGCTCTTGTTCACGTGGTCGTTGGGGTTGATGATGTCGTAGCGGCCTTTTTCGTAGCCCAACAGTTCCAAAGCCAGGTTCGCCACGACTTCGTTAGCGTTCATATTCACCGAGGTGCCCGCCCCGCCTTGGAACACGTCCACGGGGAACTGATCCATGGCTCGGCCCTTCTCTAGTACTTCGTCACAGCCCGCCACAATGGCACGAGCGATGTCGTGGGGAAGCACGTGCAGTTCTTCATTGGCCAGTGCCACCGCTTTCTTAACCTGTACCATGGCTCTGACAAATTCGGGAACGTCTTGGATTTTCTTGCCCGATATATGGAAATTCTCGATTGCCCGCAGGGTTTGCACCCCGTAGTAAGCATCCTCAGGAATTTCACGTTTCCCCAGCAGGTCCTCTTCGATACGCCCAGCCATCATCGCTCCTATCTGTTCCCCGGAAAAAGGATTTGTACACCGTTTTGCCAGAACAACGGCGTCCCGGCAGTCCTATTCTAATCTGCGGGTTCAGCGTCGTGTTTCCGAACGACCGACGTCTTAGGTACACGTGACGAAAGTGTTTTCAAAACAGGGGTTCGATTTGAGAATCGGTCCGGTTTGCCTTATCATAGTGAGGTTGCTCGTTGAGAGCTGCGGGTTCAAAGCCCGTGAACGACTTTGAAGAATTACAGGAAATCAGAGGTAAGAACATGGCTGCGGTATGCGATGTATGTGGAAAAGGTCCCGGTTTCGGGATGAGTGTGTCTCACTCTCACCGGCGTAACAAGCGTCGTTTCAACCCGAACATTCAGCGGGTTCGCGCCATCGTCGAAGGTACTCCCCGGCATTTGAACGTGTGCACCAAGTGCATCAAGTCCAATCGCGTGGTGCGCAACACGGGTCGCTAAACCCAATTCACTTCTTGAATGCCGCGTCAAGGTTTTCCTTGGCGCGGCATTCTTTTTCTCGCATCGTCAGTAAAAACCCGTTTCGGACCGTAGCCCTGAATGATAAATTCTTGTAAATAAATTATGTGTTCTCATACAGTTGTATTCACCTCCTAAAGTGCCTTAAAACTTGGTAAGTCAGCAGGTCAATAAGTATTTTGTGGCCATTTAAGACAATTAGACTCCCCCGCGTTGATTTTTCGCAAAAATCAGATTTTCACCTCGCTCAGACCGCGAATTTTCCGCATTATTTAGCGGTTTACTCGCTCCATCCCGAACATTTAACAGGGAAATTTCTCTGAATTTTTCCTGAGCGTTGCCTGATGATAATCTCTCCGTAAGCTGGGTGCGCGGCGGCAGGGCTTCTCTGACTCTGAACATTCAGTGGTGAATATAGCTACTAAGTATGGAGAAAACATGAAAGCAAAACACATTCTCGCCTCTGTGGCGGGCGCAGCATTATTGGGCGGTGCCTTCTTAGTTCCGGCTCAGGCCGACACTTTCCAGGACTTCACTCCGGAAACAGTTCAGAATAACGACAAGCTACCCGTGGTCAACACCTACCGGGCAAACAACTACCTCAAGGCGAACATTTTGAACGCCTACCCGGTGTGCAACGCCGGCGAGGATCTGCGTACCGTCATCTACAAAGTCTCGACCAACTTCGAGCCTAAAGGTACGATTTCCACCACCAACCGCACCAACGCTTCGGTACCGCTGACCCAGACTCTGTCAAAGACCGAGTCAATTAGCTTCACTTACCACAGTGACCTGAACGCAGGCGTCAGCGCCACCGCTTCGACAAACACACCCGCAGGTCAGGGCCCCAACGCTTCCATCACCGCTTCACTGGCCAAGACTATCGGCTACTCCATCTCGTACTCCCTGTCCTACACCGCTGGTCAACAGATTGGCCCTTACCAGGTTCCTGCCGGCAACACTGGTGAAGCCACCTACGGCTTCCGTACCATCACCATGACCGGCACTCAGCAGGCATGCAAGCCTAACGGGACTTGGGGCCATGCTTTCGCCTGGACCTCCAAAGCCCCGGTTAAGAACGAAGTTGTCGTCAAGATGTACGCCACGCCGGACGGCGCTCTGGGCGGCAACGGCGACACCAACGCTTCTCAGGACGCGGGATACCCCCAACCCACCGAAAAGTTCGTGGCCTCCACCGAGCTGAAGCCCGTTGATCCGGACGCCGTAAACGACGGCAAGCTCGACTTGGCTCCCTTCCTCACGGTTTCAACCGCTAAGGCTGCCGGTTACGCCGGTACTGTAGCTCTGCGTGTCAAGAACGTGGGTACCGAAAACTACTATGGCGAGTTCCCGACGGTGTCTTTCTTGGTGAAGGTTCACCAGGTTTCCGGCCCGCAGGGCGTTGATCGTCGCATCACCACCGGCCGGTTCAAGGGTTCTACCGTTGAGGATTTGGGCTTCGATCGCGCCTCCTCCACGCGCACCTTCCGCGTCACGATGTCTAACCTGATCAAGCCCCAGCAGGAGATGCTGCTCGCTAACTTCAACTTCGGCGACGGCTACATCGGCAGCGCGAATGGCAAGCACAAGCGCTTGCAGAACTGGATTGAGGTTTCTCAGCTGGGTCGCCTGGCGAAAGATGTTTCCATCAGCAATGACCGGTACCTGGATTCCCGCACCTTGGGTGTCACCCTGACTGATGGCCGCAAAGCCAAAGCAAATCTGGGCGTTTTTTAAGCCTGCCTGTATGTAAAAATTTGCTTAGAAAATAATCTTTTTTGGGGGGGTTCGCCACGGCGAGCCTCCCCAAAAGATTTTTAACAGAAATCCCGCCCAGAATTTACACACATTTAACATCCGTGCAATGTTCAGTTAACAGTCAAAAGGTAGAGTTTCTCTGGTTGCCGGGCGCGGGCCGCAGGCCTAATACGACGGCTTGAGCCTCCGACAGTCACACTCACAATCCTAAGGATGCTAATTTTGGAAATAACTGCCACTATTGTGCTTGCAATCGTCATCATCACGGCGCTATCTTTCGATTTCACCAACGGCTTCCACGACACCGCCAACGCTATGGCCACTTCTATCTCGACCGGTGCCCTAAAGCCTTTTCAGGCGGTGGCGATTTCTGCCGGTTTGAACATGGTCGGGGCGTTCCTCTCCGTGAACGTCGCCGCTACGGTCGCCAGCGGCATCGTTGATTTGAGTTCCTATGACCTCACCAACCAAGCCGAGGGTATCAACCTGTTGATGGTGGTGTTTTGCGCCCTGATAGGAGCCATTATCTGGAACCTGTTTACGTGGCTGCTGGGGTTGCCTTCCAGTTCCTCTCACGCTCTGTTCGGCGGCATGATTGGCGCGGCTTTCGCGGCGATGGGTGCCGGGGGCGTGGAATGGGGCTCTATCTTAGGCAAAATTGTGATTCCTGCCGTGGCTTCGCCCCTGATTGCAGCCGGCGTGTCCGCCACCGCGACCGCCCTGGTCTACTGGATTACGAACACGATTCCGAAAGAGCGGAAAGCCTCCCACTTCCGTCACGGCCAAGTCATCACCGCTTGCCTGGTCTCACTGGCGCACGGCGCGGGCGATGCCCAAAAGACTATGGGCGTGATTTTCCTGGCTCTCATCGCGACCGGTAACGCAACCGCGGAGGATCGTATCCCCGTCCTGGTCATCTTGGCGTGCGCCGTAGCTATTGCGGCAGGGACGCTCTCCGGCGGCTGGCGGGTTATCCGCACTTTGGGTAAGGGTCTGGTCGACCTGGAGCCTCCCCAGGGCATGGCTGCAGAAGCGACCTCCGCGGCTATCATTCTGACCTCGGCTGCTGGGGGGATGGCTTTGTCCACTACCCACGTGACCACCGGTGCTATCTTAGGCACCGGATTGGGCAAGAAGGGCGCCACCGTGCGCTGGGGGGTCGCCATGCGTATGGCCTCCGCTTGGGTCATTACCCTGCCCTGCGCCGGTGTAGTCGGCTATGCGACCTGGTGGATTGCCGCTTTGGCGGGTCGAGCACATCCTATCGCCGGCGCGCTGATTGACTTGGCTATTCTGTTGTTTATGGTAGCTCTCATCGTGCTGCGTTCGCGCAAGAATTCCGTGAGTGCCAAGAACGTAAACGAAGAGTGGGATCCGAACGCCGAGTCGATTGATTCTTCGCTGCAAACCGCGGCAAATCGCGAGGTCGACGCGAATCTGCGTGAGGACATCGACGAAATCATGCAACAGGGCCTGGATAAAGCCGCCGAAGCCGCCCTAGTGACCTCGCAGTTGCGAGCCGACAGAATAGTCGAGCTGAGACGTCAGCGCGATGACCTGATTGAGCAACTGCGCGAACTCGATCGCGAACTCGAGGAAGTGCTCTTTTCAGATGAGCATCTGAAGGGCGAACGTAGTGTTCCCGTCGCGGCCGGCGCTGGCGCGAGTAAAACGGTTGCCGCCACTGCTTCGGAATCGCCGGATAAGTAACCTCGGAAAGGACGAAAAATGACTGTCGATATGGCTTGGGCAATCGTTCGAGTGGCCGCTTTGGCCCTCATTTTTGGAGCCGGGATTCCCATGCTCTATGCCCTGGGAATGCGCGCTCATGCCGGGGACCCCATTCGAGATGAAACCGGTGAAATCATTGCCGACACCGAGCCGACGCCGCAGATGCGAGCGCTGGGCTGGGCTGTCTACGGTTCTCTGGTGGTCATCATTGTGGCTGCTATCGTCTGGGTGGCAAAAGACTCCATAGAGTTCTACACTGGATGGGCACCCTTTGGGGCGAAGTAAATACTTTCTGAAAAATTCGACACCAGTTGCCTCGGTTTCCTGCCGAGGCAACTACCTTTTTAGACTCCAGTCGGGGACTGCTGGCTAATGCCTGTATTTTGTGGGTGTTTTGCCGGGCGTGTCGGGAGCGGGAGGTTAGAAATCGGGGATGAAACCGGGGTTGGTGGTTATATAGGCCAGCAACCCCGATTTAATCGCCAATTTCGATCGCTTAGTCTCACTACGGTTTCAACCTGACCGGGAAAAGACGCTGTTAGGATGGGGATATGGCTACAACTCACTTGCAAGGTAATTCCGTAAATACTGTTGGTTCGCTGCCCGCGGTCGGCTCCCCCGCCCCGGACTTCGTGACCGTGAAACAGGATCTGTCCGAAGCGAAACTGTCAGATTTCCGCGGCAAGACTGTGCTCCTCAACATTTTCCCCTCCATTGATACGGGGGTTTGTGCCGCCTCAGTGCGGCGTTTCAACGCCGAAGCTGCCCAGCTCGACGGGGTGGAAGTCGTCTGTGTTTCGCGCGACCTGCCTTTCGCTTTGGGACGTTTTTGCGCCGCAGAAGGCATTGACCACGTCACCACCACTTCGGCGTTCCGTTCCAGTTTTGGCCAGGATTACGGTGTCCAGTTAGCCGACTCCCCCATGGCCGGGTTGTTCGCTCGTTCCATCGTGATTATTGATCCGAACGGTGTGGTGAAATACACCCAGCTGGTCGACGAAATCACCACGGATCCTGACTTTGAATCTGCCCTAAAAGCACTGGGCTAGACTCCCCTTTTTTTGTTGCGTTTCAGCGGCGACCGGGAAAACCACCGGCTACAGCCGCTGCGCCGCCGCGCTCATCCACAGGCACAAGGTTGCCGCGGACGTCACGTTTAGGGACTCGGCACGGCCAAACATGGGAATAGACACCAACACATCGCACCAGGATTCTTCGGTTGGGTCCAGTCCGTGCGCTTCATTGCCCATCACCCAAGCGACTTTCTTGTCGCTCCAGGTCGCGGCCGTAACCGGGGTCAGCATGACGTCGCCGGATAGGGACGTGCCCACAATGGTCCACCCTTCGGCTCGCAGCGCCCCCACTACTGCCTCTAAATCCTGAAAGCGGGGGGTGGGAACATGAAACACGCTGCCCACCGAAGCGCGAATGACTTTCGGACTGGTCGCGTCAGCACAGTCTTGCCCCATAAACACCGTCGACGCCCCACAAGCGTCAGCCAGTCGAATCAGCGTCCCCGCGTTGCCCGGGTCTTGAGTGGCGGGCAAAATCAAAGCCAGCGTCCCCTCTGGCGAGGCCGGCACAGACGGAAAAGCCTCGAAACGCGCCACCGCAATCCACCCTTGTGCGGCCTCACTCAAAGCCTTCTCGACCTGGGGGGAAATCACATGAACGTGCAGCCCCCCTGCGGATGCGGTTGACTGCGCGAGACTCAGCAGCTCCGAGCGGGCCTCGGCTCCCACCTCGGTCACAAATAAATCTGTGACCGCCTGGGGGGCGCTGCGCAACACCTCAGTAACCGCTTGGGGACCTTCCACCCGGGTGAGACCTGAACGTAGGCGTGCGGAACGCCGCGAAAGCCCCGCTACCTTCCGGATGCGTTCGCTTCCGGGGTTGTCGAGGATTTCGCGGCGTTGAACCATAAAATTTTCGATTGCTAAACGCTGGGCTTTAGGCAGCCGCGGGAGCGTTCACATCTTTGGGCAGAGCAGCCTGAGCAGCCTTAACCAATTCGTTGAAAGCCGCAATGTCGCTAACTGCCAGTTCCGCCAGCATCCGACGATCGACCTCAATACCCGCCAAACGCAGACCCTGCATGAAGCGGTTGTAGGTCATGCCCTGGGCGCGGCAAGCCGCATTGATACGGGTAATCCACAGCCGACGGAAGTCGCCCTTGCGCGCCTTGCGGTCGCGGTAGTTATACACAAAACTGTGGGTGACCTGTTCCTTAGCCTTACGGTACAGGCGAGAACGCTGGCCGCGGTAGCCCTCGGCCCGTTCCAGAGTGGTGCGGCGTTTCTTGTGAGCGTTTACTGCGCGCTTGACACGTGCCATGATTGATCTCCTTTTTCCTTTACTTACCCAACAGTTTCTTCATGCGTTTCACGTCAGCGGGAGCCACGACCTGGTCTTGGCTGAGGCGACGAGTGCGCCGAGACGACTTGTGTTCCAGCAGGTGGCGCTTGTTAGTCTGTTCGCGCATCAGCTTGCCAGAGCCAGTAACACGAATCCGCTTTTTAGTCCCAGAATGGGTTTTATTCTTTGGCATATTATTTCTCCTCTTTCTTAAGCGGGGCCTTCTTGGTGGCCGGTTTATCGGTTTTGCCCGCGGTTGTCTTGGGGGCAGCTTTCTTAGTGGTGCCAGTTGTTCTCCGAGCAGGAGCCTTGGCACTGGTGGCAGCAGGCTTGTCGGCCGCCGTGGTAGATTTCGCAGCCGTCTTTGTGGCGGTCTTTGTAGCGGTCTTTGCAGTTGTTTTCCGAGCCGGTGCCTTTCGCGTGGCCGGTTTTGCATCAGCTTCCGGGCTATGGTCGGTATCAGCCGCAGGTTTCGCCGCTGGTGCCGGGGTTTTCGACGCGGTTGCGCTGTCGGGTTTCTTTCGTGCCGGCGATTTGGCGGCCGGCTTCGCGGCGGGAGGCTCAGGAGCCTTCGGGGCCGCGGCGGCCAGGTTGCCCGAACCGAGCTGGTCGAAAGTCAACGGCTTTAAGACCGGGGCGTTCGCCTGCTGAGCCACACGTTGTTGGTTGCGCAAAGCCCGTTCCGCCTTGGCGTCACGCTTCGCTTGACGTTCATCCTCGCGGCGCTTGCGCTGTTGGCTCATGGCGTCAGTCTTTTTCTTAACCGGGCCAATCACCATAGTCATGGAACGGCCGTCCTGCCGGGGAGCAGACTCAACGACACCGTCATCAGCGATATCCTCAGCCAAGCGTTCCAAAAGTTTGGTACCCATTTCGGGGCGGCTCTGTTCCCGTCCCCGGAACTTAATCATGATTTTGACTTTGTCGCCGCCATCAAGGAAACGCAGGATGTGGCCTTTCTTCACTTCATAGTCGTGGTCATCAATCTTAAGCCCCAAGCGGATTTCTTTCAGTTGGGTACTGGCCTGATTCCGGCGCTGATCGCGAGCCTTTTGCGCGGCTTCGTACTTGTATTTGCCGTAATCCATCAGTTTGCACACCGGAGGATGCGCTTCAGGGGCGACTTCCACCAGGTCCAGACCGGCGTCATCGGCCAAGGCGATAGCCTTTAGGGTGGCCACCACTCCGATTTGTTCGCCGTTGACACCAACCAGGCGCACTTCTGGCACCCGAATTTGGTCATTAATCCTTACGTCAGTAATGAGGACTCCTTGCTTGTAACCACGCCGCGAACCGAAACATACACAAAGTTATCCCGCGTCTGTGGCATAAAAAGCACAGTCGAGCGCTTTAGACCGTAACCCAAGACGTGCTTCTTCATAGGAAACTGCACCGGGTGGAGGTGGGAAAACTTTCCGCTTGCTTCGGCATACAGCCGAACAGAGTAGATTCTAGCCTATCCGCGGGATTTTCGCACATTTCGTGTTTCCAAAGCATCTCGAAACCAAAGCAGCAACGGGACCACCCAAGGGTCGCCTAAAAAAACTACGAACACGACCGGGCTTGTGACTGCCCATTTGAGATTGTCCGGTGTAACCCAAGCTAACGCTCTGAATCCCCAAAAATCCCGGAAATGCCGCCTAAAATTACAGGTAAGGTAACGACCTAGGGAAACGAGGCTGACCGATGATTCCTGACCTAAAGGCTCTGGCTGCAAGCTTCGCGGGGGCACTCCCGCAGACTAGCGCGAGACAGGGAGACGGACCCGGCGGCGGCGAGGCAAACCTGATACTTCCCGATTTGTCCCTCGCCAACATACACGGCATAGCTGGTACCAGCTTGCTGATTTTCGGTATGCTTGTGTGCCTCGCCGGTCTGGTGTTTGGCATAGTGACGTTCTTTAAACTCCGCAGCCTGCCGGTACATCAATCCATGCTGGACGTCGCCGAACTCATTTACTCCACCTGCAAAGCCTACTTGGTGAAACAAGGGAAGTTCCTGTTGCTGCTGTGGGCTTTCATCACGGTCATCATCCTGGTCTATTACAAAGTGCTGGTGGGTTTTAGCTGGGGCAAAGTCGGGATTGTCGTGTTGTTCAGCTTGCTGGGGATGGGCGGTTCGTTTGCCGTGGCCTGGTTCGGGATTCGGGTCAACACTTTCGCTAACGCCCGGGCGGCTTTTGCCTCGCTGCGCGGCAAGCCCTACCCCGTCCACCAGATTCCACTGCAGGCCGGGATGTCCATCGGAACCGTGCTGATTTCCCTCGAACTGTTCATGATGCTGGTGATTCTGGTGTTCCTGCCCGCTGACGTGGCCGGTTCGTGTTTCATCGGTTTTGCTATCGGGGAGTCACTAGGGGCGTCCGCGCTGCGTATCGCCGGGGGTATCTTTACCAAGATTGCCGATATCGGTGCGGACCTCATGAAGATCGTGTTCAAAATCGATGAGGACGATCCGCGTAACCCCGGCGTTATCGCCGACTGCACCGGGGACAATGCCGGAGATTCGGTGGGTCCTTCCGCTGACGGTTTTGAAACCTACGGCGTCACCGGCGTGGCTCTGGTGACTTACGTCATTCTGGCAGTGCCAGACCCCTCCATGCAAGCACTGCTGCTGGTGTGGATCTTTACGGTACGCGCGGCAATGATTCTCGGTGCGGCACTGGCCTACGCCATCAACGCCATGTGGGTCAAGGGGCGTTACGGGGACGCGAAACGCATGAACTTTGAAGCCCCGCTGACGACGCTGGTCTGGCTGACTTCGATTCTGTGCATCGTGCTGATTTTCCTGGTGACTTTCTTTGTAGTGGGTGAACAAGGCAACCACCTGTGGCTGAAACTGGCGACCATCGTGACCTGCGGGACCCTCGCGGGAGCTCTGATTCCCGAACTGGTGAAAGTATTTACCTCCACCAAAGCGCGTTTCGTGCGGGAAACCGTGAAATCCTCTCGTGAAGGCGGTGCCTCGCTGAACATTTTGTCCGGCATGGTTGCCGGTAACATGTCCGGATACTGGCTGGGAATTACGATTGTGGGTCTGATGGGAATCGCCTTCCTGATTTCCCTGCTGATACCGGAATCTCTGATGGCTGCTCCGGCAGTATTCGCCTTTGGCCTGGTAGCTTTCGGTTTCTTAGGAATGGGTCCGGTGACTATCGCCGTTGACTCCTACGGTCCGGTCACCGACAATGCCCAATCCGTCTACGAGCTTTCGCGTATCGAATCGGTCGAGAACATCGAAGCCGAGCTGATGGCTGACTACACCATTAAGCCCGCTTGGGACACCGCAAAACTCATGCTGGAGGACAATGACGGGGCCGGCAATACGTTCAAAGCCACGGCAAAGCCGGTTCTCATCGGCACCGCCGTGGTGGGTGCCACCACCATGATTTTCTCTATCATTATGACGCTTACGAATCGTTTACAGGACGCACAAGCGGTGGGCAACCTTTCACTGCTTCACGCTCCGTTCCTGCTGGGATTGATTACCGGGGGCGCCGTCATTTACTGGTTCTCCGGAGCCTCCATTCAGGCCGTAACAACCGGGGCCAACCGCGCTGTGGCCTTCATCAAAGACAATATCCGCCTCGATGCCAGCAGCGAACGAGCCTCCGAAAAGGACAGCCGCGCGGTCGTCGAGATTTGCACGCAGTACGCCCAGCAGGGGATGTTGCTGATCTTCCTGGCGGTGTTCTTTGCCACGCTGTCTTTCGCTTTCGTCGAGCCGTTCTTTTTCATCGGCTACCTGATTTCTATCGCTATTTTTGGCCTGTACCAGGCCATATTCATGGCTAACGCCGGCGGGGCTTGGGACAACGCGAAGAAAGTCGTAGAAGTCGATTTGCACATGAAAGGCACCGAACTGCACGACGCGACCATCGTCGGGGACACTGTCGGCGACCCGTTCAAAGACACGTCCTCGGTGGCCCTGAATCCGATAATCAAATTCACCACCTTGTTCGGCCTGTTGGCTGTGGAATTGGCGGTGAGCTTGACGAACCAGGGTCAGGCACGCTTGGTACACATCCTGGCCGGGGTCTTTTTCGTGGCTTCAGCCTACTTCGTGTGGTGCAGTTTCTATCAGATGCGTATCCGCGGTGCCTCTCGTGACGCCATGCACGACCACGAACCTCCGGTAGACACGGCTTTGAACGGAATCCCCAGTGTGAAAGACCGAGTCACCCGGCCGGCAATAAAGATTGCGCCGCGACCCGGCGGTATCGAAGCCCCCATTGACGCAGCCGCGCTAGACGAGATTCTCGACTCTTCACCGACGGATGTAGGCACCGACCTTCTGAACCAAGTTCCCGACCTAGAACTCACGGAAGAACCATCGCAAAGCAATCCTCCGCAGCCGCCCGACCTGACTGCGGAACGGAAAGGGGAATAACCATGAAACTGGCAATCAAGTGGGACAATGCCAAAGTTGACGAAACCGGTCGAGTGGCTGGCCACTCCGCCGGCGACACCCTGGTGCGACGGATTTTGCGCAACTTCCCCGACTCCATCCTGATTGGCGGCCCCGCCCGCCGCGCCGAAAACTTCAGCGTGGCTCCCATTGAGATGCTCGACCCGAATGACACGGCGGTCATCAACATGGACGTCATCGACTCGCCGCGATTGTGGCAAAAAATGCATAACGCCGGGGCGGAAAAACCGCACATCATGAACTTCATGTGGTGGTCGCCTCGGGAAATGACGACCGTGGAGGGCATCGCCTCAATGGCCCTGTCCTGTGCCCTGTTCCCCACTTTTGCCAACTCGGAACGCACCGCTATGGAAGTCAGAGAGATAGCCGAGAAATGGACCGTGAAACCGCTGCATGAACAGATGCAGCTGGGGTGGGTGAATTTGGGGTTCCGCCTGGCTCACGTCCGGCCGCGAGTCGAGACAGAAGTCCCAGTCGTGCTCTACCCCTCGATTTACCTTTCGGCAAAGAAGCGCCCGGATATTTTCTTGGACGTGGTCAACTGGGTACACCGCCAGATTCCGCTGCGGGTCGAAATGCGTTTGCATGAAACCCACCTGGTCAGCGAAGCCGCCATGAAGTTTTCCCATCGCGACTGGATTTGGGTGGGGCCCTTGACCGCCACGCGCCAATCCTACTGGGAGGCTCTGGCGCATACGACCGCTTTCCTGGCGACCACCGAGGAAGAATCCTACGGCATCGAGTACGTGGAAGCCTTGGGAGCGGGAGTCATCGGCGTCTTTCCTGACCTCGAATGGGCTCACGCCCTGGTGCCGGCGGACTACCCATTTTTCTACCGGTCGGTGGAAGAAGCCAAGAATATGCTGTGGCAGGTTCTGGTTAAACCCGAGGATGCTCGGAAAAAGATGGACGCGGCAGCCGGCGGTTCGATTCAGACATGGATTGGCGAACACCACTCGGACGATGTCTTTGATGAGGCCCTGATTCAACACGTCGTGGACTGGCTGGGCGATATTCCCCACGCCTAGGGTCTTTCACAAGGGCGGTGGGGAGCGCTGGCGCTTGATGTCAGGTTCACTAGCGTTCCCGCTCGCCTCCCCGGTAACGTCACGGTTCCGGGTGCTGGGGTGGATAGCAAGGGCGGGCGTCAGCGCACGGGGAGGAGCTGCACGTAAGTGGCTCGAGGGGGAATTTCTGGCGACCGCAACAGGGATTTATAGAAGCGTTTGACGGCAAGTTTCGCAGCATCACGGTCGCCTGGGGTGCGGACTGTGACGATCAGTCCCCCCGCCGGGCCGGCTGCGATGGTCTCGATTTCGGTGCCCGTATGGGCTGACAGCGAGCTGAGCAGTGTCGCGAGTTCAGCATCATCCCAGGCTGGAAGCCAGTCGTCGCCGCTGGCCAGGGCATTCAAAGCGGGCGGCCCCAACAAGATGCTCGGCGCATAGGCGTGAATCCACTCCGGGTCACGCGCCAAGGGCTTGGCCTCAGTAGCGCTACCCAGTACCACCGGGGCATCCAGCCACAAAAATCCCTCGGTAGCCAAGGCCGCCAAGGCGATTCGCGAGGGATTGACCAGCAGCGGCCGGTCCTCCGGGTTCGTCAGCTCCGCGAAACGCGTTGCGCTGGAATACACCGGCAGGGCAAACCCATAGGGGGAATAAACACCCGCAAAAGTCGGTGACTCACAGCTTCCCGAGACCGCCACGGGAGCCTCCACGATGAGGCGCTCCGTTCGCAGCGCTGAAAACAGCTCAAACTGCGCTGCCCCGACATCTTTAGCCGCGGCCAGTTCCAGGGCGCGCTGGGTTCCGAGCAGTAAATCGCCACGATCCGACGCGTAAGGATTGCTTGCCAGATGTTTCATAGATTTCGCCGCGCTTTCAATCCGAACCCAGAGGCTTCATGCCGAGAGGCTCGCCAAAGCTTCGGCTACCGTAAAGCGCCCCTCATAGATGGCTTTGCCGACGATAACCCCCTCCAGGTTGGGGTGGACCCCCGCCAAGTCCCGCAGGGCTTGCAGGTCGCGCAGGGCGCACACTCCCCCGCTCGCCACGACTTTTGCCGGGCTGGATTGGCACACATGAGCCAGCAGCTCCAGGTTCGGCCCAGTCAAAGTGCCGTCTTTCGATACATCAGTCACCACGTAACGGGCGCAACCCAGGGCGTCCAAATCCCGCACAATCTGGTCCAATAATGGCCCTTCACTGACCCAGCCGCGGCCATAAACCCGCTCGCCGCGCACATCTAAACCGATTGCGATTCGCTGCCCAAACCGCTCAATGACCGTGGCGCACCACTCGGGATTTTCGATTGCAGCGGTGCCCAGGTTCACGCGCGCCGCTCCGGCATCAAGCATTCGGCACAGCGAGTCATCATCACGCAATCCCCCGCTGACCTCAAACTTCAGATCCGGATAGGCCCTCACCAGCGACTCTACCAGGTCAGCGTTGGAACCTCGCCCGAAAGCGGCGTCCAGGTCGACCAGATGCAGCCAGCGCGCCCCGGCGGCCAGGAACTCTGCGGCAACTTGTACAGGCTCACCATAGACTTTTTCGGTTCCGGCTTTACCTTCGGTCAGCCGAGTCGCCTTTCCGTCAACCAGGTCAATTGCTGGTAACAGCACCATTTGTGTCATTGAGAGTCCTTTCCGGGGTCTTTGCGACCCGCTACCTCTAGAGCATCTCTAACCAGTTTGCGAACACGCGTGCCCCGGCCGGTCCAGACTTTTCCGGGTGGAACTGGGTGGCGCACAAGGCCCGGTTTTCCACGGCCGCCACAAAATCGGCTCCGTAATGTGCCCAAGACACCAGCGGGGGGCGGAACAGCCGCCGTGATTCCTCATCCATTCCCAAGGCCTCTGCGGGGTCACTGAGGCAAGCATAAGAGTGCACAAAATAGAACCTCTGTCCGTCAAGCCCCGCCAGCAACTGCGACTGCGCTGGGACATGCACTTTTGACCAGCCCATATGCGGTAAACGCGCCGCCGGCAAAGCCGTCACCATTCCGGGCCACTGATCCAGTCCGGCAGTCACTTCCCCGTTTTCGTCGCCGCTTTCAAACATGACCTGCAGCCCGACGCAAATGCCCAGTACCGGGCGGCCTCCGGCGAGCCGACGCTCAATCATCTGGGGTGCCCGCGAGGCTTGCAGGGAACGCATCACCGCCGCAAACGCTCCCACTCCCGGAACCACCAAACCGTCTGCTTGGGCAACTTCCGTCGCGTCAGCTGAGAGAGACACCCGCGCTCCCGCCCGCTCGAGGGCGTGCGCAACGGAAAGCACATTGCCGTAACCGTGATCCAGAACGACAACTTGAGGGGCGGTCATGAGGCGTCCCCCCGCCCTTCTGAATCCGCACCCCAGGCCGCGTCGTCACCGGAATCAGCCTGACCACGTTGGCGCCGGCGTTCCTCACGGGATTCTATGATGCCTTTACCCAGCATTCGCAGCGCTTTCCAGCGGGGCATATCGACGGTATCTACCGCCCCGTCCACGTCCGCCGGATTAACCCGCCCCAGCACTAGGTCTTCAATCACGATAGGCATCTGCGCGATGACCAGTCCGGCCGGCAAATCCGTCTCAAAAGCCTGATTGGACCAGCGACCCGCCAGAACCTGACCGGTCACTCCGGGCTCCTGTTCGGTACCGGGAGCCAGCAGAGCAGAAAACACCACCACCGGCATCCGAATAATCTCGGTGAGCGTGGACGCGACCGTATCCAAATCCGAGTCCAGCTCATTGAGGCTTTCCACCAGCAGCGCCATTCCCCACTGTTCTTCGGTCAGCTCCAAGTTTTGCACCACCAGCGCCCCGGCATCCGTCGGCACCACCACTGCTGAGATGCCGCTCAACGCACACAGCGCCCCCAAGGCTTCCGCCGAGGCGACCGGGGTCAGGAAACATGCGGTGGCACGCCTGTCCACCAGCGGAGGCTCGGGCTCTTCCGGTAAATCCAGCGTTTCGTCCGAACCTGTCACCGGGGATTCGGGCTCAAAGTCAACATCTCCGAGTTTGGCGATGAGGTCGGCAAACTCGGCATCGTAGGCTTGCTGATCGCCAGGTTTGTCCCCTCTGTCCTCGGGATTTCGGGGTTCTTGCGGTTCACTCATCACTAGCCTTCCCCGACGTTACAGAGTTCCTTTGGTGGAGGGGACGCCCACCACCCGCGGATCGTATTCCACCGCGGCCTTTAACGCCCGCGCCAAGGCTTTGAATTGGGCCTCCACGATGTGATGCGGATCGCGTCCCGCCAACAGGCGCAGGTGCAGGCATATCCCGGCATTCAGCGCCAGGGACTCAAACACGTGATAAGTCAACGAACCGGTAAAGTGCCCGCCGATGAGGTGATACTGCTGGCCTTCCGGTTCCCCTTCACAGACGACGTGGGGCCGTCCCGCCAAATCCACCACGGCGTGAGCCAAAGCCTCGTCCAGCGGCACGCACGCGTCGCCGAAACGGCGGATACCGGCCTTGTCCCCCAACGCTTCGCGCAGAGCCTGCCCCAAAACAATAGCCGTATCCTCCACCGTGTGATGGACATCAATGTCGGTGTCTCCCGAGGCTGCAATGTCCAAATCAATCAGGGAGTGACGCGCCAAAGCGGTGAGCATGTGGTCATAGAACGGAACCGTAGTGTGTATGTTGGCCTGGCCGGTTCCGTCCAGGTTCACCCGCACCTTTACCTGAGATTCCGACGTTTCCCGCGTGACCTGCGCCACCCGGGGGGTTCGAGTTTCGTTCATTGCAATACCTCCTTTAGGGCGGAAAGAAACAGCTCAGTTTCCTCCTCGGTGCCCACGCTGGCTCGTAGCCAGCCATCGGGTCCGACTACGCGAATCAACACGCCGCGGTCAAGCAAATCTTGCCAGACTTTTTGGCGGTCGCTGAACTTTCCAAAGAAAACAAAGTTCGTATCCGATTCTGCCACGCTCAACCCCATTTCTCGCAGGGTTTGCACCATCAGGTCGCGAGTGTGGCGCATTTTGTCCACCTGGGCTTGCAGCAAATCTGACTGGGACAGCGCCGCCAGAGCTGCCGCCTGAGTCAGAGCCGACAGATGATAAGGCAATCGCACCAGCATGAGCTGGGAAATAATCTGGGGACGAGCCGCCAAGTACCCCAACCGCAATCCGGCCATCGCGAAAGCCTTGGACATAGTTCTGGACACCACCAGGTGCGGGTGCGCCGCCAACAGTTCCAAAGCGGAAGGCACCCCGTCACGGCGAAACTCGCCGTAGGCCTCGTCAATGACCACCAGGGTCGCGCTCCCCTGCGGTCCGCTGGTGCGAGTAAAACTCAGGATTTCAGCCACGTCCGCGGAGCTCAGGTGGGTTCCCGTGGGATTGTTGGGGGAAGCCAGCACCAGCAGCGCCGGGTGTGCGCGGTCTACGGCTTGCTTCAACGCAGCCACGTCCACGGAGAAATCCTCTCGCCGCGGCACGTCCAGCAACTCGGTCAAGGTGTTGCGGGCATATTCGGGATACATCGAGTACGTGGGCGAGGACGACAGCGCCGGATGTCCCGGTCCCCCAAAAGCGCTGAACAGATGATGCATGACCTCGTTGGAGCCATTGGCGGCCCACAACCATTCCGGAGCCACCCGCACTCCGGATTCCCGCTCCAGATAATCGCTCAGGGCAAGGCGTAGAGCCGGAAAATCCCGGTCGGGATAACGATTCAAGCTGCCCGCCGCCTCGTGCACCGCCGCGGTAATTGCCTCTACCACCGGAGCCGGCACCGGATAGGGGTTTTCATTCACATTGATGGCCACCGGCACCTGCAGCTGCGGCGCCCCGTAGGGTTCGAGCCCCGCCAAGTCCTCCCGCAAGGGCAGTTGCATGGCGTCATCGGGCGTGACGAGGGCGTCTGTTGCGCTCATCTACTTGCCTTCCCGACGTGCCAGCAGGGACGCCCCGTGGCCTTCCAGGTCCTCCGCATGGCTGAATACGATTAGGCGGTCGGTCAGCGCGTCTGCGGCCTGTTGGGTGTATTCAATCTGTTGCACGGACTTCAGAAAAGCCATCACGTTCAGGCCCGAAGCGTGGGAGGCCGTGCCTCCGGTGGGCAAGACGTGGTTGGAGCCTGCCAGGTAGTCCCCCAGCGGCACCGGGGTGTAGTCGCCGACAAAGATTGCCCCCGCATTGTGAATTTTTGCTGCCACTTCGCGGGCATCAGCAGTTTGAATTTCGAGGTGTTCGGCTCCGTAAGCGTTCGCCACGGCGATGGATTGTTCGATATCCCGAGTGAGGATGGCGCCCGACTGCGGTCCGGATAGGGCGGTGGTGATACGTTCGTGGTGGTCACGTTGGGGCACAAGGCGCTCCAGTTCCGCTCTCACCTGGGTCACAAGTTCGGTTGAGTCGGTAATCAGGACCGAGGCGGCTGCCGGGTCGTGTTCGGCTTGGCTGATTAAATCCGCAGCGACAAATTTCGGCGTGGCGCTGCTATCAGCAATGATGGCAATCTCGGTGGTGCCGGCTTCCGCGTCGATACCGCAGACACTGGACACCACGCGTTTCGCGGCCGCGACGTAGATATTGCCCGGACCGGTAACGACGTCCACAGGCTCCACCAAAACCTGACCATCGTCTGGCGTTTCGCCCTTTGCCCCGTAGGCAAACGCACCAATCGCTCCGGCCCCGCCCATGGCATAGACTTCGGTCACACCCAATAAGGCGCAGGTCGCCAGCACGGTGGGGTGTACCGAGCCGTCGAAAGCCCGCTGCGCCGGGGAGGCCAGAGCAATCTGGTCCACCCCCGCCACTTGTGCCGCCACCACGTTCATGATGACCGAGCTGGGATAGACCGCGAGCCCGCCCGGCACGTACAGACCCACGCGCCGCACCGGAATCCAGCGTTGCGTAACGGTGCCGCCGGGAATAATCTCGGTGACGACCGGGCGAGGCAGCTGCGCCTCGTGACCCTTCCGGTTATTGGCGATGGAAGTTTCAATCGCTTCGCGCAGCCCCGGATCCAGTTCCTGTAAAGCTCGCTCAATTTCAGCCGCCGGGACCCGCAACAGGCGGGGACGCACCTGGTCGAACTGCTCGGCTTGGTCGCGCAGGGCTTTCGCCCCTTCGCGGCGCACCTCCTCGATTAGGGGCGCCACCGCCTCCACCGCCCGCTCGACATTGAGGGCCGCCCGGGGAAGCCGCTCGCGCAGCACCGCGGCATCCACGTTTTCTTTTGAAAAATCCAATACGTTGAACACGGTATTTATATTAACAGCTAACTGACCAGCCCCGAAAACCCCGCAAACCCGGTGCGTCAAGACGACCCGCCTGGTGAAAAACCGCGAGGAACTACCGGGACAACCCGCAGCGTGGAAACCCAGCTAGCTGCCGGTGTCGAACAGGGTGTCCGCCGGGGGATCTTGAGACTGGTCGGGATTCGGATCCAGTTCGGCCAGTTCGGCGGCCGCTGTGGATTCTAAGGGGTTAGTTCCCGGAGTGATAATCGAGTCATACCCCAGCATGGCGCGCAGCTCACCTAAGAAATCCGGACCGGCGTTCACCAGGCGTTCGGGACCCAAGTCCAGGACTTGCAGCTCCCCTTGCTCCAAAATATGCAGACGCACGGGAGCCTGGCCGGGGAAACGATCCAGCAGAGCCCCAAAGGCGCGCATATTTTCTGGGGTGCAGCGCTCGGCAGGCAGCAATAGATCGACTTCGTCCAAGTGATCCAGATGCAACGATAATTTCGGCACGCTCAGGTCGCTGCCATAGATCGAAACGGATTCATCCTCGCGACGCAGCCGTCCGCCGACCACCACGATATTGTCTTGGACCAGGTCAGCGGCAATGTTTTCGTAGGTTTTCGCAAAGAACAGCACTTCCACAGAGCCGGTCATGTCTTCGATTTTCGCGATCGCCCACTGCTGGCCGGAACTTTTGGAAATTTTTACGTTCACCGCTGTTACCAGACCGGCAATTTTTACTCGGGAATCATTGCCTTTGCCCTCGTCCGAGGTCAAATCCACGATACGGTCCTCAGCTAGGCCTTCCAACACCCGTTTCATTCCCGAAAGGGGGTGGTCCGAGACGTACATCCCCAACATTTCACGTTCAAACGCGAGCAGTTTATTCTTGGGCCACTCCGGGATATCGGGTATATCGATATTGGCCGAGCCCAGTAAATTGTCTGGGGAATCTGCTCCATCCATCTCTAAGGCAGTAAACAGGTCGAACTGTCCGTTGGACTCTTGGCGTTTCGTGGATACCACCGCTTCCACTGCCTGCTCATGAATCGCGGTGAGCGCGCGGCGCGAGGCTCCGAACGTGTCAAAAGCCCCGGCCTTAATCAGCGAACCGATGGTGCGTTTGTTGCAAACCTCCGCCGGAACTTTCTTCAGAAAATCGGAAAAGGAAGTGTAGGCGCCTTTTTCTTGGCGCGCCTTGATGATTTCCGCCACCACGTTTTCTCCGACGTTACGAATCGAGGCCAAGCCAAAACGAATGTCGTTGCCGTCAGGTGCAAAAGCCCCGTAGGACTGGTTCACGTCAGGAGGCAAAACCTTAATCCCCATGCGGCGCACCTCGTTCAAATACATTCCCAGCTTGTCTTTATCTGTCTGGGTGGTCAGCACGGCCGCCATATACTCAGTCGGGAAGTTCGCCTTAAGATAAGCGGTCCAGTAGGCAATTAGCCCGTAAGCCGCCGAGTGAGATTTGTTGAACGCGTAGTCGGCGAAAGGTACCAGGATATCCCACAGGGTTTTACAGCAATCCTCCGAGTAGTGGTTAGCAATCATCCCGTCGTGGAACTTCACGTACTGTTCGGCCAGGACGTCTTTCTTCTTTTTCCCCATGGCCTTACGCAAAATATCGGCCTGCCCCAGGGTAAATCCGGCGACTTTCTGGGCGATAGCCATGACCTGTTCCTGGTAGATAATCAGGCCGTAGGTGTAGCCGAGGATATCTTTCAGCGGTTCCTCCAGCTCACGATGAATCGGCTCAATCTTTTGCAACCCGTTCTTGCGAAATGCGTAATTCGTGTGGGAATTCGCTCCCATCGGCCCGGGCCGATAGAGTGCCACAAGAGCGGAAATATCGTCGAACTCGGTAGGCCGCAACTGCTTCAGCAAGGTGCGCATCCCCCCACCATCGAGCTGGAACACTCCCAAGGTCTCGCCCGTGGACAACAGTTCGTAAGTCGCCTCATCGTCAACATCCAAACGTTCCAGGTCGGGCGGGGTTTTCCCGTTAATCTTGATGTTGTCCAAGGCATCGGAAATAATGGTCAGGTTCTTTAGCCCCAGGAAGTCCATCTTTAGCAGGCCCAGGTGTTCACAAGTTGGGTAGTCAAACTGGGTAATCATGGCTCCGTCTTGCGGGCGTTTCATCATCGGAATGACGTCAGTCAAGGTTTCCCGCGACATGATGACCGCACACGCGTGTACCCCCCACTGGCGCACCATGCCTTCCACCCCAGCTGCCAGGTCAAAAATTTGGCGATTAAACTGGTCCTCGGCCACGACTTTGCGGAATTCCTCAGCTTCCTTGTATCGGGAATGCTGCGAATCGTATATGCCGGACAACGGTATGTCCTTACCCATGACCGCCGGCGGCATCGCCTTGGTGAGCTTTTCCCCTTTAGAGAAATCCGCGCCAGAAATGCGCGCTGCGTCCTTAAGGGCTTGCTTTGATTTAATCGTGCCGTAGGTCACGACCTGGGACACTTTGTCCTTGCCGTATTTGCGGGTCACGTAGTCAATCACGTCCTGACGGCGGCGATCGTCGAAGTCCACGTCGATATCCGGCATGGACACCCGCTCCGGGTTGAGGAAACGTTCAAACAGCAGCCCGTGCTTGATGGGGTCCAAATCCGTGATACGCATGGCGTAGGCGACCATGGAACCAGCACCGGAGCCGCGCCCCGGCCCGACCCGAATCCCGTTGTCTTTCGCCCACTGGATGTAATCCGAAACAATCAGGAAGTACGAGGGGAATCCCATCTGGATAATAATCTCAACCTCGTAGTCGGCGCGTTTGCGGACTTCCTCAGATATCCCGTTCGGGAACCGGTACTGTAAGCCACGTTCGACTTCCTTAATAAACCAAGACACCTCGTCCTCTCCGGCTGGCACCGGGAAAACTGGCATGAAGGTGCCTTCCTTCACATCCGGGAATTCGACGTCGCACTGCTCGGCAATCAACAGGGTATTGTCCAGAGCCTCAGGGATTTCCGCAAACAGTTCGTGCATTTCCCCGCTGGGTCGCAGATAGTAGTCCGTGCCATCAAAGCGGAACCGATCCGGGTTAGACAGCCGATCCCCGGAGTTAATGCACAGCATCGCGTCTTGGATTTCCCGGTCTTCCTTATAGACATAGTGTGAATCGTTGGTAGCGATGACAGGTGCGTTGATTTCCCGCGCTAAGCGCAGCAGGTCCTTACGCACGCGGTTTTCGATGGACAGACCGTGATCCATCAGCTCCACATAAAAATTGTCTTTGCCGAAGATGTCCTGTAGTTCCCCGGCAGCACGCCGAGCCTCCTGGTACTGTCCCAACCGCAGCCGGGTCTGGACTTCCCCGGAGGGACAGCCTGCCGTGCCAATCAGCCCCTCGTGGTAGCGTTCCAACAGTTCCCGGTCAGCCCGCGGCCATTTGCCCATCTGTCCGTCCAGAGAGGCGTACGAGCCCAGCCGGAACAGATTGTGCATCCCCTCTGTGGTCCGGGACAGCAGCGTCATATGCGTGTAAGCGCCGCGGGCGGACACGTCGTCACCGGCCTTTTGCTGTTCCAAAGTGCCCCACTGGACTCGAGTGGTGTCAAAGCGTGAAGTCCCCGGAGTGACATAGGCTTCCAATCCGATAATGGGTTTAATCCCGGCCTCACGACATTCTTTATAAAACTCAAAAGCCCCGAACAAATAACCGTGATCGGTAATCGCCACGGCCTTTTGCTGGTTTTCTACCGCTTTTGCAACCAGCCGCTTAATCTTTGCCGCCCCATCCAAAATCGAGTAGTCGGTATGGACGTGGAGGTGAACAAAATCGGAACTTGGCATGGGTCAATCCTAGTCGTTTTTTCCGCGGCGAGCCCGCCAGGTTCCAGTCCCGCAGGTGGGGCCGCGAGTCGCGAATTTCGGCCTGATTATTGGCGCAAAAGCTCTAAAGCTGCCGCTAAATCTGCAGGTAGCGGCGCCTGCACCGCGACCTCCAGCCCGGTCCGCGGATGTTTGAACGCCAGCCGACTGGCGTGCAGCCATTGACGTTCCAGCCCCAGCCGAGCCGCCGTTTTTCGATCCGCTCCGTATTCCGTATCTCCCATCAGGGGGTGCCCGATAGCCGCGAGATGTACGCGAATCTGGTGGGTTCGCCCGGTCTCCAACTGAACTTTCAACAAGGTCGCCCCCCGCAGCTCCTCAATGACGTCGTAGTGCGTCACCGCGGGCTTGCCCCCGGACACGACCGCCATCTTAAACTCCCGTCCCGGAGCCCTACCGATGGGGGCGTCAATGGTCCCTACCGGGGGTTTCACCTTTCCTGTGGCAAGGGCGGTGTAAATTTTTTCGACCCGATGGTAGCGAAACGCGTTCTTCAGTTTGCCGTAGGCGAGTTCGGATTTCGCAACCACCATCGCCCCCGACGTTCCCGCGTCCAGACGGTGCACAATGCCTTCGCGTTCCACCGGTCCGGACGTTGACACGCGAATCCCGGCAGCCCTAAGCGCCCCAACTACCGTGGGTCCCTCCCAACCGGGGCCGGTGTGCGCAGCGACTCCAGCCGGCTTATCCACCACCACCAAATCGTCATCGGCATATAAAATTCCTAAGTTCTCTACGCGGGTAACTTCCGGAACATAGCCGACAGGTTCAGGAATTTCGATTTCCAGCAGACTTCCCGGGGTCAGTTCATCAGACTTTTTGAGGATCTCACCGTTTTGCGTGACCGCTCCGGATTCCAGCAGGGCTCCTGCTTTTGCTCGGGACAGCCCCAGCAGCCGTGACAGCCCCACGTCAGCGCGAAGTCCCGAGAGTCCTTCCGGTACCGGCAACAAACGACTCACGAATCTTTATCCTTTACGGAACAATCCGGATCTGCACCCGCCTCGGCGCGCCTTGAGGCAGATTCAGGCTGCGGAGGGGCGAACAGCGGCACACCTCGAAGCAGCAAAACGAAAATCACCGCCACCCCGACAACTACGAAAATGTCAGCCACATTGCCGACAAACCACCCGAAGTAATCGATAAAGTCCACGACCTTTCCGGTACCCCAGGTCGGGCCTTGGAACCTGTCGACCAGGTTCGCCATCCCCCCTCCGGACACGACCGCCAAAACGTAAGCCCACGTCCTGGTGCGCGTCAGAAAGGACAACACGGTCAAAACAAACACCAACACCAGACTAAAGACGGTGACGACCAGGGTCTGCCCCTGGCCGATAGACAAAGCGGCGCCAGGGTTGTGCGTGAGGTGCAGGGTCACCCACGAGCCCAGCAGAGGCTGCGGTGCGGTATCGGCGGCCAGGAAGCGCAAGGCGAGGCGTTTCGTTATCTGGTCGATGCCCCCCACCGCCGCCATGATTAAAAGCACCGTCAGCCAGCGAGAGAATCGGTGGGGATCTCCCGTCGGCTGACGGTTAGAGATGGATTTGAACGACAACTTAGTTGGTCGGTGCGGAATCCGCCAAGTCTGAAAGAATGCCCTCTAGGAACGAACTCATCTTGGCGCGATACTCGGATTCGAAAGTCTTGAGCTCTTCGATCTTGCGCTCCAACATACCGCGTTCCTGCTCCAACTGAGCCAGTACGCGGGAATGCTCCTGCTCTGCATCAGCAATAATGCGGTCGGCTTCGACACGAGCGTTGGCAATGATTTCTTCGCTCTTCTTTTGACCGTCTTGCACGTATTCGTCGTGCAGACGCTGCGCCATATCCAGCATGGAAACTGCGGAAGTTGACGCCGGAACCTCCCCCGCACCCGGTGCGGGTTCCACCATAGCAGCCGGTTCGGGTGTGACCGGTTCGGCAACCGGTTCCACCGCCGGAGCTTCAGGCGTAGTCGGCGCTGCGCCACTGGACAGCTCGGCAATCTTGCGGTTCGCTTCCTCCAGCTCGGCCCGGAGCGAGTCACGCTCTTTGGTCAGGGTATCGAGGGTATTCACCACCTCGTCCAAGAAATCGTCCACTTCATCCTGGTCATAGCCTTCGCGGAATTTCGTGGGCTGAAACTTCTTGTTGACGATGTCATCTGTGGTGAGCAACGCCATATTCGTCACCTCGTCCGTATCAGGGGGCTTGCGCCCCGACTTCCAAAACCTTTTGGGCATTCGCACGTTTTGTACAAAAGATATTGTTACACATTTTTTGTTACTTGTGTGAATACTGAGGTTTAAAACTTACTCCGAAAGGGGGAAATTTTACTAATCGCGGAGCGTGATGAAAACGAAAACGCGGCGGCTAAACCATAAAAGTCAGCCTGACCACCAACCATTGCAACAAGAACAGGAGTATAAAAAGCACTAAAAAACCCATGTCAAGGGCCAATCCACCGATACGCAGCGGAGGTATCAAACGCCCAAAGAACCGCACCGGTGGATCTGTCAGGGCATAGATCAAGTTAGCAAACACCAAGATAATCCCCTTGGGGCGCCAATCCCTGGCCAAAAGCTGCACCCAGTCCAGAACTACCCGCAAGATCAGGATGAAAACATAGACGTTTATCGCATAGTAAATAACTAGGCCAATCAGTTGCACCATACTCACGCAGTCCATCCTACCTGACGCCAGCCGGCTAGACAGACCAAGGTTCCCCCACCGCTACGTGCGACGGGGGAACCTCAGGATGGAAGGAGGTTAGCAGTTACAAAGTCTGCAGTAAGGAAGACGACGGTTTCGGGGTCGCCTCGATAGTCTTAAGGTGCTGCGGGGAAAGCAGGAACACCCGGGTTCCGACTTCCTCGAAAGAACCGCGCAGACCGTAAGTCAAGCCGGAAGCAAAGTCGACCATACGCTGCGCCTCCTTGGCGGAAAGGTAGGCCAGGTTGAGGATGACTGGCACGTTATCGCGCAGGTAGTCGCCAATTTCTTTGGCATCAGAATATGTGGTGGGCTTGGCCGTCTTAATCCGGTCAATCGTGCCAATCGGAGTCTCAGCCGGAGTTTCCGGGGTGTGATGAGAGGCAGTTTCCGATTCGGTGGAACCGGGAAATTCGCGAACCTCACCCAAAGGAGTTTCATCTTCGATGAATTCCTCGTCGTCGTAATCGTCGATTTCGGGTTCCCGCAAGCCGACTTTCTCTAGAACGTTACGCAGCGCCAGACCCATAATTTCTCCCCTAGGTTTCAGTGTGAATTGGACAACTGGAATGAGATTACGTGATAACAGGTGTTTTAGTGGAGAATTGTTGCGGAGTGTCGCTAATCAGAGCGAAAATCGCGAAAGCCGCCCCGTCGATGACTGGAGGTCAACGACGGGAACGGTTTTCTTTTGGGAGATGCGAAGAAAGTTTCGGGTGAAACAGCCTCGCTATCTGGAGGCGGCGGACTTATTTTAAGAAGTCCGGGATGTCGAGTTCATCGTCCCCCGCGATGTCATCGAAAACCTGTTCCAAGCGCAGTGCCGGGGCGTGCTGTTCCCGCGAGGAATCCACGTAGTCCGGCACGCTCGCCGCATCGGGAGACACCGGCCGAATCCCGGAAGTAACAGCCAGCGGCTCGCGTTTCGCGTCAGGAATTCCGCTCAGCCCGGTGAGTTTGATTTCCGGTTGGTGCGGCTCAGGCTTGGGCTTCAACGTGCCCATTGCCTCGGTGCCGGCGGGAAACTTCGGAGCTTTCAGCTCGGGAACTTTCGCGGAGGATTCGTGGCGGTGTTGAGCCAGTCGGGCTTCGATTCCGTCGAGAATTTCTTCCTTTTCAGAAGCGGTTTCAGCAGGTGCCGGGGCAGGTTTCGCTGCCGCGGGAGCTTCCGCGCTCGACTGCGGTACCGTCCGCTTTTCGCTCGGTTCACTAGCCCGGGTCGCAGTGGCCGGCTTGGCGCTCGGAGCGGCCGGGGCGGGATGTGCCGCCGAGCGGGCGGCAGAGGCGGTCTGGGTGGCTCGGGCGGAGGATGTGTTCCCATCTTCGCGTTCGAAACCCGCAGCGATAACCGTGACTTTAATCTCATCGGCAAATTCTTCGTTCGGAGCGTAACCGATGATGACGTTTGCCTCCGGATCGGCCAGTTCGCGAACCATCTGGGCCGCGTCGTTCATCTCTTGCATCCCCAAGTCCGTTCCACCTTGGAAGAAGATGAGGACTCGGTCGGCACCGTCCATGGAGCTTTCCAGCAATGGCGAAGAAATCGCCATCTCCACCGCAATGAGGGCTCGATCCGGGCCGGTGGCTGTCCCAATCCCCATCAGTGCGGTCTTGGCGTCTTTCAAGGTGGTGGTCACGTCTGCGAAGTCGACGTTGATGGTACCGGGGATGGTGATAATTTCGGTGATACCCTGCACGGAGGATTGCAGGACCTGGTCAGCGGCACGGAAAGCATCCAAAACTGAGAGATTTGTGTCCGTGGATTCCAGCAGGCGCTGGTTAGGGATCACGATGAGGGCATCGACTTGTTCGCGCAGCGCTTCGATACCGCGGTCGGCCTGCTGCTCGCGCCGGCGACCTTCAAATTGGAAGGGACGAGTGACCACACCGATGGTCAGAGCGCCGAGCTCGCGGGCGATACCGGCCACAACCGGAGCTCCACCTGTACCGGTGCCACCGCCTTCTCCAGCAGTCACAAAGACCATATTGGAATCGCGCAGTACCTCGCGGATATCGTCCTCGTGAGCGGTCGCGGCCGCCTTGCCAACTTCCGGATCGGCTCCTGCGCCCAAACCGTGGGTAGACTCCCTGCCAATCTCCAGTTTGACGTCCGCATCCGACATCAACAGCGCTTGCGCATCGGTGTTAATCGCGATGAACTCGACACCGCGCAGATTCGACTCAATCATCCGGTTTACCGCGTTAACACCGCCGCCTCCGACGCCTACGACACGGATGACCGCCAGTGGTGCTGGTTCCATCATGATTTTCCCCTTCCAACCTTAACCTTGAACTTAAGGGTTAAAGTAATGTCGGCTTTTTGACGCCAAAAATTTAGTGAGTGTTGCGCAATATACCGGGATGCGCCTCGGCGTGTTTTGAAATTGCTCGGATTTCTGACGAGGTTTAATTCCCGACGGCCGCGCTGTTAGACTGCAAAGACAAAAGCAATTTTCACTATCTAAAGGAAAGACAATGGTTTTGAAAAAAATTGTCAGCTTGGCGGCAGGTCTCGCCGTGGCTTTTTCTTTGACTGCTTGCGGCGGAGCCTCTTCGCAAAACGCCGGTGCCGCAGGGGACAACTCCACGAAAAGTACCGGCGACAAGTTCGTGGTCGGCTTTGACGCGAACTTCCCGCCTTACGGTTACAAGGATGAAAAGACTGGGGAATACACAGGTTTCGACTTGGATTTGGCCGCTGAGGTGGCGAAGCGCAACAAATGGACCCTGGAAAAGAAACCCATCGACTGGGACTCCAAAGATATGCAGCTCGATTCGGGGTCTGTGGATTGCTTGTGGAACGGTTTCACCATGAACGGCCGCGAGGACAAGTACACCTGGTCAAAACCTTATGTAGATAACTCCATTGTTTTTGTGACCCGCAGCGCCGACAACCTGAAAGACGCCGCGGCTCTGGCGGGCAAAACCGTCATAGTGCAGGCTGATTCTTCCGGCTTGGCAGCCCTAGAGGACGAAGCCAACAAGGATTTGCTTGCTTCATTCAAAACCCTCAGCAAAGTTCCCGACTACAACAATGCGTTCATGAGTTTGGAAGCGGGGGCTGCCGACGCGGTTGCCGTGGACATCGGTGTCGCCAACTACCAGCTGGAGACGCGCAAAAAGGGACTGTTCACCATCATGGAAAAGCCGGTGCAGACCGAACAGTACGGCGTGGGCTTCAAACTCGGCAACGAAGCTCTGCGTGACCAGGTGCAAGCCACCCTGGACGAGATGGTTGCGGACGGCAAATTCATGGAACTCGCCAAGAAATACGGCTTGGAAAACGCCGTCATCACCAAGTAAACGTAGCCAAAGTTGAGTTTTCGGTGTTGCTTTCAGCGCGGGACAGCACTAAGCGGCACCGAAAACTCCTCAGTTTAAGAATGCAACATGAACGAGTGGACTTTCCTTCCTGAACTGGCCCTGGGCTTTGGCCGCACCGTGATTTTGTTCGCACTGACGCTGGTCATTTCCCTCCCCCTGGGACTACTGGTGTACGCCGGGCGGGTGGCTCCGTTTAAACCCCTGAACTGGGTAGTCCAGTTCTATATCTCGATTATGCGCGGGACTCCCCTGATGCTGCAGCTCATGGTCGTGTATTTTGGGCCGTATTACCTGTTCAAAGTGCCTATCAGTGCCTCTTACAATTTCTGGGCTGCCATCATTGCTTTTTCTATCAACTACGCCGCCTATTTCGCCGAAATCTATCGCGGCGGTTTCCAAGCTATCCCCCAGGGACAAACTGAAGCGGCGTTTGTTCTGGGCTATTCCCAGCAGCGCACTTTCTATACCATCAAGCTGCCCCAGATGTTTCGCACGGTGCTGCCTTCCATCACTAACGAAGTCATCACCCTAGTCAAGGACACGTCCCTAGCCCAGGTTATTTCTTTCCTGGAAATGTTTTCCATCGCCAGGGAATACGCCTCCACCACCGCTTCGATGGCGCCTTTCGTCGCTGCCGGCATTTTCTATTACGTCTTTAACATGGTGGTGGCCATGACCATGAACAAGTTGGAAAAACGCGTCAGCAAATACCAAATCTGAGATGTCACCAGCAAAGTAGGGAATCATGAGCACCGCACTATTCATCAAAGATATGTACAAGAGTTTCGGCGACCTAGCCGTCCTGAAAGGGGTCTGCGTACAGGTCGAGCAGGGCGAGGTCCTGGCGATTCTGGGCCCTTCCGGTTCGGGAAAGTCCACCTTGCTGCGCTGTGCCACTTTCCTGGACCGCATGGATTCCGGGAGCATCGAATACTTCGGGGAAACCGCCCTATCCATGAAAAATGGTGAAAAAACCTCGAGCGGCGACGAAAAACGATTTCGGCACGACTACGGACTGGTGTTCCAGAACTTCAACCTGTTCCCCCACTGGAACGTCATGCGCAACCTCACCGATGCCCCGATTAAAGTGCAACATCGTCACCCGACCGAAGTCCGCGCCGAAGCCCAACAGCTCCTGGAACGCATGAACCTAGCAGACAAAGGCAATGCCTACCCTTCCGAGCTGAGCGGGGGGCAAAAGCAGCGGGTAGCCATCGCCCGGGCACTCGCGTTGAAACCGCGGATGCTGTATTTTGACGAGCCGACTTCCGCGCTGGACCCCGAGCTGACCGGCGAAATCCTGGCCATTATCCGCTCTCTGGCCGACGAACGCATGACGATGGTTATCGTCACTCACGAGATGGAGTTCGCCGCCCAAGTCGCGGATCGTGCCGTTTTCATGGACGGCGGCACCGTACTGGAAGAAGGCCCCGCGGAACAGCTCATTCACCACCCCACTCAGGAACGCACTCGCCAGTTCCTGCACAAGCTGCAGGGCGAACAGCCCCGCTAACGCCGCTTTTGGGAGGGCAGCGGCAAAGCTAGGCAGATTGCGTTTCCGGGTTGGATTCGGCGGTCGATGATTCCGCGGCACTGGCGGAGTCGTGAGACATCTGCATCCGCGCTAGTGAAGTCAGCATCCGAATCTCGGGACCGAGACGCCGCACGGAAGGGAAGTTCGTCTGTTCCAACCCTCCCAGCAGCAACAAAGCATCAAACCCTTGGTCGCATTCCAACAGTGCCCGCGCCCGCAGCAGCCGAGCCATAAACCGCGCGTCCCCCTCATTGCCTTGCAACAACAGACCGTCAGGGAGGGGATGCGAATCCAGCAGACCCAAAGACGACGACACCTCAACATTGCCGTTGCGCTCGTCATAGCGAGCCGCCAGGGTCGCGGCTGCCTGCCCCAGCAAATCGCGAGCCTGCGCCACACTCGGGTGTACCAGAGCCGGAATCTCGTGGAAACGTGAGGCCGGAGCCAGAGATACTTTCAAGGAATAATTCCCGTATCCCGCCCAGTCCAAAGCCTCCAGCGACCCGACGATAGCCCGCAGACCGACCAACAAATCCCATGGGTCGTGAGCCTGGCGAATGAGACCCAGGTGCCGTTCCAGCAACAGGAGCAGGCGTGGCCACATTCCCGCCACCGCCAAGAAACGGAAGTGCTCACAAATCTCAGACAGTCGGGATTCCTCACGATCATATTCATAAGCCACCAAGTGTGCTTCCCAGGCAACCTGCCAAGCATCGGTAGTGACCAGCCCGGGTAGCATCACCCGCAGCAGCCGCGCCTTTTGCGGGCCGGGAACCTCGTGAGTCAGCATCCGCCACGACACCTGCAACGCCTGTTCCGGGTGGCGATCCCAGGCCAGTTCCACCTGAGAAATATCGACCGCGCGTCCCAGCGCCGGATGATCCGCGGGAGTAATTCGGTCGATGGCACGATCCAAGAAGTATCGGTCACTAGCGGGGTTTCCCAAGGCTTCGCGCATCCGGTAGCGCAGGTAGTCTCCGGCGGCCGGCGAGGGTCCGAGGCTGACTTGTAGAGCTTGCAGACCGGCCAATAAATGATTCAGCAGCGACAGGGGAACGTCGGGGTGGGTACAGGCGCTTTCGATGACCTCGGGATAGTACCGGGAGAGCTGCTCCAGCTGACGGGAGTCGTAGAGTTCCGGGCGATGCAGCAAGCGCGTCAAAGTGGAGGAAAATGCTTCCAGCGCCTTGCCGGGGTTGCGTCCTTCCAGATAGCAGCCAATTAGCTCCAGTTCGGCCCCGGCCAACAAGTCGTCGTAACCCGCGTCACGAGCCGCACTGACCACGTCCAAGGTCGCTTTCGTGCGCGGTAGCCCCGGGGGAATCGAAGCCGCATTCATTAACTGCGTGGCCAACACCGCCGCGCTGTAGGGGGCGGAATCATCCGGCGCGGAGTCGAAAGAGTAAGCATCATCTGAAAACGTTATGCTCAACAGGCTCCCCCTTACCTATCCCGGTTAAACTCACCATACCGGGGCTCACCGCCCGGGCACGTGTGACACACCGGGAAACCGGACTGGGGAAACTCGTGAATATGCAAGAATGGGTGCTGATGAGCATTTTTGAGTCCGACGGTTTCGTTCCGGGAGTGGATCCAGAGATTCTCGCCACGCAGATTGGCGATGATCTGGAAACTGCCCTGGGTGACCCCTTGGGTCCAGAGCGCCTGCACCGCCTGGAGGAACTGGCGTCTTTGGCTCACAAACACGGCCTAGACGAAACGGAAATCACCGTCCGCTTGGAACTCGTGTGGGATGCCCTCGAGTCCGGCGACACCGAATATGCTTTGGCCACTCTGTCGTGGGTGCTCCAGCAGGTCGCGCACGGTCAGATGGTTCCCACCAAGACTCAAAACCAGGTTATCGCCCAACAGCTGCTCCAAATCCCCACCCTGGCGGCCCGGCACCCCGGCGTGAGTGCGAAACTCATCGAACACCTGACCTTCTGGATGGAATATTTCACGGCGCAAGCGGGCATTTCCTTGCGTTCCCGCTGGATTACCCGCCACCAGGTGGAGCTGGGGCGAGGCCACCGCGAAGCCGCCCGCGAAGCCCTCGAAATCATTTCTGCCCTCGAGGAGATACCCCGCGAGGTTCGCGACGAGGCGGACTGTCCCCTGCATCATTACCGTTCCCGCATCGCCTGGGCCGTCAACTCCTCGGAGTTTGCCCAAGCGCTTTCTCTGTACCGAGACGCTTTGGAACGTAGCGCCGAGGCGGACTGGCAGTGCATTCAACCGGACGACCTCAACCCCCTCCTGATGCTGCCGCTGTCTTGGGCAGGAGAAGGTGACGCGGCGTGGCGCGCCCACGAACGCTCTTACCGTCACCAAACCGAAACGTCGCAATACCTCGGAGACATTGCCTCCCACCTGCGTTTTTGCGCGGCCACTTGGAATATCCCCGAGGGCTTGGAGCTGCTGGAAACTCACGCGCAGTGGTTCTCTAACCCCGAGGACCCTTGGGATTTGCTGGTGGCGACCCGTTCGGCGGCAACTTTCCTGTCCCGAGCCGTGGGGGCTTTCATCGGGACGGGCATAAAAGTGCCGCACCTCGGCTTTGCAATCAACGGGTCGAATCGTTGGCTTCCGTTCGAGAGCCTCAGTCCGGCCGATACTTTGGCGCTGGCACAAGCCCGGCTCGAGTCGGTTGCCATGAAACTTGCTCTGGCTTTTGACTCCCGTAACGCTAACAACACCATGTCCACGCGGGTCATCCAGAGCCTGCACGAAGCCCCGCTGTGTTCTTTCGCTTCGGTAAAAGACCTTTTGAGCGCCCGTTTCGGGGTGAAAAATCTGTTGGCCGAACAGGGTTTGAGCGAAACCAGTCCGGAATGGGTGCTGCCTGACCTAAACGACCCATCCTGGCTGCGACAACCCGTTCCCGAATTTCGACTGCTGGACGTTCAACAGGTTGCCGAGGTTGAGAAACAGTTGCGAACTTTCGAGGACTCGGTCGATTTCTCGGCGCTGCCGGCCGCGATTTCTGCCGATAAGGAACGCTTGGTACTGGGGGCTAACCGGGTGACGTTCCTGGCCGCGGCCGGAAAATGGAACGAAGTTATCGACACGGGCGAACTGTTGCTGGAAATCGGGGAGAGACTCGACGATCACCGCCAGTCGCTGCGTTTAGCGTGTTACCTGGTGCAAGCCTATTGGCAGTTAGACGATTTAAGCGCGGCACGCAACTGGCTGGTGCGAGCGGACGAGTTCGTGGATGCTACTATTTCGGGCAAACCTCGCGCGCTATTGGACGATTTGTCTCTGTTGGCGGGATAAACTTTCCTCATGCAGCGTTTCATTCTTCCTCCCGTTCCAGATACTCTGGATGAGCTGTGTGAAGCGTACACGGATGCCACCGGCTCTTATGCGTGGCGTCTCGCCGACCGAATGCTGCAAGCTTTTCCCAACGCTCCATTGAGTGCGGTGGCTCCCCACCACGCTATTTCGTTCCTGCGGCTCCGGGCCACCATTTTGGACGCTTTGGGAGACGTCAGCGCCTGCCGCGCCATCTTTAAGTTCGCCGCCACCCAAGCCGCGGGGGCTGGCGATATTGTGTCTCAAGCGGCGGCACTCGCGCAGCTGCACGTGGACCGGTCTTTCCGTCTCGATGACGACACCGAACACGGTTCGCCTTTCGTGGGGGCGATTCGTCAGGATTTGCGTGACATCGTGGATCTGCTGTTGGATAATCCCACCGCTATGGCGCAAAACCCGGATTTGACCACCGCTACCCTCGCCCACCTGGTTCACGGTTTCGCCCTCATCGGTGCCAACGCCGATGGGCGGGAAACTCTGGATCAAGCTCGGGTCATCTGTCCCGAAAAAGAATCTTTAAAGGCACGGTTGGATTTGGCTGACGCGGTGTTGTTGGCCTGCAGCGGGCAGATTGATGAGGCCTTGGAGTTCGGTGAGCTTATCTTAGGACGCGATTCCGAGGATCCCCTGGCTCTGCAAGTCGAGGTGCGCGAGTTCCTGGGGACCTGGTATCGAGCCATTGGCCGTCACGTGGACGCCGCCAACCACCTGCGGATTGTCACCGACCTGTGCCGCGACTATGACCTGCCCTATATGGCAGTGGTCGCGGCGATGGAACAGATTTCTTCCCTAGTGGAACTGAACAAACCGGAAATCGTGGTTGACTTGGCTTCGTGGGCTCTGGACGTAGCCCACGATATCGGCATCAACAACGAGGTGGTGCGGACCTTGGACATTGTCTTGGTGCAAGGGTTGGCTGGTTTGGGGCGTCATATCCAGGCAGTCAACTGTGCCGAAATCGCCGGCACTCGAGCGCGGGAGCACGGGGATGTGGATACCGCCATTGTGCTTTATGAGATGGGAGCGAAATCCGCCAGAATCAGCGGGGACCAAGCTCGCGCCGCGAACCTTTACGGTTTTTGCGCCGAGCTGACCGGCGGCGAAATATCGTTGCAAGCCCGTTTCCTCCGTAAAGAGTCCGCAGCCATTTTGGCCACCGTCGGACTGAAACCTCCCCGCGAAAAGCTCCCCGAGGAACCTTGTGCAGTCCCCCCCGCGACAGACACCCCCGCCGCGAAACTGGAAGCTGAAACCCTGAAACACTTAGAGATGGCTCCGGATGCCAATTCCATCGAAGTGCGTACCGCGCTATCCTTAGCGAAAGACCTGATGGATGAGGCCCTCTCGCTGCTGATGTCCACCCCGGAGGGGGAACGTAGCCTCGCCGCCCCGGAACTCGCCAAGTGGAATGAGCTGCGCACTTGGATGGCCGGAGTCGAGGATGGCACCCAGCCGTCGGTCATGTCTGACGAAAGCACGCAGCTGTCGTCAGATTTGCCTCAGGAGGACGATGCGTAATGGTCAATCGGATGGATTCCACACTGCTGCTGCCGGATTTGGCCAGCCAGTACGCCACCGCGTCCCATTCCGTCAGTTTGCGCCTACTCGCCTACGCTCTGCAGTCTTTCCCCTTAGCCGAACCTTTCGCCCCCAGCCCCAATCGCAGCGAGACAGAAAATCTGAATATTTTGCGTCTTTGGGCAGACATGCTGGTGGCCCGCGGTGAAAACGGCGCGGCGGCCTCCACCTGGAAGCAAGTCGCGGTGTGGTGCCACCACCTAGACGACTTGCAGGGCGCCACCTATGCTCTGGTACAAGCCCATGCCCTGCTGTTGCCTCAGATTCCCCCGGTGGAAGCTTCCGAGACCGCGGCGCAGCTGATTAAATTCCTCACCAGGGTCCCCGATTCGTTGGAAAAATCCGAATCGATGATTGTTTTGGCAGCCAGCCTGCTGGAACTAGGGGATTTACGAGCTGCCCAAATCCTTCGTGGCGAAGCGGCCAGCAGCACCGCTCGAATTCGCCTGGATTCCGCGCTGTTACAAGCAAAAATCTTTCTGGCTCAGGGACACGAGGAACAGGCGCAATTTTTCCTTGACGATTTGGAAAGCAACCTGGGGATATTTTCCGATGTGCAAGGTGCGCGCATGACCATCGGAATGTTTCGCCTGAACCTAGATCAGGACAGCGGAAACCTCGCCGCGGCCCTGGAGCGGGCGAAAAAGCTATACCAGCAGGCCAAATCGGAGGGTCTGTTGCTCCAACGAGCCCTGCTGAGCGCCACTCGCACCGAGCTCAGCGCCGAAATGCACCTGGACCAGGACGTCATCGCCTACGGCATCGAAACCCTCCAACTCTTTGACCAGCTGAATCTGGGAGAGACCCGCCGTATCGGCATCAAAGCGATACTGGCACGTTCGCTGGCGCGGATGGGACGCGCCAAGAAAGGCATTGAATACGCCGAGGAAGTGGCGGCTTGGGCACAAAGCCACGATCAACTGGAACTGGAGCAAGAATTTACGGTCATCGCCGCGGACTTGGCAGCGCGCGACCTCCAGGGTATCCGCGCCGCCGGGCTCTATGGCTGCGCCGCGGATTTATACAGCGAACAACCTCTCTTGCGGGCTCGCTACCTGCGAAAATGCGCTGTTCAACTGGTTTATTCCGCCGGGTCGGATCGGGAAACCACTATCCGCTGGGCGCTTTCGCTGCTGCGCGAAGCCGGGGATTTGCTCCACGGCATGGAACGCAACGGCGAAGTCGCCGCGGAACTCTCCGCTTGGGAATTCGACCGCCTGTGGATACGCACCCGGAAATAGCCCCCCGCCCTGCAAGCCAATGACAGGCGCGGTTTGTGTCCCCGGAAAGACGGCCGCACCCCTGGTTTTAATATGAACCGTAAGATAAAATATTACTAAGTTGTCGGTGTTTTGGAAGGCGGTGCAACGATGAAAGCAAATTTGGTTATTCAACGAATTGTTGCCATATTTCTCAGTCTCGCAGTCGTAGCTCACTCCGGGTTCGCGCTATGGCAGATGTACCTGAGCGGCAAAACATTTTACCCCTCTGAACACACCACTATTTACTATCCGTCGGTGCCCCTTCCCTCTCAGCTGGCCGTGATAGTCCTGGCGCTGGCTTCGTTTGGTTTCGTCGCGGTTTCCATTAAGCACAGTTTTTCTGTAGGGTGGCTCCTCCCGGCGCTGATCCTTTCCACGCTTTGCATTGTGGCGACCGGAACCGTGGGGCTGATTATGGCAACGCTGACCCTCGTCACCGCCGCGGCCTACAGCTTGGCACGGTTCGCGCCCAAACTGGCTCGTGGCAAAACCCCGAGTCTGAGTCAGCTTAATTCCTAGGATATAAAAACAGCGCGGGGCCGGTTGGTAACCCAACCAGCCCCACAACTTTGTCAGCTCCCTAGCCGTTATTCTTCAAAGCGTTGAGTCGCGCTGCCACTTCCGCGTCTGCCGCAGACACATCCAGGGCGGCGAACTGTTCCTCCAGGGATTCGCCCTCTCCTGCCAGCTCGGCCTGACCGGCCGCCATGGCCTCGGCCCGGCGGACCTTTTCCTCAAAACGCCCCAGCTCGGAAGTCGGATCCATAATGTTAATCTTGGACACGGCCTGCTGCACCTGGGTTTGCGTGGCCGCGGTCTTAGAGCGAGCCACCAACGAGTCCCGCTTCGATTTCAAGTCCTCCAGCTGCATCTTCATCGTGTTCAGCCCGGACTTGAGCTTATCCACCGTGGCGGTCTGGGAAGCAATAATCGGAGCCGCTTCCTCGACCTCCTTTTCAAAGCTAATCTGTTTCGTGATGGCAACCTTCGCCAGGTTGTCCATCTTGTCAGCTTCGGCCGCGTTACCGGCAGCTCGCAGTTCATCGGCTTTTTGGGAAGCCGCCGCGGCTTTCGCCCCCCACTCGGTGGCGGCCTGCTGATCCTCATCGCGGTCGCGTTCCGCTAAACGCAGATTCCCAATCGTTTGCGCCACCGCCTGTTCAGCCTCCGCGATTTCATTGGTGTAATCACGTACCAGCTGGTCAAGTAGCTTTTCGGGGTCCTCTGCCTTGTCCAGCAGCGCGTTGATATTAGCCTTGGTAATTTGGGCAATACGCCCCAAAATAGATTGCTTTTCAGCCATTTTCTGTCCTTCCAGTCGAGCGGCTTGTGCGTTTTAACGCTATCGCACCAGCCGACATCAGCACTCACCCTTTGGGGTGATTTTTCGTCCCGAGAATAGTTCCCCAGACGGATTTTGGTGGTTGTATCTCACGTCACAAGGCCGGGTGGGCAGGTTTTCGGTTCTGGCAGTTTTCCGACTAAACTCTTGGGGTGATTACTGCCACTGACCTCACCTTGCGTATTGCGGATCGTGTCCTGATGGAACACGCTTCGTTCCAGGTAAACAAGGGTATGCGGGTCGGCTTGGTGGGACGCAATGGCGCCGGTAAAACCACCCTGATGAGACTGCTGAGCGGTACTGGGCTGCCCGACGCGATTCAGGTTGAGGGAACCGTGTCCCGGTCGACCACACCGGGTTACCTTCCCCAAGATCCTCGGGAAGTCGATCCTGACCAGATCGTGCGCGACCACATCTTGAGCGTGCGCGGACTCGATGTCATCGAAGCCCGAATCCGCAAAGCAGAAGAGGCGATGAGCCGTGAGACCGGCGAAAAACAGCAAAAGGCCATGGAAAAATATGTGCGCCTGGATCAGGAGTTTCATATGTCCGGCGGCTACGCGGCAGCTTCCGAGGCCGCACAAATCGCCGCTAACTTAGGGATTTCCAACGAAACGTTACGTCAGTCTTTGGGGACGCTCTCCGGGGGGCAACGCCGTCGGGTCGAGCTGGCGCGCGTGCTGTTTTCCGGGGCGGACACCCTGCTGCTGGACGAGCCCACCAACCACTTAGACCACGACTCCATAGTGTGGCTGCGCAGTTACCTGCGTTCGTTTCCCGGCGGGGTACTGATTATCTCGCACAACGTGAAACTTTTGGACGAAACCCTGAATCAGGTTTTGTACCTCGATGCGATGCGCGGCGCGTTGGACGTGTACCACATGGGCTGGAAAGCCTATCTGCAAGCCCGCGCGGACGACGAGGCGCGGCGGAAACGGGAACGGGCGGTAGCGGAAAAGAAAGCCGCGGCCCTGCAAGCCCAAGGCGAACGTCTGCATGCGAAAGCCACCAAGGCCGTGGCGGCCCAACAGATGTTGCGCCGCGCCGCGCAGCTGCTGGAAAATACCCAGGCGGAGGGCCCGAAAGAAAAAGTCGCCAAACTCGATTTCCCGCAGCCCCAGCCTTGTGGGAAAGTTCCCTTAGCTGCTGAGGGGATTTCCAAAACCTACGGTTCCCTGGAAGTTTTTACCGACCTGACGTTGGCTATCGACCGCGGCTCAAAAGTGGTGGTGTTAGGGTTCAACGGCGCGGGAAAAACGACCATGTTGCGTATCTTGGCTGGTCTGGAGACCAGCGACACCGGACGGGTGGTTGCCGGTCACGGACTGAAGCTCGGCTATTACGCCCAGGAACACGAGACCCTGGACGATTCCCTGTCCGTGGTTGAGAATCTGCGCCAAGCCGCTCCGGAACTTGACGATACTCAGGTGCGTTCCTTGCTGGGACAGTTCCTGTTCTCCGGGGCGGACGCCGACAAGCCCACCGCGGTGCTGTCCGGTGGCGAAAAGACGCGCCTAGCTTTGGCGACGTTGGTGGTGAGCGGGGCGAACGTGCTGCTGCTGGACGAACCGACCAATAACCTGGACCCCGCCTCACGGGAGGAAATCCTGAATTCCTTGGCCACTTATGAGGGCGCGGTTATCCTGGTCACCCACGATCCGGGCGCGGTGAAAGCGCTGGACCCGCAACGGGTCCTGCTGCTGCCCGATGGTGATGAGGACCTGTGGGACGAAACTTATCTGGAACTCGTTGAGGTCGATTGAGCCGTGGTCTCTCAACGCCACACGAAACGGTAAACTGTTTGAGACACACTTGGGAGGAAAACTGATGCGTTACCAAAAGACAGTCGCCAGCGTACTGGGGGCGGCGCTGCTTGTCGCGGCGTTGAGCGGATGTGCTGGCACGAAACAGACTCTGGACAACCCCGACAGTGCTTACCTCAAGCAAAAAGATTCCCTTCCAACGATGGTGAAACAGTTTTCTGGCCCGAACCTAGCCATTATTTTGGGTGGACTAAAGATTAAGGGCGACAGCCTGAAAGTCTATGACGAAGAAACGACCGCTTCGATGCGCTCCGCGGATCATCAAGCGTTGGATTTGCTGCGGGAGACCGAGTTCAAACCCGCGATGTGCCAGCAAAAACTCATGGACTCCTATACTGACAAACCGGAAATCCCCGCGGCTTTTTCCCAAGCCAACCTCAACAATCACGCTACGGTAGTGCGCTCTCAACTGCGGGCCTACCCGTCTGTGGCGCAGGCTGAGAAAGCCATTAAAGTCCAGCGGGATTTGGCTCAAGCCTGCCCCACCTATGCGGTGACGGCTCCCGGAGGCGCCAGCTCGAATCAAACCACCGCGGCGGCGGATTATCCTCTTGACGGAGCCCGAGATGGCTTGATGATGACTTACGGAACGGACCGCGGTGAAGGCCAGATTGCCCCTACCGAAGTCGGGGTGTTTCAGCGGGTCGGTAACTTGGAGATTCGGGTATATTTTGACGGCAAAAACCCCGTCAAGGACGCCAACGAGGCTCGCGCCGAATTGCAGAAATTTGTGACGTACCTGGGTCAAGCTCTGATTGCGAAAGCAAAGTAACTCCCCAGGAAATGCCAAAAGGATTTGGCGGCGGCCTGCCTGAAGCTAGCGGCGTTAGCTGCGCGGAGTGCCGTTGATGTAAGGCTCAGGAATGGGGGCTTCGTCACCCAAGCGCGCCGCCCAGGCTAGGGGCAGCGACGGGTCAGTCAGCAGCGGCCGGCCGACCTGAACCACGGAGGCTTGACCGTTGACCAAAATCTGTTCAGCTTGTGCCGGTTCAGTAATCATGCCGACAGCCGAAACGGGCAGGGGCCCACGGTCTTGAATCTCGGTGGCAAATTTGACCTGATAACCCGGCGCTTGCGGAATCGTCACCCCGTCAATCAGTCCGCCGGTGGACACGTCAATAAAGTCAACCCCGAAAGCCGCCAGATCCTGGACGATCCGACCCCAGTCCTCGATAGTCACGTCACGTTGCAGCCCGAAAGCTCCGCTGGGAACCCAGTTCGTCGCCGAAATCCGCATCAAGAGCGGGAAGTTTCCCCCCAGCTCCTCGCGAATCGCCATGACCAGTTCACGCCAAAAACGGAAACGTCCCTGCAAATCCCCGCCGTATGCATCGGTGCGTTGGTTAGTCAGCGGGGAAATGAACTGGCTCAACAGGTAACCGTGGGCGCCGTGAAGTTCCACAAAATCGAAACCGGCCGCCAAAGCGCGGCGAATGGCGGAAACGAAGTCCGCTTGCGTCTTGTGAATATCCGCGACACTCATTTCGCGGGGAATCTCATGGCGGGAGGTAAACGGAATGGGGCTGGGCGCAATCGTATGCCAGCCGATGCCTCCCAGGTCGGAGTCTTCGGGAGCCAGGGGCGTGCCGGAAGGAGACGTGGAGGCCTTCCTGCCGGCGTGAGAAATCTGGATGCCCGCAGCCGCGCCGCCTTCCTTGATGAGGGTGGCCAACCGGGCAAAAGCCGGGATTTTTTCGTCCCGATCCAGCATTAAGTCGAAAGGGCTGATGCGTCCTTCCGGGCTCACCGCGGTCGCTTCCACGATGACGGCACCCACCCCGCCTGATGCCCTGGCTCCGTAGTGAACTTCGTGCCAATCGTTAGGCCAACCCGCGGATGGTCCCTCGGAAGAGGCGGTAAATTGACACATCGGCGGCATCCACAAACGGTTCCGGGTCTCGAGGTTTTTCAGCCGAAACGGCGTAAAAAGGTGGGACATAGGGTAATTCTAACAAGAGCCGGGACATCTTTTTGGGCAAGTTATCTCGGTAGCTGTACCAAAATCGTCAAATACGATGTGTACTGCACAGATTTGCACTACTAACCAGATAACGACAAGTTAGGTGCCTGTGTATAAATCACACGTTGAAACCGAGGGCCCGCAGCTGCTCGCGGCCGTCTTCGGTGATTTTGTCCGGGCCCCACGGCGGCAGCCACACCCAGTTGATAGACACGGTTTTCACCAAATCTTCCAGCACGAAACGGCACTGGCGCTCAATCATATCTGTCAATGGGCAGCCGGCGGAGGTCAGGGTCATATCAATAACCAGGTCGTCTCCGTCCAAGTGCAGCCCGTAAAGCAACCCCAAATCCACGATGTTAATGCCCAGTTCCGGGTCAATAACGTCCTTCAGTAACTCCACGATTTCTTCCACCAAGGCACGCTGCTGTTCAGAAAGTTCCGCTCCCGGTTCCGCCACGGCATCTGCCGCTATCCCGTCAACCACGGTTGCCGACCCTGCTGGTGTGGTACTGACCTCGGATTCCACCGCCGCACTGGTCTTCGGTGTACCCAACTCGTCCAATAGCTCTTTGCTCAAGGGTTCTTCACTCATGGGTTTGTCCTTTGTTGTTTAGAGGGTTTTCAGGGTCACAAGTCCGGTTCATCACTTTCGGGTCACAGTGCGGCGCCGCCTGGGTACCGCCGCCGGTTCCATCCGTCGCTGCCGCTTGGGCCAGCGCATCTTTCAAAGCCATCCACCCCAGCAGGGCGCATTTCACACGGTTGACATAACGGGATACCCCTTCCAAGCTGGAGGCATCACCCAGGCGATCGAGCAAGTCTTCGTCCACTCCCCGGCCTCGCGAATGCATCATCTCGTTGAAATCCTTTTCCAGCCCGTGCACAGTTTCCAAGTCTTGGCCCTGCACCAGCTCCCACATCATCGACAGGGAAGCCTGCGAAATCGAGCAACCGTGCCCGTCCCACACCAGGTTGCGCAGCTTTCCGTCAGCCACTTCCACCTGCAGCGTAACCTCATCACCGCAGGTCGGATTGACCTGGTGGGAGCTGGCAGCCCAGCCGGGCAGGGTGCCAGCGCCATGCCGAGCCTTAGACTGCTCCAAGATGAGCTGTTGATACAGGTTTTCCAGTTCGTTCACTTGTGTTCCTTCTGTGTATTCAACTATCCGCCGGCGTGACGCCAAAGAACTTCGCGGCCTGGGGAAGTGCTTGCAGCCAACGGTCAATCTCGTCAATAGTCGTGGTGGGGCTAAACGTGGCTCGCGTGGAAGCGTTCACCCCAAAGAACCGATGCAGCGGAATGGCGCAGTGATGGCCGACCCGCACCGCTACCCCTTGCGAATCCAAGTATTGTCCCAGGTCATGAGGGTGAATTCCCTTCATCTCAAAGGACAACACCCCCGCGCGGTGCGTCATGTCGGTGGGACCGAGCAACTTTACGCCGGGAATCTCCACCAACCTCGGCAGGGCGTAAGCGGTGAGGGCCTGTTCGTGGGCAGCGACCCGTTCCATTCCCAGCTCCTGCAAGTATTTGCACGCGGCGGCCCACCCCACAATCTGGGCGACCGGTTGCGTGCCGGCTTCAAAGCGGTAGGGAGCCGGCATGAAAGTCGTTTCCTCCACCGTTACATTTTCAATCATGGAACCACCGCTGAGGAATACCGGCAGCTGTTCGAGCAGCTCACGGCGCCCCCACAGGGCTCCCACCCCGGTGGGGCCGAGCATCTTGTGCGCGGAAAAACACGCGAAATCGACCCCGAGCCCATCGACATCGAGCGGCAGGTGCGCGCTGGATTGGCAGGTATCCATGACGACGATGGCCCCTACTGCCCGGGCGGCGGCAATAATTGGCGCAATATCCGTCACCGCCCCCGTCACGTTGGACAGGTGCGTGAAGGCAACGACCCGCGTGCGCGGCGTAATGACATCCTCCAGGCGGCTCACGTCCAGGCGCCCGTCGGGAGTCAGCTCGATGACTTTCGTGACGGCTCCGGTGCGTTTGGCCACCAGCTGCCACGGCACCAGGTTAGCGTGATGTTCCGCCCTGGTGAACACGATTTCATCGCCTGGTTGCAAGGCAAAAGGTCCGCCCGCGCGTTCCCAAGTGGCGGCGGCAAACCCGTAAGCCACCAGGTTCAGCGCTGCGGTCGCTCCTGAGGTCCACACGATTTCTTCGGGGTCGCTCACGCCCAAGAAGTCCGCCACGTCCTGGCGGGCATCTTCGAACAAGGCCGTGGCTTCGTCGCCGAGCTGGTGAGTGCCCCGGTGCACCGCCCCGTTGTGGCGGCGGTAAAAGTTGTCAAGAGCGTCCAACACGACCGCCGGCTTTTGCGAGGTTGCCCCCGAGTCCAGGTAGTCGATGGGCTGACCGTCACGTCCCAAAACACTGAGAATCGGGAAATCCGCACGAATCCGAACAAGCTCCCCCGCGCTGAAATCTGTCGCCGCCGGGCCTGTTACCATGACAACTCCTTCCCTTCGCCGCTCGCGCCGCCCTTAGGCAGCCGTCGGAGCCCCCAGGTACTTGTCGTAGCCCTCAGCTTCGAGTTCGTCTGCCAGTTCGGGTCCGCCTTCTTTGCTGATGCGCCCGTCCACGAAAACATGAACAAAATCGGGGTGGACGTAACGCAAAATCCGGGAATAGTGGGTAATCAGCAGGATTCCGGTATTGGCGGCCTCATGCACCCGGTTGATGCCCTCGGAAACAACCTTAAGAGCGTCAATGTCCAAACCGGAATCTGTTTCGTCCAAAATCGCGAACTGCGGTGCCAACAGCTGCATCTGCAGGATTTCCAGGCGTTTCTTTTCCCCGCCGGAAAAGCCCGCATTCAGATCTCGGCTGGCAAATTCTTTCTCCATCTTAAAGTCGTCAAAAGCACCGTTGACTTCTTTCATCCATTTGCGCAGCGCCGGAGCTTGCCCCGCCACCGCGGTTTTGGCAGTACGCAAGAAGTTCGACACGCTTACCCCGGGGACCTCGACCGGGTACTGCATCGCCAGGAACAGTCCCGCCCGAGCGCGCTCGTCCACACCCATCTCCAGGATATTCTTGCCGTCCAGCAGGGCTTCGCCGCCGGTGACCTCATACTTCGGGTGCCCCGCTAGGACATAGCTCAAAGTCGATTTGCCTGAACCGTTAGGCCCCATAATGGCGTGTACTTCCCCGGAGTTGATGGTCAGGTTTACGCCTTTCAAAATCTTTTTCGGCCCCTCCGGGGTCTCCACCTGGGCTTTGAGATCCTTTACTTCCAACACTGACACTGTTTTCTCCTGTTTCCTTTTTCCATTCCCAGCCGTTCGGCACGCTTCGTGCTCAGACGGGCTTTGTTATGCTTTCAAATCCACCGCTACGAAACCGTCAGCAATTTGGACGGGGTAAATCTTAAGGGGGTCGTGCGCCGGCGACTGCGGCTCACCGGTTTCCAAATCGAACTGCGCCCCGTGCGCGACACACTCCACGCAGCCATCCTCAATAATGCCGTCCACCATGGAGAACCCGGCGTGCGGACATTCCTTCGCCATGGCATGGAAATCTCCCTCATCGCTGCGTAAAACCACGATTTCGGTGTCTCCCACAGTAACTTCTTTACCGGTTCCCGGCTCGATTTCATCGATACTGGCAACATTGATAAAACTCATTGCAAACTCCCTACACTCAGGTGACTATCCACGGTTTCCAATACGTATTCAGTCAGTTCCGGTATTTCTAACATATTCAATAGTTCCGCATAGAACGCGCGCACCACCAGTCGTTTCGCGTTAACCGCGTCGATGCCACGGCTTTGCAGGTAGAACAGCTGTTCGTCGTCAAATCTGCCGGTGGCCGAAGCGTGTCCGGCACCTTCGATTTCACCGTTGTGAATCTCTAGGTTCGGCACGGAATCTACGCGAGGCCCCTTGCCCAGCACCAGGTTTCGGTTCAGTTCGTAGGAATCCGTCCCGAAAGCCTGCGGCCCGATACCAACGTCACCAACCCACACGGCTCGTGCCTCCTGGCCTTGCAAAGCACCTTTGTAGGTCACACGGGATTTCGATTTTTGCCCCGTGTGCTCGATAAACAGCCGGTGTTCCTGATGCTTTCCCGCGTTGGTAAAGTACAGCCCCAGCAGGTTCAAATCGCTGCGTTCTGAGGGCAGATTCACTCCCATAGCGATGCGCACTGAGTCCCCTCCCAAGGTGACGTTGGCGTGTTTCACGCTAGCGTTCAGGCCCAAAGTCATCTGTTGGGTCGCCATATGCACCGCGGTGTCGTCCCAGGCTTGCAAGCTGACCACGTTCAGTTTCGCGTCCGGCTCCGCTTTTACTTCCAAAGTCTCGTTTAGAGAGCCGCCGCCGCGATGACGCAGCACGATGGTGGCCTGGGTCGCTTTTTCGGCGTGTATCCGCACGTGACCGACCGTGTCTGGCCCATCGGCGGTGACGTCAATCCAGACCGGTCGACTCACCGCACCCGTAACCGCCACATCGAGGGTTTGGGATATATTGCTCCACCCTACGGCCCCAGCGCGGTCGAAAGGGGCTCCGGCCAGGGGGGACAGCCCCACCACCGCAGACAGCTGCAGAGTCAGCCCCGCCTCGGGCTGTACTGGTTCGTCGGCACGCAAAGCCGTGCCGTCCACCGCAAACTTGGCGCCACCGCCATTGAGAGATTCTTCCAGCAAACCGGCGAACCGCGATAACGGGGTGAAGCGCCAGGCCTCTTCCCGCCCGGTCGGCACCGGAAAATCCCCCACGGAGGTGGAGGTCACCCGGGTCGGGGTCGGAGCGGCCAGCGCGCCGCCTGTTGGCACAGTTACTTCAGTCATTTAGCCCACCGACCCTTCCATCTGCAGTTCGATAAGTCGATTCAGCTCTAAGGCGTATTCCATCGGCAGTTCCTTGGCGATGGGCTCGACGAAACCGCGCACGATGGTCGCCATTGCTTCCGTCTCGGTGAGACCCCGGCTCATCAGGTAAAACAGTTGATCCTCGGATACTTTAGAAACGGTTGCCTCGTGACCCATTTCGACCTCGTCATTGCGCACGTCCACATAAGGATAGGTGTCGGAGCGGGAAATGGTATCGACCAGCAGGGCATCGCACAGCACGTTGGACTTCGAACCGGTGGCGTTTTCGGCAATGTCTACCAAGCCTCGGTATGACGAACGTCCGCCTTGCCGCGAGATAGATTTGCTGACAATGTGCGAGGACGTGTGTGGTGCCCGGTGCAGCATTTTTGAGCCGGTGTCCTGATGCTGCCCCTTGCCCGCAAAAGCGATGGACAGCGTCTCACCGTGAGCGTGCTCCCCCAGCAGGTACACCGAGGGATACTTCATGTTGATGCGCGAGCCGATGTTGCCGTCAATCCATTCCATCGTGGCGCCTTCCTCGCAGAAGGCACGTTGGGTCACCAGGTTCAACACGTTATTCGACCAGTTTTGGATGGTTGTGTAGCGCACCCGGGCGTTCTTTTTCACAAAGATTTCCACGATGGCGGCGTGCAGGGAATCCGACTGGTAAATCGGGGCGGTACAGCCTTCCACGTAGTGCACGTAGGAGCCTTCGTCAGCGATGATTAGGGTCCGCTCGAATTGCCCCATGCTCTCGGTGTTGATGCGGAAGTAGGCCTGCAGGGGAACCGTACACTGCACTCCCTTGGGAACGTAGATAAACGAACCGCCGGACCACACGGCCGTGTTCAGCGCGGCGAATTTATTGTCCCCCGCCGGTACGGCCCGCCCAAAGTACTCCTGGAACAGCTCGGGGTATTCTTTCAACCCCGTATCGGTGTCAAGGAAGATGACGCCCTGTTTCTCGAGGTCTTCGCGGATTTGGTGGTAGACGACTTCCGACTCATACTGGGCGGCCACCCCGTCCACCAGGCGCTGGCGCTCTGCTTCGGGAATTCCCAAGCGGTCGTAGGTGAGTTTGATGTCCTCGGGCAGGTCGTCCCAGGATTGAGCGACCTTATCGGCGGCCCGCACGAAGTACTTGAACTCGTCAAAGTCCAGGAAGTTCAAATCAGGACCCCAGTTTGGGATGGGCTTGCGCTGAAAAATCTTGAGGGCTTTCAGCCTCAGTTTCAACATCCATTCCGGCTCATCCTTCATCTGGGAGATGTAGCGCACCACGTCCTCATCCAAGCCGCGTTTCGCGGCTTGTCCGGCAGCATCGGAGTCATGCCAGCCAAATTCGTACTTATCGGAAATAGACTCAATAATCTCATCATCCGCGCGCTTTTTCTGATCTGACTCAGTCAGAGCATCGCTCATCTCTGTCCTTTCATTCGAGTTTTTCTCTAAGTCTGGGTAGCCCGTTCGGGGCTTTATGTTGTCAGAAGTCACCAGGGGGCGTCTTCACTTTTTTGTTCCTCCCGACTTCCCACTGGCCTTCGCCGCGCTCAACACATTAATGCTGCTCATGGCCCCATTCTTACGCAGAGTTAGCGGCACGCTGGTGGTGCAGGCATGATCGCCCTCAGCGAGCGTAGCGAGACGTTGCACATGGGTGTCGAGCAGCCGGGAAAAGGCTTGTGTTTCTGCCTCACACAGTTTCGGATAGGACTTGGCCACGTCCTGTACCGGGCACGATCCTTGGCACAGCTGCAGCGCCAGCCCATGCGCGGTTTGCCGGACAGTTGCGGCATAGCCGTCCTGCGCCAACGCATCTGCCAAAGCCACGACCCGGGCTTGTGGGTCGTCTCCGGCGGCATGCACCACCGGAGCATAACGGCGTTCGACTTCCCGCGAATGTCGGTTCGCAAAATCTTCGATAGCCTGGTCACCGGCAACCTGTTGCAGGTAGTCCAGCGCTTTATTCGCCATCTGTGAATAACCATCCGGCAACGTGGCGCGCCCGGCGTCGGTTGCCACATAGTGACGTGCCGGACGCCCGCGGCCGCGAATCTTCCCGGTCGATTCGAGGTTCTCGATTTGCCCGCTGTCCTCCAGATAGATGAGGTGGCGGCGAACTGCCGCCGGGGTGAGTTTGAGGATGTTAGCCAGGACAGAAGCAGTAATGGGGCCTTTTTCGATGATTAGGTCCAGAACGACTTGACGGGTGCCCTGATCATCCACGATTGCTGGCATCCCGTTCCCCTTTCATCAAAATCTTTACATCAACAATGACTTTCCTAAATCTAGCATATTTTCCCAAGCTAGTCATTGCTTAAAACCCGCAAAAATACGCCAAACTGCGGTTTTATTGAGAAATTTGTGCAACGTGAGTGTGTCAAGAATCGTTCTTCCGAGCCGGGCTAAATCAGCGGCGTTCGGCTGGAGCTCCAAACAACGGCAGCACAGCGGACTGGCGGCGGGTCTAATTCTGATAGGTCTTCCGAAACCACGGGGCCGACACCGGACGCAAAGAAACCGGGGAAACGCCGGGTAGCCCTAGAGCCAGCGCGGTGGCCAACACTCCGACAACCGCGGAAGGATTATGTATCTGTCCCGCGAAAATCGCCGCCACCGCCTGACGCAACCCCACCCAGCGCCGCGTCATAAACGCTTCTTCGGCTTCACGCTGAAAACTGCGCTCCACAGCGGGAATCAGTGTCAAATCGCGGGCCAGGAACACGCGCAGAGCTTCGGAAGACCCGCCCGGCGTGGTGAAATAGTCCACCAGCACATCCCAGCGAGCCGCGTGTAAATCGGCTTCTTCCTCCAGCTCCCGTTGCGCCGCCCGCAGCGGATCCTCCCCCGCAATGTCCAGCAATCCCGCGGGAATCTCCCACAGGGTCGCGCCCACCGGGTGGCGATACTGGTTGATCAGCAGCACTTCCGGCTCTCCCGAAGCGCTGGCCGAGCCTTCTCGTAGCGGAACGATGGCAACCGCCCCCGGATGCTTCACAAAATCCCGCATCGCCACCCCATCACCGTAGCGAACCTGCTCGGTGAGCATGGAAAATACCTTGCCCGTAAACACTTCCCGAGAATCCACCACGGGAAACTCGGTACGTTTATCTTCCAACGGTTCTAAGTGCGAGGAGGTATCGCTCATTTGTGTTCTCCTGTTTGCGGTTCCGGGGTGCTGTGGTTTTCTCGCTGGCCCTGGCCCGCTTGGGAGCGCCGATAAAACCCCAGCCATTCGCTGGCGACTTGCTCGGTGGTCGGCCAGGTGGCGGCGCGATGCCGAGCAGACTCTTGTTTTTCATACCAGATGCTGGGGTTGGCCAGCAGTTTCGTAATGGCTTGAGCCGTGGCGTCAGCATCTTCCGTGTCCACCACAAGGCCGCCAATCCCCAGTTCCATCTCACTGGACGTTCCCGCGTCTCGTTCCCCTCCGATTAGGCTCTCACCCTGTTGACTTTCTACCGCTACTCCTGCCGGCAACAAAATATCGCGCAATTTTCCGACCGGGGCAGACACAATCGGCAAACCCAAGCTCATGGCTTCTTGGGCGATGAAGCCCCGCGACTCCCATTCGGAAGTAATGAGCAGCACGCTCGCGGCTTGCAGCCACGTGTCCAAGGACTTGCGCCACCCCAGGAAAGAAACCTGCGCATCGGTGCCGTAAGAGCGCAGACCCGCCAGCAGCTGGGGGTCTCCGTCCCCGATAACCACGCCGGTGGCCGGATAGGTCACCCGCTGCATAGCGCGAACAAACCGATCAAAACGTTTCTCTTGCTCAATAGGACCGATTCCCAACACCAGCTGACCGCGGTTGCGCAGCCGTTCCGCCGCCGCCAGCTTGGCCCAGTTGCCCACCCGCTCCTTGCGATTGAGCATTCCGGTTCGCAAGAGTTTCTCTACCCTGGGACTGACCAGGAAAGATACTGCCGAGTCGGTGTCCGCCGATGATTGCCGGTCAATCTTTGCGGTCAGGCGCAGCGAGGAGCCCGAGATGAGCGAAGCCCGGCTATCCATCCACCGAAAGAACATCCCCCGCCAGAACGTGTCGCGGCGTTCGTCGTTCAGTTCGTAAAGCGACACCAACAGCGGCGGAGCATTGGGGATAAACATGGTCAGTACCAGGGCATACAGTGCCGCTTTCAGCCCGTGAACATGAATGACATCAGAGTCCTTGAACACGTCTCGCGCCCGGCGCAACCGCCGCAGATTCGTACCCACCAGGAACAGTCTGCGCGGTTTCACAATCCACAGCGGCAAAACATTCTTAAGGCGATATAGCTTGGCGCTGGTTGGCTCGGCAATAATTCGGACATCGTGGCCTTTCGCCGCCAAAGCGCTCGATAGCGACGCTACGAAAGTTCCCATCGAGTGTGAGGCCTTGCCCATCACCATGGTTATTTTCACGATTCGCCTTCTTCCAAACGTGGTGTTTGAGGTTCTGCCGGGAGAGGATTCTGCAGGGAAGGGGTTGGCCCAAGGTCCCCGGTCATTGGTGCGGATTCGGGAGCGCGGCGAGCCGATCGAGTTTGTTTCCAAAACGGCGTGGCGATGACTTTTAATCCCGGCAAGGCGCAGACTACCGTCACCAGACCGGCCCCGAGGGTGGCCCACAGCACTCCCAGAGGCAGGTTTAGGGTCGCGACCCCCATATAGGCGAGGCGTCCCAAAACTCCGCCCAGGGCGGCTCCTGGAACAGCAACTACCAGGGATTTCAAAACCTGAACCGGAGAACCCACGTGGAGACGTCCCCACATAATCAGCAGGTAGGCCCCGGCCACGCTCATGCCCAAAGCGTTACTAACGCCCAAAGCGATGAGCGTGGCGACACCGTTACCGCGTGAAGGCGCCAAAACGAGAATCAGCAACCACCCGCTTATGGCGGCTATCCCCCACCCCAGCAACGCTGCGAAAAAAGAATGCCGTGCCCGGTTGACGGCGATAAACACTCGTGACAGGTGATAGAGCAGAGCGTAGCCCACGAGGGCGGGAGCCATCGCCACGACTGCCACTTCCAGTCCCGGAATGGGCCGATTCCACGCAAAAATCGCTGCCATACCGGGCGCCACCGCAATCAAACCGGCGACACCCAACAGAGACAAACCGGCAATCAAGGCAGTGGAACTGGTGGCCAGCTCCCCCACTTTTGCCGTCTGTCCCGCCGCGAAACGCCTGGTCAGCAGCGGGAACACGACTGTCGCCACCGGAAAAGTGAACAGCGCGTAGGGCAGCAGATAGATAGCTTGGGAATACTGGAAAACGTTGATGGTGCCTTCCACCCCGCCCCACCGGGTCAGGAATAGTGTGGCGAGCATATAGCCTTGAGCAGCCAGCAGGGCTCCGATACCGTAGGCTCCCAAAGTGAGGGCTTGCCGGAATTGTTCCCGCGGCATTTTCCACACGAGCTTCAGTCGCACCCCCACGTTCCAGACGGGAACGAAAAGCGGAACGCTCAGCACTAGCACCCCCGCGGTGGTTCCCCACGCCAGGGCGGCAATAGCGGTGTACTCGGTCGGGTCGGAGCCGCTCAAGGCACCATAGGCGGCATAGGCGCCGATGGTGATGACGGAGGAAAACGCCGGCATCAGGGCAGGCCACGCAAAGCGATGGTGGGCTTGCAGGATTCCTCCCAGCACCACGGCTATCCCATAGAGCGGAATCTGCAGAGCAAAGACCCGCAGAAAATACGCGGTCAGCGCATTTTGGGTGGTGACGTCGGACCCTACCGAAACGGGCAGTACCGCGGCGATGGGCTCGGCGGCTACGAACACCAGCAAACCCAGCGGAACCAGCAGGGTTAGTGTCCAGGTAAACAGTGCCGAGGCGATACGATTCACTTCGTCTTTCAGCGAGCCGGCAATGGCTTGAGCCAGCAGGGGAATGGTGATGGAAGCCAAAGCGCCCCCGACCACGACTTCAAAAATCACGTTGGGGATTTGGTTCGCCGAAGCGTAGGCATTGCCGACCGTGCCTGCCCCAACCCAGGTGGCTTGGGCCAACCAACGTCCGAAACCAAAAATCCTAGAGATGAGCGTCATCACCGCTACGGTCCCGGCAGCCCCCGCTAAGGCTGCTACCGGGTTCGTGACGGCTTTTTCACGCTTCCTCAAATTCGTCAACTCACCTTTCAAGCTGTTTTTCGTAACGCGCCGTTTTCGCGCGGCCTCTACGCGGGCAGACGCCCCCAGTCGTCCCCGGCTTTCAACACCGGGTGGCTTTCGATGACTTTCGAGAAACTGATTTTTTCACTGGCCAGGGTCAGGGCGGCGATTGCAGCCAAGGTCACAAGGTTGGTGCGGGTCGTTCGTCCTTGCGACCAGGTGGCGCCCAAGGCCGCTCCCAACGCGTTTGCGCCCGTGTCGCCCAGCATGGTGACTTCGCGCAGGTCTAGGGGCAAGGCCGCGGCGATTACAGCACAGTTCGTTGCGGCTATCCGCCGACGCGCGGAGTAGCATCCGCTGCGGGCGGGCAAGAATCCGGCCGCGCCCCCTAGCAGCGCCACCTTGAGGGCTCGCCCCGGTCTCAAGTCCAGCAGATTAATCAGGTTCGCGCTTCCGGCAATGACTCCGGCCTGAATCAGCCAGCCCCAAACATCGCGTCGGGGCCGGGCTGCCACAGCTCCCGTGGCCATCAGGGCCAGCATCTTAACCAGGCCAGGGCTCAACCGGCCCTCTTTCAAAGCCCCGATGTGACCGCGTAGCCCTTTCGTAGATTTATTGGTGGTGTCGCTGTCAGACATATCGTCAAAGAACCCTGCCGCACCGCTGCCAGCTGCGGCCACAGCGACCTGCAACGCTGCAGAATTACCCCGTCCCGTAATTATCTGAGCTGCCGGAAGTAGGACGCCGACCGCAGCCCCGCCCCACAGGCTCACATTCCGGCCGTGGAAATTCGTGCGCTGGAAGTTAATCTGCATAACTCGCCTTCCGGTTTAGTTCCTGGGCTGCTTGACCTAGTCTCACTGCGGTGCCGGTGCGGCGGGCGCCTCAGCCGGGGCGGGCGGAGCGGGAACTTCCGTAAAGGGCGGCACCAGTGCGGAGGCTTTCTGTTCGCTCCCCCAGGCTCCGGAGGTGCCATTCATGCGGGCCACCAAAGCAAAAGGTAGGGACAAGAGGGAAGTTTTCGTGCCGATGCTATCCACCGTGGGAACGGGGTTTCCTTCCGAACGCACCTTGGTCAACAGGTCGTTCTCTCCCTGTGCCGAACCGTAAAGAACCACGCCCGAGGCGAACGTGTTCAGGGTTTGGGCGAACTCGATGAGGTTATTCGTTCGTTTTTCCAACGCTTTCAGCTGTTTCTCGTTCTGTGGCTCCAGCGGGCCGGGACCCACGATAATCGCGGCGCGAGCCGGCTGGGACGCCGGGTTAGCGACCTGAATGAGGGGGGTTTCTTCCACTGTCAGGATTCCCGAGAGCGAATCGTTTTGGCCGGTGAAAATCAGCTGACCGACAGCGGCAGCCAGAGTAGATTCCGGAGTAGTAGCGCGGGTGGCATCGCTCAAATACTGCCTGATTTGACCGGAAAGCGCCTCCCGGTAAGCCTGTTTCGCGGGGGAGAAAAAGTTGTCTTGCAAGTTAATCTGAGCGTTGACGGTACCGCCCGCCGCGGTAACGATTTCGCTCACGGCTTTCACGTCTTCGGCCTCAGCATCGGGCAGCACCACCAGGGCAACCCCCGTACCTTGCAGGAATCCGTTAAATATCCGCGGCGCGAACTGTTCTATGGTCTGGTCTTGCACATTGATTTGAGACTGGGCCTCAGTCAGTTGCTCATTGAGCTGATTGCGATCTTCACGGAGCTTATCGACTTGACCCGTCAAAGTATCCCCGATGGGATCGGCCAGCGGCCCGGCGCCGAGGATAATCCCCACCGCCAGAGCCAAGAAAACCGCCACCAGGGAAACCAGGTGATACCGAAAATCAATCATAAGTTTTCTTCCAATCTAACTTTCACAAATTCGCTTTTAACCAATCAGGCCCCTCAGGCCATGCCACCAAGCATCCATATTCGCAGCTACCAGCCCCAAGAAGGTCTGTCCGCCGGTGGTTGCACCCAGCGCCGCCAGCATCGCCAGCAGACCAGCCACAACTAGCAAGCCCATCTGCCAGTTTGTAATCCGGGGACGATAAAGTTTGGAAACGCCCTTGGCATCGATGAGTTTGCTGCCAACTTTGAGACGAGTCAAGAACGTTGAGGACATTCCGGCACGCCCCTTGTCCAAGAATTCCACCAGAGTGGCGTGCGTGCCCAGGGCGACGATGAGTTCCGCGCCTTTCTCGTCAGATAAAAGCATCGTGATGTCCTCGGAAGTGCCGGCGGCGGGAAACACCACGTGGTCCACCCCGAGTTCCTGCACTCTGGCCAAGCCGGGGGCTTTCCCGTTGGGATAGGCGTGCACCACGATTTCCGCCCCGCAAGTCAGTGCCTTATCAGTCACGGAATCCATATCGCCCACCACCAGGTCGGGCTTCAAACCGTTCTCTAACAGCGCATCCGCTCCGCCATCCACTCCAATCAGAATGGGACGATACTCGCGAATGTAGGGTTTGAGCATCTGCAGGTCTTCTTTGTAGTTGTAGCCGCGCACCACCATCAGAACCTGGCGGCCGGTAAAGTTCGTCCGCAAATCTGGCACGCCCACGGAATCAAGAATCAAATCCCGTTCTTTCTTTAGATATTCCATGGTGTTGGCGGTGAAAGCCTCAATCTGGACTCCCAGGGAAGCTTTCGCTGCCTCCATATTGGCGGCGTTCGTTTCCTCGGTTTGCCGCACCCCTTCCGCCACGAGTTTCCCGCCACAAAAGACCTGGTTGTCCCGGATTTCGACCCGTTGGCCCTCCTTCAGGCTCATAATGTCGGAACCCAAATCGTCAATGAGAGGAATCCCCGCCTCGATGAGGACTTTCGGTCCTTGATTCGGGTAGCGTCCAGAGGTGGACTTCTCCGCGTTCAGCACCGCGGCGGGTTCGATTGCTTTCAGCGACTCAGCCGCAACCCAGTCCAAATCCTGGTGCGAAATAACGGCGACTTCCCCGGAGCCCAGTCGTTTTGTCAGGTTCTTGGTACGCGTATCGATGCGCACCAGACCGCCCAGACTGGCTCCTGTCTTTTGATTACGTTTTCGGCGAAACACTGCCATCATGACTCCGATTGTCCCACACGAGCCAGTTCGATTAACTCATCGGCGTGCGCAAGCGCCGTTTTTGTGAGCTTCGTCCCCGAAATCATCCGCGCCAGCTCCTCGCGTCGCGATTCCTGATCCAGCACTGTAATCTGGCTCTGTCCGCCGCTCTTCGTGATCTGCACTTGGCGATCTCCAAACGCCGCGACCTGCGACAGGTGGGTCACCACGATGACCTGGTATTCCTGAGCCAGACGCGCCAGCCGCCGCCCGACCTCAATGCCGGCTTGCCCGCCAATCCCCGCATCGACTTCGTCGAACACGAAAGTGCGGCGCGCCCCCGTGCTTTCATTCTGGACGGGCTGACCAGTTTGAGATAACTGGGAGCCGCCGCCGGCCAAGGTCACTTCCAGAGCCAGCATGATACGGGAAAGTTCCCCGCCAGAGGCTGCGCTGGATAATGCCAACACCGGGGCTTTCGGGTGGGGGCGCAGCATGAACTCAATACGGTCTGCTCCGTGGGCGCCCGGTTCCCGTTCGCGAACCTCCACGGTGACCCGCGTGTCTTTCATATCCAGACCCACCAGTTCCGCATTAATCGCCTTGCTGAGCGCACGCGCTGTCTTTTCGCGGGCCTCGTGCAGTTTTGCCCCCGCCTGTTTCACGGCCTGCGCCGCGGATTCCATCGCTAGGCGCAGTTGCTCTAAATGCTCCGTGCCTCCCTGCAATACCTGCAGCTCGGTGACAGTTTCCTGCCAAGCCGTGCCCAAATTTTCCGGTTCCACTCCCAAGCGCAAACTCAAATCGGTAAACGTCGCCCGCCGACTTAACGCCTCCTGCAGCGCCTCCGGGTCAGCATTCAAATCTTGCAGATAGATCCCCAGCTCGCGAGCCGCATCATCGAGGGCATAACCGGCTCCGCTCACGCTTTGCGCGACCTCTTGCAAGCTCGGATCCTCTTCCGCTGCCCGCTGTAGAGCCCGGGTGGCCACGGCTACCAAATCGGTAGCGGCCGGGGTGGAATCCGCTTCAATGGCTCCCAGTGCTGCCGCGACGTTTTCACGCAAACTTTCCACGTTGGACAGTTTCGCTACGCTGGCGCTAAGTTCCGTAAATTCGCCGTCCTCGGGCCGGAGACTGTCGAACTCTTCACAAAACCGTTCCAGCACCTCACGACGATGTTCGCGCTTTTCAGCGCTGGTTTCCCACTCAGCAAAAGCCTTTTGGGCGAGGCTCAAAGCCTCCCAGTCCTCAAGGTATTGTTCTAAAACCCGCTGATGGGCAGCGTCTCCATAAGCGTCCAAAGCGTCTCGCTGGGCCCGCTCGGTACGCAACCTTCCCTGCGCGGCTTGGCCGTGAACCGACACCAAGCTAGCACCGAACTCCCCCAATATAGCGGCAGGAACCGTGCGTCCCCCCAGGTGAGCCTTGGAACGTGAATCTAGGGGCACGACTCTTGAGACCTCAGCAACACCGTCCTCAACCACCCCGCCGGCTTCTTCCACAACAGCCCCGGCCACGCCGTCGACCAGGAAACTACCCTCCACCACGGCCTTCTGAGCACCGTGGGAAACCAGTGCGGGCTCGACTTTTGCCCCCAGCAGCCAGTCCAGCGAAGTCAGCAACATGGTTTTGCCGGCCCCGGTCTCTCCAGTTATGACGGTAAACCCCGGACCAAACTCCAGGGCAACGGAGCTAATCGTCCCTAAATTTTCGATCCGCAGTGATTCCAGCATTAGCGACCTCGCCACCCTTCTACGGGCAAGCCAAACTTTTTCACCAACCGGGCCGAGAACGGCAGGGACACCAACCGTGCCAGTTGCATATCGGTGGCGGACTTGGTAACCCGAATGGATGAACCCAGCGGCGCGGGCAAAATACGTCTCCCATCAGCCCAGACTTCGCAGTCCTGCACCTGTTGAGGCAGAACTTGAATCTCTAGTACCGACGACGGACCCAGTACCAGGGAGCGGGTAAACAAGCCGTGGGCGGCCAGCGGAGACAGCACTAAGGCTTGGACATCGGGCCACACCACCGGGCCGCCGACCGAAAAGTTATAGGCGGTAGACCCGGTGGGGGTCGACACAATCAAACCGTCCGCGCCGTACTCGGAAACCGCTTCCCCATCGACGCCAAAAGCCAAAAGGGCGGGGTGGCCTTTATCGGTGCTCAGCACCGCAATGTCATTCGCGGCCCATTCTGATTCCACTGAACCATCGGGGTGACGCACTTCCACGTCAATACACATTCGTCGTTCCACCTGGTAGTCGCCACGCACCACGCGCTCACACAGCTCGCCGAGTTCTTCCTCCTCCGCTTCGGCGAGGAACCCGACGTGCCCCAAATTCACTCCGATAACCGGAACGCCTTGACGATGGGCGATATTAGCGGCTTCCAGAATGGTTCCGTCCCCGCCTAGCACAATGATGAGGTCGATTGGTTCCGAACTCGTGCGGTCCACCACGGTGATTCCGGCATTCTCCAAGTATCCGCGCACACTCGCCGCCGCCACAATAGCGGGTTCGCGGTAATGGTGGTGGAACACCATAATGGTTCGTTTTTTACTCACCGGATTGGGCCTTTCTTGCATATTTCTGGACTAGCTGCGGGCTGGGAGGTTGATATTCACAAGTGGGTGTGGCCTCGCTGGCTCCGCAGCAATCCGCGTATCCCCCAAAATCCTGACACGTATTGTCCCAATTTTGCGGCTGTTCCGGCGTCTCGCCCCCCGGCTTGCCCCGAACTTCCTGTTCCATAACTTTCCCTTCTGTCCACTTAATTTTCTCACACCACCACGTCAATGTGCCCCCGACGTCTATGGCTGAGGCCCTCTGGCAATAGCTTCCCCAACGGCGGTTTCCAACGGTTCCCCCTCCAGGTCTGGCAGGTTTCGCTGCCGCGCCACAGACTGCGCGGTGAGGTAGAGGAAGTATTCAACATTCCCGCTGGGACCGGCCAGTCCGGCAGGAGCCACGTTCAGTACCGCCAATCCGGCCTCGTGAGCCTGGCGCGCAACGTTCTTGACAGTCTCACCGCGATCGTCTGGATCCCTGACCACACCCCCGCGTCCCAAGTTGTCACGACCGATTTCAAACTGGGGTTTCACCATCAGCAGGTACTCTGCCTGCGGGTTTGCAGCACGTTGCAGCGCCGGCAGAACCAAACCGAGAGAGATAAAGGACAAATCCCCGACGACCAGGTCTGCGGGCGGGTCGATGAGGGCGGGATCCAGCGTACGCACATTGGTTCGTTCGAGATTCACTACCCGACTGTCGCTGCGTAAGCTCCACGCCAGTTGGCCATACCCCACATCGACCGCGAACACTTTGGCGGCACCGCGGCGCAGTAACACGTCGGTGAATCCTCCCGTGGAGGCGCCCGCGTCTAGACACACCGCTCCTGCTATCTCCGGAGTTGCTGGGCCATAAAGTTCCAGATAATCCAGCGCCCCCAGCAATTTGTGAGCGCCTCTAGACGCATAATGGACTGTTTCGGGGTCGCGCAACACGATAGCCGAACTCAGCTCCACCTGTCGGGCTGGTTTCAGGGCCTCCTGACCGTCCACCAGCACCTGACCGGCAGTAATCATCTGAGCCGCTTGGGTACGGCTGGGGGCCAGGTGGCGACGCACCATCTCCGTGTCCAACCTTGCGCGTTTAACCATGATTCGCTGACAGTGCCTCGTCCCCGTTTAAGACCGTCTGCAGGTCGGCGGCAACCTTTTGCAACAGTTCCAACTGCGATTCCAAGGGTGCCTCATGGGCGGCTTCTATTTCTTCCCGGTAATCATGCAGGTCCTGAGCGTTCAACGCAGCAGGAGTGGGAACCTGATTATTCGTCATCTTCCGTCTCCTGTTCAACAACCAGTTCGGTATCGTTGCGCTCAGGATCGGCTTCGTCTCGGTCCAGGTCGTCTTCCTCGCCATAGTCGCGTTCGACTTCACGTACCACGCTAAACTCGGGGCAATCCACCCGATTGCCCTGTTCTCTGGCATACCATACGGCTGCCAGGATGGCGCGAAACTCCCCTAGGGACACTACCGTGCCGTCCTCGCTCAACACCCCCAGACCGCGGACTTCAATATCGTGACCGTTCACGCGAGCCCGCGTGTTTTCGGTGTACCACCAGCCGCGATTGCGCAGTTCCGGGCGTTCAATCGGAATTGTCAGGTCGGACAAATCCAACCCCACAAAAGTCGGCCTTTGGGCTGGCGGGGCCATCACCAGGTCGCGGGGCTGCGTGAGCCCGGTCAGCACCACGCAAGACGCCACTTGGGCATTGTTTGCTCCGACAATATCGGTAGCCAACTGGTCGCCAATGGCCAGCGCGTGTCGCTTCAAAATCCGATGTTTGCGTTCCGCCGCTTTGACCCGGTCGAACTCTTTCTCTTTCGCCAGGTCGGCTTCGCTAAGGACCACGGGTTCACTATCCGGATCCTCTTTCGCTTCACGAGCCTGCCTGGCTTGCTCTCGAGCGGCCGCCGCGGCTTCTTCGTTGGCTTTGACTTCCGCGGCGATTTCCTCATTGTCCATCAGGTAGTCCTGACAACGGTTAATCGCTAAATCGTAGATGGAGGTTTCCGGTTTACCGCACACGATCGGTTCGCTCTTGGTGGCTCGGCGTACCGCTTCCACCAGGGAACCGTTGCCGATACCGCGGCCTTTTTCGGTTGGCAGTGCGTAATCCATGTTCGTGGCCACCCACTTGGCGCCATTCGCAATGGCATAGCAGGCCTCGGACAGCTCAGCCCAGCCCACATCAAACCCGAGCCCTTGCAAAACCCCGGCAGGCTCCTGGTCAGCCGTGGACACGACTTCAAAGCCCGCCGCCTGTACGGCTTGCGGTACACCCTCGCCGCCCACGCACAGCACTTTCGACCCCGGTTCCAGCAGTTCGCTGAGTTTCGCGGCTCCATCTTGAGCTGAGGTCACGATGTCATCGGGTTTAGCTTCTACCCCAGCTGCAGCCAATTTCGCCACCACGTCCTGCGGTACGCGCGCCGCATTATTGGTCAGGAACACGAACTTTCCGCCCAATTCGCGCCCTGCAGAAATACTTTGTCCCACCCCGTCTACCGGCTGTGACCCGTTCCAGGTCACCCCGTCCAAATCGGTGAGCAGCAGCGGGTAGAGCTGAGCCAGCGGCACATTCGCCCCTTGCAGCGTGGTCGGGTTAGCCTGCTGTTCGGCTTCTTCAGCTTCTTGAATATCCAGGATTTCGACATCCTCTGGCTCCCGCGGAATGAGTGCCTGCGCGGAGTCGGCTTCCTCATCCCGTCCCAGCTCTCGCAACCGGTCAGCCTTCACGCTGAGCAACCGTCCGTATTCAAAACTCTCTGAATCGGGATCCACCTGGGCCAAGGCTGCTTCGATAACAGCCAGTCCGGTCTCGTACTCACCCAAGTCCGCCCGTGCGGAGGACTCCACCAGGGCGAGTTCAAAATGTTCCGTTCGGTCCAGATCCCCTGGCTTCACAGCTTTAATGATTTCCAACGCTTTTTCGGGGCGACCCAGACCGCGTTCGGAATCCGCTTCTACCGATTTCAACACTTCGACGCCGCTCATCCGCCGGGCGGTTTTCACTTCACGCAGCGCTTCGCTGTACTTGCCACAGGCATAGGCGGTCAAAGCGACAGCTTCGCGAACCACGTCGATACGCCAAGCCATCTTCAGGGCTGCCCGGGCATATTCATAAGCGAGTTCGGGCTGAGTGTCGAACAGTTCTGCGGACATAACCAGGTGGCGAGCCACGTTTTCCGCAGTTTCTTTCGGTAGCGGACTGAGCCGGGACCAGGCCTCTTTATCTAACATATCCCAAGTAATCGAGGCGGGGATTTCCAGGTAACGGGAACGTCCCGTAGTGCCGTGACCGCGTTTGTCCGACCCGGTGTGGCTGCGGTTGTACCCCCGGTCGTCGTAACGGGAGCGTTGTGAGCCTTGAGAACGGAATCCCGAACGTCCCGAGTCGCGTCGCTCTCCACCGCGTTCAAAGTTGCGTTTGCCGCCGCGTTCATCACGCCGCCAGTCATCACGTCCGGCACGTCCCACTCGGTCGTCACGCCGCCAGTCATCGCGACCAGCACGTCCCCCTCGGTCGTCACGCCGCCAGCCGTCACGGTCATTGTCGCGTCGAGAACGCCCTGAGTAGCCAACGCGTTTGCCGCCGCGATCCTCTCGGCCGTACTTGCCGCCTGACTTATACCCGCCTTTACGGTCGCCTTTGAAACCTCCGCGACCTTTATGTTCGTTATCTCGTTTGTCGCCGCGTGACCCGCGGCCTGCATCTGAGTCATCGCGAGACTCACCTTTGCGCTCGCGCCAATTTTCGTTTGGTTCCTCTGCCAAGTTTTCCCAAGGGCGAGGATTATCTGAAGCTGTCACTGTTATTGTCCTTTGCAATCGTTCCACTATTCTGTTTTCACCATTAAGTCTACACGTACCCAGGGTCCAAAAAATCCTCAGTCTGTTCGGCGGCGGGCTGGTCTCGGTGTCGTTTTCAAACCGTTTCCCCTTAAGATGGAGAGCATGGAAATCACAGTGGCGGCGGACGGCTCGGCCTTGGGCAACCCCGGACCAGCCGGATGGGCGTGGTACGTTGACGAAAATTGTTGGGCGGCAGGAGGCTGGAGCGAGTCCACGAACAACCGCGGCGAACTGATGGCAGTGGTGGATTTCTTGGAACGAACCGCTGGCATCCCCAACCTAACCATTCATTTCCTATGCGATTCTCAATATGTCATCAACTCGGTAACCAAGTGGATGCCGGGATGGAAACGCCGGGGTTGGCGCAAGGCTGACGGCAAAGCAGTGTTGAACGATGACCTGATGAAACGTTTAGATCAGGGTCTGGCGGGGCGAGCGGTGGACTTCCATTGGGTGAAAGGCCACGCCGGGCACACCCTGAACGAGAAAGTCGACCAGCTGGCTCGTGGGGCCGCCACCGCCTATCAACAGGGGCTTTCCCCCCGTACCGGCCCCGGTTTAAGCCCTGAACTGCGCAGCTTAACCGCCCACCCTCAGTTCGCGGCGAACACGGCTCCCCCCAGCACGACTGCGCCCACTGCACCGCCAGATACTCGAGACGCAGGCATACAGGAAACCTTGTTCTAGCCGTCCCCCGAAAAACTGTCCCCCGTGAGAAATCGGTCTCGCCGCGATAGATTGGTTATATGCAGAAACTACCCCGAGATACCGACACCCTGCTGGATGCCGCTCTAAGCCTGCCCGAACGACACATCGACAGGGTGATTGCTCGGTTGCTCGATAAACACCCAGGCATTTCCACTCCCGCGCTGATGAATCTGGTGACGCGGCGCTACGTGCGGGTGTCCCAAACAGCTTCCGCAGGAGTGGGGGCGGGAGCCGCGGTCCCCGGCTCCGGGCTGGCTCTTGGGGCCGCTTTAACTGGGGTGGAGCTGAGCGTATTTGCCGCCAACACGGCACTTTACGTGTTGACGATGGCACGACTTTCGGGCGTTCCCACCCAAAACTTGGAGGCTCGCAAAACTTTGGTTCTCTCGGCAATACTTGGGGATGAAGCCAGCAAGCTGGTCTATGACCAGGCCGGATTCGGCATCTGGAACTGGGCGCGTGCTCAAGTTGCCGATAATGCTTCCGCGACCCTGAGTTCGGTCAATAAGGCTTTGGCACAGTTCGCCGGGAAAAAAATTTCTAAAAAACTTTCGGGACACGTTGTGGGGCGTTTTATCCCCCTAGGCATCGGCGGCGCTATCGGGTTTTTCTCGGGGCGCAAACTCGCCCTGGACACAGTCAAGGGGGTCAATGCTCAGATTACCTTGCTGGCAAACCCGCAATCGGCTCCCGACTGGCGTCCTCCACTCGCTGCGCACACCCCGGACCGGGACGCAATAGAACGTTAGTGAAACTGCTCCAGCCAGGCGTGTTGCTTTAACAGGTGGTGCAGGTTGGGGTCGTCGTGTTCGTTAAAGGGATACACTTCCATGCGTTTGTCCCCGCTCCACTCGTTGAAAATTGAGTAGGTGCAGGCGGGAGGCACGTACTCGTCACTGAGCGACACTGAGAAATAGGCCGGATGATCGGCTTGTCGCGCGAAATTAACGGCATCAAAGTACGACAAGGTGGTTTCTACCTGCTCATATCGGTCCGGGTAGGCCCGCAGATAACGCTGCACTTCCCGGTAGGGCATATGGTCGTTGTGACTGACCCCATACAGCACGTTGCCCAGAGCCAAATCCGACAGTACTGCCCTCACGCCCTCGTGCCACGCCCCGACGCAGACCGCCAAGGTTCCGCCCTGGGACGCTCCAGCCACAAAAATTCGCGTCGGGTCGATAAAGTTTAAGGTCAACGCAGTGTCAATAGCCCGGTAGGCGTCAGTGATGAGGCGGCGAAAGTAATAGGTTTCGCGGTTTTCAACGCCCAGTGTAAAGAATCCGAAAGCGTGCGGAGGGGCTGGATGCGGGTCAGGAGTGGCTCCCCCGGTGCCGCAGTCTCCGCCTTGACCGCGGCTGTCCATAATGAGATGCACGTAACCGGCAGAAGGCCAGAACATGCGTTCTCCGGGTACCCCGCGTCCTACCCCGTAGCCGAGGTATTCTACGATGAGGGGTTGGTTTTTGCGTTTGGTAAATCCGGGTGCACCCGCCAGCCAGCATTTGATGTTTTCGCCGGCAAATCCGGGAAAGGTCACATCGTAAAATTCGAGGGTTTCTATCGGGCTATCGACCCTCTGCAGCTGAGCGAGCGCTGGAATCTGACGAGATTCCTGTAGTGTCTCGCTCCAGAAACTCGCGAAATCTGCGGGCATCTGGACCTGCGGTAAAAACTTTTCCAGTTCGTTTCGTTCCATATCGGCTCGCATTGTCCTCCCCGGGGATGCACCGGATGCCTTTTGACCAATTCAATTATGCTCTCTGCTGAACCTACTGAAGCAAATCCTAAACCAGTTCAACTGCGGTCCACGCTAGCAGTACAGGCTCAGGACACATTGATTCATACCGTTAAATGCGATTCGCGGGGAAACTCATAGCTTCCCCGCGAACGCATCATCTACAGAATGGCGGAATACGTTGCGTAGTCCTGGAAGACAATAGAGCTAGTGCCCTACTTCTGCATCTTCCTGTAGCTGCGCTGGTTGATGTCATCGGGACCACCATAATTACCGCCTGGGGTAATTATGGTGCCGGATTCGCCCGCGATAATCTTTCGAGCATCACTGAGCCGCCCAATCGCGGCGACATCTCCGGTCAGTTCCACGAAACGGCAAGCTGCCTCCACCTTCGGCCCCATAGAGCCGGCGGGGAAACCGCCCGCGCGCATGGCAGCGGGACTGGCGCGATGAATTTCCTTCTGTTCGGGAGTACCAAAATTCTCCATCACAGCGGGCACATCGGTCAGAATCA
>NZ_CABTWO010000012.1 GCF_902488535.1 uncultured Mobiluncus sp.
GGAGTACCCCCTCGCGTTTTGCGCGACTATTGTCGCAAAACGCTCACCCCCCAGCCTCTCGCTGAGTCGCCCCCAACGCTTCCCGCCCCCCAACCGGCCTAAATTCCTGTGTTTATAACCTGGTTTCAGCGCTATTCAGGCGTGAAACTCCCTTGGTTTCAGAGTGTGCGTGGATTATATTATCCGCAACCAAGCTAGTAGCCCAGTACCCTCTCGCCCGTCTATCCCTAGATTGTGCCGGCGTTCACTTGCTCGCTCGGATACGCGAGGGCGGTGGTGAAGGGGGGACCTCGAGGGAGCATATGGGTGTTCGTAGTTTTTCTTAGCGGCTTGCCCGCTTAGAAAAACAGAACGGGACCCCATTTCTGCGACTGAGAGGCATCCCCCCGAACGCCGCCAGACCTCGCGGCCGGGCTCACTCGCGCAACCGGCGCGGTACTTTCTGGCTCGACAACTTGATAAACTGGCATGAAACCGCCCCTATCGAGGAGCCAAGTTGCTTGCTGATTTTTCTGCACCGCTGCGAAAGCTAAAAGAGACGCTGTTCTCTGTGGCGCCAATCGTGGGGATTGTCGTGGTTTTGGCACTCACTTTGGTCCCCCTGGACGGTTCACTGCCGGCACGTTTTGCCTGGGGCACTCTGGCCATTATCGTTGGCCTGGCGATCTTCCTGCTGGGAGTAGACATTGGCCTGACCCCCATCGGGCAGCTGCTGGGGCACGCCATCGCCCGTTCCGGAAGGCTCGCGGTCGTGATATCGGCAACCTTTGTGCTGGGCCTGTTCATCTCGGTAGCGGAGCCTGACCTGCATATTTACGGCGGTCAAGTGGAGGAAATCACCGACGGAATGCTGGGTAAGCTCTTTTTGGTGTTGGTGGTGAGCCTGGGTATAGCGGTGCTCCTGACCATCGGAATGGTGCGCATCATCCGTTCTATCCCCCTGAAATTTATCCTCCTGGGCGCCTATGTTTTGGTGGCGGTTCTGGGATTCTTTGCCCCCACCGAGTACCTCGCGATTTCTTTCGATGCTTCGGGAGCCACCACCGGAGCGCTGACCGTGCCATTCATTTTGGCGATGGCGGCGGGGGTGTCCGCGATGAAAAAGTACTCCCGCAGCGGTGAGGCCGATGCGTTTGGGCTGGTGGGGATTGCTTCCGCGGGAGCAATTTTGGCGGTGCTGGTTACCGCCGTCATTTTTCAGTTGGGCGAGATTCCGCGTGATATTCCTGCCCCGGAAGTGCTGGATCTCAGCCCCGTGGCGGCGCTGACGCAAGAAGCTCCCCGCCAGGTTCGCGATGTGGCACTCGGATTAGCTCCCATCCTCACTGCCTTTGTGGTGGGCGCCCTGGCAAAGTTTTTCCCCCTGACCGCGGACAAACTGCGCCGTATCATCTTGGGGCTGGCATTTTCCTATGTCGGACTGGTCATTTTCCTCACCGGAGTCAACGCGGGCTTCATGGACGTGGGTCGCGCCATCGGCGAAACGCTGGCCGCAAACCAACCCCCCGCCCTGCTGCTGGCAGTGGCGTTCCTGTTGGGGGTCGTGACGATCCTGGCTGAACCGGCAGTCTATGTACTGATGGATCAGGTCGAGGACGTTACAGCCGGGGCAGTACACCGCAAAGCGGTGATGTTTTCGCTGGCACTAGGGGTGGGCGTGGCGGTCGTGCTGTCTACCGCGCGAGTCCTTGTGCCCGCACTGGAGCTGTGGCACATCCTGCTGCCGGGATACGTAATGGCTGTCATCATGATGCGTTTTGCTCCGCCGCTGTTTACCGGTATCGCGTTCGATTCCGGCGGGGTGGCTTCCGGACCGATGACCGCCACTTTCGTGCTGGCTTTTGCCCAAGGCGCGGCGGCCGGGACGCCGGGAGCAAACGTGGTGGTGGACGGACTGGGGGTAATCGCGACGGTAGCTATGACACCGCTAATTGCCATCCAAATTCTCGGACTAATATATTCTTCTAAGACAAGGAAGGTTTCCCATGCTTGAGAAAGACTGGCACAAGGACGCCGTGCTGCTTTACGTAGTGGTCAACGACCAGATGGCCTCCAAAGTCATTGCCGAAGCGAAAAAACACGGGATTCGTGGTGCGACAGTGATGCTGGGACGCGGCACCATCAAAAACAAGTGGCTCAACGCTATCGGCGTGATAGATTCCCGCAAAGAAGTCCTCATCATGGGGGCGGACACCGCCACCGCGAAAACGGCGATGGACGCCTTGGCAAAACGTTTCCACTTCGAGAAACCTAACCGGGGTATCGCTTTTGCGGTTGAGATGGAGGGTATCGCGGGAACGTCCGCCATCGAGCACTGGCCCGAACCCCCCGCTGACCACGCTGCACAACCGGCACAGTGGCAGCTCATCACCACCATCGTGGAACACGGTCGGGCCGAGGACGTGGTCGAAGCCGCGCAAAGTGTCGGGGCTCGCGGCGGCACCATCATCGCCGGGCGCGGCTCGGGGGTAGCCCAAACCGAGCTGGTGCTGGGCATGGAAATCGAACCGGAAAAAGACATTGTGTTTATGCTGGCTCCGGCCCAGAATGCCCCCCAAATAGAGGACGCCATCGATCAGCGACTCGACTTGAATAAACCCAACCACGGCATTCTTTTCACCCAAAACGTGGTCGCCGTCAGTGGACTTTACCAGGGAGCTTAGATGAATACCCTAACCGCAAAGCTCTGGGAAACGACCAAGTCGGTCCTTCCCATAGCTGCTGTTGTGGTGCTGATGCATCTCACGGTGGTTCCTCTGCCGGGCGTGCTGTTGCCGCGTTTCGGGTTGGGCGCTATCGCGGTTATCGCCGGACTGTCGCTGTTCCTGCTGGGGGTCGAGGTCGGTATCGCCCCTATCGGACGAATTATGTCCTCCACCGTGGTGAAGTCCGGACGGATTACGGTGGTCATGACAGTCACGTTCGTGCTGGGTTTCCTGTTGACCATGGCGGAACCGGATATTCTCATCTATGCCGAGCAGGTCAACACGCTGACTCGCGGGATAGTGTCCTCGATTCTGTTGATTATGGTGGTTTCAGCAGGGTTGGCGGTGTTGCTGTGCCTGGGCATGGTGCGGATTTTGCGCGGCTGGAAACTGCGCTGGGTGCTGCTGGGGTCTTATGGCCTGGTGGCGCTGTTGGCGCTGGTGGCGCCCATGCAGTATCTGGCGATTGCTTTCGATGCGTCTGGTGCCACCACCGGACCGCTGACGGTGCCGGTCGTGCTGGCTTTCGCTACCGGGGTGGCGTCTTTGAAACGCGACTCGGCGCGCAGCGAAGCGGACTCGTTCGGGCTGGTGGCGATTGCTTGCGTGGGGGCGGTTTTGGCTCTGCAAATTACGTCTATCCTGCTGCACTTGGGCGCCCTGCCGACCACCGGACCGACCCTGACCCCGGACACGACCCACCTCTTTGAACCGCTGGTGCGGCATTTCCCGATGGAAGCCCGCAGCGTTAGCCTCGCCCTCGCCCCGCTGCTGGCGTTGTTCCTGATTGGGAATTTCACGGTTTTCAAACTGCACAAGTCCGTGCGCCGCAGTGTCATTGCGGGTATCGTCATGGCGTTTTTGGGTCTGACTTTTTTCCTGACCGGCGCAAACGGCGGGTTCATGGACGTGGGACGCACGATCGGGGTGAGCTTGGCGCTGCGCGGCAGCGCGCCGCTGCTGCTGGGTATCGCTTTTGCGCTGGGGTTCCTGGCGGTTTTGGCGGAACCGGCGGTACACGTCCTGACCGAGCAGGTCCAGGAGGTCACTTCCGGTTCGGTGCGGGCTTCAGCGGTGATGGCGGCGATGGCACTAGGGGTGGGCTCGGCAGTTCTGTTGTCTACGTTGCGCCTGGTGATACCCGGTTTAGAGCTGTGGCATATGCTGTTGCCGGGATACCTGGTGGCGGTCGGGTTGACGTTCGTGTCCTCCGAACTGTTCGGCGGGCTAGCTTTTGACGGCGGCGGGGTCGCTCCCGGTCCGATGCTGACTACGTTTGTGCTGGCTTTTGCTCAAGGTGCGGCTGCTGGCACGCCTACTGCGGACGTGGTGGAGGACGGTTTGGGACTGATTACGATGGTGGCGTTGATGCCCCCGATTGTGTTGCAGCTGCTCGGTATCGTGTTCCAGGCTCGCGCCCGGCGCCGCACCAACCTGCACAACAAAGACCCGTGGGCCGGCCCCACCCCGACTGGTGAAACCAAACCCAACCTGACCCACTCTGCTGGTGAAAAAACCACCACCCGCGCTGCTGCCGCCTCGGCAGGGCACCAACTGGCTGGAACCAGCCATCAAAAGAAGGAAAACTCATGATTCAGGTGATATTGACCGTCGTGGAAAAAGGCCACGCCGAAGAGGTTATCGACGCGGCGGTGCAGGCTGGCTCGCACGGTGGAACGATTATTAATGCGCGTGGCTCTGGGGTTCACGAGACTGCCACCCTGTTCGGTTTGGGCATTGAACCGGAAAAAGAGCTGGTGATAATCCTGGCCGACCAGGCGAATACTCCGCAAATAGTGGAGACGATTTACGAAACTTTGGATTTGCACCAGCCCGGAAACGGCATTGTTTTCGTGCAAAACACGGCCCGCGTGCGCGGACTTTACCAACCGACCGAGTAGGGCGGGCCAAAGCGTACAAAACGGGCAAAGCGGGCAAAAAATAATAGTTGGAGGAAAACCTCCAACTATTATTTGTAAAAGTTACGGTGTTTTAGGAAGCCAAGACTTCATCCAAGCGCAGCGAAGCGTCCTCTTCGTTGGTTTTTTCAGCCAAGGCCAGTTCGGAAACCAGAATCTGACGTGCCTTGGTCAGCATCCGCTTTTCACCAGCGGACAGTCCGCGGTTCGAGTCACGGCGGGACAGGTCACGCACAACTTCGGCTACCTTGACGACGTCGCCGGTAGCGATTTTTTCCACGTTGGCCTTGTAACGGCGCGACCAGTTGGAGGGCTCATCGGTTTTCTTGGCACGCAACACCTCAAAGACGTGCTCCAGCCCGGCTTCATCAACGACATCGCGTACCCCGACCATCTCTACGTTCTCAGAGGGAATCTGGATGGTGAGGTCGCCTTGGGCGACACGTAGCTTGAGATATTCGCGTTCCACACCTCCTATGACTCGGGTCGTAATCTCTTCGATTGTGGCGGCCCCATGATGGGGATAAACAACGGTTTCGCCAACATTAAATGTCATATTGAAAATCTCCCGTTTTTGAGGTGGATATACTTATGTTATCACGATTTTGTGGTAAAGAGCAATTAAAGGTGTGCCCCCTTTTGGCGCAATGGCGCGAAAAAATGCCTCCTGTAGCACGAACTTTTACCGAGGTAACAATGATTGAACCGAAAAGAAAAAAGAAGTCCGGACGTAAAAAGAAACAGGGTATTGACCTAACAAACGCTCCGGTAAAACGGAAAGCAGTCAAGGCGGCGCGCCGGGTAATGGCTTCACAAGCCGGGGATGTGGCGGCTTTGCACGGGGCCGAAGCGGAACTGCTTGACCCTCCGGTCTATGAAGTGGCGCGGCGCGGGATTTTGGCGGAGCCTTCGCGCAGCACTGAGTTTTAGACTCCGCGACACGCCGGAACATTCGCGCAAACCCGGCGACACGCCCGGTGTGTCTGGTGTGCCGGACCCAACCGAAAACAACCCCCACCGGCCTGGAGAGGCAACCTGACAACCCCACCGACCTGATGCGTCACTGCTGGAGCTGGTGGACCTGGCAAAACTGCCTGCTCTGCAAACCCCACCCGGCCGACAACTACTTGGGGCGCCTCGATATACCGAAGCGCCCCAAACAGTTAGAGATGAACTATTTGCCTTGGTTAGCCACCGCTTTGATGGCGTCGGCAGCTGCGTCTGGATCCAGGTAGCGGCCGTGGGCGACAGGCTTGAAATCCTCGCCCAGCTCGTAGTACAGGGGAATCCCGGTGGGGATGTTCAGACCGGAAATCTCGGCATCGCTGATGGAATCCAGGTGCTTCACAATGGCACGCAGCGAGTTGCCGTGAGCCGCCACCATGACGGTCTTGCCAGTCTTAAGGTCGGGGATGACCGCATCCTTCCAGTAGGGCAACGCGCGTTCCAGCACGTCCTTGAGACATTCCGAACGCGGAATCGGCTCACCGGCGTAACGCGGATCGGCGTCCTGGCTGAACTCGGAACCGAGCTCAATCTGGGGCGGCGGCACGTCATAGGACCGGCGCCACTGCATAAACAGATCCTCGCCGTATTCGTCGCGGATAGCCTTTTTGTTCAAGCCCTGCAAGGCGCCGTAGTGCCGTTCGTTCAGCCTCCACGAGCGGTGCACCGGAATCCAGTGCCGGTCGCACGCGTCCAACGCCAGGTTGGCGGTCATAATCGCGCGGCGCAGCAGGGAGGTGTGCAAGACATCAGGCAGGATACCTTCCTTCTTTAGCAGCTCACCGCCGTGGGTAGCTTCGGCGCGGCCCTTTTCGCTCAAAGGTACGTCAACCCAGCCGGTGAACAGGTTTTTCGCATTCCATTCGCTCTCGCCGTGGCGGAGCAGCACAAGTTTGTATGTCATGGTTTCATTCTTCCACAGGCATTTGCCCGTCATAGGGCTTTTGGTTTCGGTTTTCTGCTGTGCCACGCCTTTGGTGAGCATTCACGAAAGGGCGGGTAGGAACCCTTGTGCGACCTCACAAACCCACACCGTGAGCGCCGCGGCGACAGCCACAACAAACAGCGACTGACCTCGCCACGACAGCACCAGGGCGACCCCAATCCCCAACACTGCGGAAATCAGGGAACCGGTCGAGAGGAACGCGGCGGGAATAATCATCGCGGCCAGCACCGCCCACGGCACGTAGTACAGGAAAGAATTGATCCAAGGAGACTTGATATCCCGACGCAACACCAGCAGCGGTAAGACGCGCAAAGCGTAGGTGACCAGCGCGGTCACCAGGATAGCCGTGGCCAGGTAGCTCATAGCTCACCTGCTTTCCCCGCCTCGCCGCCGGACAGTTCCGGGTCGGCGGCAGTCTCTCGGTGCGGAAAGAACGTGGCCCCGAGTCCCGCGGCCACCAGGGTGGCGATAATGATGCGCCAGCCGGAGGACAGCTGGGACACGACCGGGGCAAAAGCGAGGGCGACCGAAGTCCCCGCCGCGATAGCCACCACTATTTTTACTTGCGAGGACTGTTTAAACGGGGGCATGACGATGGCGATAAACATGGCGTAAAGCAAAATTCCCGCCGCGTTTTCCACCGCTTTGGGCAGCGCTTCGCCCACATACGCCCCGACCAGGGTGCCTGACACCCAGCCCACAATCGGCAGAATCATCGAACCGAGATAATGTGCGAAACCCACTTGGGTGCGCCCGATGTTGATGGCGTAAATTTCGTCGGTGACCCCCAGTGCCATCACCATTCGTTTGAGACTGCCGACCGGACGGGGATTGGTGCTGGTCAAGCGTTGGGACAGGGAGGTGCTCATCAGCAGGTAACGCAGGTTCACCAGCGCCGTGGTTACGGCCAGCTCCACCAGACCGCCCCGGGCCGCAATGATGGTGATACCGGCAAACTGGCCGGTAGAGGAGATGCTAGTGAGGGAAAATACAGCCGAGGACAGGGGCGGCAGTTTGCCTTGCGCCCAATACATACCGATGGCGATAGAAACCGCGAAATAGCCTAGCCCGATGGGAAGTCCTGCCTTGATTCCCGCGGTAAAGTCCTGTGTTTTCAACAGTCTGACCTGCTTTACGGGGCTAACCGAGCGTGACCGGGCCGCACTGGGCGCCAGCGGGGGTGTCCACCACCGGGGCGACGTGGGTTTGCAACAGGTCGCGAATCGCGTCGGCACGATCCCAATCCCGTTGCGCCTTCGCGTCAGCACGCTGCTGCAAAAGGGCAGTGACCAGCGCTTCCAGTGTTTCGTTTGGGGCCTCCGTGGTGTCGGGGGCGGCACTGGCCGCCTGTGTCGCGGGCGCTGGCGTAGCCCAAGCCGGGTCGGCCGGATCCAAACCGAACACGTCCAGCATGGCACGCAATTGCAGGGCTGCCTGCTGGGCCGCAGGCGTGTCCCCGCTGGCCAAGGCTGTTTTGCCGGATTTGAGGGTGCGGTGCAGTGCCGGGAGGGCACCGGGAACATTCAAGTCGTCGTCCAAAGCCGCCACGAAGTCATCGGGTAACTCGACTGCGGCGAGTTCGCGTTGCCGGACGAGGTCTGGCTCGACGTCGCCATAGATATTGCAAACCTCCGGAGCCACCTGCCCCGCCGGGGCGGACCGAGGAACTTGTTGGAGAAAACTGGTGAATTTGTCCCACAGCAAAGCCGCTTGTTTCAAGGAATCTTCGGAGTATTCCAGATTTGTCCGATAGTGCGTGGTGACCACGGACATCCGCACCACCGCCGGATCCCAATCCTCCAGCAGGCGGCGCACCCCGACCACGTTGCCGACCGACTTCGACATTTTTTCGCCCTTCAGCGTCAGCCAGGCGTTATGCATCCAGTATCGGGCAAATCCCCAGCCCGCCCCGTGAGACTGCGCCATCTCGTTTTCATGGTGGGGAAAGCGCAGGTCCAGCCCGCCGCCGTGAATGTCGAATGTGTCGCCCAGGTAGGCCTGGCTCATGGCGGAGCATTCCAGGTGCCAGCCGGGACGTCCGCGTCCCCAGGGCGCGTCCCAAGCCGCATCGGCGGGTTCGTCATCTTTTGCGGCTTTCCACAGGGCAAAGTCGCGAGGGTCGCGTTTGCCCGCCTCGGTGGCGGTGTCGATCTGGGACTCGTCCTCGGTGGAAGCGAGTTCGCTGACCGGCTGGTTCGTCAGCGCGCCATAGTCCGGCAGGGACATCACCGAGAAATACACGTTACCGTTCGTGTCGCTGTAGGCGTGACCCCGTTCAAGCAGGCGCTCAATCAGCGCAATCTGTTGGGGAATATGCGCGGTGGCGTGCGGGGTCACGGTCGGGGGCACGGTGTTCAAAGCCCGGTAGGCAAAGTCGAATTCTCGCTCGAAATGGGCCGCCAGCTCCCACCACGGCACGCCGGCAGCGGCTGATTTAGCCAAAATTTTGTCGTCAATATCGGTGACGTTGCGCACGTAAGTCACCGCGTATCCCTGCCGACGCAGCCAGCGCACCAGCACGTCAAAGTTCAGTGCGGCGCGCAGATGCCCTAGGTGAGGCGCTCCCTGCACCGTCGGCCCGCACAGATAGAGTCCTACCTTTCCCGGTGTGACCGGCTCAAAGTCGCGGACTTCATGCGTGGCGGAATCAAAAATCTTCATGAGCTAAGTCTAATGGCTTGGTCCGGCTTGGGGCAGTAATCGTGCAAATGCACGAGTGACCGATTGTAAAAGAGATTTTTGGTTTTTCCGGGCACCTGGGATGCAAAACCGCAGGTAAATCCGATTTTAATTTGAGGCGGTCGTCTCGAACCGCAGTGAAATCGGTCATTCGTGCCAGGCAAACCCCACCCTCGGGGCAGTCGGCTCGCCTAGCCGCGCAGAGCGGCGATTTGGTACAGGGCGATGCCGGTGGCGACAGCGGCATTCAGGGATTCCATGCGTTTATCAATCGGGATGGACACGATCTGGTCGCAGGTTTCGCGCACCAGCCGGGAAATCCCTTTGCCTTCCGAGCCGGTTACGACCACCAGGGGCTGATCCGCCAGTGTCAAAGCGGGCAAATCCACTTCTCCCCCTCCGTCCAAGCCGATAGCGAACGCCCCCTCCGCCTGCAGCTGCTGCAAGGCATGAGTCAAGTTCCGCGCTTTTGCGACCGGCACAATCGCCGCCGCCCCCGCCGAAACTTTCCACACGGCCGCGGTGACCGAAGCCGAACGATGCTCGCCAATGATGACCCCGTCTGCTCCGAACGCCGCCGCGGAACGCAGCGTCGCCCCGAGATTATGCGGGTCGGTTACCTGGTCTAACACAATGAACAGGGGCGGACGTTTCGGCTCAGATTTGGCTCGAGCGACCGCCTGGTCCCACAAATCCATGACTTCGGCATATTCGTAAGCCGCGATTTCCGCCGCAATGCCCTGATGAGTTCCTCCCGCGGTGATGCGATCCAGGTCGGCGGGGGAGCATTCTTGCAGTTCTGCTCCCGAAGCGGCCCCGCGTTGCACCACTTTGGACAGGCGCTCGTCTTTCATGAGCGTGGCGGAAACGAACAGCCGTTTCAGCGGTACCCCGGCCGCGGCGGCTTCAACTACCGGGTTGCGTCCGAAAATGATTTCGCTGTCCGCAGCGGTGGTGGGCCGGTACTTGTCTTTCGCGGCAGCCCGCTGGGTTACTCCCGAGGTGTGGGTGGCTTTGCGTTCCGCCTCCAGACGGTCGCGATAGGCCTGGTGGTAAGGGCGATTGACGGCTTTCGGAGTCGGCCCTTTGCCTTTCAAGCGGTGCCGACGTACCCCGCCGCTACCTTTCGGGGCGTGCGAAGTTGATTTCTTTGGACTCATGCCGACCATTTTACCCAACGTGTTTTCGCCGGGCGCAAACTCGCGGCGGCCCGGGGCAGGTCGTTAGTGCTGGTTAGAATCCGTGCCGGGGAAGGTGTCGTTCGATTCGTCGGACGAGTCGGCGGCGCGCTGTTCCAAATCGTCGAGTAAGTCACGGATTTCCGACCGTACAAAATCGCGGGTCGCGAGCTCTGACACCGCCAAACGCAAGGCGGCAATTTCCCTGGTCAAATATTCGGTATCGGCCAAGGTCCGGGCGGCCTGCTGGCGGTCTTGTTCCGCAATGACGCGGTCGCGGTCGTCCTGCCGGTTTTGCGCAAACATAATGAGCGGCGCGGCATACGAGGCTTGGGTGGAAAACATCAGGTTCAGCAGGATAAACGGGTAGGGGTCCCAGGGGTTATCCCCTAGGGATTGGGTCAAAATCAGGTTCGCGGCAATCCAGACCGCCACGAAAACCGTCATCCACAAAATGAACTTGGAAGTACCCATGAACCGGGCGGTGCTTTCCGCCACCCTGGTAAACAGCGAGCGATCTTGGGCGCCCATCTGGGAGCGGCGCCGACGCCCGAACACTCCGCGGCGTCCTTCGGTGGGGGTCTCCAATCCCTTAGACATCGGGGTTGACCTCCTTACCAGTCTCTCTACCAGCCTCTCTACCTGTTTGCTGACGTGTCTGTTTGCGGCGAACTTTATCCGCCAAGATGGTGCTCACCGTGGGGCTCGATACGGGGGCATCGTCCTCATCGTTGGGAGCGCCTTCCGCATCGTCCGAGGCCAAGGCCGAAGCGGTGTCTTCTTCCGTTTCCTCGTCACCGGCGGCGGCTTCGGCTTCCGCAATGGCGGCTTGTTCGGCTTCGGCGCGGTCCTCCCACCGCCAGTCATCGGGCAGGAGGTGGTCCAAGACGTCGTCCACCGAGACAGCTCCCAGCAGGGAACCGGAGTTTGGCCCCACGACTGGGATAGCGGTCAGGTTGTAGGTTGCCAGGGTACGCGTCAGGTAGTCTACCGACCGATCCGGGGTCACGGCCTCCAGGTCAGTGTCGACAATGTTTCCCAACATGACATTGGGCGGTTCCCGCAAAGCTCGCTGCAGGTGCACCACTCCGATAAATTTTCCGGTGGGGGTCTCGAGGGGCGGGCGAGCAATCATCGCGATAGCGGCCAGAGCGGGGGGAATGTCTCGGCGTTGCGCGTGCGCGAGCATGGTGGCGACCGTGTCTTCCGGCGCCAGCACCACCGGTTCGGTGGTCATCAGGCCGCCAGCGGTTTCCTCGTCGTAAGCCAGCAAACGCCGCACGTCTTTCGCCTCTTCTGGCTCCATCAGTTCCAGCAGGTTTGCCGCGACTTCCCGCGGAAGTTCAGCCACCAGGTCGGCGGCGTCGTCAGGCTGCATGACGTCCAAAACATCGGCGGCTCGCGCCGGGTCCAGCGAGGAAACAATCTTAACCTGATCGTCTTCCTCCAACTCTTCCAGTACGTCAGCCAGGCGGCTATCGGGCAGCTGGGACGCGATGGAAAGCATCCGCGAGTCGGACAAATCGTGCAGGGCGTCAGCCATATCAGCGGGTTTCATGTCGCCCAACGTGGCCAGCAGGGAATCTGCCGCTTGATCGGCGCTTCCGACGGTCAAACCGGTGACTTCCTCGACCCCCACATGCAAGGTTTCTCCAAGCTTGGTACGGAAAGCCCCCCGGCGCGCCCGCGCTACGTAAAGTTCCGTAACAGCCCAGGTCCGGTCCTTTTGCCGCTCGATACCCAAGTCGAGAATCTGAGCCTGACCCGAACCGTCCTTTAGCGTCACGACCCGATCCAGTACGTCTTGGATCGCGCAGGTTTCCAAAGGCCGGGCCTGGAAACGGCGCAGGTTCACCAGTCCGGTCGTAATGACGGCACCGGACTTGATGGCGGTGACCCGGGTGATGGGCACGAAAACTCGGTGGGCGCGTGTCACCTCCACCACTAGACCTACGGCAACGGGCGGTCGACGGTGCAGCAAAACGACCACGTCATACACTTTTCCGACCGGATCTCCAATGGGATCAAAAACGGCGGTTCCCCCCAGGCGTCCCACGAAGACGCGTTCAATTTCGTCTCTGCTCACGTGTAAATCCTACCTGTTTGTGCCGGTGGGGGTGGGAAACTTCACGAGGCGGGGTGGGGTGGGGTGTCCTCAGAAGGGTGGGGGCGGCGCTTTCCCCACAGGTAGACCGCCGTGAAAGCCACCAGCAGCGCCGCCAGCAGCCAAAACAGCCAGTTGGGAATGCCGGACAGGGCGCGTTGCACCGCGAACTCCAGATTGGACTGGGCGCTGGCGGACAGCAGGGAAGTGGCGAGCCCGCCTGGACCCGTCAGCATCAGTACCAACCCCAACAAGGTAATCAACAGTCCGGAAACCAGGTTTCCCACGGTGGAGTCCCGACCCAAAATCTTGAGGGGACGCGGGCGCAGCACCCGATTTGGAATCAGGTTCCACAAGAATGACAGCACGGCGACCGGGGTAAACATACCTAGGCCGAACGCAAACATGGTAAAAAACCCGGTTACGGGGGAGCCACCGCTGACACTGAAAGCGAGGATGGAACCCAAAATCGGGGCTTGACAGCCGGTCGCGGCGACCCCGTAGGCGAGGCCCATCAGGAAAATCGCTTCCGGAGCGGTGCGTTCGACCGGGGCGTTCCCGCCCTGCGGGGAGCTGCCCGAAACCGGGGTTCGCCGCGCGGAACGCCGCCGTTTCCACACTTGGAACCGGCTTTTTAGGCTGCCAAAGTTCGGCACCGGCAACGCCAGAGCTTGCCACACCCCGAACAGGACGATGATCAGTCCCGCCCACACGGTCAGACCGCGCAGTTTCGCGTTCAGCACCGCACCGAGGGCTCCGAAAGCGGCCCCGGTGGGCAGCAATCCCGCCATGAGTCCCAGGAAAAACACGGCCGTGCGGGACGCCAGCTTGGTCTTTGATGAAAAAGCGTATGAAAAGAAAGACGGAATCAGCAGGGCCGAACAGGGCGAAAACAGGGTCAGGATCCCTCCGGCATACGCCACCGCGAAGGTTACTGAGTCCATTCCGCATCCTTCCTCGCGGGTCTGCCACCCTCAGCGAGCTCGAGAACTGACGTGCCTGGTGGTCAGGACTTATTTGGTGGCCAAGAATTTTTGGTACTCGATAGAGTGTTCAAAGTACTCAATCGGGTAGGCTCCCGAAATCGTGGAATCACCCAGCACGAAGAACGGGGTGCCGTTGACGCCAACCGAATGGCCCGATTCGGTTTCTTGGGAGACGGTGGATTGGGTTTCCGGGGCGTTCATGTCGGACTTGAACCGCCCCAGGTCGGCGATGCCAACGGATTGGGCAATCTGGATGACCTTGTTTTCGTCATAAGTGGGGTGCTCTCCCTCGGGTGCGCTCCCGTAGGCAGCCCGCACAAAATCCCACAGTTTGCCCTGTTTCATCGCCGCGATCGAAGCCTTGGCAGCGATATCGGACCGGTACTGGTCAGCGAAAATGACCATATTGTGCCACTGAATCTTCAGGGTGCCGTCATCGACATATTTCTGCAGTTTCGGCAACGTATCGTTGCCCCAACTGGTACACATCGGGCAAGAAAAATCGCTCAAAACTGTCAGTGTCACCGGGGCGTCGGGTTTCCCCAAGGTGCGTTCGGGCTCGTCGGCGCCGTCGTGCAGGATTTTCATGGCTTTCAGTCCGCCTTCGTTTGTGACCGAGGAGGCGAAGTCTTGACCGGGGACCAGGCCCGTTTGGGCCACAAAGTCCGCCACGGCCTTCTGACTGCCGGCGTTGCCGGTGGATGAACCGGAACCGGCAGGGGAGGCCGCCGGAGGGTTCGCTGTCGGCGCGGTGGCGCGCCCCACAAAAAAAGCGATGACTAAAAGCACCACGATGGCCAGGAGGCCAATAATTTTCAAAGCCCACAAGTTGGCGGCGCTGCGTTCTTCAGGTTTGTTCTTATCGCTCATTTTCCCTCATATTTCAAATACTTCCTTAAGTAAAGCATAGCGGAAGCGCGGTTTGCCGCCGGGCGGCTACTGTCCGCCCCCGTTTGCGGCCGGGGAGGTTGACTCTGCGGCGGGTGACTGGGTCGCTGCCGATGCAGCCGCATCAGAAGCCGCGGGGCTGGCAGCCGGTCGGTTCGCCTCCGCCCAGGCTTTCAGACCGTCGAACAAGGATTGGGCGTAGCGTTCCTGGCCCGTATCCGACTTCATGAGGGCGGCATCAGCGGGGTTGCGCATCTCGCCGAGCTCCACCACCGCGGCGGGCACTTCAGAAAAATTCAACGTCGCCAAATCGGAGCGTTTCCACACCCCGCTGCTGATGGACCCGCCGGACTGGGGCACGAATCCCCCCTCCTGCAGAGCCTTGACCATTTTGGCAGCCAAATCGGAGGAGGGCTGCTTTTGGGCCTCGTTCAGTGGCGGCTCGGAAATCATCACGAAGAATCCGTGCTGAGCCGTGTCCGTGGTGCCGTTGGCGTGGAGGGAAACCATCACGTCAGCCCCGACCTTTTGCGCAAACTGGCCGCGGGCATCCACACACGGCCCTACCCCCGCGTCCGAGTCGCGCGTCAGGAACACGGTAGCGCCTTCGGCCTCCAACTTGGTCTTTAGTGCGTTCGCAATCTTCCAATTGAACTCGTGTTCGGTGTAGCCGTCAGCGGTAGCGGTGCCGGTCGTGTTGCAGGGTTTTTGCCCCCCGCGCCCGTCGGGAACATTCGTCCCGATTTGCTGCCAAGCTGCGGCGTTACCGCCATTGTGTCCCGGATCGAGAGCGACTTTCAGCCCTTTCAGTCCCCCGGCCGCGCCGGCATCGGGGTTCTCAGACGGTCCCGCGTTTCCGATGGAATCAGGATTGTTCGGGTTCGGTTTGGCAAAGTCGCTGGGGGTAGCCGTGACGGTCACGGTAGGATGCGGCGCCAGGTTCATTCCCGCGCTGACCCCGATGCCGACGCTGACCAAGGACAGGATAATCCCCCCAGCCAGCAGCACCAGCGGCGAAATCCCTTCGTTAGGCCGCGGCTCGGGGGTTCCCGTCCCCACCCGGCGCAGCCGTAACTTAGAGGGCCCCTCCGGCGTCTGGGCCGTGAGAGACTTCCACCGCGGCTCGGACAAATCCGCTCGTGTACGTGGGGTACCCGAGGCCCTTTGCGGGGTTCGCGGGGATACTGCTTTCAGGTGTTCCCAATCCGTATCCGGGTGTGCCGCGGCACGTTTGGAAGTCCGCTGCGGCGCGCTGCTGAGAGAATCTGTGCCGGTCCCCAGGGCATCCGCTCTGGGTGGTGTCGCGGCTGCGGCACTGGTCTCGTCCAGGTCGTCCCATCCGGACACCAAAGATTTCCACCCTTCAGAACGGATCGGTTCGGGTCGGCGCTGCGCGGTTTTGCGCCCGGTTCGGGCTGGTGGCGCGGTGGGTGCGGCCGGTTCCCCCGGAGCCAGGTGGGTGTCGAAATCCTCGCGCATCGCGTCAGGGATTTCCGCGGCTGAAAGATCCGGAGTATCCGCGGCATCAGACCGGGAAAAGGGCGGATCTTGGTGCTGCGGACCGTCCGCGTTCAACATATTTTGGGCATTGGCTAATAAGGCGGCAATACCCGGATTGTCCCCGTAAGGAAGTTGGGGCAGCTGGCTGGCGCTAGCGGCGCCAGCCGCTTCGGCGGCGGCGGAAAATTCTTCAAAAAAGCTGGCAGCTTTAGCGTCCGCGGGTTTGTGTTCCGGGTTACGTTCGGAGTCACGGGCGGAATCCGGAGCCGCGGGGAAACGACGGTCCGGGGGCTTGCCCAGTGAGGAGGAACGTGCTGGAGGCGCAGTCGGGTAATCCTGGGTCGGTTCCCAGGTATCGAATTCCTCCCAGTTGGGCATATTGCTCCTGTTACTGTGTTTTATTGCCCGGTGGCGTCTTGTTGATGGTAGTCCTGTTTGGCAAAGAAAAATCCTTTGCCCGTGACGGTGTTCCAGCATTGGGTGCCGTTATAGGTCGATTCGCAGGCAAAATCGCCGTAGGTCATGGCTGTCTCGTGTGGAATCACGCCTCCGCTGGGGGAGTAATCCTGGTTGGGCTGACAAGTGGTGGAAGGGTCGCCGTCCCGCATACTGATGACCAAAGAATCCAGATTCGGCTCGCAGCCGGCTACTGAGCTGACAAGGTTGCGGACCTGACAACTAAGTTCATCGCCGTCTACCCGACAGGTGGAGTCTCCGGTTTCGGTGACGAAAGACTGCATATTTTGGGCACCGGCCGGTGCCGGAGCCACGGTCTGGCTCGGGGATTCGCTGGCGGGAGTTTTTTCTTTGGCTGTGGGAGTTTCGCCCGCGCTATCGCCGGCGGGGTTCGAGGAATCCGTGTCAGGTTGGTCGTAGCCGCCCCCAATAACCCCGGTCATCACCAAAACTATCGCGACAACCATGCCGATTACGGCAACGAGCAAAACCGAAAAAATGACCCACAAAACGGTATTGGATTTTTGTTTCGTAGCTGTCGGTATATAGGGGGCTGGGGTCGGACTCGTCACCGGGATATTGCCGGTGACGGGAGCCATGTACTGGGTTTGTGCCGTAGCTGGGGGCACTGCGCTATAGAATCCCGCTCCTTCATTCGGATTTGACACGGAGTTGGGCGGATAGGACGGAGGCAGACCGGAGGTCGGTACCGGGGCGGACACGGGGGTGCTCTGCGGGGGCAGTACGGTGGTTTCTGTCGGGTTTTGTCCCAGTATGGAAGTTCGGTTGGGGCTCACGGACGGGGTTTCCCCGGTGGCGGGGGTTGTCGCCGAGTCAGGCGTCACCAGGGTTTCCGGTTGCGATGCGGCGGTTTCTGTGGGGATGACTGCCGCGGGAGTTGCGGGGGTTGCCGGCTCGCTGGGGGTCGGCGCTGCTGACAGACCGGGAAGGGGAAGGGTAGGCATGGGCATCATCTGGCCAGCCTCAAAAGCGGCTTGGCGCTCCCGCAGGGCGGCGAGGACTTCGGGCTCATTTTTATTCACGAGCCAGTCGAGCAGTCCGGTATAGGCCGCGGGGTTTTTCGCGATTAACGGACGCAGCTCCGCATTGGTCGCCAGCTGTTGTAAATCCAAGCTGGGAGTAGACGGGTCACTAGCCTGGGCACGCAGTTCATCCATACGGTCATTATTCCACAAAATTGCGTCTTTCCACCTGTAACTTAGGGCTTTGCGGGGTGTAGGGTCAGCCGGCGGAACCGCGAAACACGAAATGCGCAAACATTCCTGTGAGCTCCTCGGCTTGGCGAGCCAAGTCAGCCGCGAAGGATTTGGCTTGAGTTTGGGCACAAAGTTCATGAAATTCTGGGCGCGTACCGTCGGGTCGGGCCTGTTGCAACGCCAGGCGTTCCACCCCACGCTCGTGCAGGGCTCGTGCCAAAGCGGGGAGGGCCGACGGGTTCGTGTCGCCCGCTTCAGTGCCGGGATAGGCGGTGACGCGTACCTCGTAATCCGGCAGTGTTCCGGCCCGGTGCGCCGCCAACACGAGGTCCAGCGCCCGCCAAGCGTCCGTGCCAGCTTGACGGGCTTGTGCACGGCCCACCACTTGGGGATAGTTTTGGGCCAGGCCTTTCACGTCCAAGCCGACCCAGTCGAGCAACCCGGCCTCCAACAGCTGCACCAGACGTTGCGGATAGGCTCCCCCGGTGTGCAACCCCACCAAAAAACCGAGGTCGCGCACCCGCTGCGCGGCGGGCACCAGCGCCGCCTGGCGGGTCGGCTCCCCGCCAGAAAACACGACCCCGTCGAGCAGGCCGCGCCGCCGGCTCAACAGCTCCCATAGGTCCGCCTCTTCGTAACCGGCGGGCGCCCGCGGGTCAATGATGGCAAAATTTTGGCAATATCCGCAGTTCCAGGGGCAGCCTTGGAGGAACACGCTGGCGACCAGTTTCCCCGGCCAATCCACCGTGGAAAACGGCGTCACCCCGGCGATAACCAAACCCGTGAGCGGGCAATCGGTTTCATTCTGGTCATCAATGCAGCCTGTGTTCACGATGGGTCTTTCTAATCGTTGCTAAAAATGCCCGGGAAGCCCCGAGATGGGCTTCCCGGAAGCTATAAACTTAGATTCTTTCGTAGTCGGTAATCATGAAACCTTCAATCGGGACTTGATATTGCACGAACATCAGGTTAGATGAATCCGCTGGCAAGGTGTATTCCCAAGTGGCTTCGGCTGGGCTGTCCACACCGCAAGCGACTTCGCTGAGTTGACCTGGTTGATCGTCGCCTGCGTCCTCAATCTGCGGAGCAATCCACACTTTGATATTCGCGGGTTTAACAGTCTGACAATAGAAAGTGACCTTGACCTTGTCTCCGGTCTTCCAATCGTCATTAGCGTTTAGGTACAGTCGGTAGCTAGAGATTTTGTCTTTATCGAAATTGGCAAAAGTTGGCGAAACGTGGGAACTGGTGTTCTCGATTCCCTTTCCTTCCGCGAACGCTTCGCCTTCCGCTTCCCACTTGTCTTCCAATGCGTCCGCATCGTTGACTTTTTCCTCAGCTTCTTCTTGGTCAGGTATGGCCACGTCCTCGGTGGTGGAAATCAGGCCGGGTTTCTGATCAGCAGCGGGCGCCTCGGACGGAGCTTTAGCGTCCGCAGTGGGTTTCTCGTCCCCACCGCCGCAAGCCGATAGACTCAGAGCCAGGGCGAACGCACCCGTCAACGCAAGTAACTTTTTCATGAGTATTCCTTCCATTTGTCAGGCTGAAGGGGCTGGTTGCCCCGGATTGATAAACAGCCTAAGCAAACGGATAAGGCTTGTAATCACCCAAAAGTACGGAAAATCTCGGTCCGCGGGTGGCGTCCGAAAACTGTCACCCGCGAACCCGACCGACCCACGACCCTTGTGAAACCACGAGGGTGGTGAATCTGGCCCTAAACCAAGGCCGCTTCCGCCAAGCGCGAGTGCAGCTCACCGTGGGAGGCAGCCGCCGACTCGTTGAAGTACTGCCGCTCAGCGAACTCGCCTTTCTTGCCGATGTTAAAGGACTGGACGGGACGGAAGTAGCCCATGACGCGGGTCCACACCTCGCAATCTTGGTGCCGCCCCTTCGCCTCGCATTGCGGACAGGTGAAGTGTTCGCCGGAAATGTAGCCGTGCGTCGGGCAGATACTGAACGTTGGCGTGATGGTGATGTAAGGGGTGCGCCAAGTGGTCAGCGAGCGGCGCACCAGCTGCTTGCAGGCCTCCGCGCTGGACACGGCCTCGCCCATGTACAGGTGCAGCACGGTGCCGCCGGTGTACTTGGTCTGCAGTTCCTCCTGCAGTTCCTCGGCGAGGAATGGGTCGTTGGTAAACCCGACCGGCAGCTGCGAAGAGTTCGTGTAGTAGGGGTTTTCGGTCGTGCCGGCCTGCAGGATTTTGTCCCCGAAACGTTTGCGGTCAGCTTTCGCCAAGCGGTACGTGGTGCCCTCGGCCGGGGTCGCCTCCAGGTTGTACATATGTCCGGTAGATTCCTGCAGCTCCACCATCTGGTCGCGCATCCCGTCCAGGATACGGGCCGCCAGGGCGTGTCCGCGCGGGTCGGTGATGTCATAAGCGTCGTCGGTGAAGTTGCGGATCAGCTCGTTCATGCCGTTGACCCCGATGGTCGAGAAGTGGTTGTCCAGATTCCCCAGATAGCGTTTCGTGTAGGGGAACAGGCCGTGGTCCATGTGGTACTGGATGGTGATGCGCTTACGTTCCAAAGTCACCGAAGCCAACTCAATGAGTTCACGCAAGCGGGCGCGTAAACCGTCCTCGTCGCCCTTGTGCAGATAACCCAGACGTGCCAAGTTGATGGTCACCACCCCGATGGACCCGGTTTGCTCCGCCGAACCGAACAGCCCGTTACCGCGCTTGACCAGTTCCCGCAGGTCGAGCTGCAACCGGCAGCACATAGAGCGAATCTGGCCGGGGTCGAGTTCCGAGTTGATGAAGTTCTGGAAATAGGGCAGCCCATACTTTGCCGTCATCTCAAACAGCAGGTTGGCGTTGGGGGAATCCCAATCGAAATCCTTGGTCATGTTGTAGGTCGGAATGGGGAAGGTGAACACGCGTCCGTCCGCGTCTCCCTCGGTCATAACCTCCATGTAGGCGCGGTTGATGATGTCCATCTCGGCCTGCAGATCCCCGTAAGCAAAGTCGCACAGTTCCTCGCCGATGAGCGGCACCTCGTCGCGCAGGTCGGGCGGGCAGGTCCAGTCAAAAGTGAGGTTCGTGAACGGACATTGACTGCCCCAGCGGCTGGGGACGTTCAGGTTGTAGATGAGTTCCTGCATGCACTGCTTGACCTCGGCATACGTCATGTCGTCCAGGCGGACGAAAGGCGCCATATAGGTGTCGAAGCTAGAGAACGCCTGGGCACCGGCCCACTCGTTTTGCAGCGTGCCCAGGAAGTTCACGATTTGTCCGCAGGCCGAGCTGAAATGCCGCGGCGGATTGGAGGCAATGGCCCCGCTGACCCCGTTGAAACCCTGCTGCAGCAGTTGTTTTAGTGACCAGCCGGCACAGTACCCGGCAAACATATCCAGGTCGTGAATGTGGAAGTCGCCGTCGCGGTGGGCAGCACCGGCCGCGGCGGGGTAAATCTTGTCCAGCCAGTAGTTGGCCACCATCTTGCCAGCAGCGTTCAGAATCAGCCCGCCGACCGAGTAGCCCTGGTTGGCGTTGGCGTTCACTCGCCAGTCAGCCTGGCTCAGGTATTCGTCCACTGTCTCTATGGGGTCAACCACGTGGTGGCGCGGATTCGTTTCAAAAACGGGGGTCGTCTCTTGCTTCATTGCAGTCATCTTTTTCCTTTCATCTCCTCATCTCCCAATGCGGAGGACACAAGAATTTACTCTATGGAGGAATTTGGGCAAATCAACTACATATAGTGCGTGTCGCCCAATTTTACCCCTACATATTGTGTTTGCCCAGGTCTGTAGGTTAGGGGAATTCGTCGTTGTGCGTGTCGCGGTATCGTAGGAGGGTGAAATTTTCTCACCGGGTGGAACTGAACGAACCGAACGCCGTGACTGTCGCCCAGCGCGCGGCCCGACGCGACGGCACGTTGAAAATAAATCTGGCGGATTCCAATCCGACCCGCTGGGGGTTGGGTGCACCGGGCTTGCTGCCCTACGAACCTGACCCGCGGGGGCCTCGGGCGGCTCGCGAGGCGCTGGCTGCCTGGCTGGGGGAGCGTGACGAACGCACCGTGAACCCCGACCATCTCTACCTGCTAAGTTCTACTTCCCAGGGCTATGCGTGGTTGACGAAGTTGACGTGTGACCCGGGCGAACGGCTCGCTGCCCCGACCCCGGGATACCCCTTGGTAGAAACGATTGCGGGGCTTGAAAACGTGGGGGTCGATTTCTATCCCCTGACCTGGGTGGGGTCCCGCTGGGAGCTGGGCGACCTCAATCCGGCGGCGGTGAGCGCCGTGGTGGCTATCAATCCAAACAATCCCACCGGCTCTTATGTACACGGGGAGGATCGTCAGCGGCTCCTCAACTACTGTGCGGACCACGAGGTAGCGCTCATCGCTGATGAAGTGTTCTTTGACTTCGACCTGCCCGGAGCGCCCACCCGACCCGCCGATCGCCAGCGCCTGGCTGGAACCTCGGAAGTGCTGACTTTCGCCCTGGACGGCATGAGTAAAAACTTGAGCGCCCCGGGGCTGAAAATAGCGTGGCTGGAAGTGTCCGGGCCGGAGCCCGACGTGGCGGCGGCCTGCGCCCGCCTGGACGTCATCGCGGACGCCTACCTGCCGTTTTCCGATGTTTTGGCCCAGCGCTTGGGGCAATACCTGGCCGCTGTGCCTGCCGCAACCCACGCCACCCGACAACGCTGCCGCGAGAACCTTGCCACCTTGAGGGACCTTGTGCGCAGGGAGCCTAGCGGAACCGTGAGCCTGCTGGAACCCGAAGGCGGCTGGAACGCGCTGCTGCGATTTCCCGCCCACGTGGACGAGGACGCGCTCATCACCGGGCTGATTGCCCAGTGGGGCATCACCGTGCAGCCGGGATATTTTTTCGATATGCCTTTTGCCGGGGTGGTGTCAGTGTCGCTGCTGCTCGATGCCCCGACGTTCCGCCCCGCCCTCGAAGCCCTGCTGGCGGGCATCGCTGACCAGCTCTGATTGCCAGGCCGGTGGGGAGACGATTCCCACTTAGCGCGGCAGGCGGGCGCGCAGGGTGAAACGTGGAGTGGTGAACACGGACAGGGAACCGCCGAGGGTTTCGAGCCGGGATTCCAAGTTGCTCAGGCCGGTGCCGTAGGTCAGCGTGGTCTCCACGGTGCTGGGGTTCGAGACTTCCATCCAGAAACCAGAGGCGTCCTGACCCAGACGCACCTCCATTTCGCTAGAAGTCGTGTGAATCAACACATTCGTGATGGCTTCGCGCAGCACATCCGTAAACATCCGGGCTTTGTTGGCCTGGGGTGGGAGGTCGCCGGAAATATGCAGTTCCAGTTCGGCCGCCGAAGCCAAATCTTGCAGGGTTTCCAGCCAAATTTCGGGGGTGGCGGTGACGCGATCCTGGCTCAGGTCGGAGGGCAAATCCTCCAGCAGACCCTGGAGGCGACGCAGGCGTTCATCGTCTGACACTTCGTCCTCCAAGAACCGGTGAACGAAAGAAATCCGCTGGGAAAGTGTGTCGTGAATGGTGGACCGGGTCGATAAGATGAGCCGACGTGACAGGGCCTCATCGAGCCGCGAAGTCTCACTGACCAGGCGTTTTTGGCGGGCCTGCAGGGCATCAATCTCTGCTGAAAGCCGGTAACTGAGCGTCATGTAGTCACTGACATCGACAGCTAGCAGTTGAATCCAAGACCGCCGGCCGTCTCGAATTCGGCTATGGGTCAACACCCAGGTCCGCCCATTGGGTTCCGTGATTCGCAGCCGGGAGGTTCCGTCGTCATTTTCTTCCCAGCAGTTCGGGGAATCACTGTCGGCCTGACGGTTTTTCGACTCAAATCGGAATTGACATAGTTGGCGTTCCAACGTCCCGATGTTCGTCAACGACGTCAACCCTAGACGCCCCAAAAGCCCCTCCATAGCAGCGTTGGCAAACTTGCTGCGACCCCGAAAGTTCGCGAACGCTACGCCGTGTTCCAGCCGGTCCAAAGCCTCTTTGACGCTGAAAGGACTGAGATCACGGTGCAGCAGCTGCCAATCTCGCCACACCTGAACGCACAGCCAAGAGGTCGTTAGTGCCCCGGAAGTGAGCAGCACCCAAACTCCCCCGGCAGCGACAAAAGGCGGCATTGCCAGGGTCAGCGTCACCAGCAGCGGGGCCTCGGCATAGCGGTAGTTGGTTCCCATTGTCGCCGCCCCCAGCACCAAGCAGACCACCACAAACCACCCGAAGTTATGGTCTTGGAGCGAGAAAATCCCGGTCTGAGAATGGATAAAAACGGTGGCGAACGCCCACATATAGAACGCGAGCAAAAACTCCACACTTAGCAGGAATACCGTGGCTAGACGCCGCCGATGAATGAGCCATTGACCCATCGTGAGCAGGCACGCCGCCAATAAGCCCATACCCATCAGGGCGGTAGCTGCCCCCATTTGGACGGGGGTGAGACTGTAGAGCTGGTCACTCATGCGCTACCTCCGCTGCCAAAGAGCGTTGACCAGCGCCGATAGCCATGTTCAGGTGGCAGGTGTCGTCCTCAACGAACATTTCGACTTGGGCGCGTGGCCAGGTCAAGAGCGGATCGAGCAGAGGGAGGTCCTGCTCGGCCAGATCAATAATCAAGTTTAGCCAGGCTGTGTCACCGTCTGGGGCGACCTCGAAGTTCACGAACACAGCCACCTCTGCAGCCCCAATGAGCTGGTTAAAGGTGCGGTGCAAGCCCTCCAAACACCACAGGGCCACCTGCAGCTGCACAGTGCCGGTGGTCGGACCGTGCAAGCCGGCCACAGCTCCTGCGAAAGAAAAATCGGTACAGGATTGGCTCATAAACGTTGTCAGGGCGTTGACCGAAACGGTCTCTTTCTCGAAGTTCTGCAAAGTCAGCGGACCCGCGCGTTTGGCATAACCCAAGTCCATCTTGATGTTGCGCAAAATATCGGAGCGTTCGCTTTCGTCCAGCGATACGTTGAGCCGAGCGGTGTTGGCTTGAATCCGGCCCAGGGACGCGTTCATCAAGTCATCGAGCCGGTCAAAGAGGACGGGGGCATCGGCCGATTCCTCCATGTTTAACGTGGCTTCGTATTCGGCGCGCAGAATTTCGGTTTGGTGAGTCTCGCGGACGCGCAGTGCCGCCAAAGCCCGCTCCAAATCCTGCACCGCGGTGACGTCCGTTTCCCACAGGACGTGGCCGCCGTCCACGGGACGGGTTTGGCAGTACACGGTTCGGTTCGGCTGTACCGAAGTGTCTGTGACCAGCACCGGTACCTGACAGTCCCGCAGCTGCTGACGAGTGTCTTGGTCCAGGTTGAGGGGCTGGGACGTGCGGTAATGGGGGAGCCAATCCCGGTTGACAATTTCGATGGGAATCTGGGATTTTTCAAAGAACCGCAGATACCCGCGGTTTTGCCCAATCGCCCCGATAAAGAACAGAATCTCCCACGCCAACACAAAAATCACGCAATACATTTGGACGGTTTCGGTGGCGCGAACCAGCGGGATTCGCATCGTGTACGCCACGGAATAGAACAACACCGCGAGGAACAGTATCCCGATTCCCCCCACCAGACGCAGCCAATGTCCCTTCAGTGACCACGAACCCGCGTATATGACTGCCGCGAAAACCAGCAGCGCCGCCGCGTAATACAAGTAGTATCCCGGACCGTAGCTGTAATCCACCCCGGACTGTCCGGTGCCAAAGCGCAGCACCAGGTGGTGCAAATCGTTGGTAAATACCAGCAGAATCAGAGCCGTGCCGACCCCGATAATCGTGGCGCGCAAGAAACGGTAGCCCGGCGGGCGCCCGCGGCTGGAGTGGGACATGACAAAGAACAAAATTGCGCAGGTCGTATAGATGGGGACGTAATAGTAGTACCAGGTGTAACGCTCAAAAACCCCGAGGGAGGCGTGCTTGATAATCCGCGCCATAATCCACAGGGCGAGTATTCCCGCTTGTGCCAGCACTGCCCAGCGCACATAGGTGAAAGTTGCTGTCCAAAACCGCCACCCTGCCCAAAAACTTAGGAAACACAGCAGGGCGATGAATCCTCCCAGTTCGTAGGCTTCGTTGGTGTTTTCCCATCCCCAAGATCCGCCGTAGGTGTCGTTGTAGAGGCTGGCATCCCAGACAAATTTCTCGTAACTGTCCAGGTTAGTTACTGTTTCTGAGTGAATTTGTTCCCGAAAAGACGGGTTTGTTGAGGGGTAGTCTACGGGGTTGAAAAAACCGGGGGGTACCGCCGCCAGTGGCAAAGTTCCGTTGATGCCGTTGGGGTTGCGTTGCCAGATGCCGATTTGGGCAGTGAGCGTGGGGGCGGGGGCGTAGTGGACTGAGCGACCCACGGAGGATTGAGCCGCGAGCCGATCCGTGGTTAAGCAAAACCAGCCGCGACGAAGCGCCTGTTCCAAATCTTGCGGGGAGGTTCCGGTCTGTAGCCTGCCCTGGCGGTTGATGTTATTCAATAGTCGTTTTGCTTGAGCTGCGGAGAAAACTTGCGTTCCCGCGGAGTCGTGACGCAAAGCCAGCGCGTTCATCAGTTCTAGCCGGGAAACTCCTCGATCGAGATAAATAGTTTTCGTGTCATCGGCTAGTTTCTGGAAATCGGTGATGGACTTGACTTTTGTGGCGCGCGAGGCCAGCACAATCGATTCTGGATAAAGTTTCGTGAACCGTCCGTCCGGTTCGGATTTCTGTGCCGAATTAGCCATGACTTCACTGGTGATCACGTAAGCGGGACCCGAACGCAACAGCTTCAGTAGTGACCACTCGCTGTGAGGCTCGACCTTGATTCCATTTCGTTGATAGTAGTCCGTCAGACGTTGGTCAAAACTCGTAGGGACCGCCATGGTGTATTCGGTTTGAAAGGAAATCGTGCGCAGTGGAGCAAAAATCATAACCACCGCAATCAGCCCCAAGGCGAGAGCAACGCCCAAATGCGTCAGCCAGTCGTGTACCCAGGTGGGTCCTACCGAAACGACAGAAGGTGAACTGGGGAACCTATTGCGCGGATAGGGCGAGGCAGACATGCAATCCCGATTCAGCCACAGTCCGCGTCGTTGTCTTGGACCACGATATAACCGCTGGAAACCGCCCACAACGCGAGGCGCGCCACGGAAGAAAAGCCGCTTTTCGCCAGCAGCTGGGTGATGTAGGACTTGATGGTGTTTTCGCTCAAATACATCTTTTTCGCGATTTCCTTGCGCGCATAACCCGCGCACACTAGGCGCAGCACCTGCATCTCGCGCTGGTTCAACTCGTTGGCGCCAAAACTGGGCAGGGCTGTGGCACCGGGGAAACTAGAGTCCCCCTGCATGGTCGAACGCAGCACAGCCAGCAAATCGGGGGTGGAAATGTTTTTGTACACGAAAGAATCGACCCCGGCCTCTTGGGCTTCCTGTACAAAAGCCGCATCTGGCATGGCGGTAAAGATGACGACCTTGAGGTTGGGGTGGTCCCGCTTGAGTTTGGCCGATTCGCTCAGGCCAGAAGAATTTTCCGTCACCACGTCCATCAGCACCAGGTCGACGGGGTGAATCCGCACCGAAGCGTGAATCGCGGCAGCATCGCTGAGTTTGTCGACAACGGTAAAATCGTCCTCGGCAGCAATCGCGGACGCGAGGGAATCCAACAGGATAGTCTGATCCTCCACAATGGTTATCCGAGTCAATTGCCTTTCCCTTTCCGATTTTCCTATCTGTGACCGCGGTGAAGCCCTGCCGCCTGTTGCTTGCAAATTTTATCAGGGCGCCCTGGGGATTTGGTTCGAATTGCCGCGAAAGGTGGTGGGGGAGCCGACACGATTCCCCACCACCAACGCTTTCGCTACAGTGCCAGTTTTAGCTGACCGGCAGCGCAACTTCCGGCTTGCCGCCGATATTATCCGCTACGGAAAGCTGCTTGACTACTTGCCCGTCGGAAAGCAGTTCAAACAGGGGGTAAGAAGATTCTTCCACCACGCGGAAACCCCAGTCTCCATTGCCGCCCCACAGGTAGGACACGTAGGGCTGGCTCGGATTTGCGGGGTTGTAAACCACGAGGAACACCATCGTTCCGTCCACATCGCTGACATAGACGATGGCATCGGGGTAACCGTCAGAGAAATAGTCTCCACGGTGTTGAATGCTGATGTGTGTACCCGTCGGCTTTTGCCAGCAGGCATTTTCAGTGTTCGGCATTTGTTCCATCAGGCCCCGAGATTCCGCCGCGTTCCAACTCGCGGTAGAGCAGGCCTGATCGGTGCCGAGGGGGTACAGCAGCCCCTGGACCAGGGAATTGGTGATTCCAGCAGTTTCACCGCAGGCGGCAATCTGGGCTGCTGCGTCAGAAACGACACCGCGTCCACCGACAACCGTGATGCCGTCCGCGTTCATCATCCGTGCCCATTCATTGATTCCCGAACCATCCGGCGGGGTCAACAGGATGACCCCATCGTTGAAGGCTCCGGCCACCATGGCATCTTTCAAAGCGTGACCGCTGGCCAGATAGACGTGGTGAACCGGGCGGGTTTGCGCCACCCAACTCGCAATGACTCTAGACGTTTCGTAACGATTCATCCCGCTGAGGCGATTCAGCTGTAAGCCTCCGGCCAGGACATTTGCCTCGGCAGCGGACACTACTCCCTCGCCACCGAGAATAACTACGCCCTGACTGGGGTGCATTGCCTGAATCTTCGCGGCCGCGGCTTGCAGGCTCGCGGGATTCGTGAAGGTCAAGATGGGTCCGTCTCTCACCACGGAAGCTGCTACAGCATCGGGTGAACCGGCCCCCGCGTTGCGGGTGACATAGACATGGGTCGGTTGGCCGTGAACTTGTACCCAACGATCGGCAATAGCGGAGGCGGTGGCGTTGCGGTCAGGGCCTTGCAGTCGGGAGCTGGAGATGCCGTGTTCGTCAAAAAATGTTTCTGCCAGTTGCTCGACTGCCCCGTAGCCGCCAAGTATCGTCACATTTTGATATTTTGCCAGAGTCTCGAGGTTCCAGCTCTTTCCATCGGTGAGGAGGATGGGCCCCACGCCCAAGGCGCCGCCGGGCAGCGCGTCCACAGGGTTGCGTGAGGAAGCCACCAGGAAATGGGGTGAACCCGTCGGGTAGGCGCGATTGGCCACCAGGTCGGAAGTCTCTATGGCGTTCGCCCCGCCCAGGCGATCCCAGGCGATACAGCTGTTAGCGGCGTAGGTATCCCCGGTGTCGGCACCTTGCGCCGCGGGCACCAACAAACCGGCGACAGCCAATGCCGCCACCGCGAATCCTGCTCCGGCCCGACTGAACCGAGAGGGGAAACTTGGGAAAGAAATATTCATGGTTACCTCCTGATATAACGGACTCTCACAGGGTATCGGCGCGCCGTGAGCGAGTAACCACCCAAAAGGGTGAAACCGCCCCGGTCGGTTTTAATGGCGGGCTTGCGTGTTGACCATCGCCAGGACCAGGCCGGCTAGGCCGATGATGGTGAGGATGGAGGCGCCCGCGGTCAATAGGCCCAGCGGGGTTAGGGCGGCGGCATGCAGGGCGGCCTCGGAAAGGGGAATGTCTGTAGTCCGCAGCCAAATCACGCCAATTCCGCTGGCCCCGATGAGGGTCGCGACCAGGGAAACCAACAGGGTAACGCGGTGGGTATGTCCGAAACGTCGGTCGGTGGCTTCCCGGGGAGTCAGCACCAAACCCCAGGCGGTGGCAATGAGAATCGCGGTGAGCACATCGGAGAGGCGGTGCCACTGGTTGAGCATCACGGCGATACCGACAAAACTGGTGGTGAGCCAGCCGATAAACACGGCTACGGAACGCCACTTGGGCACGACGACCATGACGATTCCAATCGCCGCCGTCATCGCTACCGTAGTGTGTCCGCTGGGCAGCGAGTTTGCCAAGCCTTGATAGTCCACGCCCAAGGCGGGGCGGTGAATAATCCAGTGTTTCAGGACCTGGGTGGTCAGGTTCGCGCCCGCCACCAAAATCAGGACACGAATTCCCAGTTCACGCCGTTTTCTGGCGGCGGCTATCAGAAATACCACCCCGGTCATGGCGATGAGGGCACCCATAGAAATCGTGTCCAGCGCCGCCGTGTCGGCTCCGAACAGGAACGGCTTGCCACGGCTGACCGCAAATCGGGTCAGGCCGTCGAAGTTTTGCCCCTTGACTGTAGCGAGGGACTGCTGGGCGATGAGCGCGGCGAGGATTGCGCAGACTACCGCCGCAACCAGTCGGAAAAGCTGGTTGCGGGTTAGCCGTGGCGCCGAGACCTCACTCACGTGTCAATCTTAGGTCGGTTATTCAGGGCGTTGCCAGCGCGGTGCGTGTTGTGCCTGTTCACAAGCGGGGTTCGCGCACGGGTACCGCGGTTACCGGTGTGTCGCGGTGTCGCCGAACACGTAACATCGCTGGGTACGCCACGCCACCGGCCTTGGGCCGTGAACTTAGAACTTACCGCCCCCGGAACTAAACGACGTACCCCCGGAACTGAACGAGCCGCCACTGAAATCGGAGCTGTCGCTGCTCTTGGGACGCGCGACTTGGGTTGTGTATTCGTTCACAAAGACATCGTTGGAGCCCGTAATCTGGTCCGAACCAGGCACGACGTAATAGGTCGCTCCCGACTGCAGCTGCGCCGTATCGTGCTTTTTCCTGATCCGGCGCATCACCATGGTGCCGGCACCGCCACCGAGGGCTGCCGCCCCGGCGGCACCGGCAGCGGTGGACTCCAGGGTCATGGGGTGAGGCAGTGGGTGACTCTCGCTGTAGGGTGTCCCGGCTTTCCATTGTTCCAGGTAATCTGCCACTTGGGTCAGGTAGACCTCCATGCCGTCGTCCCAGTGGTCATCGCCCAAGGGCTGTTTGACGTGGTAATAGAGCTTCTCGGTGCCATAAACGGTGAAGGCTTTTTCACCATCCCCGTGACCCAGGAACCACAAATCGCGCGAGGTGGGGTTGATTACCATGAGTACCCCGTTGGCGTCCTTTTCCCCCAAGCCAAGCTGGTTGGCGTTGTAATAGTTCGCTGCCCACTGTTCCGGGGTCTGATAATTGAAATCGTCCACGGTCACGGCATAGGGCGCAATCCCGTACTTCTCAGCCAAAGCCGCCATCTGCTTTTCCCAGCCGGCAATCTTGGATTTACTAAATACCCCGGAATGGTCACGGATGAAAGGCGCCGCGGATTTCACATCCGGCTGTCCGCCCACGTAGGGCACCTGCTCCTTATCGGGGAATTCGATGATGTCGCCTAATTCGGTATGAGTCAGTTCCGCGGAGGTAGCCGGTTCGTCGCTAGTTTCCGGGGCATCGTCCGGATTAGGGGGCGGAGTCTGCGTCGGCAGTACCCCAGGTGACGCAACCGATACAGAAAACGCGGCAGGGCTGACTTCTTCGCCCGCCGCTGCGGGCAGGGCGAAACCAACCGACGGAGCCAGAGCCACCGCTAGCGCGCCCACGGAATAAAGAATCGTCTTACGCATATTCATGATCTTCACCTCAATCAAAAAATATCGGCATCAGGAACGGAATAAAGATGGCGCCAAAAATGATGGCGAGGGGGATGGCGATGCCTAACAGTCCGCCCCAGTACTTGCGCTCGGATACCGGGAACGTGCCCACGAACTTGCCGGTTTGCCCGTTCATCGCATAGTTGTAGTTTTTGCCTTGGAAATCGACATTCATCAGCCACATCGGCAGGAACACGTATTCGAGTTCCCCGAAAGCCGGTTGGATGGAGGTGTTGATTGTCGAGACTGTGTCGTAGCCGCTGATTGAGTTCCGCAGCACTTCCTCGGTGGAGTCTTTCATGCGTTCCAAAGCGCGGGGGTTGGCGTCTTGCGCTTCCACGTCATATTTGTTGGTCATGAAGCCTGTCAGGTAGGCGGGGGAAAACGCGACCGACTTGGTGTAGTCAAAAGGTTCGATGGATTCCGTGAGCTTATCGGTGACTTTCGTGGTGCCCGCCACCGGCACGTCCAGGAAAGCGACGTTGGCGCTGCGATACACCTGATATTCCTGATGTTGGGTGTATTCGTATTCCGAATCGGTCCAGGTGCGGATGTTTTCGCAACTAAAGTTGCCTTCACCGGCGACCGTTGCGTCATACAGCCAGTATGGCACGTAAACGCCTTGGATGTCGTCGACGCTGACCTGCTTAAACTCTCTGGGAATGAGTTTCAGCCCCTTCATGTTGGCTTTGAAAGCCTCCAAGGCCTGTTCTTTGGTCATCGCAAAGGGAATCATCCGGTCGGGGACGCGGGTGCTGGTCAGCTGTCCGGTCGCCACGAAGTTGTTGTTGCACCAGGGGCATCGGGCGCTGACCATGTCGGGCGAACCGATGATTTCCCCACCGCAGGAATTACACTGGAACTGAGCCATTTTCTGTCCGGTCGCTTCGTCCAGATAGGTGGGCGGGGGCTCCACCCAACCGGGTTGACCCTCGGCAGGAGTGGTGGAAATCTGGGTTTCCGGGGTGGCAGCGGCTCCCGCCCCTCCGGCAGCGCCGGAGCCGCCGGCGCCGGAAGTCCCCGCCTGTTGCGCGTGCGCGGCATCGAGTTCCGCGTTGGCTTGGGAGATACCGTTGAACTGGTTGACCTCCTCGACTGTGAATGAAGCCCCGCAAAAGCTGCACTTCATCTTGCCGCTGGGCACATCAAAGTTAATGGGAGCACCGCAGGACGGACATTTTAGCTGCACATCGCTCACGATCGACTGGCCTCCTTAGCTTGTATCCGCTTGGGGATGAGCAAAATTCGCTACAATCCCCAGACTAAAGTGCTGGTCAGGGGAATACACCACCCAAAAGGGTTAAATACCACCAACATTCCAATTAGGATTTTATTCATGGATTTCCGAGTTGGCCAAGGTTTTGACGCGCATCGTTTTGCTGCCGGTGAGCCGGTGGCGGGCCGCCCGCTCAAGGTGGGGACCCTGTCTTTTCCTGCCCATGCGCCGCTGGAGGGGCATTCGGATGGTGACGTGGCTGCCCATGCCTTGACCGACGCCCTGCTCACGGCCGCCGGGTTGGGCGACTTGGGCACCAACTTTGGGGTGTCGCGTCCGGAGTTTGCCGGAGCCGGCGGGGAAGTGTTTTTGAGCGCGGCTATGCAGATGCTGCACGAGGCCGGTTGGGCGGTAATCAATGCCAGCGTGACTGTTATCGGTCAGGAGCCGCGGCTCGGCCCGCGCTACGCTGAAGCTGAGGCGGCGTTGGGGAATATCCTGGGGGCGCCGGTGTCTTTTTCGGCCACGACGACTGATCGCATGGGTTTTACAGGGAATAAGGAAGGACTGGCCGCCCTGGCAATTTGTTTATTGCGTCGAAAATAAAGTTTCGCCGCAATAGGCCGGACGGTCAGTCCTTACGTGTTATGAAGTTTTCGAGGCGAAATAGCCCTTAGTTATTGCCGGTCGCGGCGCGGTATTGGTCGATGAGTTTTTGCGGAACGCGGCCGCGGTCGTTGACCGGAATTCCTTTTTCGCTAGCCCAAGCGCGCACGCGGCGGTTGAGTTCGCGAATCTCACTGTTTGCCGCCGGGGCAGTTCCACGGCGGCGGCGGCCGGAAACTTTACGTCCAGACTTAATCCAGCGTGCCAGGCTGTCGCGCAGTTCCTTAGCGTGGGTTTCGTTTAAATCAATTTCATAGTTGACGTTGTCCAAACCAAAGGTGACCGTCTCGGCTGCGTCCGAGCCGTCAATATCGTCAATCAGAATGGTTTTTACTTTCTTAGCCATGTGGTGCCCTCCATAAGTATGAGTGTATGAATAGTTCTATATTAGACATCGATGAATAATTAATTCAACCCCGGACGGTAACGATTTTCAGAATAAGAGGTTCGATGAATTAAGGTTGTCTGCCACAATTAGGGGCTCAATTAAGGTTTAGTCCCCGGCAACTAGCGTCATTATTATAAAATACAATTCGGTTATTTGGTTTCATTAAGCACGGAAGAGGATTTTCAGACGAGCTTGTTTTATCGGCCTGGAAAGAAGTGAATGCAGAGCTTACAGCCGATTTTGAAATAATTTCTGGCACTGGAATTGCACAGAAATACCTCTAGGGTGTGGAAACTGGGGCCTCCTTGCTGCGAGCATGCGCAAGCTCATAGGCGGTCTGCATATCCAGCCACAGGCGGGCATTACCGATTCCCGCAAATTCCATATCTTCACTCGCGAACCTCTACAAATCATTATCCAAAGATGGCGACCCATCCTTGGCGGAATCGTGGAAGTGATCATGAAACGATTCTGCACGTCAGCGAGGTTTAGAGGGCATTCCGTTGCGGTTCTACAGTACTTGCGCTGCGGTTTTACAACGGTAAGAGGTGCCTCTCTAGGGCAACATTGTGAGGAATACAGCAGCGTTTCTAGGTCTCTTATTGGCTGGGTATTGGCATTTTGATTTTTTCGACTTAATCGAAAGCGGTTTTCATTGAAATATCAACGAAAAACGTGGAGCCGCCTGAGAGAATCGAACTCTCGACCTATTCATTACGAGTGAATCGCTCTGCCGACTGAGCTAAGGCGGCGGTGTGCAAAATGCGCGGGTTTCATTTTAGCCTGAAACAGAGGTCGTTCCAAACTTTGGCAGGCAGACCCCGCTACCGGTACCAGCGTGCCGCGGGCACGCCTAATCCAGCTGGCAGGTGTCGCTGCTCGTACCCGCGATTTTGCCCGAAACCAGGTAAGTGTCAGTGATGGTTTTGACGCAGCCCGGCGCGTAGGAGTTGTAGGCCGTATGGTTCCAGCCTTGCACGGTCAACAGCTTGGAATGGCGCATCATCTGGCGGGTGTGCTGAGCCATTTTCAGCGGTGTGGCGGGGTCCCCGGTGGTCCCAATCAGCAGGATGTCCTCCTCTAACGGGGGATTGATCTCGCGTTTCGCCGTGGTTTTTGCCCTAACTGGCCAGTTTTCCGCTCCGAGGGAACTGTACGAGAAAAATTCCCCGACGGTGGGATAATCCGCCTCTATCTTTGCCGCGTCCGCTTTCCATTGCGCCATGTCGCCGACTGGCTCATAGTCCAGTGAATTGATAACAATGAACGCATCGGAGGAGTTGTTTTGATACGTGCCGTCCGCGTTGCGTTCGTTGTAAAAATCGGCACTATTCAGAAGGCCGGTGCCGTCAGACTCGTTTAGGGCTTGGGACAGGGCGGGCAACAGCTGCTGCCACCAGGAGCCAGTGTTGTACATATTGCCAATCAGCCCAGTAAAGGCTTGGGTGGCGGTCAGTTCGCGGCCTCTCTTGGCGGGCATAGGGTTGGTTTTCAAAGTATCCAGCAGGGATTTGATCTGAGACATTCCCGAATCCACGTCGCCGTGCAGCGGACACTGTTTGGCGTGCTTTTGCTGGCATTGTGCTACGAATTCTCGCAGAGAGGCCTCAAACCCGCTGGCTTGCAGGGTCGAAACCTGGTTCATGTCCATGGACGGGTCAAGCACCCCGTCCAGCACCATGCGTCCCACCCGGGACGGAAAAAGGTCCGCGTAAATCGCACCCAGGTAAGTACCGTAAGAAAATCCCAGGTAGTAAAGCCTTTCATCGCCGAGCGCGGCCCGCATTATATCCATATCGCGGGCGGTGTTTTCCGTGCTGGCAAAACGGGTCATCTGCGGGGAATTCTTTAGGCACTTTTCCCCCAGGGCTTTATAGTCGGCGATATCTGCCGCGCGTCCGGCTTCGGTAGAAAGGTCATAATAGGTCGAGTTGTCCTCATCAAGTTCCTGGTCAGTGCGGCATTTGATGGCAGGCTGCGAAGACCCGACCCCGCGGGGATCAAACCCCAGCACGTCATAGTAGTTTCGCACCGTGTCACTAAAGAAATAGGCCACGTTTTCGGGTTTCATGTTTTCCAGTCCGGAGCCGCCGGGCCCGCCGGGGTTCATAATGAGCGTCCCGATACGTGTTGCTTTGTTGGCGGTATTTAGCCGTTTCATCGCGATTTTGGCGTGTTCGCCCTGGGGGTTGTCATAGTCGAGGGGCACTTCCAGCATGGCGCACTCGAAGTCGCCGCCGCAGTTCTTCCATTGCAGGTCTTGGGCATAATACTCGGCGAGTCTCGGCTGGTCCACAGTTTGGGTGGGGCTGGGCGGTTTGGAGGGCTGCGCCAAGGGTTTTTCCGGGGCGCAGCCAGCCAACCCCGCCAGTGCCAGTCCCACGGCAGCCATAATCCCGAAACCTTTTGTCAGCTTGTTCATTCTCTACCTTCCGTTCACCTTACATTTTGCCCTATTCCGGTCTGCCAGTTCTACACAAAGCGCCTCGATGTCCAGGGTGGTGTTACCGTTTCCCATCAGGCGGCGTCGCGCTCGACGAATCGCCTCCAACCGGGCTGTAGTTTCGGCCAGGGACTGCGATCCGGTCCCGACCCTCGCCACGTACGCATCGACCAGCTCACCGGCTGGTCGCGACAGATTGATACGCGGCTGGGCGGACCCCGCTTGTGCCAGCAAAACATCGCGGTAAAAGCCCGAAATGTCGCCCAAAACCCGGTCCCAAGTATCGAAGCTGGCGCGCCGGGCCCGCCGGTGCGCATCGGTCTCGCTGAGCTTGGCTCCCCGCAGGGCTGACTTCACATCCCGGGGCAGCCGGGAATCGGGTGTGTCGGCCGCCAGACCGAAAGCCTCCAGGACTTTCGCGCGTTCCTCCTGGTCGTTGGCGCCGCGCAGAGCCTCGGCCTGTTTGTCTACGAGCTTCACCAGGGCGGCCGCCGTCCACATCGCCTCAGCGCTGGAGCTCATTTGCGAAATCATCCGCAGCATCCCGACCCGTTCGGCGCGCAGCTGCGGATCATAGGCCAAAGCCCGGGCCCGTCCCACGTGCGATTCGGCGGCGGCGGCGACTTCGGCGGCGAGTTCGGGGCTGATGGAGGCATCTTGACGAACCAGCAGCTCCGCCACCGCGGCGGGGCTGGGCAGGGTGAGTTGCACTAGGCGGGTGCGTGAGCGAACGGTCGAAAGCACGTCGGCGGCGCTGGGGGCGCACAGCACCCACACGGTACGCTCGGGCGGTTCCTCGATGGATTTCAGCAGCAGGTTGGAGCTGTATTCACTCATGCGGTCGTAGTCTTCGATGATGATGATGTTCCACTCTCCACGGACAGGCCGCCGGTAAGCCTGCTGGACCAGGGCTTTCACATCATCAAACTTGATCTCGACCATTTCGGTGGTCATCACGCTGACATCGGCATGGGTGCCTTGGCGCACATCGCGACAGGCGGCGCAGATTCCGCAACCGGGATTGTCCGGATCCTCACATTCCAAGGCGGCCGCGAAGGCTTTGGCGGCGGTGGAGCGCCCCGAGCCGGGCGGCCCGACCACCAGCCAGGAATGTGTCATCGCCGCGAGGTTCGTGCCGGAGTCCGTCTGCGCAGCTGGCGTGGCGTTTTCCGGCGCGGTCATAAGGTCAGCAGGGCGGTTTTGGGCCGCGATAAGGTCCCGGGCGGCTGCGGCCGCTTGGGAGAACTGAGAGATGGCTCGGGTCTGACCTGCTACCTCAGCCCATACACCGCCGCTGGGGTTGATACTCATGTTCACCGCGACTTTCCGGCTCACCACGATTTGATAACCGGCAGCATCTGAGCCAGACGCAGTCGCACCTGAGTGGCGATTTCCTCTACCGGCAGGCTCGCGTCAACGACCAGCCAAGTGTCCTGACCCTCGCTCATCCGCAGAAAATCCTCCCGAACCCGCTTTTGAAAGTCGAGCCCGGCGCGTTCCATCCGATCCGGGCTGCCCAGGGACGCATCGGCAGCCTGGCGAGCTGCTGCTGTCTCGGGGTCCAGGTCTAGCAGTACCGTCAGGTTTGGCACCAATCCCCCCGTAGCCCACATGGACAAAACGCGGATTTCTCGGGCTCCGAGTTCCCGCCCGTGCCCCTGATAGGCGATAGAGGAAGCCAGATAGCGGTCAGTAATCACGACTTTGCCGTCGTTAATAGCGGGAATAATGAGCTTGTGCACGTGCTGGGCACGGTCAGCGGCAAACAGCAGCGCCTCGGCACGAGCCGACACATCCCCAGCGTCCAGCAGCAGTTGGCGCAGAGCCACCCCCAGGTCGGTCCCGCCGGGCTCGCGCGTCTCGATGACGTCCCATCCCTGTTGGCGAACCCACGACGCAGCCCGCGCAATTTGGGTGGTCTTGCCCACCCCGTCGCAGCCTTCAAAAGCCACAAACAGACCCTGGGTGGGGCGAACCTCCACCACTCGGCCAAAGTCAACGTTGGTTTGCGGGCGAAACTCGCCCATCCCGAGCGCTTCTGTAAACGACATACCCACATCCTAACAGCCGCCCCGAAGGCAAAATTTTGCTCCCTATTATTGACAAGTCTAAAAAGCTATTAAACTGAGATTATGAAGGTTTTACTTTTGGGAAGCGGCGGGCGTGAACACGCGCTGGCCAGGGCTATCGCTAAATCAACACTGTTGGACAAGTTTTGGATTGCTCCCGGTAATCCCGGCACCGCCGCTCTCGGGGAAAACGTCAAATGTGCCATTGACGAACCGGCGCAGGTGTTGGAACTGGCACGGTCTTTGCACCCTGATTTGGTGGTGATCGGACCGGAAGCCCCCCTGGTCAAAGGGGTCGCCGATGTCCTGCGTGAGGCGGGGTATAAAGTTTTTGGTCCCGGACGTTTGGCCGCCCGCCTGGAGGGCTCCAAAGCGTTTGCGAAAACGATTATGCGCCAAGCCCGGGTCGCTACCGCCGCTTCGGTAGCCTGCTGTACTCTGGACGAGGCCCGGGATGCTTTGCAGCGTTTCGGGGCTCCTTACGTGGTCAAGCAAGACGGCTTGGCCGCCGGGAAAGGCGTGGTGGTGACGTCTGACTTCGACACCGCCGTGGCCCACGCCGCCGCCTGCATTGAAGCGATGGCGAATCCCCACGAACCCGCGGTCGTCATCGAAGAATTCTTGGACGGGCCAGAAGCCTCGGTGTTCTGCATCTGTGATGGTCACGACGTGGTTGCTCTGCCCGCTGCCCAGGATTACAAACGCGCCTACGACCACAACGAGGGACCCAACACGGGCGGCATGGGCGCCTACTCGCCGCTGCCGTGGGCTCCGGAGGATCTGGCGCGGCGCACTGCCCAGGAAATCGCTGTCCCGGTGTGTAATGTGCTGGCTAACCAGGGCTGCGATTTCATCGGTTTGCTTTATGTGGGTCTGGCTCTGACTTCGCGTGGGCCGCGGGTGGTCGAGTTCAACGTTCGGTTTGGGGATCCGGAAACGCAGTCGGTGCTGGAACGCCTGGATACGGATTTGTTAGCGCTGTTGGCAGCGGCGGCCGATGGTAACCTGGCGGCGGCCCCACAGCTCAAGGTCAGCGATGAGGCCGTGGTGAACGTGGTGCTGGCCGCCTCCGGTTATCCGCAGGCGCCCGTGAAGGGCGGTGTCATCACCGGTCTGGACGCCGCGAGCCAGGTGCCGGGGGTACATATTATTCACGCGGGCACGAAAGTCAACGATGCTGGTCAGTTGATTGCCAACGGGGGACGGGTGCTGTCAGTAGTTGCGCGGGGAAGTGACTTGAGCGAAGCTCGGCAGCGCGCCTACCAAGCCATCCAGAGCATCGCCCTAGAGAACTCGCACTACCGCACGGACATAGCTAAGTTCTAAGAACAACCCTAGCGCCGCGGCTCGTGCCGGGGCGCTGAAAGGTCATCTTGGTACCGAAAAACTGAAATTTAGGATTCCTTGGGGTCTCCGATGGGCGCCTGTAACGGCCAGTCCTGATCCTCTAACACGACCTGCAAGGCATTCATGTTTTCTGGATTAATCACCAGGGGTGCCAGCAGGTTTGCCGTGTGGGGATAGGACCCCGTCGCGGGGTGGACAATGACGAGAATGAAAGGTTCCTCGCCCTTGTTCAAGCCAACGCGATCCCGCGCTGAGGAGGGAATCATCGGGGTGTAGCCGTCAAAGAAGGCAATCGGCGGAACCGCAAAGAGGCGAACGTTGGGGTCAATAACAGACTTCAAAGTCCATAGAACCCCGGTCTCGTCCACTGCGGTCAGGCTGAAATCCAGGTGGCTTTCCAGGCCTGGCATGGGCCGAACCATCCGGATTTTGAGCATCGGAAAATCCTCGCCGTCGCCGGCGGTTTCAGTGTTTTCGGTAACTTCGTCGTTAGTGCTCATCGTAAGTAGTCTAGCAAACTTGGTTGCACGACACGCTGAGTTGAGCTAAGGGAAGCTTGGTAAGCCATATTCGCCAGTGACATTTCAATCGTGGCGGCTTGAATATCGACGTTTTCGACATCTGAAAGCTGTTTTTTGACGGCTTGCAGGTCCCCAACAATGTTGTCTTGAGCCTCGATAACTTGCTTGTGGCGTGCCCCTAACGTAGACATGCCCTCATACAAATCTTGGGCCTTCTTGTCGAGCTGGTTCTGGATAGCCAGAAGTTTGTCGACATTATCGCCTTCCAGGGTTCCGGTGCGCAGAATCTTGGCGGCCTCTGTCAGAAGGTTCATGGCGGAGGGGTTGTTGGAAGTGTCGATGGTGGTGGCTGGGGTGCCGGTCCACTTGATAGTACCGGTGCCAAAAATTTGGTTTCCGTCCATATTCGCCGGCAGTGTCGTGTTGGCGTTGATGCGACGATTTACGGGCTTCGCGGTCACTTCGTCTGTCTCGGTGGGCAGGAAAATCCGGTTTCCCTCAGTGTCCACACCGGGGCGGAAAACGCTGCCTTTGTCGGAGTTTCCGGCGAAAACTGTGCGTCCCAGGTAGGTGGCGTTGGTCTGAGACATGATGGCTTGAGCCTGCTGTTCGAGGTCTGCGGCGAGAGCCCGCAGCGAGGTGGGTCCGTTGGCCGAGTTCACGGAGTGAATCAGGGTGCTCTTGGCCTTACGGTACATATCTGACACGGAAAGCATGGCGGAATCCGCTGTTTGCATCCAGGAAGCGGCGTCGTCAATGTTCCGGCTGTACTGTTCAGTTGCGGACAGCTCCTTGCGCAGGCGCATCGAGGAAACGGACGAGGCTGGGTCATCAGATGCGAACTTCATGCGTTTGCCGGAGGACATCTGTTCGTTGACGTCGGCCAAGCGGGTGAAGTTTCGCTGCACGGATGCCAAAGAGGAACTAGCCATCATCGAGGTTGTCATGCGGGTAATCATGCCACTCACCTACCTAGGTTGATAAGGGTCTCCAGCATCTGGTTAACAGTGCTGGTGATTCTGGCCGCGCCCGCATAGGCGTGCTGGCCGCGAATCAGGTTCATTACTTCTTCGTTCATGTCCACACTGGACTGGCTCTTTTGCTGTTGCTCCGCAATCTGGCGCGTTTGCTCCGCCAAGTTGTATTTGTCGGAGGCTCCCGAGGCGTGTACCCCGATGTCCACGACGGACTTACCCCATTCGTTGAGGGCTGAGGTGGGCGAGTCCTGCTGGCCTCCCAGCCTCAGAGCAACCGAACCGTCATAGATACCACCAACCTCTACACCGGCGGCGATGGCCTGTGGGTCAGTAATCGCGACTTTGAGGCGCATCGCGGCGGGCAGTTTGTTGTCGGTAGCGGCAAACTTAAAGAAGTCCCCACCGTCCTCCTTCACGGTTTCGTAGATGGCGGCATGTCCGGGATTGCCCTTTTCAAGTTCTGCTACCTTGTCTTGCACGGCCCGGTCGAAAAGCTCGTCAGTCTTGTAGTCGCTACGCTTTATGGTTACGTTTGCGTCTACCAGACGGTCCGGATCGTTCGTGTCTTTGCTCAGGTCCGCGAGCTTGAACGTCACTTCTTTAGTCAAAAGGGTCTTTGTGTTGTTTTTCCCGCCATCGTTGGCGTGGATGGCGTTGACTTCCGTGGCGATATTCGTAGCCACGTCGTTATAGAGTTTGCCGGCTTCTGCCCAAGAGCCGCCCTTGCCGATGGTTCCGGACACTCCGGGAATCTCGGCCGGTCGTAAGTTTTGGGCAATACCGCCGATGACTCCTTCTTTAATAGCGATTTCATGTCCGCCAATGTCCCAGGTCAAGCGCACCGGACCTTCATCGCGATGAAAATCGCCCAGAGCAAACTCCTGATCGGTGCCACCGACTTTCTTGCCATTATCCTCCATGTCATAGAAGGCTACGTATTTGTGACCGACTTTCGACGGATCGGGGGCATCCTTATCGGTATATACGCTCACCTTTGCCTGGTATTTCTGGATTTCAACCCCGTTGCGGGTAAATATAGCGTCCAGGCTCTTTCCGCCGGCAGTAAGGGCATCGACAGATTTTTGGTACATCTCGCGCGGAGCCGCATCAATTCCCGGCATGTCATAAGAACCGGAAACCACAAAATGGTTCGCATAGTCCTTGCCGACCAGAGAGTTACCGGACAGCATGATTTCAATCGTGCCGTCTTCGTAAGCAGTCCCAATCATGGACGGATGCGGAGCATTTTCTTTCGTGTAAATCGCTTTCGACTTTCGCACGGTGGCCCCAGTTAGCTCCGAAATATGCAGGGCGAGCTTGTCACGTTCATCAATCAGGTGGTTTACGTTTTGGCCCACCAAGGTTCCTCTACGAATCCGGTCGTTGAGGTTTACCACGGAATCCATAGTGGCATTCAGGTCAGAAACATGGGCTTCCAGTTCGTGCCTGGCGTTCTTCCACTGGTCAGAAATGTGCGTGTACCCGGTCTGAATCTGGGTCACGAGCGCTTGGGCGTTACCAATGGCGGTCGAGCGCGCCCCACGGTTGTCCGAAGAATTGTTGACGTCTCCCCAAGACTTGTAGAATTCGCGTAGTGAGTTGGACACAGACATCTTGCCCAACTCGTCCATAGACGCTTCAATCGCTTTCCAGGATTGGGAAACCTGTTTTGCAGAAGCGGCACGGCCGGTCTCCAAACGGAGTTTCGCGTCGAGAAAGAAGTCGCCCAAACGACTTTCCCCGGTGATCTCTACGCCGCCGCCCTGGGGTACTGATCCAGCCCAGATAGAGGGTTCGGAACCGATGCCAAGAGCTTTTTGGTCGACGCGCTGGCGCGTGTATCCGGGGGTGTTCATGTTGTTTATGTTCTGCCCGGAAACCTCGATGAGACGTTGGGCTGCATAAAGACCGGTCAATCCGGCGTTCAGCGAAGAAAACGTTGAACCCATCGGAGTGTCCTTTCTCTAGCCTGTGTGCTTACTCAATCTTTGTGTCGCCTCTCGCGCCCACGTTTAAGCTCATCGGCTTGAAAAGCTCAGATATAAGAATTTTTTCAAAAACCCCGTGGTCTTGTTCTTACATTGAGGTGTCAAGCATGGTGGATTCACCTGTTCCGGAAGCGTGGATTCCGCCGTCCTCACCGTAAGTTTCTTCCGCTCCTTGCATGCTCATCAGGGTTTCCTGGGTGGCGCGTTGCAGGGAGGCCAGGACTTCCTGGTTTGCCTGGGACATATCGGCGATTTCAGAAGTCAGGGAGATGAGGGCTCCGCGGTGCTGGTTCAGCAGGGTCTTCCACGGTTCGTCGGCTGCCTCGGCGATTTCTTTCAGGGAGGCCTCGGGCGGCAGTCCCAAGTCGACCGCCACGGCTTCAGATTCCATAGAGCGTTCCAGTTCCATCGTTTGGGCCTGCGCAATGACGGCTTCCAGTTCACGAGTGGCGCGCGGCAGCCACCGGGACGAGGCCGTGGAAGTAATCAAACGTTCTTCCTCCAGCTTGAACAGCATGACCTCCAGAGTTTCGCGTTGTTTCCACAGCTGGCGTGATAATGCGTCCAATGACATAGCGTCCTCCTCCTCAGTCAGCACAATCGTCAATGCTTGACCGGTCTTTAGCTAAACTTACACGCAAAATTGTCAATCTCTCAATCCTGCCGATTCCTCAGTAATCTACCGCTAATTAAAGGGTATAAAAGGTAAACTAATTTGAACTGTACCTGCGATTTTTTCTGAGGAGAGACACGGTGGAGGCTTCACTCGGCGAAGTGAACCGCAACGAACTAATTGAAAAAAACCTCCCCTTGGTTGGTTACCAAGTGGCGGAGTTGTTGCGCCGTGTCCCGTCTTTTGTGCAACGCGAGGACCTCGCTTCGGCGGGTTCTTTGGCTCTGGTGCAAGCCGCTAATTCTTACGATCCATCGACCGGGGTGCCCTTTCATCGCTACGCAATCTACCGGATTCGCGGGGCGATGCTGGATGAGCTGCGTTCTATGGACTGGGCGACGCGCGGGGCCCGCCAACGTACCAAGCAACTGGAAGAAATGACCTCTACCCTCACCGCTGCCGCGGGACGCGCCCCCACGAAAGAGGAACTTGCTTCGGCCTTGGGAGTGGACGTAGAGACGGTGGAGTCCGCCCAGCAAGACGCCGCCCGCCGTGTCATCTCGATGGATGCGCCCGCCGGTAAAGACGACGAGCGGACCCTGGAAGTGCCTGATGAAAGCCCCTCCCCGGAGGACACGCTGCTGGACGACGAACGCCTGGTGTATCTGCGCGCGGCGGTGCGGGCTCTGCCCCAGCGCCTGCGCTATGTAGTGGAACAGGTATTTTTCGAGGAACGTCCGATTCAAGATGTCGCCGATGAGCTGGGCGTCACCCAGTCGCGGGTGTCCCAGCTACGTTCAGAGGCGCTCACCCTGATGCGCGAGGGGATGAACCGCCACCTCGATCCCGAAACGGCCGCGGAAGAAAACGAGGAAGTCACCGGCATCGTTAAGAAACGCCGCGAGAACTACTTCCAAAAGATTGAAGATCACGCTGATGAGATGCTGCGCGCAGATTCAGACGTGGACTTAGAGATAGAGGACACGCTGATTCCACCCCCTGACTCTTCGTCAGCGCGAGGTCGCCCGCGGGATTCTTCCGGGGCGACTCGTCCCCGTTCGTCGTCTTTGCGTGATTCGTTGTCACAAGTTTTGTCCGGCGGGTCTGCGGGGTCATCTCGCCGTAAGGAAAAGGAGGGGGAGTCCGCTACTGAGGATTCGCAGGGCACTTCCACCAAGAGTTTCCTGGCTGGTCACGCCCGTGGCACGGCGCAGGCGAAGGCTCGTATCGAAGCTGAGCAGGAAGCCCAGCGCGCCGCCGAAGCAGCCGAGAAACCTAAAAGTAAAGACAAAGTCCGATCTCGTGGTGGGGAACCCGAAGTGGAGCTACCGGCGGAAGAAGAAAAACCACCCACCCCGCCAACCACCTCTTACCTGGGAGGATTGTCGATTCGGCAGCAGAATATGCGAGCGGAAGCGCGTCGGAATCGACGAAAAAAATAATTTCTCCTTAATTCTCAGAGTTAATGGCCGACAATTAAGCGTGAGGTAGTGTCAGCGGGACACCTGTCGGTATCCTGGGCCTCGGCGTTATCTCAGGATGGGATAAAGCCTTTATTCCACGGAAGGAGAAATCATGAGTATGGGTATAAGCGGTATTGGCGGTTTCAATACCGAGGGGATTGTCCAGAAGCTAATGGCTCTGGAATGGCAGGCCGGTAGGGGTCTGCAGACCAAGAAAGTCCAGCTTGAATCCCGCACCAAGGCATTCCGGGATTTGAACACACAGCTGGCAGCCTTGACGAAGAATGCTTGGACGGTTTACGGCAAGGAAAGCAAGTTCGACAAAAGTTTTGATGCTTCGGCCGTCTGGGGTGCAGTGAAGGGCTCTTCCTCCAGCGACATGGTCAGTGTCAGCACCAAGGCTGGCGCAGCCGTGGGTTCGGTGGAGTTTGATGTCAAGTCCCTGGCTCAGTCCAAGCAGGTTACCTTTGACAGCAATCAGCTCACTTCGCTTACCAATGCAATCGGCCAGGGTGGCTCCTTCTCCATTATGGTGGGGAACAAGGTCACGAACATTACTCCGGCTTCCAACTCTATGCAGGATATTGCCCAGGCAATCAACTCCGTGAAAGACTCCGGCGTGGCTGCCACGGTGGTGCGCGTCAGCGACAGTAATGGACAAGCCCAGTATGTCTTGCAGGTCACCGGCAAGGATACTGGTGTCGAGGCTGGGGACTTCAAGATTTTTGCCGGGGACGTGACGAAGGGTCTCTCCGTCACCCCCAAGACCACTACTCCCGACGCGGCTTCTCAATCGGTGTCCTACACCTTTGAGGATGCGGCAGCGTTGCGCTCTGCCGTCTCGGGGGTTACCTCCTATGACGGTACGGAGCGCCGGGCGTCCAGTGATGCGGTTATCTCCCTCTACGGTGAGGACCACCGCTACTCCTCCAACCAGATTGAGTTGATGGATAAGGTCACGGTGGATATTTCTGGTGTGAAGGCGGAAACCAAGGCGGACGGAACCAGTGTCTACCCCGGGTACCTGACCAAGGGCGTCAAGATTGATGTCGTGGCCGACCAGTCCGAGGCAGCTGGCAAGGTGAAGTCCCTCATCGGAGACGTGAACAAGATTCTGGGGACTTTGGCCAAAGGCATGAAGTCAGTGGAGCAAACCCGAACCGACGAAGACGGAAGGAAGTCTACGTGGAAGGCTCCGGGTGTCTTGTCGAACTCGATTGGTCGCCAGGTGCAGTCCGAGCTAGGGGATATGCTCTCCTCTGGAATCACGATTAAGGATGCTGCGGGGAATGCTCAAACCTACTCTGCGGAAGACTTCGGGATTACCCTGAAGAACACCTCGGATGGTTTGACGGTGGAGTTCGATGAATCTAAGTTCCAGGCCATGATGGAGTCTGACCCGACCAGGACGGAAAAGGTTGTGTCTGCTTTTGCCGAAAAACTTGGGGATTTCGGCAGCAACGTTTCCGATTCGAGCACCGGAATGCTGACAAGTGTCATCAAGTCCAACGACGACGAGAAGAGCTACGTAGAGTCTCGAATCAGCGACTTTACGGAGCGTATGGTGCGCAAGGAGGCATCTTTGAAGCAGCAGTATTCTCGGTTGGAGACCTTGCTGGCAGGGTTCAGTCAGCAGCAGGCTTGGCTGACTTCCCAGTTGGCCGGGTTGGCGAGATAGTTTTTGACAGACTGAAGATTCTTCACGCAGATTTTGTGGTATTTCGGCTGGGTTCACTGTATTAGTGACCCAGCCGAAGTATTGTAGTAGTGGGTAGTGATTTTTACGGAGGGAAACTATGCAAACCGCAATTAACCGGTTCCAACAAGACTCTATTGCGACAGCTTCTCCCGCGAGGCTGCTTACGATGCTTTATGACCGACTGCTGCTTGATATTGGGCGGGCTGAGAAAGCCCTGCGCGGTCAGAACCGGGTTGAAGCGCATAAAAATCTCACTCATGCTCAGGACATTATCGCCGAGTTGATGTCTTCCCTGCGGATGGACGTGTGGGACGGTGCCGAGGGTTTGATGGCTCTGTATGTGTATGCCATGAAGGAACTGGTCAACGCCAACGTGCAGGGCGATGCTGATAAAGCCCAAGAGATTCGGGAGCTGTTTGAGCCGCTGGCGGACGCGTGGAAACAGGCGGCTGCACAAATGGAAGCTAACGATGCAAAAACTGCAGGGAATCAGTCGAATTCAGCGGGTGTCAAGCGTAACTCTAAGGGTGATTTGGGTGTCGGATAGTAAAGATGTGGCACAGTGGTCCGCTGAGTTAGAAAAAATCCATCAGCAGGTTCTGGAAGCACGCCGGCAGCTTAGCGCAGGTCAGATTCCGGAAGAAATCGTGTGGCAGCCGCCAACTATGAGTGCTTTGCCGTCGCAACTGCGTAATCAGGCCCTGAAATTGCAAAGCGAGTTGCAGGACATACAGTCACGTATCATGGTTGCAATGGATAATAACCGTGAGGAAAGAGATCGTTTACGCCAACGGTCAAGTCAGAAAACCGATCCGAAACCGGTTTATTTGGATGTTCAGGGTTAGATACTGAACTGCCGTTTGTGTTCACGGGGAACTTCCAGGAAAATGACTTTTCCTGGAAGTTGTCTTAATATTTGGGCAAAAAAGCGGCGAAATTGCTGTATAAATGCGAACAATTCAGATAGTGTGACCAACATCACAAATAGGACATTAGTCCTGCTTAGGTTCGGGAGATGAACGCTAAACAATTATTCTCATGGCATAACCTACACACTAACAATTTCTGCGTACCCTGGAAAGTTTGCTATAACTTCCAGTCAGACTTCAGAAAGTTACCACCTATAAAGTATTCGTGTCTAAAGCTGCTCGTGGGAGAACCTTTTGAATATTCAAGAAAAAGATGAAAATCGGGCAATCGGAGGGAAATTTCAATCAGAAGGCGCCACATCGCAAACTGAGAGAAGCCTGAAAAAAATATTTCTAAGCATTATTTAAAACACTACCGTAATGAACGAAAGTGGCCGGATTGAAAGCTTACAAAGTGGTAAAATTCAGATGCTGGGAATACGGTAAGTTACAGCTGTGTAATCTTCCATAAACCCCTTTTACCAGGCCGTATAGTTAGGGCATTTGTACTAACAAAAACCTACTTAATGTAAAAATCGTGGGGTTCCCAGGAACTTCTCATGAACTCCAAACGCAATAATTAAATCTCCTCGACAAATACTTGGGAACTGCCGATACTGGATATGTCAGCGCAGTAAGCACTGAACCGCAGCAGGAAGTTACGCGGAATAAGGATCGAGGGAATGATCCAGCGAGAAAACATGTGAGGTCGTCATGTTTGATTCTGTTGGTTACGTAGCAATGCGGACCGCGCTGGATGGATTGTCAATGCGTCAGCGAGTCATCGCCGACAACATCGCCAATATTCAGACGCCGGGATTCTTAGCCGGCAAGGTTTCGTTCGAAAATGAACTGGCTCGCGCCGTTGAGTTCGGACACCCTGCCACCACGCATATCGCCACTGCCCGCTCTTTGGAGCCCACTCGTATCGACGGTAACAATGTCAATCTGGACACTGAAACCATCTCGAGTGTGGATACGGTTCTTCGCTTCCAGCTGGCTACCCAAGCAATCAGTGGGGAATATACCAACATTCGCTCGGCCATGAGGACGACATCATGACCACGTTTGGAGCAATCGGTATCGCTGGAACCGGCATGACAGTCAACCGCAAATGGTTGGACTGCATCTCGGACAACATCGCCAACATCAACACCACCAAGCCCATGAACGAAGAGGCCTTCCGGGCTCGCTACGTCGTGGCTCAGGCTGTTGATTATGGGCGTCCAGCAGGAACGATGGTCACGGGCATTGCGCTCGGTGGCACCGATGGACGGATCGTGTACGACCCCCGCGATCCCAACGCGAATGAAGAAGGGTATGTCCGCCACCCTGATATTGACTTGGGATCACAGATGACCCAGTTGATTATGGCGCAAAGGGCTTACCAAGCGAACGCTGCCGTGGTGGACCGTGCAAAGTCCACTTACGAATCAGCATTGCAAATCGGGAGGTAAGTGAGCCATGCCTTACTCTGTAGACGGTATTGGTAGCCACCTGACCAGTTCCTTGACCGGAACCCAGCAGCTGACCAATAACTTCGTACAATCCCTTGGGTTCTCACGTTCCGCAGCCACCCAAGCCGGTCCGTCGCGTCTGGGCACCAATGCCACGCACGTCGCCCCGACTGGCACCGGTCTAACTCCGTTGGGTGCAGACGTCCGCGATGTCGCGGAAACCTCTTTCGGCAATGTCTTTGCCGATGCGGTGTATAACATGCAGCAACGTGAGAGTACCGCCAAGAAGCTGGGTGTGCAGGCCCTAACCGGGCAACTCAATGATGTCCACCAATACACTATTGCAGCCGCAGAATCCCAGCTGACCATGGAACTGACCTCCACCATTCGGAATAAGGCAGTTGATATGTTCAACGAGATTATGAGGATGCAAGCATAATGCCACCGGTCATCGTAAACGCAGTAGATAAAGTCAAAAGCACCGTCGGCCAGTTTTCATTAGGCCAAAAGACCCTGTCAATCATCGGGGTAGCCGTGCTCATCTTGGGCGGCGTGGTGCTTTACTCTTGGGTGGCGAGTCCCGATTACACCACCCTGTACACCGGTTTAACGGATAAAGATCAAGCCGCCGTAACTGAACAGCTTGATTCGCAAGGCATCAAATATCAAGTCGCCGACAATGGTGTGGTGAAGGTGCCGGCCAAAGATGTGCAAAGCGCCCGGATGAGCTTGGCAGCCGCCGACCTGCCCGCCCAGCCCACTTCCGGTTACGCCGTTTTGGACAACTTGGGCGTAGCGGCTTCAGACTTCCAACAGCAGATGGCAAAGAAACGCGCCCTGGAAGGCGAGCTGGCCAAAACGATTGACACGATGGACGAAATCGAAAAGTCCACGGTCGCCCTGGCCATCCCCCAGGAAACCGTGTTTGCCGACCCGAAGAAACCGGTTGCCACCACCGCTTCTGTGACTATCACCCCGAAGAATCGCAAAGACGTTACCAATGACACGGTGCAGGCGATTATTAATATGGTTTCCGCTTCCGTGCCGAACCTGGATAAGTCGGGAGTGACCGTGGTCGATACGCTGGGTAACAGCCTGTCCGACAAGGTAGAAGGCGGTACGGCCGCGGCTTCGGAGATGGAAAAGAGTCTGGTTGCCAAGGCTTTGGCGGTCGTGGAGCCACTGGTTGGGGTGGGCAATGCCCGCGTCTCGGCGCAAGTTGACTTATCGCAAGATAATCAAGTGAAAACGACGCGTATCTATACCGATCCGGAGGGCGGGGTTAAGCAACTGTCCGCCTCAAATGCGGCCGAGCAATACAGCGGCGGCGGGGCCACCGTCGTCGGCGTGCTGGGCCCGGATAACATCGGAAACCCCTACGAGGTGAACGGTAACAACGGGGGCAATTACACCAACACTCAAAACGTGCAGAACAACGCCGTCAACGAAGAAGTGACCCAATCGACTCGTGGACCGGGAGCGGCACTGCGCAAGTCCGTGTCGGTCGTGGTGAATCAAGAGACCGCCCGGCGCTTGGACATGGCTCAGGTGCGTGACATGGTGGCGGCTGCTACCGGTATTGATGCGGCAGCCGGAGACGTTGTGAATATCTCACGGTCCCCGTTCGATGACACGGCAAAGAAAGCGGCCGAAAAGGCGGCGGCGGATGAGGCTGCTGCGGAAGCCGCAGCCAAGACCGCCTCCTTGATTCGTCAGGCGGTTATCGCCGGATTGATTATCCTGCTGTTGATTATTATCGCGGCGGTAGCCAAGAAACGGGCCAAGGCTCGTGAACGCGAGGCTTTGGACCTCGGCGAGTTGGATCAGCTGCCCGATCCTTACACCTTGAGCGCTCCGGAAGATGAAGCTCTCGAGATTGAGGCGGCCACGATTCCGGAACCCGAGCCGGAGCCTGAACCGGAACCTGAGCCCGAACCGGATCCAGTCCTGCTCAAGCTGGAAGCCAAGCGTGAGGAGATTTCCGAACTGGCTCTGGACAAGCCGCAACTGGTTGCTGAGCAGCTGCGTGCCTGGATGGGAGGTCACTAATCATGGTAGTGTCACAAGCCCTTACTCTGAGCGGGCTGCAGAAAGCCGCCTTGCTGCTGATTCAGATTGGCAAGGACCGTGCCGCTCGCGTCATGAGCGAAATGAATGATGATGAAGTCGAGGCTCTGTCAGCTGAGATTTTGCGGATGACCAATGTACCCCGCGAAATCACCGCTGATGTCATTGATGAGTTCTATGAAAACTCCATAGCGTCGGCCAGTTTGCAGCTGGGTCACGGCGGTCTGGACTACGCTCAGAAAGTTTTGGAACAGACCTTCGGCCGGGAAAAGGCCGAGGAAATCATGGAACGCCTGATGCAGGGCATGCAGGGTCAACCTTTCGACTTCTTAAAGACTGCCGACCCGCGTGAAATCGTGACGTTGGTTTCTTCGGAACATCCCCAGACTATTGCCCTGGTGCTGGCGCACCTGCGTCCGGATCATGCCGCGCGCGTCATGGCCGGTTTGGGACCGAAACTCCAAGGCGATGTGGCGGTGCGGATTGCCCAGATGGAACGGGCTAACCCCGAAATGGTGACCTTAGTAGCCGAATCCCTGCAAAAGAAGGCTGAGCAGGTCATTAACTCTGAAGAGATGCAAGCTATCGGCGGTGTCGAACCGCTGGTCGACATCATCAACCGGGCTGATCCGGGCACTGAAAAGATGATTCTGACCGGACTGGAAGAACGTGACGAGGACTTGGCTGATGAAGTCCGTTCCCGCATGTTCGTCTTTGAAGACATCGTTATGCTCGAAGATCGGGGCATTCAGCTGGTGCTGCGTCAGGTCGATGGGGCTCGCTTGGCGATGGCTCTGAAGGGCACGAACGAAGATTTGCGTTCTCGCCTGATGAAGAACCTGTCCGAACGCGCCCGCCAGAATGTTATGGAAGAAATCGACATGCTGGGCAGCGTGCGCATGAGCCAGGTGCAGGAGGCTCGCTCCGAAATTGTCCAGCTGATCCGCAAGATGGAGGAATCCGGCCAGATTGTCATCCGCCGCGAGGAGGAAGACGAATATGTGGCTTGATCAGGACCTCTTGGAGGTCAAGGAAAATCAGCGACGCGGCGGCGCGCCCAACCCGGTGGCTTTGTCCACTGCTTCCGGGTCGGCCGCGGCGGGCGCGTTCCGTTTGGCGGGTGCTTCCAATCAAGCCAAGGGCGACGACAAATCCACCCAGGCTTTCGGATACGCCAAAGGGTTTTCCTCCGGATGGGCGGCCGGTCAAAAACGGGCGACTCGTGAAGCTGAACAGGAACGCAACATCATAAACGAGGACGCACGTCTGGCTGAGGAAGCCCGCACCGAAGCTTATGTCGACGCAATGGATGAAATTCAGGCTATCGCCGATGCGGTTTCCTCCCGGGACGCCCTGGTCATCGAAGAGATGAAAGCTGCGCTGATGGAAGCGGCTGTCGATTTGGCTGAAGCCCTGATAGGGGCGGAACTGTCTGACGAACCGACTCGCGCCAAGGCGGCGTTAAAGCGGGCTTTGTCGATGAATGATCCGAAAGACATTGTGAAAGTGAATATGAACCCACAGGATGTGGCTACGCTGACCAGCTTGGGCGTGGATTGCCCGGTGGAGCTGGTTCCCGATTCTGAACTGGATCCGGGCGACGCGGTGGCTTACATGCCGGAGGGTTTGCTGGATGCCCGGCTGACTTCGGCTGTGCGGCGTGCTCGAGAGGCTCTGGTGTCCGCCCAAGCAGCCGAGGAGTGAGCATCTTGGAGCTGGCCACTTTACCATCTTTTGTGAGTTTGCTGAACGCCTCACGCCCCCAACGGGTCGGTGAGGTGGAATCCGTTGTGGGCCTGTCTGTGCAGGTTCGCGGCTTGCAATGCTCTGTTGGTGAAGTCGTGCTGGTCGGTGACGATCCGGGAGTGCCGGCCGAAGTGGTGGCGCTGGACGCGGGTATTGCCTCGTGTATGCCTCTGGACAATCTGGACGGTTTGCGGATTGGTTCTCCGGTTCGCGGTACCGGTTTACCGGCCACAGTTCCGGTCGGCCCGGCTCTGCTGGGTCGGGTTATTGATGCGGCGGGCCGTCCGCTTGACGGCAAAGGCCCTATCTATGCGGCTGACCGGGTGCCGATTCACGGGTCGGCTCCCAACGCTTTGGAACGTGCCCGGATTGATATGCCCGTCGCGATGGGGGTGCGGGTTTTGGACACGCTGGTGACTTTGGGACGAGGCCAGCGCATTGGTTTGTTTGCCGGTTCCGGGGTCGGTAAATCGACCTTGATGTCGATGATTGCGCGCGGCACGAACGCAGAAGTTTGTGTCATTGCCCTGGTGGGTGAGCGCGGGCGTGAGGTTCGTGAGTTTTTGGAAGATGACTTGGGCGAGGAGGGTCTGTCCCGCTCGGTCGTGGTGGTGGCGACGTCGGATGAGTCCCCGATGCTGCGTAAACGCGCTGCTTTTACCGCCACCCGGGTCGCCGAGTACTACCGAGACGCGGGCCGTCACGTCCTTCTGATGATGGATTCTCTGACTCGGACCTGCATGGCGCAGCGCGAAATCGGTCTGTCTGTAGGCGAACCGCCCGCCACGCGCGGCTACCCGCCCTCGACTTTCTCGATGATGGCGCAATTGCTGGAACGGGCCGGTTCCGGTGCGGTCGGGTCCGTGACCGGCATCTACACGGTGCTGGTGGATGGCGACGACCACAACGAACCCATTGCTGACCAGGCACGTTCTATCCTGGATGGACACGTGGTGCTGGATCGTAAACTGGCGGTGGCCGGTCACTATCCGGCTATCGACGCCCTGGGTTCCATTTCCCGGGTGGCTTCCAAAGTGACGACGCGGGAACAAAAGGAGGCTGCTACCGCTCTGCGGCAGATTATGGGGGCAAAACGTTCGGTCCAGGACCTGCTGGACGTAGGGGCTTATCAGGCCGGCACGAACCCCGAAGTGGATACGGCTGTGAAATACGATGCCGACATCGAGGCGTTCCTAACCCAAAAGACCGATGAAAAGGTCGAATTCGACGCGGCTTGGTCACAACTGTTTGATCTCTATCAGGCTTTCAAGTCTGAGGAAGCGGCGTAGGGGGTGGAGTAAATGGTAGATCGCGCGTTTCGTCTTCAGGGTTTACTCAATTTACGCCAGCTTCAAGAGGATCAGGCGGCCGGTCGTCTGGCCTCGGCTCACGCGGACTTAAACCACGCTGACCAACAGCTGTCTTCGGCCCGGGCCCGGCTCGGTTCCATGCAGACTTCCGGGGCTACAAACCTGGCTGTAGCTGCGGCGATGCGTAACGCGGCGATGATGCAGATTCAAGAGGGTATTGCTCGAAAAGAATACGCGCAAGCGGTGGTGGATCAGCGTCAAGACGAATGGCAGGGGGCTCGGCGCCTCACCGCAACCTTAGAAAAGCTTGAAAATCGTCATGCGGAAGAAGTTATTGCCGATGATTTGCATAAGGAACAGGTTGTTCTTGATGAGCTCGCGTCTCACATGGGCAACACTGGCAGTGCCACGGAAGGCAAAACCGGTGCGGAACCGCGTGTTCGCACGAAGAGGGAAACGCTCCCGAGTGAGTCTGTGACGGGCTCAACCGGTCAGCGAAACCCGGCTTTTGCCAAGGGAGGTCAATTGTGAGCCTGGCTAGTGTCCAGTCGAGAATTAGTGCAATTCAAGACATGATTAACGCGTTGAATAATCACGGCCGTCCTCCGGTCTCTGTGACCGAGAGCGGGGCCGCAAATTCTGCGTCTAAAACTTCCGGGACCTCCGCAGACTTCAGCACCAAGCTGGCCAGTCAAATTTCTGCGGCCAACAAGGCCACTCCCACCCGAACCTCCGGCAAGGGGGAAGTCCAAGGAGTCCCGGGGACTGCTGAAGCCTTTGTGGAAAAGGTCCGGTCCTATATCGGGGTGCCTTACGTGTGGGGCGGCACCAACCCTAAGACCGGTTTGGACTGTTCCGGATTGGTCCAGACTGCCGCACGGGAAGTCGGGGTGACGCTGCCGCGAGTCACTTATGATCAGCAGCACTCCGGGGTGGAAGTGGACGGCATTAAGAATGCCAAACCCGGCGATTTGTTGATTCTTCGCAACTCCGGGCATGTGGCGGTTTATGTCGGCAACGGCAAGGCGATTCACGCTCCGCGTCCGGGCAAGACCGTGACGGAAGCCAATGTTTCTGACTTAGGTCCGATTGTGACCATTCGCCGCGTCATGCGCTCCGCGGGGGATGTTCCGGGGGCGTCCGTTCCCGCGGTAAACACCTTCCCCACCGCTAATGCTGCCGTAAAAGCAGCGTCTCGGGTGACGCCGGCAGCCTCAGGTGCTGCCAGGCCCGCGGCCGTTAATGCGGTGCGTGAAAATCCGGCGGCCCAAAACCACGGCAGCGCGGTGGCGCCTTCGGCTGACGCGGTGGGGGCAGGCTTGGTGAGTTTGCTGGGAGCCTTGGGTAATGCGGCTTTGACTCAGAATAATGCCGTGCCAGGCGCAGCGAACCGGGGCGCGGCAAATCCGGGCAATCCGTCCGCAGACCTGGCTGCCGCCCTGGTGGGAGCCCTGTCAGGAGCGGGGGCGGGCACTGCGGGTACGAATCCGCTGGCGTCCCTGATGGGAACCGCCAACTCGAATAACTCTTACAGCTCGACGCTGCTCAGCCAGTTCCTGGGCGGCTCCTCCCTGTATGGCTCCAATGCGGCTGGCGGCTTGGGGGCTTTGGCAGGTAACCAAGGCACGATGGGAGCCAACGCGAGCTTGAGCAATACGGCTTCGTCTTTGAGCGCGTTGGGCGCTTTACGTTCATCTTTGGGGGTGTGACATGATTGATATTAAGAACACGAACGCGGCGGCGATAGCCGCGCAAATGGCTTCGCAGGGCGCGAAAGCAGCCGACACCACCGCTTTTGAGTCGCTCATGAGTGCGTTGGCAACCGAGGCTCGCACTCCCGCCGAAGGCGCGGCGCGTGGAGGGGAAAACTACCCCGACCCGGCTCGTGATTACCGCCCTTCTGCACCAAAGCCGTCTCGCGTCGGGGCTCCCGAACCGGGGGTATCGGCGCGTCCGTCCAGTACCCGTCGTGATGCCGCTGGTCAACCGGACAATGTTCGGGCCGACAAGCCCGAAAGGTCGGCAGGCCCCAAGCGTTCGGAACGTCCGGAGCGTCCCGAAAAAGTCGAGGCAAAGGATCAGAGCCCGGCAAAAGACCGTGCCGATAATGCGAAAACCGCAGATAAACCGGCTAATGATGTCGCGAACTCGGCTGAGGTCAAACAAACTTCGCAAACCTCCACCGACACCGACGCCGCCGCGAATGCCGTGATTGCGCAGGAAACCGAGACGGATGTTGGCGCGCAGATTGTGGAAACGCTGGCGGAAACCGCTGAAACGACGCCGGAAGTTATCCCGGAGGAATCATCCCCTCAGGTTGACTCTGTGCTAGCTTCGGCACAAACCGTGGAAACGGGAGAAGCGGCGCCTGAGGCCGGGGAACCGGCTTTAGTCCAGCCCGAGACCGCCCCGGATACCCCGGAGACCGCCCCGGACGCCTCGGAGCTTCACGTTGCCCCGGGTGAGACTCAGCAGGCAGAAAAACCCATAGACGGGGCAGATATCGCCGCCCAGCTGAAATCCGGGAAAGCCCCGTCGCTCATGGTGGCGAAACCGGAGGCCACAGCTCCGGTGAAACCCGAAGCGACCGAGACGCCAGCGATTTTGGCCGAAGCTGTGGCGGCGGCTGGGCAAACGGCTGGGACCAGCGCGAATGCCACTGCTACGGGAGCGTCCAACGTGGGTAGTTCCGCGGTGAGCGGCGTGTCCGGCACTTCTGCCCAGACCACTCCCGTGGCTTCTGCCGCGCCGGCGGCGGCTCCCGCTGTTTCCACCCCGAACCCGGTGGCTCAGGCCGCGCCAACTTATGCCCCGAACCTGAGTCAACAGCTCTTTGATCAGATGCAACACCAGCTGTCGCGGTTGAAAGTTCTGGGTCAGGGCCAGCATCAGTTGAAGTTAGCTATCAACCCCGAGACGTTCGGTCCGGTGCGGGTGGCGGCGAACTTCCACGCTGATGGAACTGTGCATCTGCAGCTGTTGGGAGCCTCGGAGGCGGCGCGCGAGCAGCTGCGCCAAGCCCTGAGTGACTTGCGTCGCGACCTGGCATCCACCGGGTTGCAGGCGGATTTGGATTTGGCGGAAAACGCTCAGGAGTTTGCCCAGTTCACGGGCGCGGGGACCGGTTCTTCCGAAAGGGAAACCGGTCAGGCTGGCCAGGCAGGTGCAGCCAGAACGGATGGATCCGAAACTGAACCAGAAGACGTCGTGACCCAGCCGAAAGTGGGTGACGTCCTGAAGGACGGCACTGACGGTTCGGTGGATATGTTCGCGTGATTGTGAGGAGAAGATAATGCCAGTTGATGCAGTAAGCGCCGGCGCCAATCCGATTGTGGATAACTACACAATCGGGGCGAACGCCAAGGCAAAAGAGGAAGCAAAAACCCTCGCCACCACCAAGGAAATGACTGAGGCCGAAAAAGAAGCCCTGTTCCTTAAGAAAATGAACCAGGGACAGAAAACTGACAAAGCGGCTGAAACGAAGGAAAACCCCGGCAAGCTGGGCAAGGACGACTTCATGAAGCTGTTGTTGGCGACGTTGAAGTACCAGGACCCGACCGAGCCGATGGATACCGCGAAGCTGCTGGAACAGACCTCGACCATGACGAACATGGAACAGATGATTCAGATGACCGAGGCCTCCAAGAAGTCTTTTGAGGCTCAGCAGCGCGCCCAAGGCACGACCATGGTCGGCAAGACCGCCGTGTATGACGCGGTTGATGCCGAAGGTAACGCCGTGACCACCGCCGGCAAGATTGAAGCTGTTGAGTTCCTCGCGGACGGCAAGGTGCTGGCCCACATCGGCAATCAAAAGGTGGAGATGACCGACATCCTCGGTATCGCCGACCCGACTGACGATACGCCTTTGGATAAGGCCATCAAGGATGCCGTCAAAGAAGGCCAAAAGACAGGCACGGCCACCGAACCCAAGAATGCACCGGCAGCTTCGGGAACTGCCGCTGCCGCTGAAACCACCCCGAGCCAGACGGGAGCCACTCCCGCCTCGGCTACACAGACCACCAATCAAGATAACAACACTCCAGCCCCCGCGGCTTCATAGAGCAAAGGAAAGAGAAAATGTTACGTTCACTGTTTACCGGAATCTCGGGCTTGAGTGTCCACCAGACCATGCTCGATGTTACTTCTAACAATATTGCTAACGTCAACACCACCGGGTTTAAGAGCGCGTCCACTCGTTTCGAGGATACGTTCAGCCAGCTGGTGCGTTCCGGGGCGGCCCCCCGACTGAATGAGCGCGGCGGTATGAACCCCTCGCAGGTCGGTCTGGGCGTGAAGCTCCAGTCCATTACCCAAAACTTCACCGGCGGCGCGGCTCAGATGACGGGTCGTAACCTGGACACCATGATTAATGGCGACGGGTTCTATGTCCTGAAGAAGAGCAACGGCACCAGCGTGTACACCCGCAACGGCTCTTTCGGTTTGGATGCTCAAGGTCAACTGGTGGCGGCAGACGGCTCGTTCGTGCAGGGCTGGATGGCCGATGAAAAGGGCAAGGTCGAATCTGCGGGGGCCACAAAGAACATTACGCTACCGCTGACTTCCACCTTCAAAGCCAACCCCACCAAGAAAATCACTTACACGGGCAACCTGCCGGCCGACCAAGTCAAGAATGAAGCGGGTGATGCATTTATCAAAACCGAAATTGTGCGGGTTTTTGACGATAAAGGCAATCCTCATAACGTCCTGTTAAAGTTTAGCCGTCCTGATCACGCGGCGCCGGGAGTGGCTCCCAAATGGAAACTCACGGCTTACGATGCGGATGCCTACAAGGCTCTTGACGGTAAACCGGCCGAACAAGAAAAACCCCTAGCCGAAACTGACGGAGGCGCACGTATCGACCTTACAGGTACTAAGCAGAAATATATTGATGCCGCAGGTGAAGAGCAAGAAGCCGATGCTACTGACAAAATAACTGATGGTTCCTTGACAATTGATTTCAAGTCGGACGGTACTTTGGATGAAGCGTCAAAAGCCGCTCTGAAAGGGTTGCAGTTCCAGATTCAACAGGTGAACGTAGACCCCAACACGAAAAAGGTTAAGGCTGAAACGGGAGTTGCTAAGGATAAAACTACTCTTGATCTCTCTGCACTTACAGGTTACGCCGGGGTCAACAGTGCAGCTCACGACACTATTGACGGTAACGCCGCCGGAACCATGACCGGATTTTCCATCGAAGCGGACGGGACCATTCGTGGCACGTTCTCGAATGGGGATACCCGAGCTCTAGCGAAGGTCGCTGTGGCTTCGTTCTCCAACCCGCTGGGCTTGGAAAAGGCCGGTAGCTCGTACTTCGTGGAATCCGGTAACTCCGGGCAGCCCCAGATTGGAGAAGCCGGCAGCGGTACGCGCGGCTCCATGACGGGCGGCGCTATCGAAATGTCGAACGTCGACCTAGCCGCCGAGTTCACGAACCTGATTTTGTCCCAGCGCGGTTTCCAGGCGAACAGCCGTGTCATCACCACCTCGGACGAGATCCTGCAGGAGCTTGTGAACATGAAGCGCTAAACCAGGGGTAAACCGGGACTGAACACGGGGTGAAAAATCCCGAAAAGATCCTTGGAAAATCCCTAAAAGCCTTTCAATTTCAGAAAAAGCACCGAAGTTAAGGAAAGCCGCGCAGAGGAGGAGCCATGATTGCGTTGACACGCTTGGGCGGGTCGGACTTTGTCCTGAACCCCGACCTGATTGAGCGCGTCGAGTCTACGCCTGACACGATTATCGTCATGGTGGACGCTACTCGCTACGTGGTTTCCCAAACCGTGACCGAAGTCATCGAACTGATTCGTGAGGACCGCGCCCGCCTGCTGGCTCGGGTGGAGGAACTTATCCAAGAAGATTCCCGGGCTTCGGCTCCCGCGGCGAGGCTGACCGTGGTGAACATACAGAAAGATTCGGAGGACTGAGTATGGATCCCGCATCAATCGTTGGCATAGTTGGCGCACTGGCGGCCGTAGTAGCCATGCTGTACATGGAGGGTGCCGAGATTTCAAATATCTTACTGCCTCCTCCGATGATTCTGGTGTTCGGCGGAACCATCCTGGCAACGATGGCGTCTTTCACTATGAGAGACTTCCTCTATGCGTTTGGCCAGGTCCCAAAGGCATTTACGGCGAAGGTTCCCGATGCTACCGACGCGATTGACACGATTGTGTCGCTGTCTGAAAAGGCCCGCCGCGAAGGTCTGTTGGCTTTGGAAGACGCCGCGAAAGGCATTGAAGATCAGTTCATGCGTGAGGGTCTCATGGCTGCCATCGACGGCATGGACCCTGAAGACTTGCGGTCCATGCTGTCTGACAAGATTGAGGCCCGCAAGCAGTCAGACAAATCCGCTTATGGATTCTTTAAACAGGCCGGCGGTTATGCCCCGACTATCGGCATTATCGGTACCGTGATTTCTTTGGTTCACGTGTTGACGCAGTTGTCCGAGCCCGAGACTTTGGGCCCGCTGATTGCTTCGGCTTTCGTGGCTACCCTGTGGGGTCTGATGAGCGCGAACATGATTTGGTTGCCCATTTCCTCCCGTATGGAGAGGATTTCTGTGCTGGAGCTGGCGCGGATGGAAATCGTCACGGAAGGGCTCATCAGTCTGCAGTCCGGGGCGAACCCGCGTCAGGTTGGCGAACGTCTGCGCTCGCTAATTCCGCCGAACCAGTTAAAGACCGAAAAGGGCGAGAAAGCCGCCTAACCCCAACTTGTGACCAGATAACCGATTTCCCGTAAAACACTGAGAGGAGGCACCTACCGTGGCTAAGCGTAAGCATGAATGTCCGGAACCTGACAACACCGAGCGTTGGGCAGTGTCCTATCTGGACATGATTACCGTCATGATGTGCCTGTTCCTGGTGTTGTACGCGATTTCTCAAGTTGATCAGGGCAAGTTGGCCAAGCTGCGCACGTCTTTGGCGGCTGGTTTTAACTCCACCATTCAGGTCACCACTCCGCTCAAAACTGATGGGGGGTTGGGGATTTTGGCCGGTTCCACCTCGGCGGTGCAACTGGGGACCATGATGGGGAACCTGAACCAAAATCCTGAATCGCAGCCCGAACGTATCCAGGCCATGAAGGAAGCCAGTCACCTGAACTCCATTAAGAACCAGGTTGAGGAACAATTAAAGGCGGCCGGCAAGGAAGGCTCCCTGGCGATGCGGATTACCGACAAGGGTCTGGTGTTGGGCATGGTTGCTAACGACACCTATTTCAAAACCGGTGACGCGACTGTCCAGCCTACCGCGCGGGAAGTGCTGAGAACGATTACTCCGACTCTGATGTCTTTGGAAGAGGGCATCGCCATCGAAGGCTATGCCGACCCGCAGCCAATTTTCAGCGCGAAATTCCCCTCGAACTATCACCTGGCTTCAGCTCGTGCGATTGAGGTGCTGATTGCTCTCAAGGACGACGGGGTGCCCGGGGCGAAACTGCGTTCCATTTCTTATGGAGCCGATCACCAGACTGAGGCTACGCCCGGTCAGGATGCTTGGGCTTTCAACAGACGTGTGGATATTGTGATTATGTCAACCGCTAAGGATTCTGTCCGCGCCTTACTACCCGATGCGGCTAAACAACTGGCGGGCGGGCCACAAGGGAATATCTCTCCAGAAGCTCCGGCGATTGCCCCATCTGTGGCGCCGGCACCCCCGGAAGGCGCCCAGGGCGGCAGTGCGGGCTAGACTCGGTGAGCTGGTCGAGCGGTGGCGTTGGAAAAGCTGGATTTTTGAGGTCAAGCCGCCCCGAGAGCAGGACTTTATAGGTAACGTAGGAGAAGGATAATACGAATCGTCCCGGTGCAGGTGATTTGAAAGTCTCTGACGCGGTCCGATTCTAAATACAGATTGGAACCGGCCACAATGGTCGGACCTTAGGGAGGAAATATGCCAGTCGGAGTTGGAGCGAAACCAGCGGGAGGCACCGCAGCGAAACCGGCCCCGGTGGCCGCTAAACCGGCTGCGCCCCCGACCGCGCCTCCAGCAGGTGCGGAACCGGGAAAGAAGGGCGGCGGCAAGAAAAAGATTCTGATTATCGTCCTGATTGTGGTGATTTTGGCCGTTCTAGCGGTGGGTGTGTTCCTGGTGCTGAAACTGCTCGGTGTCCTCGGAGGAGGCGGCAAGGATGCCCCGAAACCTACAGAGACCAAGAAAACTTTGGTGATGGGCGAGCTGTCGGTGTCGACCGGGGAGCCGCTGAGCATCAACTTGGACGATGGCTATATGTCGTTTGCGGCCACGATTTATTTTGATGAAGAGGTCAAGCCGGAGGGAGAGGGCAGCTCGGATATCGATCCATCCCCCGCTCGTGACGCCGCGTTACGGCTGTTCAAGGGCATGAAAAAGGCCGATTTGGACAAGCCCGGCGCGATGCAGGAGCTGCAAAAGAAATACACCGCGGAGCTGAATAAGAGCCCAATCCCGCCCTACGACGGACACGTGGTAACGGTTCAGTTCACCACGTTTGCTTATCAGTAAAGCCCGGCGATTGCTCGGCGAAGCTTCTGGAAACAAAGGCGATTCTTACTAACAACGCAGGAAAACCCCAAAATCAAACGGTTGACCTAGATAAAATGGGAAACGATGGCAAAGACAAGTATCGTTCAGACCGACGTGGATGCGAGAGTTTACGACTTTAGTAAACCGATGAAGCTTCCGCGCGAATACGCGCGCATTATGGAGATGGCTTTGGAAGCATTCACCCGGCATTGGGTCAATCAGCTGATAGGCCGCCTGCACGTGGTGATAACCGGTGATGTCGGGGATCTTTCGATGCGGTCTTATGACGATTACATCCAGACCCTACCGACCCAGACCCTGATGGTGATTATTGATTTCCAAGGGGGACGCAACAAAGGAATCCTGCAATTCCCCCGCCAAACCGCCCTAGCTTGGGTCGATCACCTGCTGGGAGGAACCGGAGACGTGGAATCCACCCCCGACCGGGAACTGACCGAGGTGGAGGTTTCGGTCCTGATTGACTTCCTCAAGCGGGTGCTTTCCGACCTCGATACGGCGTTTCAATCGATGCTGCCGTTGGGCAGCCAGTTCCGTACCATCGAATACGCTCCCCAGTTCGTGCAGGTCGTTGACGGATCCACCCCGGTGCTGTTTGCTCCGATTACTTTGACCGCCGGGGAGCATCAGGACAATTGCTCCATCATGATGCCGGTGTCGATGATTACGGACGCGATCCATCAGGGCGATGTGCATGACACTCGTACCGAGCAGCAAAAGGCGGAGGCGGCCGCGGTCCGTCAACATTTGGTGGATACTTTAGAAGACGTGCCGATTGGGGTGTCGGTACGTTTCACCCCGCGAAAGGTCAATCCGCGCGAACTCGATGGTTTGGCTATCGGCGATACCCTGCCCTTGATACACCCGACTTCCCGTCCGCTAGATATGGTGGTTGGGGATTTGATTCTGGCGGAAACGGCTGCAGGAACTTCCGGGTCGCGTCTAGCGGCGATGGTGGTTTCGGTTAACAAAGGAGAAAAGAAATGAGCGTGACCCCGAACCAGGTACTGGATGCTGCCCAGGCGGTTATCCCCCTGTTACCCTCGACAACTGAGCTATCGGCTTCTTCGTGGGAGCCGGGCGACCCGATGCCGAGCGCTGATTCTCCAGCGGTAGTTACGACTCTCTCAGCCGAGGAATCCCTGCAGGTGTGTTTGGTGGCGTCCTCGATTATCGCGGAAGCTTTAGAGGGCGCAGAAGGAATGACCCAAACTCAGGCTTTGCTGCCGGCTTTGGAGGCGGCGGCTTCCTCCCTGGGGACCGGAGTCATGGAGAACACCACCGAGGGAACGGTGGACGACCTGCTGGACAGCGAGGACTGGACCAAGGTCACCTTGGAGGCTGACGGCACGGTACAGGGCTGGTTGGCGGTGCGTCCGGCTCCGGTTCAGGAAACCGCTGACGAGGATGAAACCCAGGCCGCCCCGGAGGGTCCAATTACCCAGGCCACCGCCACTCCTGAGCAGCGCGCCGAGTCGATGAAACTGCTCTATGACGTTGAGATGACCTTGACGGCGGAAATCGGGCGAACGAAACTGGCGGTGCACGATGTGCTGGATTTGTCCCCCGGCTCTGTTATCGAGTTGGATCGTTCCGCCGGTTCAGCCGCTGACGTGATGGTGAATGGCCGCTTGATTGCTCGCGGTGAGATTGTCGTGGTTGACGAAGAATACGGTATCCGTATTACGGAGATTGTGTCTCTGGCCGACCAACAGAATCAGAGCCAGTCCTAGTGGGTTGAATTAGTCGGAAAAGGGGTGTGCGGTGAGCTTGCTGGGCGTTTTACAGACCGGTGCGGCGTGGGCAACGTTCGGTTACGTTCGCCTCAATAGTCTTGCCGCTGCTCTGAGCGCTTCTGGAACCTCAGACCCGGCCACTCCCAGCCCGACCGGTAATACGAAACTGGTCGGCCCCACTCCGGACTCCGCCTCGAGTGCCCCGGCGGGGAGCCCCACGCCGAGTTCCCCCGCCGCCGATGTGTCCACCCCGGCCGCGCCGTTTAGTGGTCAGCCCGCCGAGAACCCCATGATGGTTTTCCTGCGGTTCATCGTGGGAATCGTGGTCGTTTTCCTGCTGATGTGGCTGCTGTGGCGTTGGTTTAAGCGCACCAACCTCGGTGATTACGAGGGTCCGGGCTTGCGTTTGGTGTCTCGTCTGCAGCTGTCTCGAGTTTCCCAAGTCGCTCTCATCGAGATTGGCGGGCGGATGTTCCTGGTGGGTGCGGGAGATTCCGCCGTCACTCCTATCGCTGAGATTTATGACACCGAAGAAATGTCCGCGGAGTTGAGCGCTGCCGCCGAGGCGTTTCAAGAGCGTGCCAATCAGCCGGTGACAAAGCCTTTTGGTGAGTTGTTGGCTCGTGCTACGAAGCGTGTCGAGAGAGGTTCACGCCCTGCGCCGGAGTCGGCGAGTCCCGCTGCCGGGGGTCGTCCCGCAGCGCAGAGCAAACCCGCGGTGCAGAGCCGGCCTGCCACGCCCACCCGGCCTGCTCCTTCACCGACCAAAGCCAAGCCAAAATCCCAGGTCACTGAGGAACAGATGGATGCTCTCGCGGCTCAGATTGCCGCCGAGTTCGGGGCGAAGGGGCCGCGGAAACCGGCTGCGAAAGCTCCGGCAGCCCCCGCAAAATCGACCCAGTCCGGGTCTGGAGAAAGCGCAAAAACTAGCGCCGCACCGCAACCCTCCGCCGCTGGAAACTCGAAGCCTGCAGCTCAGGCGGTGAATCCGCATGAATGACGTGCTACTGGCTCAACACGCCGCTTCGGTGGCGGACTTTCAAGCCTATGCGCGCACGCGCCAGGCGCGGCAAGCGCGGCGTCAAGCCGCTTTCCGGCAGGCAGTTCGTGAGCAGTATCGCACCAGCGCCGCTCACTGGGAACGCTTGGGTATCACGTTCACCCTGCCCCCCGATTTTACTGTGGACACCCTCGTTCCTGGGCGTGGACCTTTCGATGTCGCCAGCCTCGAGCGGGAAAACCGCGCCCGTAGCTCTCGTTTCGGATTTGGCCTGAAACACCGGGAGCTGAGCCCGGAACAGCGCGTGGCTCGTCTGCGTCTGCAGCTGGCTTGGTTCCTGGCTGTCATCGCGGTGTTTGCCATTAATTTTTCCATGCCCCATGCTTCCGCCGAGCCCGCGGCGCTGACCGTTTCGACCGCGTCCCCCGCGAGCCCAGTGGCAGCCCCCGCATTCAGTCAACCAGGACAACCCGCCCTTGTGAATTCTACTGGATTCCAACCGGGACAAACCGACCCGATACCGAATCCGGGAGACATCATCGGCCCTAGTGACCCTAACGCGCCGATTAATCCAGAAAAGCCCGGGATTCAACTTAATGTCAATGGCTGGGATAAAGCGCCCTCCACCGCCGTCATGGTGTTCCTGCTGATTACCGTGCTTTCGATAGCGCCGTCACTGCTGCTGATGATGACGTCCTTCACTAAGATTTTCATCGTTTTGGCGATGGCGCGAAACGCGATGGGGCTGAACCAGATTCCGCCGACTCAGGTCATTTCCGGATTGGCGATATTCCTGTCCCTGTTCATCATGAGCCCCACCATCACGTCTATCTGGCAAGACGCGGTGCAGCCTTACATGGACGGCAAGATTCAAGTGCAGGACATGTTCAAACTTGCGGAAAAACCGGTGCGCGAGTTCATGGGACCGCTGACCCGCGAGGAGGACATCGCCCTGATGACTCGCGCTGCGGACCGTCCCAACCCGCCCAGCCTGGAAGAAACCCCTTTCACCACCCTGGTGCCGGCGTTTATGATTTCCGAAGTTCGTTCCGCTTTCATCATCGGGTTCGTGGTGTTTATCCCCTTCCTGGTCATTGACCTGGTCGTGGGCGCCGCCCTCATGAGTATGGGTATGATGATGCTTCCTCCGGTGATGGTTTCCATGCCCTTCAAGGTTCTATTGTTTGTCATGGTTGACGGATGGGGCTTGTTGACCAAGACCTTGATAGGAACGTACCGATGAACTCCTCCGCTGTTTTGGACCTCGCGTTGACCGCCATGCTGATGGGGGCCAAGCTGGCGGCACCCATTTTGATTACCTCCCTGGTCGTGGGCTTTCTGATTTCACTGTTCCAGTCCATCACCCAAATCCAAGAAGTTACGCTGACTTTCGTGCCAAAGACAGTCGCCGTGGGGATTGCCCTGTACATCACGGGCTACTGGATGCTGCAAACCCTGGTCACCACCACCGAGGACATGATGGCGCGGATTCCAGCCCTGCTGAATTCTTAAGGCGGGGTGGGGCTATGACCATCAATCTCGCTTTATTTACGGCTTTTGCCCTCGCTACCGTGCGTGCCACCGTTTTTCTAGCTTTCTGTCCACCTTTCAATAATCGCGCCATTTCCGGGCGTATCAAAGCGATGTTGGGAGCGGCTTTGGGGTTCGCCTGCATGGGTCGGGTGGGACCGATAGCACAATCGGACGTGTTCCTCTTTGAGCTGCTGATTCAAGCCCTCATTGGATTTTCTATGGCGGTGATGGTGCGCATCATCATCGCGGCGCTCCAGATGGCCGGTTCGTTAATCGACTTTGAAGGCGGTTTTGCGATGGCGCAGGCCTTCGACCCGCTGACCATGACGAACCAAGCGACTTTTGGGCGGGTTTACGAGCTGTCGGCGATGGCGATGCTCTTCGCCACGAACGGCTACCAGCTGCTGATAATGGGCCTGGCACGTTCCTTTAACGCCATGCCGGTGGGGGCGGTTTTTGACATGGCCAACTATGCTGACCGCCTGGTTTTTCGTTTCGGTGAGCTGATGGTGGCGTCCATAGAGATTGCCGGCCCGCTGTTGCTGGTACTGTTCCTCACCGATATGGGGCTGGGTCTGCTGACCAAGGTGGCACCGGCCATGAACGCCTTTACGTTGGGCTTCCCGCTGAAGATTATGATGACCGCGTTTACTGCTCCTCTGATTATGGTGGTCATTCCCCAGGTCGTGGACAAACTGTTGGATAAGGTCATGGTGAGTTTCCAGGGGGTGTTCCAGTGAGCGATTCCGGCGAAAAGACTGAGAAGGCCACCCCGCGGCATCTGAAAAAAGTTCGTGAGGAAGGCGGCCTGCAAAAATCCCAGGACCTGACCGGGTGGATTTCCCTGGCGGCCGGGGCAGCCCTGCTCCCGTCCATGATTTATACAGCTTTCCAAAACGCTCGCCACCAGGCAATTAATGCGGTTACGCTGTCAAAAATCCCCAGCCAGCCCGAACTAATCGGTTACCTAGGCAGTTCGCTGGGGACGATTTTGTGGACGCTGCTGCCATTCATGCTGGCCATTTTGCTCATCGCGGTGATGGTGAACATTATCCAAGGCAAAGGTGTGTTCCCCTCCGCCAAACACTTGAAACCCAAACTTCAGAACCTGAATGTGGTCAAGGGCATTAAGAAAGTGGTTGGCATCCAACCGCTGTGGAATGGTTTGAAGGCTCTGTTAAAGACCATTGCCGTGGGCATTGTGCTGTACGTGGTCATTTCTGGGGTCACCGAAGTGATGGGCGCGGCCGGGCACATTTCGCTGTGGGATTTGATTGCCTATGGTCAAGGCAAGATGTGGCTATTAATCTGGGCTTCGGTTATTGCCGGTATCGTGGTTTCCGTCCTGGACGCGCTGTTTATCTTTAAAAAGAACCAGAAACAAACCAAGATGTCCAAGCAGGAAATCAAGGAGGAATACAAACAGGACGAAGGCGACCCGATGATTAAGTCGCAGCGCCGCTCTCGTGCCATCGCCATGAGCCGCAACCGGATGATTGCCGACGCCGCGAACGCTGACGTAGTGGTGGTGAACCCGACCCACTACGCGGTCGCCCTGAAGTACGAAGCAGGTCAAGGCGCCCCGAAAGTCCTGGCGAAAGGGGTGGATCATGTGGCTTCGCGAATTCGTGAAGTCGCCCAGGATTCAAAGATTCCCCAGGTAGAGGACGTTTCGCTGGCGCGTACTTTGTATTCCACGGTCGAGGTCGGTGCGGCGATTCCCGAGGAGTTGTACACCGCGGTCGCCCAGGTCCTCGCGTTCGTGTTGATTTTGAAGAAGCGCGGGACCCGCGGTGGGGTTCACAAGATGCCGTCTTACCTGTTCGAGAAAGAATCCTGACGACGTGTTGTGGCCCCAAAAAACTTCGAAAAGCTAATGTAAAAGACCCGTTTGCCGATGGGCTGACGGTAGGATGAAGCAGGAATGGAGTCCATGGCCGTGAGGAGACCGGCACGTGAAGGGCAAATTTGATGCCGCCGCAATATCGAAGCTGATAGTCCCCGTGGGGATTGTCGGCATCGTCATGTTGCTCGTTTTCCCGCTGCAGCCGTGGATGATGGACGTTTTCCTCACCATGTCCATCATGCTGTCCATGATTTCCCTGCTCACCACCATGTTCGTTTCCAAGCCGTTGAACTTTTCGGTGTTCCCCACCCTGGTTTTGGTATTGACTCTGTTCCGGCTGAGTTTGAATATCGCCTCGACCCGACTGATTTTGACGCCCGGCTCCGGGGGCGGCTCCGCGAAAGCCGGCAAAGTCATCGAGGCGTTCGGCACTTTCGTGGTAGGCGGCAACTTCGTCGTCGGTATGGTGGTGTTCGTAATCCTGGTCATCATCAACTTCGTGGTCATTACCAACGGCGCGGGACGTGTGGCGGAAGTCGGGGCGCGTTTCACGTTGGATGCTATGCCCGGTAAACAGATGGCTATTGATGCCGACTTGAACTCCGGGCTCATCGATGAAGAAACCGCTCGTGCCAGGCGCGCCGAAATCGCCTCCGAGGCTGACTTTTACGGCGCTATGGACGGTGGTTCCAAGTTCGTCAAAGGCGACGCTATCGCCGGTATCGTTATCACCATCGTCAACCTCATCGCCGGCTTCATCATCGGCATGGTCGTGGAGGGTATGCCGGTTACCGACTCAATCTCGACATATTCCCAGCTGACGGTCGGTGACGGTCTGGTCTCCCAGATTCCGTCCCTGCTGATGAGCTTGGCCACCGGCGTGATTGTCACCCGTTCTAAGGATTCTCCCGAGGGCGGTATTGGTGGGGACTTCTCTCGCCAGCTGACTCAGTCTTTTGCCGCGCTGTTCATCGCCGGGGTGGCCTGCGTCTTTATGGGGATTATTCCGGCCATGCCGAAGGCCCCGTTCTTTATTATCGGCGCCATGCTGCTGTACGCCGGGTGGCGCTCCATGGCGAAACTCAAGCAAGTCGAGGCTGAGGAAGAAGTCGTAGTCGAGGACGATGACTCCAAACCCGCAGGCGAAACCCCTGAACAGCTCATCGAACAGATGCGAGTCCCCGCGCTTGAAATCCTCCTGGCTCCTGACCTCATCGACCTGGTGGGCACGAACACCGACACCGACCTGCTGGCGCGAGTGCGCGGCCTGCGCCGCAAAGTGGCGCTCGAATCGGGTTTTGTCCTGCCGCCGGTGCGTACCCGCGATTCCGTGGATCTGCCAGTGTCCACCTACGTCATCCGGATGTCTGGGGTGGAAGTCGGCCGCGGCATCGCCCCGCCCGGCAAGGTTTTGGCCTTGGGCGATATGCTGGACGACCTGCCTGGGGAAATCACGAACGAGCCCGTGTTCGGCTTGACCGGTAAATGGATTCCCGTGGAGCTGCGCTACAACGCCGAACTGGGCGGAGCGACCGTAGTGGATCGTGTTTCCGTGCTGATTACCCACCTGGGGGCGTTGGTCAGCGAAAACGCGGCGCGGCTCCTGTCTCGTGAGGATGTGCGGATCCTGGTCGACGGGGTGCGCCAGACGAACCCGAGCGCGGTAGAGGAACTGATCCCGGCGATGCTGTCTTTGGGTGAAGTCCAAGTGGTGCTGCAAGGCTTGCTGGAAGAACAGGTTCCCATCTTGGACCTGCCGCGGATTTTTGAGGCGCTTTCCGTGAAAGGCAAGCAAACCACCGAACCTGAGCAGCTCATCGAGGCGGCACGCGCCGAGCTGGGACCCTCGATTGTGGCAAAGTACGTGATGGACGGGGTGCTGCGGGTGATTACTTTGGACCCGATTTTTGAACAGTCCCTGCTAGAGAGCGTGCGTCCCGGCGATGAAGGTTCGCAACTGGCTTTGGATCCGGACCGAATGGAGACGTTCCTGAACCAGACTCGCGAAGTGACTGAGCAGGCGGAGCAAACCGGATTTTCCGTTGTTTTAGTTTGCGCGCCTGTCTTACGCCCAGCGCTGAGAAAACTTGTTAACCTGGGTATAGCGCGCTTGCCGGTGCTCTCGTACACCGAAGTATCGGGCGCGAAAGTGATGATCGAGACGATGGGAACGATAAGTGGCAGCCACGCGATATCTGGTTGAAGGCGATCGCCTTGACGTCCTCATCGGCCAAGTAAAACGTATGGGTCGACGAGTCACCGTGCTCAAAGCCGAAAAAGTCCGCAAGGGCGGCCTGGCCGGGATGTTCGCCAAGGAACACTATGAAGTCTTGGTGGAAGTCGAGGGGGTCGGCGAGCCTCCTGAGAGCTTCCGCAACGCTACCGGCGCCGCTCCTGCCAGACCCAAGTCCACCCACAAGACCCTCTCGGAGCAAGCTGACGATGCCGGCTTAGGACGGAAAAAGCAGGCTCCCCCCGGCGCTCGTGAATCCGGCGCTTCTGCCGAGCCGCCTGCCCGTAAAGACAATGCCCGAGATGATGGCGGCACTTCCTCCGCTAAGAAAGACCCCGGTCTGGAACACCTGCTTGACGAGGCCCGCTCGCAGCTCAGCTCCAATACCGATGCCGCCCAAGCCCAGCTGGAAGCCCAAATGGCTCAGATGGGAATCGGGGACGCCGCTTCGCTGATTAGCGAATCGCATCCTGAGCCCAGTGCCCCGGCTCCCACGGCGGGTGAAATCGCTGGGTTGGCCGGCGCGACGGGGGCTGTTTCTCGGCCGTCTGGCGGGGCTTTTGATGCGCGTCTGCAAGGGGCGGCGGCGCCTGGCGCGAGTGCCGGTCGTGTCATTACCCCCGCTCCGCGCGTTACTGCCGGTCCGAAACTGCCGGCGGCGGCGCTGAGCGAACTGGGATTTCCCGCGGAATTGTTTGCCGGAGTGCCGGGGGGCGAAAACCTGGCCGAATCTGTCGCCAACGGTACCGTAGACACCAACGAGATGGCGCTGGATGATGTGCTGAGGGCTTTACCCGAGCCGGTGCCTCTGCTGGAAAAGCCCGGTTCCACGATTGTGGTGGTCGGTTCCTCGCCGATTTCCCTGTCGATTGTGGAAACTGCGCAGCGTCTGGCGGGTCGGCTGGGCGAGGATGCCTACTGCGTGCTGGGCGGACCAAAGACCACCCTTCCCGGCGAGGCTTTGCGGGCTCGCTCCGGAGAAGAACTGAAGTCCCTGATAGAGGCCCATCCAGGGCAAACCTGCGTGCTGGCTCTGGTGGATTCGCTCATTGAAGCCCACCGGCGCACCATGGCGAAACTCATCTCGGTTATCTATGTCGATCAAACCTGGGCGGTAGTCGATGCGCGCAGCCCGGCGGACAAAATCGAGAGCTGGATTCGCGGCTTGCCCGACGCGATACGTCCCGATGCCCTGGCGGTTCAGCGCATTTGGGAATCTGAGCATCCCGGAGCCCTGTTTGAAGTGGGCATTCCCATCGGTATGTTGGATGGGGTTCCCGCCCGCGGGGAAGCCTGGAAGATGCTGCTGGAAGACATTTTCGCCGGCGTCCACTGATTTTCCTGCCTGAAATCCGGATTGCACTGTCTCAATTTGGCATAGTTGCCGATAATCCCCTCGCCTGGTGAACAGGCTGCAGCCTTTATTGGTTTGGAGGAGGAATCTCCGTATCTGGGTACGTTCAAATAGGTTTTATTGTGTTTCACAAGGGCGTTGCGGCGAGTGTGCCCTAATTCGCAGGGCTGCTGTGTTGCGGGCGCGGTTTTTTTGGGTTTGGTTGTTGATTTTGGTGCGGGGTGTTCGCTCGGGGGCGCTCGCGAGAGGCGGAAGGGGGAGTACCCCCTCGCGTTTTGCGCGACTATTGCCGCAAAACGCTCACCCCCAGCCTCTCGCTGAGTCGCCCCCAACGCTCCCCGCCCC